>CATLBR010000005.1 GCA_949879795.1 uncultured Hungatella sp.
ATACAGCCTGTATCCAATGGCAATTCACAACTGAAAATGCCAGGACTAAGTTGGTGTCACTCTATCCTAAATTTGGTCCCATAGAGGCAAGTTAATTTAGCTATATATAATGCAGACAAGACACTAGGGCAGTTTGCTTCTGCCATGAGCGCGAACATCTATGTGACTGCCATTCGTGACGCCATGCTGGCCTATGTGCCCTTTACATTTATCGCGTCCATCTTTTTGATTTTGGCCTGTTTTCCCATCGAGGGATTTAACAATCTGGTTTCATCGATCCTCCACTGTGAGGCATCAGTATGGCAGGGAAAACTCATGTATGTACACGCCTCAAGCCTTGCAATCGGAGGCCTGCTGGTAGTTCTGACCATGGCTCATTCCATGGCGGAGAAGATGAAGATCAACGAGATTCAGGTAACCGTCACTTCTCTCGTAAACTATCTGATCCTCACTCCTATGCTGATGACAGATTCCGGCAAGGCCATTGCCTTAAATACCGTAAGCGCCGAGGCCATGTTCTGTGCTATCCTGACAGGTCTGTTTACGGCAAAGATCTATCAGTTTATTGACAGCAAGGGCATTAAGATCAAGATGCCGGAGGCGGTTCCGCCGGCAGTGTCGGCGCCGTTTGAGTCGTTGATCCCGTCTTTCTGCGCCATCTTCGTGTTCTGGGTTGTCCGTCTGATCATGGATGCCCTGGGAATGAGCGCAGTGCAGCTGATCAACAAGACTCTGGGCATGCCTCTGTTTTTGATCGGCGGCTCCATCTTCGGCGTGGCAGGAGCCAAATTCTTTGAGCAGCTTCTGTGGTTCTTCGGCCTTCACGGCGGCTCCATCGTTTCCGGCGTTATGACTCCTGTGTTCCAGGTACTGGAAGATCAGAACCGGAACCTGTCTATGCTGGGTGAACTGCCTACCAATATTATCAGCAGCAGTTTTTATTCTCATTTTGCCTCCGTAGGTGTTGTGGGAGGCGTGATCGCGGCTCTGATCGTGGCAAGGAGCCGTCAGTATAAAGAGATCTCCAGGATCGCGGCAGTTCCCTATATCTTCGGCGTAGGAGAACCGGCCCTGTTCGGATTCCCCATGATGCTGAATTTTGACCTGATCATTCCGTTTTTGTTTTCCAATGCCATCTCGGCCGTCATTGCTTACATAGCATTTGCGGTGAAGCTGGTGCCCGTGGCCACAGGCCTGGTACAGCTTCCGTGGACCACTCCGCTTTTGGTCAGCGGAGCGCTGGTAACCAACAGTATCTGGGGCGCGGCTTTGCAGTTAGTACAGCTGATCGTGGCTACCCTGATCTGGATGCCCTTTATCAAGAAGGCAGATAAGAAGCTGGCAGCCATGGAGCAGGGCGGGCAGGAGTAAAGAAATATGGCTGAGGAAAATGTAACCAGAGTGATGGAGATGATCAGCAGGGCAGGTCTTGCCAGATCCAGATATCTGGAGGCAGTAAGAGCGGCAAAACAGTCTGATTTTGAGAAAGCCCGGACACTGATGGACGAGGGAGATCAGTGTTTCGGAAAGGCTCATGAACTCCATTCGGATTTTCTGGCCTCGGGGTGCGAAAATTTGCTGGAAAATGGAGGCGGAGAGCTGAATCTGATTCTGGTCCATGCGGAAGATCAGATGATGTGTGCGGAGACTTTCCGGGTGCTGGGAGCGGAACTGGTGGAATTATATAAGGCCTGTGTGTTTGGGCAGTAAGATCTGGTGGCAATCGTATCTTCATGGGGTGCGGTTGCCACAAATGCTATAGAAGAGAAAGGAGAACCATATGGCGCAGGATTCAAAGTGGATTTGGAGCGGGAGCTGGGGGGCGAAGGAGGATGAAGTTCCCACGCAGGTGCTGTTTCGCAGGGAGATCGAGATCGACAGGGCTGTGGATACGGCGGACGTAAAGATTTCGGCGGATTCCAGATATAAGCTGTATGTCAACGGGGTGTTGGCGGAGGCAGGTCCCTGCAAAGGGGACGGACAGATCTGGTTTTATGACCAGGTGTCCATAAAGCCGTATCTGAGAGAGGGAAATAATGTGCTGGCAGCAGCCGTGCTCCGCTTTCCCATGCACCCTTCCAGGGGAAACCAGAGTATGGTGGGGACTTATTTTCCGGGACTGTTCCTTGAAGGAAGTATTGTGGAAGAGGGAGGGACAAGCCTGGACATATCGGCGGACCGGGAGTGGAAATGTATCATCGATGAAAGAACCTCTTTTGTCCGGGAGGCCCCCGGGTTTGCGCCCCTTCATTTTTATGAGGATGTGACGGAGAAAAGGGAGGTCAGGACATGGAAGGAGCCTGGATTTGACGACAGCGGCTGGGAGAGAGCCTGTCCTTATGAGAGAGGGCTGATCCGGGATGCGGTGAGCCCGGGAAATTTAAATTCCAGGCCCATTCCTTATATGAGAAGAAGTAAGGGAAGATTTCAGGAGATCATGGCTGTGAGAAAGTCGGAGACTTCAAAGGAACAGTGGCAGCAGATGATCCTGGGCGCCGGCAGAGTGGAGATCGGGCCGGAAAAAGAAGAGATCGTGGAGCTTCACGCGGGAGAGGAGATGACGGGATATCTCCATCTGGTTCTGGAGGGCGGAACCGGAGCCAGGATCCGGATTTTGCAGTCGGAAGCTTATGTCCAGAGGGACAGCGTGGGAAAGAGCGGCAGGCCTGTAAAAACCGACCGGATGGATGCAAAATCCGGCGTTTTGACGGGATATGAGGATGTGTACTGTCCGGCAGGGGACGGAACGGAAGAAAAACCGGAGGAATATGAGCCTTTCTGGTTTCGCACATTCCGGTTTGTCCGGCTTTGGATCACCACGGGACAGGAAGGACTGACCATCAGAGACTTTTATTATGAGGAGACCGGATATCCCCTTGACATCAGGGCAGGCGTAAAGACATCGGATGAGTCTCTTGAGGCCGTGTGGGATATCAGCGCCAGAACCTTAAGGCGGTGTATGCATGAGACTTATATGGACTGTCCTTTTTATGAGCAGCTTCAGTATGTGATGGATTCCAGAGCCCAGATTCTGTTTACCTACGCGGCCTCCATGGATGACCGTCTGGCAAGGAAATGTATGGATGACTTTAAACGGGCCCAGAGATATGACGGCCTTCTGTGCAGCGCTTACCCCAACACGCGGCCCAATGTGATCCCCGGGTTTGCCATTTTCTATGTGTGGATGGTTTATGACCATATGATGTATTTTGGGGATCGGGATCTGGTCCGTTATCATATGCCAGGAGTGGAGCAGGTTCTGGCGTTCTTTGAGAGGAGCCGTACAGAGGAAGGATACGTGGGAAAGACCGGAGGGTTCTACCGTCAGGCCAGATTCTGGTCCTTTATAGACTGGGCGCCTCAGTGGAAGGTGGGGGTTCCCAATGCCGCGGGGAAAGGGGCTGTTACCATGGAAAGTCTTCTCTATCTCATGGGACTGGAGAAAGGGGCGGCTCTTGCTTCCTTCCTGGGCAGAGAAGAACAGGCCGGAGAGTACCGGGAGACGGCAGAAAAGCTCCGGGAGAGTGTGAGAAGGTTCTGTGTAGATGAAAACGGATGGGTCATGGACGGACCGGGATTTGCGGAATACAGCCAGCATTGTCAGGTGTTCGGAGTGCTGTCAGGCGTTCTCGACAGGGAGACGGGGCGAAGGAATCTTCTGGAGACTCTGCGTCACCGGGAACGGTACGCCCAGTGCACCGTATCCATGGCGCTGTACCTCTTCCGGGCTCTGGAGATGACGGGACTGTACGAGGAGACAAAGGAGTGCTGGAACGTCTGGCGTCAGATGGTAAACAATCATATGACTACGGTGGCGGAATCTGACGATGAGCCCAGAAGCGAATGTCATGCCTGGGGAGCCCTGGCTCTCTATGAACTTCCGGCAGTGACTCTGGGGATCCGCCCGGCGGCGCCCGGATTTGAAAAGATCAGAGTGTGCCCGGTGCAGGGATATCTGGATTGGGCAAGGGGAGAAGGACTGACGCCGAAAGGAAAGATTTTTGTGGAGTGGAGGAAAGACGGAGTGAATGGGATCTCGGTTACAGTAAGGGCGAAAAAAGAAGTGATGGAACGGATTGTCAGAGAAGAAGGTTTTCATTATCAGTATGCGGAGGAATAGATTCATGCCGATAGGAATCTTATGCGGATGCGGGGCCGTGTTTGCCGGAGGCCTTGTGGGAACCGTGTGCGGAAAATACATTAATGATGAGACAAAAGATGTGATTACTACGGTGTTTGGAATGGCAGCCATAGGCAACGGAATCATGTCCCTTATCAAAGGCAGCACCATGCCGCCGGTGATATTGGCGCTGATCGTGGGTACCCTCATAGGGCAGAGTCTTCAGCTGGAAAGGCGGGTAAAAAGCGGGCTGAAAGCTGCTCTGGACAGACTGCCTCTTGCCACAGACAGGATCGATATGAATGAGTATGTAACGATTGTGGCCATCTTCTGTGCCGGAGGGTTTGGCATCTATGGGGCGCTGATGGAGGGCATGTCCGGGGACTCTTCCATCCTTCTGTCAAAATCCATTATGGATTTTTTTACTGCCGTCCTTTTTGCCGGAACCATGGGGGCGGCGGTAAGCCTGGTGGCCCTTCCCCAGCTCGCCGTTTTTATGATCCTCTTCTGGTTCGCCAGATTGATCGTCCCTCTGACTACGCCGGAGCTGCTCAACGATTTTGTGGCCTGCGGCGGGATCATGACCATAGCGGCTGGCCTGAGAGTGGCAAAGATCAAGGATATGCCTCTGATCAATATGCTTCCGGCCCTGGTGCTGGTGATGTTCTTCAGCAGGGGCTGGGGCATGGTATTCTGAGAAATTATTTACCGTATTAAAACGGTAAGAAACGTAGTGGAAGTTGGCTCTTCTGTTCTCTATAATGGCTGTATAAGGAACCAAAAGTAAGTATGAAACAAAGAGGAGGAGGCAGCTGATTATGAGAAAAAATGAGAAGATGAAGTGGAAAAGGACGGCAGGTCTTCTGCTGGCAGGAACTTTGGCACTGACCGGATGCAGTACAGATGCAGGCGCCGGTTCAGGGGAGGGCAGCGGGACAGCTGCGGCTGCGGCGGAGACAACGGCGGCAGCTGTTACCGCAGCAGAGACCACAGCAGCGGCTTCGGCGGCGGAGACAGGAGCAGCAGAAAACAAAGAGACTACAGCGGCAGAGACAGAAGCAAAGCAGGAGTCCGGCACCGGGGAAACGGTGGAATTTATGAAGGCGGCTCAGATGGAGACCAAGGAAGGGAATCTGGAGTATTTTTCCTACAGTGCCAAGGCAGACGGATTTGACAGCAACCGTGTGGATATTATGTCCCCGGCATTCTATATCTTTGCAGGCAATGTGGACGAGAAAGGGGCCAATGAGCTGGTAAGCGATCTGGGTATGGCCGAGAGAGTGCAGAAGTGGGCAGGAAGTATCTTTGTAGTCAACCCACTGGACGGCAGTGAGTACGGCGAAAAGGATCTTGACGCTTTTCTGGAGCTGGTCAACAGCCAGGGGGCCGCTAAGAACGTAAAAGTGGTGGGGATCCAGGACGGCGGTACCTTTGTGAACAATTATGTATCTCAGAAATGCTATTTTGTATCCGGTATGTTTGTGTACGGAGGAGAGATGGAAGAGGGATTGGACTATTTTGTTCCGGTTCCCGTATATTTGTCAGGAGATGACCAGACGGCGGCTGAGTATTATACAAAGGCCAATGAGGGCGTAAATCTGGCCGTGGTGGAGACCGGTGCGGAAAGTGATCTGGGAACGGCATTTGACAACGCGTGGAACAAGGTGCTGTCCAAAAATTATCGGATTTATGACTGGACTACGGAATTTTACTCCAGCAACATCATGGACCACAACACCCCCTATGAGCTCAATGAGATCCCGGATTTTGATGCCCTGGGGATCCGGTATATTACTTGCAAGGATGAGAAGGTAAGCGGCATGGAAGGGGCATACAGCTGGTTTGAGTATGTGCCGGAGACAGTTCTGGCTATGGAGGAGAAGTCCGTGCCTCTTGTGGTAAGCTGCCACGGCAACAAGAATGATCCCCATATGCAGGGAGATACCACAGGCTGGCCGGAGACGGCGGCGAGAGAGGGATTTATAGTGGTTTCACCGGAGTGGCAGCCCTCGGATATTAATTTTACAGGCTGTGACGGACTTGGGGAGGAGGGAGTAGTGGCCCTTGTGGGGGACCTTATGGAAAAATACCCTCAGATCGACCCGTCCAGAGTGTACATCAGCGGTTTGTCCGCAGGCGGTGCGTTTTCCTTTATGATGGGGATCAAGCACAGCGACATATTTGCGGCGGCAGCCCCTGTATCCGGCGTGAATTCTTTCGCGGCCGAGATCAAGGAAGCACTGGAAAGCTATACGGGACATGGAACACCACTTCTCTATATGTGCGGGGACTACGACTTTTTCCAGATGATCCCCGTGGACGGAAGCAGCCCCAACGGTATGCAGGGATTGTGGGAGTCTGACGAGAACGTAAGGATATTCTCTGCCCTTCAGGCATATCAGAAGACGCTGGGACTTGCGGTAAGTCAGGAGCCTGACATGGAAGCCAATCCTTACTATGGGATCGCGCTGGACGACTGGAAGAAAGTGGCCCTGGGGGATAAGGAAATGTACACAGGCACGCTGTCCAATGAGAACGGCGTGGTCATGGAGCTGGCGGCCATCCTTGATCAGCCTCACTGGAATTACAAAGGGGAAGCCGATTATATCTGGAATTTCTTCTCCCGCTACAGCAGAGACGTGGAGAGCGGAGAGATCGTGTTTGAAGAATAGATGAGAAAATCCTGAGAAATCAAAGCCGGGGACCTGTCTGACAGATTCCCGGCTTTTGGCTTCTTTCACATATTTAATTGGCAAAAGGCGTCAGACCCAAAGTACCTGAATCGCCGCAGTCGATGACGTATGTGTCGTCTGTAAGGTACTTGCGCCAGCTGTCGTGGTTGTAGTAGGTGATGGGACCGGTCCCTGCATTTTTGTAATCTAACAGCGCGTTTGCGTTTTCCTCGAAAACGCTCTGGTTGTTGGAATCCTCGGAGAGGGCCGTCGTCTCAATGAGGAAATAGTTTCCTGTGCCGGTAGCGTCATCCCCGCTTCCGTTCCAGACTTCCACAGCCACCTGGGCGTGGCCCGGCGGGAAGATCAGAAATACATGCATACCCGCACTCTGGAGGGCGCTTGCCACAACCAGGGATGTCTCGATGCACAAACCGCTTTTCTGTTCCAGCACCTCCTCCGGAAAAAGGATGTGCTGATTGCTGCCGCTTAAAGAGAAGGAATCCATATTATACCGGACGCCTGATTCATACAGTGCCCGCATGATGCCTGCGGCTTGGAGATAGGTGCCCACATAATGGTTATTCCATTTTGTATTCTGATACCCTACAAAGGATTCCATCTGGCCGTTGGTGATGCTGGATATGTGGTCGATGGCCAGCCGCTTCAGCTCTGATATGGCCGGCGCCTCCGGCGTCAGAAAACACAAGATATTGTCCTTTGTGGCGACTCCGTATTCGTCACTGTACCACTCAAAATCATACTTGCTCTTGATGGTTACCGGAAATGTCTTCGCTTCGATGAGAGTTCCGTCTGAATTGGAGACCGTCACGTTGATCTGGGCGTCTTTCGCCGCCGACAGATTCAGGTCGCCGGTGAGGGCAGGCGGCTTGACATAGATTTCCGTGTAGGCGGAATCCAGAGTGAAGGTCTCTTTGTAGTTCTGTGTAAACCCGGGTATCTCTGCTTCCACCAGGATCTTTCTTGTGCCGCTGGCACATCCTGTTTTTATGACCAGGAACGCGTCATAGGAATTGTACAGAGAGGGGTATATGGTGTCCACGGTGTCATAATTTATGGAAATCTTGCCTGTGCGGACATATTCAAATTCATATCCGTCCCGCTCTTTCTCATCCATCTCCGAATATGTATGAATCTCCTGGGCAAGTTTGGAAGACAGGCTGCGCTGTCCCAGGTAATGGTTCTGTTCGCCCTCCAGAGAATCCAGGAACTCGCTGTAGCGGAGCATTTCGACGGTATCGTATCTGTCGATCATATTCTGGGCGGACTGGTATCTGAGGGGGTCGTCATACTGTACGGACAAGTATAATTTCCGGCTGATGCTGTCGTTTAAGTCCAGTATGGTTTCATATTGTTTCCATCTGATTTCCAGGCAGGGGGGACAGGAGTCGACTGCGGCATATCCTTCTTTTACATTCTGATACCATGGGTAAAAAGCATTGTAGTATTCTTCTGTTGAAGTATAATCTTCTGCCCGGGGCCTGTTATCCAGATAAGCCTCACAGAAATCCAGATAATCCGCCAGGAATGTCCAGATTTCCAGGACCGCGTTTTGGGAGTCGGACATCATATTAAAATATTCGAGTCCCGCGGTTTTGAGATTGGCGTCGATGCCGCTGACGGACTCCGCCTGCTGCTGCAGCTTTGACAGGTCGGAGAGCAGAGTTTCTACGATCTCGCATTGCTTTCTGCTTCTTTCTACGAAATCTTCTTCCTCATCGGCCAGGACGTGGATCTTGTCGTAGGCGTCAGAATAAACCTCTTCCGCCTGATCAATATATTCCAGCAGTTCTGCCTCCGATGTGGACGAGGAGGATTTGCCGCCGGAATCTTTCTCTTCCGACCGTGCCTCCGTCCTGTCTTTTTTTGAATCTTTCGGCGATGAGGAGGTCCGGTCTTCCGACTGTGCCGATGTCCTGGGACTGTCGGCCTCTTTGTCTTTGGACGACAGGAGAGAGCCGCCTGCCACAAAGATGCAGACGAGGGCCGCCGCGACCGCGATGACGACGGGCAATGCAGGCTTTTTCTTTTTTTTCTCGTTCCCCGGGCCGCCGGAATCTTCTTTGCCGCCGCTTTCTGCTGTCTTCTCCTGCTTTTTGCCGCACTCGTCGCAGAACATGTCGTCGTCTTCCAGGAGCGCCCCGCAATAAATACACTTCTTACTCATATGATCCCCCTTGTATCCAATCTATTTTCGCTCCGCATTTGGCACAGAACTTTTTCCCCTGTCTCAGCGGAGCACCGCACTGTCTGCATAACTGCCGGGTAACAAGAAGGGTTCCGCATTTTGTACAAAATTTACTTCCCGGCTTATTGATCCTCTGGCATGACTGGCAGACGATTGTCCCCGCGGGAGCCGCTTCTGTGGCAGCCGAGACCTGCTCTCCGGCCGGGGAAAGTTCCGGCGCAGTGCGCTCAGGCCTGAAGGGCTCCGACGCCATAGGTTCCGGGTTTGTGGGTTTTGGTATGGGCTCTGATTTTATGGGCAGGGGTTTTACAGGTTCTTCGGCGGGAAAGGCCTCAGGTGCTGTCTGGCGCCGCTTTCGGATGGCTTCACGCTTTAGATTTTCCAGTATGGTCAGCTTGATGGAGTTGTTCTTGTCGTTGATAAAGTTGTCCGTCAGGAGTTCGGCGCACTTCTCCACATCCTCGAAGAGCTGAAAGTTGGGCATATCTTTCATGTTCGCGAAGATCAGGTCGTACATGTTGATCACGACGTCATGCTTGTCGTGGATATCGTCCAGCAGTTCCTGGACGGATTCCGGGTCCCGGTAAGTGTCCAGGTTGCTGTCCAGAATAAATTTCTGAAGAACCGTGTATTCCGGAGGGGATATCTCCACACGCTGTCTGGTGCTTTCCCTGCGGATCTCGTCGCTGTAGATATAGGCAGACATCTGCTGCAGAGTACTCAGCTCCGACTCCAGAGCCACATAAAACACCGGCAGCTGTTTGCCCGCGTGCCTGCGCATCCTGTTGGTGCGGTTGGCCATCTGTTCCACCAGGCAGGCGTAGCTGCGCATGTAGTTGATGCTCAGAAACGTTACGATCCCCTTGCACCCGCTGTCGCGGAACAGGCGTTCCTGAAAATTTTTCAGCCAGCTGGAGGACTGGTTTTCCATAAACTCAATATCGATGTAGACGTTGATCCCTCTGGCCCGCAAGGCCATGACACAGGGATACACCTTGTCCCAGTCCCGGCTGGAATAGCTGACAAATACATAATCCTGATCCGGTATCCAGCCGTTTCTCAGCTGCCATTTGTAATCTTTTTCACTTATATACCGACCTGACTCCATGATACTGACCCTTTCTGTGGCAGATATCCCTGTTAAGGGAAGGAAAAGGACGGGAAAAAGCAACCGCTTTTCACTCGTCCTTTTCCAGGCTTTTATTCGTGGAGACAACAGGGCTCGAACCTGCGACCCTTTACACGTCAAGCAAATGCTCTCCCAGCTGAGCTATGTCTCCGATACATTTATTTTACCATGTTTTTCTGGATAGTCAATAAAAATTTTAATTTCTTCCTGTGAAGTTTTAAGATAACCGTAATACATGTTTAAAGGATTCTTTTGGTTAAATGTGGTATGATTTTAAAAGACATGAAAGAGTCTGCGCCTCAGGAGGGAGGACTCTGAAATAAAAGCGACAGGGAGGTATTTGGATGAGAAAAATCTTAAGATGGACGGTCATATTGGCGGCTGCAGCCGGGGTTATGGCTGGCTGCGCGTTCGCTGCGGGAAACCGGGGCGGGGAGGGACAGCCGGAGACAGCGGGGAAGCAGCTGGCGGATACCGGAGAATCAGGGAAGGAGAACACGGGTCAGGATAATACAGATCTTGAGACGGCGGAGGACGGAGAGGAAGAAACCCTGAGAGCTGAGATCATAGAGACAGGGATACTTAAGCAGGGAGAGTGGGAGGAAGGTGTTATGCAGGACGGCGGGTTGAAAGCAGGCAGTCCGGAGAACATTGCAAACGCAGTGCAGCCGGTCTACCCGGAGATGACCTTCTACCCTGATGAGGAGGAATATTTTGATAAAAAGACAGGTGAGTTTGACAGTGACAGATTTTCTCAGGCATTTGACGCCTGGTGGGCCGAAAAGCGAAGCAGACGGAACCCTCCGGAAGGATACGCGGATAGTCTGAGACCCTTTTTTGTATCCTCCATCCGCCAGTTTCTGGCGGAGAACGGTGAAGAGGGGGATGAGAACCAGAACAGGATCTGCTCTCCCCTCAACGTGTATATGGCCCTGAGCATGCTGGCGGAGACGGCTGGCGGGGACAGCAGACAGCAGATACTTGCTCTTTTGGGCGCAGGTTCCCTGGAGGAATTGCAGCTGCAGGCAGGCAGAGTCTGGAACGCCAACTACAGTCAGGACGGGGCGGTGACCAGCCTTCTTGCCAACTCCCTGTGGCTGGATGAGGATATCCCTTTTAAGAAGGAGACTTTGGAGTCCCTGGCAAAGCACTATTACGCGTCATCCTACTGGGGACAGATGGGGACGAAGGAGTTGGATGAACAGCTGCAGAGCTGGCTCAACCACCAGACCGGAGATCTGCTGCGGGAGCAGGCATCAGGGCTTCACATGAGTGACGATACGCTGATGGCATTGGCGTCCACCATCTATTTCAGAGCCAAGTGGTCCGATGAGTTTGCAAAATCCAACACAAGAGAAGAAATATTTCATGGGCCCCAGGGAGACATAACCTGCGAATTCATGCATCAGAGCGGAACCAACACTTATTACTGGGGCGAGAAATTCGGCGCTGTCAACAAGTACCTTCAGGAGAGCGGAGGCATGTGGCTGATTCTTCCCGACGAAGGCGTGACACCGGAAGAAATCCTTCTGGACGACGAGGTGATGGAAATGTTTCTGGACGGCGGAGAGGGAAAGAATCAGAAACGTCTTATCGTCAATCTATCCATGCCCAAGTTTGATGTGACGTCCAACATTAATTTAAAAGAGGGGCTGAACCGGCTGGGGGTGACAGATGTGTTTGACGGCGGCAAGTCTGATTTTACACCTCTAGTGGATGAGGCGGAGGGAATTTTTGTATCCCAGGCAAGCCATGCCGCGCGGGTTATGGTAGATGAAGAAGGGTGTATAGCCGCAGCTTACACGGTGATGGCCGCAGCGGGTGGAGCCATGCCGCCGCAAGAGAAGATAGATTTTGTCCTTGATCGTCCCTTTATCTTTGTGATTACCGGGGACTCAGGGCTTCCGCTTTTTGCGGGAATCGTGAGACGGCCTTGAAACGGCAAAAGGCAGGGCGGTGATTACCGCCGCAAAAGCTCCAGCACGGCGTAGGTTCTGCGGCCGAGATCGTCGGAGAGGGGCAGGGAGCGGGAATGCACATCCAGCTCCTGGGGCAGCTGGTGGAGGTCGATAACCTCCATCCCCTTCCCCTCATAATATTTTCGCAGGTATGGTTTCCCCGCATGAAGGCTGCTGGAAAGAAAATAGTTGCGGTGCATTTCTTTTTTTACCCGCATCTCATCGGCTATATAGTCGATCCAGCTGACGAAGGTCTTTAGATTGTAGTCGTTAAGGGAGTATCCTACGAATAAAAACACATGGCCGATGAGCAGGTATTTTAAAAATGTCTCCATGAGACGGTGAGTTTCCGGGTAGTGGAGATAGTCGTCCTCCTTGAATACCAGCTTCTCGGGGTCGCGGATATCTCCGTGAAGTTTTAAAAGATAGTGGGCAGATATGCCTCTCAGCAGATCCCTGTCCTCCTTGATCACCTGATAGCCGTCGGCTACCTGGTCCATGAGAGTGTCAAAATTGGTTGTGACGATGTGCTTTGGACGCAGGGAGGCGATGAGCCGGTTGAGGGGATTGGGGAGGATGTTTTCGGGTATCATGGATTCTATGAGGGAATAATAATCCGAGTGGCCGGGGCTCTCGTCGAGACAATAGTAATATTGGGGAATCCGGATGTATTCGTCCGTGGCCAGGCGGCCTTCCATAGGATATCCTATCTGCTGTGCGAAACTTTGAACCATCTGTCCCCATGTGGGAAGACCCGAGTTTTTCGATACTCCTGCCCCCACAAAGATCACCAGTTTTTCCCGTCTCAGCGCAAGTGAAAGATCATTGATCATCTCATAAAAAGTCATAATACCCTCCCCGACCAGTTTGTTCTGAATATTATTATAACCTTTTCCACAGCTTTGGACAACCTTACTTTTCCGAAAACTGGAAATCAGTTGAAATGGTTTTGTCTATTCATTATAATGGGGGCAGAACAAGGGAATAAAAATAAGACAGGAGGATATTTTCATGAAAAAAGCTGCAGTGATCATAGCTCCAGGTTTTGAGGAAGGGGAGGCGCTGACGATTATTGATATAATCAGAAGGGCAGGGATCACCTGTGACAGTGCTGGGCTCACGGCGAGAATAGTGACCGGCGCCCATGACATCACCATATTATGTGACCGGGTACTGTCAAGGGAGATATGCGACTACGACATGATAGTGCTTCCCGGCGGAATGCCGGGGGCGACCAACTTGAGAGACAGTGACCTGTTGATGGAAGTGGTCAGGGAGATGAATGCAAAAGGAAAGTACGTATGCGCCATGTGCGCGGCGCCTATGGCTTTAGAGCGGGCAGGAGTCCTGGAGGGAAAGACTTTTACTGCATATGTGGGGTACGACGAGAAGATCAACGCAGGAACTTTTTCCCATGAAGAAGTTGTGACTGACGGGAATGTGGTTACCAGCAGAGGGCCGGCTACCGCTTACTCGTTTGCCTATGAGCTGGCAGGGCTCCTGGGCGGAGATGTGGAGGCAGTGAAACAGAGAATGCTTTATGATCATGCATTTAAGAAGGAGGCATAAAACTATGGCCAGGGTTGCGGTACTGATGGCAGAGGGATATGAAGAGGGGGAGACCCTGACAATTGTCGATATTTTGAGGAGAGCGGGAATTGGGTGCCATACTTTTGCGGTGGACACCCGGCGGGTACAGAGCGGAGATTTTGCGGAAAAAGGAGATACTGCAGACGACGGACAGGGAAGGTTCGTAAAGGGAATGCACGGCATGATGGTGAAGGCGGATAAGGAGTTTTCACAGGAGATAAAGAACTATGACATGGTGGTACTTCCCGGGGGAAGGCCAGGCGGAGCCAATCTTCGGGAGAATCCCCGGGTTATTGAGGCGGTGAAATATTTTGCACAGGAGGGGAAATTCGTGGCTGCCATGTGTTCCGGAACCCTCGTGCTTTCCCAGGCAGATATCATCGGGGGAAGGCAGGTTACCGGGTACACAGGGTACGGAGAAAAGTTAACCGGGGCTGTGTTCAGAGAAGATGTGGTGGTGGCAGACGGAAATCTCATCACAAGCCAGGGACCTGCCACAGTATTTCCTTTTGCCTACAAGCTGGCGGAGGTTCTGGGCAAAGACGTGTCGGTGCTGAAGGAGCGGATGCTGTACAATTTCGCAGGCGGTCAGTGAAAATCGGAGGAAAGTCGGGATGATCTACGGCAAACTGCCAGTGGTGTTCTTGAGTGTGATTGCCAGCGAGAAAAGCGGGAGTACCAACAGCTCCATAGCGTCCTATATTCTGGAGCACATGGATGAGGTGAAAGACACAGGGATAAAGGAGCTGGCCAGAAGATGCCATGTGGGCACCGGCTCTGTCTCCCGGTTCTGCAGAGATATCGGTCTTCGGGATTTTGTGGAATTGAGAGAACTTCTCCAGTCTACAGATGAGAATTTTCAACCCTATTCTTCAAAGGAGTCGCCTCAGGAGAGAATAGCGGACTACGAAAGAAAGGTAAATCAGAGCATCACGATGGCGGCCAGAACTCTGTCCGTGAGAAAACTCGAAGAACTGTGCCGAGATCTGAGAACGTATGAGAAGGTGGCCCTGTTCGGCCTCTTGAAAGCAGAGTGCGCGGCCGTCAACCTGCAGGGAGATCTGTGGTTGATGGGCAGACACGCGTACACTAACGTGTCCTATGACCAGCAGATCGAGTACATAGGGCAGGCGGGAAAAGACACTCTGATTCTCATATTCAGCTACACAGGGTCATTCTTTGAGTATCACAGGGAAAAACTCTTCAGGGGAAGAGATAAAAATGACTGGCCGAAGATATGGATGATAACAGGGAAACGGAATTCTTCTTCGGAGTATGTGGCGAAAGTGCTGGATTTTCAATCCCTTCAGGATCAGGCCAGCCATCCATATCAGCTGCTGTATGTGGCGGGGCTGATCGCCCAGGAGTATGGACGGGGGATAGAGCCCAGCTTGGGATAGAGAAAGAATTTGTGAAAACGGGGCAGCCTGTCGGGGGCTGCCCCTGTCTATCCTGTGAGCTGTTTCATCATGTGGTAAATGGCCAGCCCGTCCTTTTTTCCAAAGGTTTTGACGGAGTCCAGATAGAGGATCTTCTTGCTGGGCTGTTTCTCGAACAGGTGCTGGATTTGTCCCAGATATTCTTCGTAGCCCGAGTCCGCGAAAGCGGCCTGGAGAACCTTTCGCACTCTCAAGCGCTCCTGGTGCCGGGCGAATTCTGTATCCAGACGAACCGGTTTTAACAGTTCCCGGACCTGAAGGGTTCGCAGCCGGTTTTCGTTGGCTGACAGAATACACTGTTCCAGAGTGCTGCCCAGGATCACTTCTCTCGACTTACCCTGGGATTTCCAGTAGTCATGAACCGCCGAAAAACCGTGATCTTTGCTGACGATAGCGGCTTTTCCCGAATATCCGCTGCCAAAGATCTCGCCGATCTTCGTGGATATGTAAAAATCAAGGGCATTCTTTCCCTGCTTTTTCAGCTTGCATATGTCTAGATGGCAGAAGGAATCCATAATCTGCATAAGGTTCCCCTGTCGGATCTTCTCGCAGGCCTGGCTGTAAAAAATAATTACCACGTCTTCATCCAGGAGGTATTCTGCTCCCTTTAAACCGTCATCTCCAACATTTTCAAAGTCAATCAGAAAATACACGACCGTCATCACCTGCCTGAAATAATGAATAAAAACCGTCGGCTTTTATCATATCACAGTTTTCGTGTAAAATCAACATTGTCTCATCAATTTCCACAGGTCCTCATAAAATCCCGGATAGGAGATATTGACACATTCCCCTCCCAGAATCTCGGTCTCTCCGTCGGCGCACAGTCCCGCTACGGCAAATGTCATGGCGATGCGGTGGTCCAGACAGCAGTCGATGACAGCGCCGTGAAGCGGTTTTCCTCCCCGGATGATCATACCGTCCCCGGTCTCCGTCACATGGGCGCCCATGGCTGTAAGACAGCGGACCATGACTTCCAGGCGGTTGGATTCTTTCACCTTCAGCTCGGCCGCGTCTCTGATCACCGTCTCCCCGTGGGCCAAGCAGGCCATGGCGGCGATCATGGGAAGTTCGTCGATGAGCGTGGGGATGAGGGCGCCCTCGATGACGGTCCCCCGAAGAGCGGATGAGGACACCAGGATGTCGGCGGTGGGCTCTCCGGAACCGGATTGTCTGTCAAGGAGAGTGATATGACCTCCCATGGCTTTGGCGACTCGCAGTATGCCGTCTCGGGTCGGATTGATCCCTACATTTCGGATCAGGATCTCCGAGTTGGGAACCATGAGTCCTGCACAAATAAAGTAGGAGGCAGATGATATGTCGCCCGGCACCCGGATCTGGCGTCCCTCCAGCTCGGCGGCAGGCCGGATCAAGGCGGTGGTTCCTTCTGTCCGGACATCCGCTCCGAAATACCGCAGCATGACTTCGCTGTGGTTTCTGGACAGATAGGGCTCTGTAACCGAGGTCTCTCCGTCGGCGTAAAGTCCCGCCAGAAGAACAGCGGATTTTACCTGGGCGGACGCCACCTTCGATGTGTAGCTGATTCCCCGAAGCGGCCGGCCTGTGATCTCCAGCGGGGCGCAGCCGTTGTCTCTGGAGCTGTGGATCTGGGCGCCCATAAGTGTCAAAGGCTCTATGATGCGGTTCATGGGGCGCTTCTGAATGGAGGCGTCGCCGGTGAGGACCACATGAAAATCCTGGGCTGCCAGAATGCCGGAGATGAGGCGGGTGGTGGTCCCGCTGTTGCCGCAGTCCAGGGCGGAGTCAGGCCGTGTCAGGCCCCTGAGCCCTTTTCCGTGGACTATAACCGTGTCTCCTCTGTTTTCGATGGCCACTCCCATTTTCTGAAAACAGGAGATGGTGGACAGACAGTCGGCCCCCTGGAGATAGTGCAGGATCTCTGTGGTTCCTTTGGCGATAGAGCCAAACATAACGCTTCGATGGGAGATAGATTTGTCTCCCGGGACAGTGACTTCTCCCCGAAGTCCTTTTGACTTTGTAATAATCATGGGTATATGCCTTTCTTGTTTCAGCTGGAGACATGCCAGCCTGCTACACGGTCAGTTCATAGTGATATCGTTTCAGGCGAAGCCATGCCTTGTCCATAGCCTCCTTTTCATAGAAGGATATTCGAAGGGCCCCCTCGCCGTGTTCCCGGTTGTGGTTGATGCCGATGTTCTTGATACTGATCCCGCCTGCAGCCAGGATGACGGAGATGGTGGAGATGGCGCCCACCTCGTCGGCGATATCTACGGTGAAGCTGTAGTCAGGGTCGATGGCTCCTTTTGCCTTCCGGGCGAAAGTATTGCGGTAATCCCTGGAGGTCTCAAAGAGGCGGTAAATAGACCGGGAATCGCAGGTGTCAAGCTGTCTGGCCACAGACTGGAGGGAGGCGATGTACAGGTTCAGGGCGCAGGAAAGATTTCGGCTGTTGGTCATACAGATCTGCTCCCACATCTCAGGTGAGGAGGAAGCGATTCTGGTGATATCTTTAAATCCGCCTGCAGCCAGACGTTTCATCATGCCGTCTTCCCCGTCGCTGTCTTTTACCAGATTTACCAGGCTGGAGGCGACGATATGGGGGAGATGGCTGATGGCGGCTGTGATCTGGTCGTGGCGCTCATAGTCCAGGACGATGGGAATGGAACCGATGGCCTGGGCTACCGCCACCAGGCGGTCTATGTTCTCCCGGGAACTCTTTGTTGTGGGCGTTATGATGTAGTAGGCGTTCTCCAGAAGATGGTCGGAGGAGTTCTCGTAACCGGTCTTTTCAGAGCCTGCCATGGGATGCCCGCCCACGAAGACGGCCTCCAGGCCCAGCCGGGTCACCTGACGGTGGATATCGGTCTTGGTGCTGCCCACATCGGTGATCAGGGCCCGGGGCTTTAAGTAGGGGCCTATCTGCTCCAGATAGGAGGCATTGTATTCTACAGGTGTGCACAGAAAGACGAGATCACACTGGTTGAGCTCAGGGCCTATGCCGTCAAGGATTATATCCACCATCCCTTCTCGTTTGGCCTGTTCCAGTTTGGAACGGGTCCGCATGTAGGCCATGATGGTGATTTCAGGGTGGGAGCGCTTGAGCCCTCTGGCGATGGATCCGCCGATAAGCCCAAGCCCGATAAAGGCGATCTTCGAATCGGTCATCCCAGTTTCCTCCCAGCCAGAGCAGCAAACGGCTTTAAGTCATCCATAAGAGTGTCAAACTGGCTGAAAGTCAGAGACTGGGGCCCGTCGGAGAGGGCGCAGGAGGGACAGGGATGAACTTCGATCATCAGGCCGTCGGCGCCTGCGGCCAGGGCGGCTTTTGCCAGAGGCTCCACGTAGGCCCGGACGCCGGTGGCATGGCTGGGATCCACGATGACAGGCAGATGGCTCTTGGAACGGATCACGGGCACGGCACTGATGTCCAGGGTGTTGCGGGTGCTTGTCTCATAAGTGCGGATCCCCCGCTCGCACAGGACGATATTAGGGTTGCCCTCGGAGATGATATACTCTGCTGCGTTGAGCCATTCGTCGATGGTGGCTGACAGGCCTCTCTTTAAGAGAACCGGTACACCGGATTTGCCAGCCTCCTTGAGTAGCTCAAAATTCTGCATATTCCTGGCGCCGATCTGAAGCATATCCACATAGTTCACTGCCGCCTGAATGGCGTGGGCGCTGGTGACTTCGCAGATCACGTTGAGCCCGGTGGCTTCCCTGGCTTCTTTCATGTATTTCAAGCCTTCCTCCTCAAGACCCTGGAAGGAGTAGGGGGATGTTCTGGGCTTGTAGGCACCTCCGCGGAGAAACGTGGCTCCTGCTTTCTTCACCGCCAGGGCAGTCTCCATAAGCTGTTCCCTGCTCTCGATGGCACAGGGCCCCGCCATGACGGTGACCGTGCCGGGGCCGATGAAGGTATTGCCCACGGGAATCACCGAGTCCTCGGGATGGAACTTTTTGTTGACCAGCTTATATGATTCGGTCACGTTGACGATCTTGTCAACACCCTCGGAGATCTCGATGTTGGAGCCGTGAAGTTTTGACTTGTCTCCCACCACGCCCACGATGGTGACCTCGTCTCCCTTGGAAAGATGTACCTGGAGTCCTTTTGACTCTACCAGTTTGGCGACTTTTGCGACAGATTCCTCCGAAGCATTGGGTTTCATAATAATAATCATGGCAGTATCCCCCTGATTTGTAGATTTTCGTTTTTGTCCTTTCCTATTGTAGAATAGAAACAAGATTTTGTCAACGCTCTTTCACTTTAAAGTTTCGCACTTTAAAGTTGAACTGTAAAATACATTCGGCTGTAAGATCCGGCTGGAAAATTTTTAAATCTATTGACAAGTTTAACCATTTTGTTTATACTAAATACAATCTTCGCCGGGGGTTCCCTCCGGCAGTGGTCGTTGCAGTTTCTGCAGATGTTCCATGGATGATTGACTTACTAAAAGAAAATAGTTGAGATATGGTGGAATACTGCGTATAATGATAACAGGGTCGGCTCCTGTATTCCGCTGTAGGAAAGGAGCTTATGATCATTTCCGCCAAATTTGACGATGTTTTCAAGGAGCTGTTTCGCAATCTGGTTATTCTCAGACATTTTATCGGGGATATTCTGGGAATTCCCCAGAGTAAAATCCGCAGCGTGCGCCTGAAGAACACGTTTCTGTGGAGACGGTACAGAAAAGAAAAACTGGGAATTCTGGATGTGGCGGTGGAACTCAATGATGACACCGACATCGACATCGAACTGCAGGTAAAGGTGTACGACAGCTGGGACAAACGGCAGCTGTTCTATCTGGCAAAGCTGTTTACGGGGGAGCTTGCCGCCGGGCAGGATTATTCCATTCTGAAGAGATGCGTTGGTATCAGCATTCTGGATTTTAACCTTACGGAGAGGGAAAATTACCACACGGTATACCGTCTGAGGGACGAGGAGGGGAATGAACTGTCGGATATCCTGGAGCTACACATAGTGGAGCTGAAGAAGACGCTGACGGGGAAGGGGGAGGTCGATGACTGGATACGTCTTTTTAACGCGAGAACAGAGGAGGATCTGAAGATGATAAAGACAAACAATCCCGGAATACTGGCCGCAATCGGGGAGCTGCAGAGAATGAGTCTGAGAAATCCCCTGCGTTTGAGATATGAGGCCTATCTGAAAAGAGTGAGAGACGAGCGGGCGTGGAAGATCCATGTCTGGAAAACCGCAATGACAGAGGGCATGGCCAGGGGAGTTGCGGAGGGAAAGGCTCAGGGAGTAGCTCAGGCCATATTGGATTTGCTGAAGGAATGTGGAGAGGTTTCGGAGAAGCTGGAGACAAGAATTCTGTCAGAGAAAGATATGGATAAACTGCGCTGCTGGCTGAGTCTTGCGGCGAAAAGTCAGTCGGTGGATGAATTTTGGGAGCAGATATCTGAATTGCCGCCCAATGCAAAAAACAGTACTAAAATGCACAAATAACTTGTAAAATTCTGAATTTTTTAGTAAAATGTTTTCATAGGCAAAAATTTATGTACAGGAGGAATGTTTATGAACGTGTATGGAACAAAGCAAATCCGTAACGTCGTGTTACTAGGCCATGGCGGTGCAGGTAAGACGACCCTGGTGGAATCCATGGCGCTGGTGACCGGAGTTACCAAGAGAATGGGTAATGTAGTGGACGGTTCTACCATCAGTGATTATGATAAGGAAGAGATCAAGAGACAGTTTTCCATCTCCACCTCCCTTGTACCGCTGGAGTTTCAGGGTGAAGAGGGGCCCATAAAAGTTAATTTATTGGATACCCCCGGTTATTTCGATTTTGTAGGCGAAGTAGAAGAGGCTGTCAGTGTGGCTGACGCGGCAGTGATCGTGGTGAACTGCAAGGCAGGAATTGAAGTGGGAACGGAGAAAGCGTGGGAACTCTGTGAGAAACTCAATCTTCCCCGCATCATTTTTGTGACCAATATGGATGATGATCATGCCAGTTTCCGTGAACTGATCCTGAAACTGGAGACAAGATTTGGCAGAAAGATTGCTCCTTTCCATCTGCCGATCCGTGAGAATGAGAAATTTGTTGGTTTTGTCAACGTGGTAAAGATGGCAGGAAGAAGATTTACCACCAACAGTGATTACGTAGAATGTGAGATTCCCGAGTATTCCAAGAAGAATCTGGAGATCTGCCGCGGAGCTTTGGTAGAAGCGGTGGCAGAGACCAGTGAGGAGTATATGGAGCGGTATTTCTCCGGTGAAGAATTCACATATGAAGAGATTTCATCTGCTCTCAGGGAACATGTCATAGATGGAAGTATTGTTCCGGTTATGTTGGGTTCCGGTATCAACTGTCAGGGTGCAAGGATGCTTTTGCAGGGCATTGACAGGTATTTCCCGTCACCGGACCGTTTTGAATGTATCGGTGTGGATGTGTCCACAGGTGAGCGCTTTGTGGCCAAGTATAATGATGGCGTGTCTCTCTCCATGCGTGTGTTTAAGACGATTGTAGATCCTTTTATCGGCAAGTACTCCATGGTGAAGGTGTGTACAGGAACCCTGAAACCAGATTCTACCTCCTACAATGTCAATAAGGACACAGAGGAAAAGATCGGTAAAGTGTACACTCTCAGAGGCAAGGAACAGATGGAGTTAAAAGAACTCCACGCCGGCGATATCGGCGCAGTAGCCAAACTGAATGTAACCCAGACCGGTGACACACTGGCAGTGCGCACGGCCCCTATCGTATATCATAAACCTCAGATTTCCACACCATACACTTATATGCGCTACAGAACCAAGACAAAAGGTGATGATGACAAGGTAGCTACCGCTCTGGCAAAGCTGATGGAAGAGGATCAGACCTTAAAGGCTGTGGGCGACAAGGAGAACCGTCAGACTCTGCTGTATGGTATCGGTGACCAGCAGCTTGAGGTAGTGGTCAGCAAGCTGGCAAGCCGCTATAAGGTTGAGATCGAGCTGAGCAAGCCCAAGTTTGCGTTCCGCGAGACCATCCGTAAGAAAGTGGAAGCCCAGGGCAAGTATAAGAAGCAGACCGGCGGACACGGCCAGTACGGCGATGTGAAGATGTCCTTTGAGCCCTCCGGCGATCTGGAGACACCTTATATGTTTGAAGAAAAAGTATTCGGCGGCGCCGTTCCGAGAAACTACTTCCCGGCGGTAGAGAAGGGCATCCAGGAGAGCGTTCTGAAAGGGCCTCTTGCCGCATATCCGGTTGTGGGTATCAAGGCAGTGCTTCTGGATGGTTCCTACCATCCGGTAGATTCTTCTGAGATGGCTTTCAAGATGGCGGCCAGCCTGGCGTTTAAGAAGGCGTTTATGGATGCCAGCCCGGTTCTTTTAGAGCCTATCGCTTCTATGAAGGTGACGGTGCCGGATAAGTTCACCGGCGATGTCATGGGAGATCTGAACCGGAGAAGGGGACGTGTTCTGGGCATGAATTCCGATCACCATGGCAAACAGATCATAGAAGCGGATGTGCCTATGTCCGAGCTGTTTGGTTACAACACAGATTTGCGCTCCATGACAGGCGGAATCGGTATCTATGAGTACGAGTTCAGCCGCTATGAGCAGGCTCCCGGCGATGTTCAGAAGAAAGAGGTTGAGGCGAGGGCCTCCCAGCTTGACGGGTCAGAGTCATAAGGCCTGACAGAATCAGATAAAAGACATAGAATTGTAAACAGAGAGGACGGCAGCGTTTGGCTGACGTCCTCTCTGCGTGGGTTTGGCTGTGTGCAGAGGTATATTCCTGTTATGGATGATAATAATGTACGAATAAGCACCTATAGGTATTGACATTACAACTGATGGTATCTTCAAAAAAATATGTGGAGAAGATACTATATAGGTGAAAGTGAAGGAATATGTACATGCACAATGAGAGCAAACCTAAAAAGGTACGAGAACTGTATAAGAATATAGGCAGCCGCCTTTTGGCGAAGCGAAAAGAGTTGCGCTATACGCAGGAGAAGATGGCGGAACTCCTTGGAGTGAGTACAGGGTTTTACGGAATGCTTGAACGCGGCGAGAAAGCGCCAAGTATTGAAAAACTTGTCACGATCTATGAGAGATTGGGAACTGATATCACATATTTGCTGACCGGGGATGGGAATGACAGGCGATACGAGGGGTACATTGACATGTGTCCCGAGGAAAAACGGTATGATTTTGAGCAGCTGATAAAGTACGCGCTTAATCTGGCTGAGATCAAAAAGCATTGAATTATTTTGCGGCGCTGAGTAGCCTGAGGTTATTCATCGCCTGTTTTGTTATATAGCGCTGTTCAATGGAAGAGAATTCTGTCAATATAGGCTCAGTCTCCTTTCCCGAAAATACTAATTGGGGGGAATTTGGTGTATAAGATTGCTTTGTGTGATGATAATGAGGAAAGTCTGAAGCTGATTAAAGATACGTTATTAAGTTATTGTGATTGCCATAATTTTGAGGTGAGGCCGCACAGTTTCAGTGACAGCGATGCTTTGTTGGAACTGATCGAGGAAAAGAAATTTTTTGACGCATATATTTTGGATATTGATTTGCCGGTTCATTCAGGGCTGGATCTTGTCAGGCAGATCAGAGCCAGGACGGAGCTGCCTGTAATTATTCTGCTTACCGGATATGAACAGTATGCCATAGAAGCATGCGGGATGGGTATTTTTCGTTATGTTTTGAAGAATGATTGGGATAATAATTCCGAAAGAATTTTAGGAGAGTTGTTTGAGCGTTTAAGAAATATTCGTGATGAACGGGTTTACATTATAAGCAATCAGAGAAAACATATAATGTTCAGAATAAGAGATATAATCTATATATACAAAAATCAGAAAAACACGGTGTTCATACTTTTTGGGCGTGAGGAGGAGACAGAGAGACAGACTCTATTAAAAGTGTACGAAAAGCTCAAATATCCGGAGATGTTCTTTCTCGACCGCTGCTACATTATAAACATTCTGCATATTCAGCAAATTAAGAAAAATATTATAAAAATGGAAGGAGGACATGAAATCATATCCAATGAGGAGAATATCTGCAAATTAAAAACCTATCTCAATAGCTATTGGAGGAAATATTTATGATGAGCTTTGCCTTTGAAGGAATCGAGTTGGGGGCAACGCTGCTGGAGGTATATTTGGGGTTTAGAATCAATGCTGTTCTGCTGACTGATAAGATGAGAAAGCCGCATGTGTTTTTGTGGGCCACATTTCTTTTGACTATGGTTATTCAGATTATGAATCAATACCGTCTGTTCTCTGTATTTACATCTGTGGCTGCTGTGGCGGGATGTACAATTGGAACAATTTTGATATGTCAGTCGGATTTTTTGGGGTCACTGATTTCTTCTGTATTGTATGTGATTTTGATTCATATCATTGACTTTTTATCGCTTTCTGTCTGGAGTCTGGTATTTACAGACAGCCAATTTGGCATTCGAATCATTTCAGGATATTCCATGTACCGTGTGATACATATTGTTTTTTGCAAAGTAGTATTGCTTGCGGTATGGTATTTCTTTTTTCGCAGGCTGACAGGAAGAGCGGCAGTTCCGGTAAAAAAGATGGCGATGGCAGCGGCTGGCGCTGTTGGGCTGGTGTGGTATTTGGGAAGAGCGACGTTCGAAGATTCTGAGGCAGTTTTGACGGTGGTGTGGGGTATATTGCTTTTTGTCATATTGATCGGTATCTATTTTTTCAGAGAATACGGCAGGTGGAAAGAATCTCAGATGGAATATGAACTTGCTGTACAGAAAAATGAATGGATTGCAAAAAGCTACCGGCAGAATCAGCTTTTTTATCACAACCTCAATAATCACTATGTGATAATAAAAGGTTTCCTTCAGAAGAAGGAATATGAAAAAGCAGAAGAGTATATGGAGCAAATAGGCGCAACGAAACAGGTGAGCCTGAGAAGCTGGGTTGGAGATGATACTTTAGATATTCTGCTCAATCAGAAATTGGAGGCAGCACAGAATGAATCCATAAATATGGAGATTCTGCCGGACAAGATTCAGCTGAGATTGACTGGAGAAGAGCTGACAAGTCTTTTTGGAAATGCTCTTGACAATGCCATTGAAGCATGCAGGAGAGTGGAGAGGGAGAAACGATGGATACGGTTTCAGATAAAACGGGTAAACGATATGTCATTTTTCAAGATATCCAACGGAATACCAAATGATTTTGATGACCAGGAAGGTGAAGGCAGGACTACCAAGGAACATAAATCCAGACATGGTTTGGGTATTTTAAGTATGAAACTTATTGCTGAGAAATATGGGGGAGTCGTGGAAACCAAAGTGGATGACGGAAAATTTGTCTTGATGATCTCTTTCTTTGAATAATTTTCAAGGACAAAAGTATGGTAGTTGAAGGACAAAGTTTAAAAGCACCGAAAAAAGTAGTAAAATAGAAAATAAAATTTACGAAAGAGGAATTATGATACTTCGTATATTAGCGGAAAGGTGTACAGATACTCTGATAAAGCACGATGCAATTCAAGCAGCACAAAGGCCCGTATTCCGCTATGGGTTTGAGTTGTTTTGGTCTACTTTTTTGTGTATAGTCAGTATATGTGTGCTTGGGGGTGTTGGCGGGTATATGCCTTTGGCGATAACATTTATTTTGTATTTTATGCCTATTCGCACGGCTGTGGGAGGTTATCACGCCAAATCCTATGGGAGATGCTTTTTACTGACCAACATAATCAGTTTGGTCTGTGTGACAAGTGCGGGTATATTGTCCAATTGGGGGAAAGCGGGGATATTTGTCTGGACTTTATATGGGCTGGCTGTGTGGTACATATGGATTAACGCACCTGTTAAATCAAGAAAAAATTTTCAAAGAGAGGAAACTTTACTAAGAAGGAAGAGGATCGGGCGTAAGATAGTGTGTATGGAAAGTTTATCGATCGCTCTGTTATATATGATGAACTATAAAAAGATATCATATATGGCAATAGTTACCTCGTGGGCTGTTGCAGTTATGATGTTTATATGCAGAAAGGAGGAAAAAGGGAATGATTAATATCTGGGATGTGATAGCAGACTTTATTCAGAAGTTTGCGGAGCTGGGAGCTGGTTTTCAGTCAATCGGATCAAGTTATGAACCTGAGATTCCAGAAGAATTAAAAGAGAATATCTGATCGATGGACAAAGGCACTGGTTTGTGAGAAACATAAACCAGTGCCTTTGTCGTATGATGTAGAAAATTGGGGGACAAAGTGTTGGGGGTTAGAGGACAGATGAGAGGCTTTAGGGGGAGAATGTAGTATAATTAGAAATAAATATAATATTCAGGCTTAGTATATCTCTATCTGATGAATCAACTTTGATATACATTGACAGTAAGATTGGAGAGAGATATTTCTGAAATACACTTCATAGGCCAAGAATGAAAAAATGGGTAATTTCAGAAAGCCGATATCCTTCGAAGCATATAAAGGGTTCCGGCTTTTTTATCGCTCAACTGACGAAATATGAAAACTGTATAAGAAGGATATTACAACAAGCAGGAGGGATAAAATGCAAAAATTACAATTTCCGCTTAAAACTTTTATTTCTTACAGCCATCATGATAAAATCCTGAAAGAATGTTTGATAAAGCATTTGAACTCTTTGATACGTCAGAAGTATATTGAATTGTGGCATGATGATATGATATTGCCGGGAGCCAGTATTGATGACGATATATTGCAGGCAATGAGAGAATGTGATCTGGCATTGCTGTTGATTAGCGCAGATTACTTGGCGTCTGATTACTGCTACTCTACAGAGATGGAAACATTTATGAGTCTTCGAAATACCGGAAAAATCGTAGTACCAATATTGTTGAGGCAGGTTGATCTGAAAGGTACTCCATTTGACGGGTTGAAGTCTCTACCGGAAGACAGAAAAGCAGTGAATAGTTTTTCTGATCGGGATGAGGCAATGATATCTATTGCAACTGGGATCAGAAAGATAGTTGAAAGTGTTTATAAAGAATCGGTTCCTGGAATGAAAGAGACAATAAAAAGAAATATAGCAGGACAGGATATCTCATTGCCGTCAACACATATTAATTATGGATTTGAATTTTATGGAAATCAGATAAATGGCGGTTCCTTTGAAATTAAAAAATAGTCAGGAGGAATCTGCAATGGATGTAGAAGACAGAAAAGAGATCTCTGAAGAGGATATGAAACAAAATGCAGAGAACGTTTCAGAAAAGACGGAAAACCAGAAAGATCTGATTGAGAGTTATAAAGATTTACTGGAGAAGGAGAATCGTGAGAAAGAGGAAACGGGAACTTCAACTGTGGATCAGTTGCGGGAAGTTGTAGAGAACTGGGGGATGCAGTTTTCAAGATCAACATTTCGGGATTCTGTTTTTGTTATCAATCCAAATGTAAAAGGAACAGACAAGAAGGAATATAAAAAGAATATTCTTGGAACTATGGATGATCAGGAAATATTGGAGTGGTGCTCAGAACACTATAAGGATTACATATTTGCAGTTTTTCTGTCAGTTTGTATTCTGGATTGCCAGGCTTATGAGGATATTCTGCAGATGGGGAATGAGCTGCATAATATTTTGGACAAAAAGAAGGATGAAGAATCTGAGAATGTGGATTTTTGGAATTATAAATCCAGAATACAAGAGACTTTGGGTGTGATAGAATACAGAGATAAGGTTTATGTGAGGGGCACAGAACAGGAAACGGATTTTTTGAGACTACCTCTGCATGAGCAGTCAAGTTACTATATACGATTGCTTGTTAAAGAATTTGCCGGTTTGAAATTGATGCTTGGTCCTTACCTGGCATCAAAGATATTTGAGACCTGTAAAAGTAAAAAGAATTATCTGATAGTGGGAGGCTGTACGGAAGCTCTGGCAAATATTGGAAATCAGGATGTGGTTTTTTTTAATTCAAGGATATTGCCTCTATTTTTGGGTAAAAGAACGGATGAAGCTGATTATTGTCTTGCAATGCTTTTAAACCAGATGTATCTGTTGAATCAAAACAGGGACTACGTAATTACTTGTGCAGAACAATGGGGGCGGATAAAAAACAATCCCCACTATCCGTTGACTGCACTTTATCTGTGTGGAATGGTAAAAAATCAGGAAGGCTTCGTATGCGGAGTATGGAATTCACTTTTAAGTATTTTAATAAAAGAAATTATAGATGGACTAATATTTGCAGATAATTCCTATTATGTTAATCTGCTTGAATTTTTTAGAAGCGGAAACAGAGAGCTTAGCTATTATAAAGGTGTGATTCATGCTTTCTATAACAAAATCAAAAAGATGGAAAAAGAGAATAAAAGGAAAGAGTGTGATATTCTGGGTACATTGTTTCTCTTGCTTGTTATGAATGATTATGGAGACTGTGATTTGTCAGGTCTGACGAAAAGAAGAAAAGATATGCTGTTGGTTGAGATAATGGAACAAATGGATGAAAAAACTGGACATGAACTTGTCTTTTTGTGGAAACAGGTTTTGAAACATCGAAAGCATCCGGGGGAAGGATGGAATATTTTGCGCAGATATCTGGACAAATATGAATCATGGAGCGAGAAAGATTTGAGAAAATTAGCTTTCTTTTTTTACTGGATTAATCGGGAACTGGGTGATGATCAGGCGTATTCATTTTTGAACAGAAGTATGTTAAAAGGTGGAAACAGATTACTGATTGCAGAAAAAATATATGAAAAAATAATAGGAGAGAATTCACATGGAAGACAAAATTATAGAGATTAGAGAGCTGGAGAGAAGATTGACAGGATTTCAGGAGATACCAAGAGGAAATCTGGAAACCGCGTATGTGTTTTTTCAGTCAAAAGACAATTCTAAATATGTGATTACAACGGAAAAAAGAAAGATCATGTCAGCAGAATTAAGGGTGGGAAAATATGACAGGATCATGGAGATACAGAGAGGCCGATTTGACAAAAAAATTTATAAAGAGATTTCATGTCTCGAGCCTGGTCATTTTTTTACAGTCGAATTGGATGTAAGATATTATATTTCGGATCCGGAATATATTTATCTGAATCGAACCTATTCTGTATCAGAAGAACTGGATAGAGTGCTGTCTGGTATAGAAGGCGATCTCAGCAATGGATACAGCTTTACAAAACAGGCAGAGTTGTCAAAAGATATGAGAATGCTGATTGACACAAAACTCAGAATGTTATCTTATCTTGAGTATTCCCTTGGAATTCAAATAGATGTGGATGAGAGCGCAAGGAATTTGATTGAGAGCCAAAGAAGACATGAGATAACTATAGACCAAATAGATAAAGAAGCTATCGAAGAACAACTCAGAGCCAGAAATGAGGAAGACTTAAAGCAGATGAAGATGGACAGCCTGGGGCGGTTTATGAGTCAGTATGGTGTAAATGCAGGCAATCTGCTCAGCCATGTGGATGGTGAGATGTCCGGAAGAGAATTGTCTGAAATTTTAAAGGCAGATAAGAAAGAGCAAACAGAGATGAGTTTTGAGATGCTTATGAAATTATATAAAGAAGGTATTATTAACGATATAAACATGGGGAATGTATTGGAGAAAATTTTGCCGGGAATTGGACAGGCTGTATCTTCTGAACGGATTGAAGCAAGGAAAGACAATTTGAACGAAGAAGAGCATGGGGAGAACGAGTCATTCCAATGGAAAAAATCTTGATGAAGCAGGGTGGTGAAGAACGATGTTACAGGACATGATACACGTATATTTTGCGATGCTTCAATATTATATCCTGCGTTGTCCTTATTCGCTTATGATTTTTTTATTTGTAACAGAGGTTTTTTTTCCTGTAGGAATGGTATTAAGGGTTATGCCATGGTGTATTGGATGGCTTATTCGGAATATACAATGGTGTCTGTATCAGATATCCAGGCTGTTTCCGGTATTACAGGATATATGTAGTAAAATAGATTCTGTGTTTAATTCTTGGGGCCTTCGGCTTGAGGGATCGGGGAACATGGATGAAAGCGGCAGGCAGAAAAGGAAAAAAGGAACATCTGTCATTGGGATTTATGTGTTAATAATAGTTGTAGCATATACATTTTTAATTGTACCATACTATCTGGAATCTAGCTTGACAGGAAATTCACAAAGAGTTTGTGCGAATATCAATCAGTTGGTTGAAGAGAGAGTTACATATGTCAAGGACTATGTAAATCGGTACTACACTCCTAAAATATCTGAAGAAACAGTATCTGAGGAAACGGTATCAGAGGAAACAGAAGAAGTAACAGAAACAGTGGAAGAGAAAGTGGAGGAGGAACGAATTGTTCTCCATCTTGGAAGCAAGGGAAGAGACGGATCCAATTTGCGCAGCTCACCAGAAAAAAGATCAGATAATATTGTAAGTACAGTGTATGGAGATATTGAATTATTCTTTGAATATGAGATTCAGAAAACGGGAGGAATTACATGGGTTAAAGTTAGCACAGATGAGATATCTGAGGTGTGGATCAGCAGGAATCTGCTTGACGAGGAAGAGGCAGAGACATTTTTGTATTTTGAAGAATAATCTACGGCCATATGGGCATTTTTTATGAAGTGATGGGTAATATTCATGATATCGTACAATTATTAATTTGAATGAGCCAAATCTGAGAATTAGAGTTAATTCATGACGTTCTATAGTAACGCTTTTGAAATTACCTCCTATTTATGATCGTACAAATGGTACAGGTGAGACATGCCGGCCATAGACATAGTGACGAAAAGGAGTTTTGAAGGTCTATCTTGACGAAGCCTCCATTTTAGAGTAATCTGATATAGACTTGAAAAGGCGGATATGCCGTGCCGTTTGGGCAGGGAGGAGGCGTCATGTACAGGACACTATTTCACACATACTGGCCCCGGTGGAGCGCTTTTGAAAGAAACGTTTTGCTTTTCATCTTGGCGGCTGTCATCGCTCTGGTGATCTGTTTCTATATAATGGGGTGGACGAAAAAGCGGTGTGCCGCCTTTTTTGCGCTGGCCATATACCTGTGCTTTGTATTCGGCTCCACAGTGTTTGCCAGAGCGCCAAGAAAAAGTTACAGCTACGAATTGGAATTATTCTGGTCCTACCGCAAGGTGATTGCCAACCCGGAAAGTCCGCTGAAAAGGGAGATATTTTTAAATTACCTGCTGCTGGCGCCCTACGGGTTTCTGGCGCCGGTGGCGGCAGGAGCGGGGAGAGCGGAGAGAAAAGGGGCGGGGAGACACAGAGGGAGAAAGGGAATCTGCCTCATGGTGATCGTCACCGGATGTCTGATTTCCTGCATGATTGAGGGGCTCCAGCTGTTTTTGAAGCGTGGCCTGTTTGAGCTGGACGACATTTTAAATAATACCCTGGGGGTGGCAGGCGGGTATGTTATGTACTGTGCTATATCGTTTTTTTGCGATCTCCGGAGGGGGCAGAAAAAAGCCGAATTTAATCCTGACGGAAAGGCACCATAAAAAAGGTGCCATAAAAACCTTAAAAAACAGTTGCAATGTTGCACAAATCATTTTATAATAGAGGACGGAAAAGTTGCAAGGGAGCATTAGAATGTTTCTAATGCTTTTTTTTGTACATCACGGTGTACAGACATTAAATTCTAAGAAACAGGAGGCAGGATTATGAAAAAATACTTATCTCTGCTGATGGCGGGTGTTCTTGCCGTCAGCGTGCTGGGAGGCTGCAGCTCAGCCTTTGACGACGGGTCTTCATCTTCCGCGGCGGCCGGGGAGAGCGGCGGTGCCCAGACTCAGGCGGGGACGGCCGCTGGGGGAGAGACCAGCCAGGCGGCGGGCGGCAGCAATGGCGGCGCAGCCACAAAAGCCGCAGGAAGCAATGTGATCCACATTCCGGAACATGACGAGTTCCGTACGCTGGACTGCCAGAAAGATACGGAGTTCTATGTGGTTCCCCTGAATATCTACGACCGCTTAGTGGAGTGCGAGGTGGTGGACGGGGTGGCTACCATCGTGCCCAGCCTTGCCGAGAGCTGGGATATCAGTGACGACGGTCTTGTGTACACTTTCCATCTTCGCAGCGACGTGACCTTCCACAACGGGAATCAGTTTACGGCGGACGACGTGGTATATACGGTGGAGAGGATGATGAATCCTGCTACGGCGGCTGTGAATACGGACTTTTTCAGCATGATCAAGGGTGCCAACGATATGCTTGAGGGGCAGGCGGACGGAGTGGAGGGCGTGAAGGCCCTGGACGACTTTACGGTGGAGATCACCCTGGAGGTTCCCTTTGCGCCGTTCCTGGCCAACCTGGCCACACCTTCCTGCTCTATTTACAACAGGGCGGCCACGGAGGCGGCAGGAGATCAGTTCGGCATCGACCCGGCGGTGACTGTGGGAACCGGTCCGTTTAAGGCGGCCGACTGGGTGCTCAATGACAGGGTCACTCTGGTGCGCTACGACGACTATTTTAAGGGGCCGGCCAAGATCGACGGTGTGGAGTTGATTCAGGTTCCCGACGAGAATACACAGAAGCTGATGTATGAGAACGGGGAACTGGATATTGTGGATCTCAGCAGTTCTACGTCTCAGCTGGCATATTTCATGGGTAACGACGCCTACAAGGATAATCTGGTCACAGGGCCGGAGGCAGGCAACTATTTCTACGCGTTTAACCAGGATATGGCTCCCACAGACGATGTGAGGGTCCGTAAGGCCATTTCCATGGCCATTGATCGCCAGACAATTCTGGATCAGATGTACAGCGGGGCTGGCCACGTGGTCAACTCCATGCTCCCTGACGGTGTTCTGGGTTCCTACGAGGCGGAGGAGATTCCCTACGATCCCGACGGCGCCAAGGCTCTCCTGGCAGAGGCGGGCTACGGGGACGGCTGTGACCTGGAACTCTATCAGAAGACCAATGATCCGGACGCTCTGGCTATCAACCAGGTAGTGCAGTCCATGCTGAGCCAGGTGGGAATCAATGTCACCATCAAGCAGATGGACGAGGCCGCGTACCTGTCAGAGAGGAAAGAGGGAAAGCTGGGCATGACGAGAGCCGTGTGGTGGGCTGATTTCAACGATCCGGACAATTTTCTCTATACCTTCTTTACCGAGAAAAATACAAAGGTTCGCTCCCTCAACCACAAGAATACCGATGTGTACCAGTGGCTGGAGGACGGCAGAAAGATGGTAGATGAAGACGAGCGCATGGAACTGTACAAGAAGATCGACATGACAATGGTACAGGAGGAGGCGGCAGTGTTCCCCCTGTTCCAGATGGATCATGTGGTTGTGGTTCAGGACTGGGTGAAGGGCTTCCAGATCCCGTGGAACGGCTGGACCGACACTTCCTATTATAACGTTTCCATTGAGAGATAAAATGATCACAGGCGGCGAGGTAATCTAAGCCGCCTTTTTTAGCAGGCAGCAGGTATGGGCCGCGTATGCCCTTTTGGCGGCTGCCCCATAGCTTCCAAATGTATATGTCTAAGGAGGAGAGCGCGGATGTTAAAATACATAGCCAAACGGGTATTAGTGACCATTCCGGTGCTGATCGGTGTTGTATTTCTGATTTTTGTCATGCTCAGTGTGGTTCCGGGAGACCCATTGACGGTTATGATGGGAGAGAAAATAAAAGTGGATGTTATTGAGCGCCTCAGTGAGACCATGCATCTCAATGACCCGTGGTATATCCGGTTTGTGTGGTATCTGCGGGATGTTGTGCTTCACGGGGATTTCGGAATGTCCTACAAGTTGATGAGAAGCGTGTCGTCCCTTATCGCCAACGCGTTTCCCAAGACGCTGATGCTGGCTGTCACCGCGGCGGTTTTGTCCTGGATCGTGGGGATCCCGGCAGGCATCGTCTCGGCGGTTAGAAAAAATTCTCTGGTGGACCATCTTTTTATGGGCTTTGCCCTGTGCGGTGTGTCCATACCTGCATTCTCCGTGGGGATGCTGCTGCAGAACATATTTAACGGCATTCTCCCTGTGTCGGGTTTTGCCTCCCCCATACATCTCATCCTTCCCGCTATGGTGCTGGGGTGGAACGCGGCGGGAACCATCGCCAGACTCACCAGGTCAAGCCTTCTGGAGGTGCTTGAGGACGACTATATCAGGACTGCCCGCGCCAAGGGCCTTGCCCCGCTGCCGGTGATCCTGGGGCACGCCCTGAAGAATTCTCTGCTTCCTGTCATCACCATGATGGCCATTCAGATTTCCAGCCTGCTGTCAGGGGCTGTGATCACGGAGACCCTGTTCAGCATTCCGGGTATCGGGCGCTTGACAGTGGACGCCATCAACGGCAGAGATATGCCTCTTCTCCAGGGGACGGTTATTTTCACCACCACGGTGATCATTGCAGGCAACCTGGTAGCGGATATTCTGTACAGCGTGGTTGACCCGAGAATACGTGTGGAGGGAGGAAAATAATATGGCGACATTTGAACAGGCGGCGTCTCTTGCCGCCAGACTGGCCGTAGATTCGGTGAAAGAGCAGTTTTCCCCCCAGGAGCGTCTGGAGGCTGTACAGAAGATAGAAGAGGAAGAACTGCAGTACATGCCCATGCCTGACACCATGAGGACAAAGATTCTTGGAATGTGCAGGGAAAATAAGGTGGCGGCTGTCAGCGCGGTGGTGCTGGCGGTGATGGCCCTGGTCATTATTTTTGCCGACAAGCTGACTGTCTATGACCCCAACGCCATCAATCTGCTGGAGCGTCTTCAGCCTCCCAGCAAAGTTCACTGGTGCGGCACCGACGATCTGGGGAGGGATATTTTCACCAGGATCCTCTATGGGGGAAGGGTGTCCCTTCTGGTAGGTGTGATCCCCACCACCATCTCTATGGTTATCGGAATCGTCCTGGGAATGGTGTCCGGTTACATCCGTCAGCTGGACGCGGTGATCATGCGTATGGCTGACATTGTGCTGGCATTTCCCTCCATTGTGCTGGCTATGGTGGTGATGTACACTCTGGGAGCCACCACCAGCAACATATTTATCGCTCTGTCCATGATCGGGTGGGCAGGGACAGCAAGAATCGTCCGCTCCCAGACCTTGTCTCTGCGGGAGCAGGAATTTGTGGAGGCGGCCAGAGGCATGGGTGTGAAAAAATGGACCATTATGTTCCGCCATATCCTCCCCAACTGTCTTCCTTCCCTCATCGTGCTGTTTACATTGAATATTCCGGATGCCATTTTGTCTGAGGCCAACTTGAGCTTCCTGGGGGTAGGCACCCAGCCTCCCGATTCCAGCTGGGGTCTGATGGTGTCCCAGGCCAGAACCTTTGCCGTATCAAGCCCGTGGATGCTGATTTTTCCAAGCCTGGCTATCCTGATCATGGTGCTGGCCCTGAATTTTCTGGGGGACGGACTTCGGGATGCCGTGGATCCTCACATGAAGAAATAGCGCGGCCGCAGAGCAGAAAGGAATATGACGATGGAAGAGAAATTACTTCAGATCCGGGATCTTCGCACCACCTTCTACACGAGAGAAGGGCAGGTGCACGCGGTGGACGGAGTGAGTATTGATATAAACGCGGGGGAGAGCGTGGGGATCGTGGGAGAGTCCGGCTGTGGGAAAAGCATGACAGCCATGTCTGTCATGGGACTTTTGAAAAAACCGGGCAGGGTAGACGGCGGGCAGATTCTGTTTGACGAGAAAGATCTGGGAGTCATGGCTCCCAGGGACAGGAGAAAGATTCTCGGCAACCAGATCTCCATGATCTTTCAGGAACCCATGACTTCTTTGAACCCGGTGATCACCGTGGGCAGGCAGGTGCGGGAAGCCCTTCTGCTTCACAACAAGGGCATGTCAAAGGAGGAGGCAAAGAAAAGGGTTGTTGAGGTCTTTGAACTGGTGGGCATCCCTGATGCCTCCAAGCGTTACGGCGAGTATCCCCATCAGCTGTCAGGCGGCCTCCGCCAGAGAGTGATGATCGCTATGGCCATGGCCTGCAACCCAAAACTTCTCATAGCCGACGAGCCTACCACGGCGCTGGATGTGACCATCGAGGCGCAGATTCTTCACCTGATGAAACAGCTTCAGGAAGAGAAGGGCACGGCGGTGATGATGATCACCCACAATCTGGGGGTAGTGGCCCAGTTTTGCACCAGACTGTATGTCATGTACGCAGGAAAAGTCATGGAGAGCGGCACGGTGAAGGAGATATTTAAGAATGTGTGCCATCCCTACACCGACGGCCTTATGCGGTCCGTGCCGGATATGGAGTCCAGGGAGCGCCTTTACAATATAAGAGGTATGGTTCCAAACATGCTTCATCTCCCCCAGGGGTGCCGCTTCTGTCCCCGGTGCCAGCATTCTATGAAAAGATGTTTTGAGGAGGAGCCGGGGCTTTATGAGCCGTCTCCGGGACATTTTGTAAGGTGCTTTTTATATGAAGATACATCTGCGTCACCAGAAAGAGAGGGTGAGACATGAGCGAGAGAGAAGTTCTTTTATTGACCCGGAGACTGACAAAGGAGTACCGTCTGAAAAACAGCTTCGGCGTCAGCAAAAAGCAGGTGGTTCACGCGGTCAGCGGAGTGTCTCTGGAGATATATAAAGGGGAGACACTTAGCCTGGTGGGTGAGTCCGGCTGTGGAAAAAGCACTCTGGGCCGCATGCTGATGAGGCTGATCGAGCCCACGGACGGTCAGATTTTGTTTGAGGGAAAGGATATTACCATCTACTCGGAAAAACAGATGAATCAGGTGTATAAAAAGATACAGATGATTTTTCAGGATCCTTACGCCAGCCTGGATCCTCGCATGAAGGTGAGGGATCTCATCGCCGAGCCCCTGGTGACTCACAAGGTTTACCCCACAAAGGAGGCCACCGAGGAGCGTGTGAAGGAGCTGATGCATATGGTGGGAATCCGGCCGGAGCTTATCGACCGCTACCCCCACCAGTTTTCAGGAGGCCAGAGGCAGAGAATCGGGATCGCCAGGGCCCTGGCCCTGAATCCTAAGCTGATTGTCTGTGACGAGCCGGTGTCGGCTCTGGACGTGTCCATTCAATCCCAGATTCTCAATCTTCTCAAAGATCTTCAGCAGGAGTTTGATCTGACATACCTGTTTATCTCCCATGATCTGGGAGTGGTCCACTATATCTCGGACCGTATCTGCGTCATGTTCCTGGGAAAAGTCTGCGAGATCGGGGAGACGGAGGAGATCTATGACAGTCCCATGCATCCCTACACCAGATTCCTTCTCCAGGCGGTGCCCAGCATGGACCCGGAGAAGGTGCAGAAGAGGGAGCAGATTCTCGCAGGGGAGATACCCAGCGCGGTGAATCCGCCGTCAGGCTGCAGGTTCCGCACCAGGTGCCCTTACGCGAAAACAGTCTGCGGGGAGAAGGAGCCGGAGCTTAAGGAGCTGGGAGACAGGAAGGTGGCATGCCATTTTCCTCTGACAGAGGGCTGACGGCTGTCGCGGAGAAAAGAAAGGGTTGTGTATTTTCTGAAAATTTAGTATAATACAACCATCGAAACACCAATAAATTAAGGGGGTTTTTCCTGTATGAAGACCAGAATCAAAAAGATAGGAACCGCCGGAACCACGGCACAGATGAGAGTTATTCCCGGACATTTCGCGACCAACCACGCCCACATTAACTACTATCTGGATCTGACCATGCTCAAGAGCAGGACCAGCGAGGCCAGGGCGGTGGCAAAGGCTATGGCTCACCTGTACCTGTTTGACACCATTGTGGACACCATCGTGTGTATGGAGGGCATGGAGGTCATCGGCGCTTTTCTGTCGGATGAGCTTTCCAAGGGCGGTTTCATGTCCATGAATCAGCACAAGAGTATCTATGTGGTGCGGCCGGAGTTCAACAACAACAGCCAGATCATCTTCCGCGACAACCTGGTGCATATGATTGAGGACAAGCATGTGCTGGTGCTGGTGTCCTCCGCCACCACGGGACTGACTGTAAACAAGGTGATCGAGAGTATTCTGTACTACAACGGAATCATGACAGGAGTGTCGGCCATCTTCGGCGCTGTAGATGAGGTGGACGGAGTTCCCATCAAGGCGGTTTTCGGGAAGAAAGATATTCCGGACTATGCTTCCTACGATTACAGACACTGCCCCCTGTGCCAGCAGAAGCAGAAGCTGGATGCGCTGGTGAACGCCTTCGGGTACTCGGCTCTGTAGAATATCAGAATATGTCTGATTTAAAAGGGAATCCTGCAAGATGCGTCAGAGACGTGTTTTGCAGGATTCCTTTTTATGTATTCAGAAGTTCACAAATACTTCACATTTTTTTGGCACTCAACCCTTGACAGTGCTAACAATATATGATATAGTACACATATAACAAATAAAACAAATGCCACAGAGCATTCTTTAAAGAAAAGGAGAGATGAGTTATGTTGATGCCGAGTCTTTTTGGAGAAAATTTGTTTGATGATTTTATGGATGGTTTTCCTTTTGGGAACTACAGGAACACATCTTCTTTGGGAAATATGATGAAGACGGACATTCGGGACACGGCTCAGGGCTATGAACTGGATATCGAGATGCCGGGATTTAAGAAAGAGAACATCAAGGCAGAGCTGAAGGATGGTTATCTCACCATCGAAGCCCACACAGATGAAGACCGGGACGAGAAGGATGACAACGGCAGATATATCCGCAGAGAGAGATACTATGGTTCCTGCAAGAGAAGTTTTTATGTGGGGAAGGAAGTGACCCAGGAGGATATTCGCGCCAGATTTGACAACGGAATTCTGAAACTGACAGTTCCCAAGAAGGAGGCCCTTCCCAAGACGGAGGAGAACCGTTACATCTCTATCGAGGGATGATGTTTGGCGCAATTCGTGGCTGCCTGCCGGTAAATAGATGGTCCTGAACAGGGGCGGATGTGACGCATGGTCGTCACATCCGCCCCTGAAACTTTTTGGCCCCATGTATAAATGGAACTATGTGAAAACAAGATTATTACAGCGATTGTTGGGTGCGGTCTAACGGTATATTTTATTGTGCTCAAAGATGGGCTCGCTGGTGAGCTCCACGCCCAGGCGCTGGAAGGTGTGGATATCCACGTTGGACAGCATTACGGAGGTGTGGGCCTGGCAGCCTTTCAGCTTGGAAAGCTGGTCCAAGGCTTTCTGGGCGTTTACGTCGGTGGCGGCGCACATGGACAGAGCGATGAGCACCTCGTCGGTGTGGAGCCTGGGGTTCCTGCTGCCGAAGTAGTTGACCTTCAGCTTCTGGATGGGCTCTATGGCAGAAGGGGCGATAAGATGTATGTCGTCGGGAATATCGCCCAGGGCTTTCACGGCATTTAAGAGGAGAGCGGCGGAGGAACCTAGAAGGTCGCTGGTCCTTCCTGTGATGATCCGACCGTCCGGCAGCTCGATGGCAGCCGCGGGAGTCTTGCTCTTCTCCGCCTTCTCGTTGGCGGCCACGGCCACTTTCCGGTCCTGGGAGGTGATTCTGGACTGCTTCATGAGAAGTTCAATCTTGTACACTTCTTCCTGGGAGCCGTCGCTTCTGGCCAGGCGGTTGAGAGCATGGTAGTAACGGCGGATGATCTCCTGGAGGGAGGCGTCCCGACAGGCTTCGTCGTCGGTGATGCAGCAGCCCACCATATTGACTCCCATGTCTGTGGGAGATTTGTATGGGCTGGAACCGTAGATGCCTTCGAAGATGGCGTTGAGGACAGGGAATATCTCTACATCCCGGTTGTAGTTGACCGCGGTCTCGCCGTAGGCATCCAGGTGGAAGGGGTCGATCATGTTCACATCGTTTAAGTCTGCCGTGGCGGCCTCATAGGCCAGGTTCACCGGATGTTTGAGAGGGAGATTCCAGATGGGAAATGTCTCGAATTTGGCATAGCCGGCTTTGATGCCCCGACGGTTCTCGTGGTAGAGCTGAGACAGGCATGTGGCCATCTTGCCGCTTCCCGGACCGGGGGCGGTGACGATGACCAGGGGCCTTGAGGTCTCTATGTAATCATTTTTTCCGAAGCCGTCTTCGCTCACGATGGTGCGGATGTTGTTGGGGTAGCCCTCGATGCGGTAGTGGCGGTACACCCGGATTCCCATGCGCTCCAGCTTTTCCTTGAAAATGTTGGCGGCAGAGTGGCCGGTGTACTGAGTGATCACCACGCTCCCTACGTAAAGCCCCCGATCCTGAAAGGACTGGATGAGCCTGAGGACATCTACATCATAGGTGATGCCCAGGTCATAGCGGATCTTGTTCTTCTCGATGTCGGCGGCGTTGATCGCGATGACGATCTCTGCCTGATCCGCCAGCTGCATCAGCATCTGCAGTTTGCTGTCCGGGGCAAAGCCGGGAAGTACCCGCGAGGCATGGTAGTCGTCAAACAGCTTGCCTCCGAATTCCAGATAGAGCTTGTTTCCGAACTGGCTGATCCGCTGCCGAATATGTTCGGACTGGGTGGTCTGGTATTTCTGATTATCAAATCCTGTTCTCATAAAATAGGTTCCCTTCCGTGATCATGTTGGCTGGTTATTGTAGATGGCTGTCATCCATTATATAGAAAAACCCCGGTTTTGTAAAGAGATGTCAATTTTCTTTGGAGCCGGTTCTTGGCGGTTCAGAAAGTGCGGGCAGGTCAGAGCGGGAATTTGATAAAACGGTTGACAGAAATTTTTAAATGTGATAGATTTAGTATCAGTTTAAATACCACGAAGAGGAAGAGTAGCAGGTCCAAACCGCACAGAGAGAAGCCGGATGGTGGGAGGCGGATGGGGAAGGCCTGTGAACTGGCCTTGGAGTAGCGCACCGAACCTGACGGCACCGGCCGGAGGAAGTAGACTGCCGCCGGTATCCCCCCGTTACAGGGAGCAGGAGTGTCTGTCTATGCCGGATCTGCCGGAGACGGCAGATACCCTCAGAGTGCATGCATGGCATGAAGTAGAGTGGTACCACGCGGAAAACCGGAATCCTGAAGTACTGGGCCCGCGCCTCTATCAGAGATGATAGGGAGCGCGGTTTTTTTGTTCTATAAGGTGCAGCCTATAGGACAGAAAACACTCCGGGGAATGTGCATTGCGCGCATAGGGAAATGTTTGCTGCCGCAGCCGCGCTCCTGAGCGGGTGTGCGGCGAGAATCCCGGTCTGCACAAGATTTATGATAGCGAAATTGAAGAAGGAGGAATGATGACCTATGGCATCGTACAACCACAGCGCCATTGAGAAAAAATGGAGAGAAAACTGGGATAAAAATCCCATCAATGTCAACGACGGCAAAAAGCCAAAATACTACTGTCTGGATATGTTTCCGTACCCGTCAGGCAGCGGCCTTCATGTGGGACACTGGAGAGGATACGTGATCTCCGACGTGTGGAGCCGCTACCAGATCTTAAAGGGACACTATGTGATCCACCCCATGGGCTGGGACGCTTTCGGCCTTCCTGCCGAGAACTACGCCATCAAGATGGGAATCCACCCTGCTATCTCCACGGCCGAGAATGTGAAGAATATCAAGAGACAGATCAACCAGATTGCCTCCATCTACGACTGGGACATGGAAGTGAACACTACGGATCCGGAATTCTACAAGTGGACTCAGTGGATCTTCGTGCAGATGTTCAAAAAAGGTCTGGCCTACGAGAAGGAGTTCCCTATCAACTGGTGCCCTTCCTGCAAGACGGGTTTGGCTAACGAGGAGGTGGTCAACGGCTGCTGCGAGCGGTGCGGCGCCACGGTGACCAAGAAGAACCTTCGCCAGTGGATGCTGAAGATCACTGCCTATGCGGAGCGTCTGTTAAATGACCTGGACAAGCTGGACTGGCCGGAGAAGGTCAAGAAGATGCAGAGCGAGTGGATCGGCAAATCCTACGGCGCGGAGGTTGATTTCCAGGTAGAAGGAAAGGACGACAAGATCAAGGTGTACACCACCAGGCCTGACACCCTCTACGGCGCCACCTTCATGGTGCTGGCTCCGGAGCACGCCCTGGCCAAAGGGCTGGCTGTGGAGGAGACCAGAGAGGCGGTGGAGAAATACATCTTCGATTCTTCCATGCGCTCCAATGTGGACCGTATGCAGGACAAAGAGAAGACCGGCGTGTTTACGGGGAGCTATGCCATAAATCCCTTAAACGGAGCCAAGGTGCCTATCTGGCTGTCAGACTACGTGCTGGCCGACTATGGAACCGGCGCCATCATGTGCGTTCCCGCCCACGACGACAGAGACTTTGAATTCGCGAAGAAATTCAATCTTCCCGTTATCCAGGTTATCGCCAAGGACGGGAAGGAGATTGAGAATATGACCGAGGCCTACACGGAGGCCAGCGGCACCATGATCAACTCGGGAGAGTGGAACGGCATGGAGTCGGCGGTGCTGAAGAAAGAGGCTCCCGCCATGATCGAAGCCAGGGGCCTGGGCAAGAAGACGGTGAACTACAAGCTGAGAGACTGGGTGTTCTCCAGACAGCGGTACTGGGGCGAGCCCATCCCCATCGTCCACTGCCCCAAGTGCGGCAACGTGGCGGTTCCGGAGGAGGAACTGCCCTTAAAGCTCCCGGAGGTGGAGAGCTATCAGCCCACGGGCACCGGCGAGTCGCCTCTGGCGGCTATCGACGAGTGGGTGAACTGTACCTGCCCCAACTGCGGCGGTCCAGCCAAGAGGGAGACCAACACTATGCCCCAGTGGGCTGGTTCCTCCTGGTATTTCCTCCGGTATGTGGACAGCCACAACCATGAGGAGCTGGTGTCCAGAGAGAAGGCAGACAAATATCTCCCGGTAGATATGTATATCGGCGGCGTTGAACATGCGGTTCTTCACCTTCTCTACTCCAGATTTTACACCAAGTTCCTGTGCGACATCGGCGTCATCGATTTTGACGAGCCGTTTACCAAGCTGTTCAACCAGGGCATGATCACAGGAAAGAACGGTATCAAGATGAGCAAATCCAAGGGAAATGTGGTGTCCCCCGACGATCTGGTGAGGGACTACGGCTGTGATTCCCTGAGAATGTACGAACTGTTTGTGGGACCGCCGGAGCTGGACGCCGAGTGGGACGACAGAGGAATCGAGGGAGTCAGCCGGTTCCTCAACCGGTTCTGGAATCTGGTGACGGACAGCAAGGATAAGGACGTGAAGGCCACAAAAGAAATGCTGCGCCTCCGTCACAAGCTGATCTTCGACATCGAACAGAGGTTTAATCAGTTCAACCTGAACACGGTAATCTCCGGTTTCATGGAGTACAATAACAAATTCATCGAGCTGTCCAAGAAGGAGGGAGGCATCGACAAGGAGACGCTGAGGACGTTTGTGGTTCTTCTGGCCCCCTTCGCCCCCCACATCGGAGAGGAACTATGGCAGCAGCTGGGCGGCACGGACAGCGTGTTCCACGCCGCATGGCCGGAGTGTGACACAGAGGCCATGAAGGACGACGAGATCGAGATAGCCGTCCAGATCAACGGGAAGACAAAGGCAGTGATCAGCCTTTCGGCGGAGGTTTCCAAGGAGGAGGCCATCGCCGCGGGCAAGGAGGCCGTGGCTGGCAGGATCACAGGCAGCGTGGTGAAGGAGATCTACGTGCCGAAAAAGATTGTCAACCTGGTGGTGAAGTAGGAAGATAAGATAGTCCTCCCTAAAATATGTATATTACAGAAAAGTCTGCCAAAAAGTTATTCTGTATTTGACAGTATAAGTGTTTTCCTGCAATGTCAGGGGACGTAAATGGGGACGCGGCTTTGTATCAGCCGCGTCCCGATGTCATTTTTTGCGTGAAAGCACGGAACATATTCGCCCTGTTTCTGTCTGAAGCACTCATGTGGCTCAGAAGAATGTCCGTGATAAGATTTGTCTCCTGGTTGGAGAAGGTAATGTTTTTTCTGCTGGCCTCGGCGGACATGGCGATGAAACCGGCCAGCACCTGATCCTTGGGAGTGCCGTTTAGCTGTTCCGCAAAGTCTGCCAGGAATTTGATCTTCTCGGGATTCATGGATTGCAGCCTTGGATCCTGTTTCCAGCTGTCATTCATAGATTGTCATCTCCTTTCTGCAGCGGACTTTATCCGGATTTCAGGACAGCTGCTGCAGGGTCTGCATGAGAAATTTCGCCTGCTCAAATCTGGCCTGCTGGTCCGGGGGGAGAAATCCCTTCAGCTGCTGGAGGGCTGAGGGTATGGAGCCGGACTGGGGCGGGCTGTAGGGTTCGCTGTCCGAAAGAACGGTATCTCCGTTTCCCTCCTCAGACGGTATGGTCCCGTTGGAGACGGTTCCTGCGGGGAGGTTGTCAGAGGGGATGGCTCCGTTGGAGACGGTTCCCGTGGTGAAACCGTCGGAGCGGAAACCACCGCTGAAGGGAACCTGAGAGGTCATGACTTCCGGGTACTGATTTCCCGTATGTACCCCCTGTATAAAATTGCAGATCCGCTGGATAAAATCCTGTTCCTGGGGATCGCCGTAGGGCTGCATGGCTTTTATCATGTCCAGGGGCGAACTTTTCTGTTCCTCGGGCAGGACAGAAATTCCCATGGCGGCGACGGGCTCCTCCTGAAACAGGGCCATAGTGTTCCTCAGTTCCCAGAATTTCACCAGAAACGACAGGATCCGCTGATGAGACACGCTGACGTAGGGGAGAGCTGCCTTGACCATCTGCAGATGGCGGTCTCCGGTGAGATAATCAAAATCAGTGAGCTTCATGGTATGTTCATCGGTCATAATTTGCGGCTTTCCAGATGTCTTTGCTGACAATATATGAGGCGCTTATGGAAAATATTCCGCATATGATAAAGTGTAGACAGAGCATTTTCGGAAATTCGTCTGCGTCTGTCTTCGCAGCTGATTTTCCGCCGATGCCTGAGAACAGGAGGAAAATTATGTCTGAACGTTTAATCATAGATGGAAATGCAGTTTACGAGATCGATGAGGAGTGCCTGAAAAAACAGGAGGCCAGAAAACAGGCTGGAAGGCTCAGGAGGGTTATGAGGGAGAGGGCAAACTGCCAGGAGAGAGATGAGAGAGTGGGGAAGAAACAGCAGGACGGAGAGCAGGGGTAGAAGGGAAAGGGTTCTGCTTGTGGAAAACGGCAAGGCCGGGGGCGGTCGTCTGCCCCTGGCAAAGGCCAATGACAGAGATATTAGGAGAAAGAGGGGAGTGGCCGAGATGAAAGTCAGGGACAAAGAAAAAGACAGCGGGGAGACAGGGAAGCCAGGGCGATAAGAAAAGCCGCCAATGGCGGCTTTCCGGTTATGCCCATGGGGCAGACCGCGGAATTAGCAGCAGAAGCAGCTGTTATTTCCGCCACAGCAGCAGCACAGGAGAATCAGGATCCAGATAAAGTCACAGCCAAAGCCGATCCCGCAGGAATTGCCGCAGTTGTTGCCGCCGCATCCACATCCGCAGCCGAATCCGAATCCGCCGCTGCCGCCGCAGCAGCACAGGAGAATCAGAATCCAAAGGATATTGCCGCCTCCGTTGCCGCCTGACGTGCACTCACATCCACAACCACAGTTTGTTGCTGCCAAATCACTCATATTTTTTCCTCCAGGAATTTTCTTTACAGTCTATCTTATGAGGGGCAGCTTGGCAGTGTTTCACAAAAAACGTAGATTTTACAAAAATATTGAGAGACATCCATGCCGCTGTCAGAAAGAGTTTGATCCCCGCTGCCCCAGTTTGCCGGCGGTTGCGGCAGATGATTAATTGTGATATAGTGGTCAATACTTAGAGTAATAAGGTTTGCAGCCAGGAGGACCAATCACTATGGAAAATATGAAAAAATTACATGTATTGTATGAGAAGAACCCGGAGCTGGCAGAGTTTGACGGGACGGTGACAGCCTGCGAGCGGGGAAAGAACAACCTGTATCACGTCACGCTGGACCGGACGGCCTTCTATCCGGAAGGCGGCGGCCAGCCCTTTGACACGGGAACCCTGGGTCAGGCCAAGGTGGTGGAGGTTCACGAAAAGGACGGAAAGATACTCCACTATACAGACAGGGAGCTGGCGGTGGGGAGTCGGGTTCACGGAGTCATAGACTGGGAGCGTAGGCAGTCTCACATGCAGCACCACAGCGGGGAGCATATCTTTTCAGGGCTGGTCCACAGCCGCTTTGGGTACGACAATGTGGGGTTTCACATGGGGCAGGATGCGGTGACCATCGACTTTAACGGGATGCTGACCATGGATCAGGCCAGGGAGCTGGAGGCGGAGGCCAACCGTCTGGTGTGGGCCGACGTGCCTGTGGAGGCATGGTATCCTTCGCAGGAAGAATTACATAGTCTGGATTATCGGAGCAAGAAAGAGATAGAAGGGGCGGTGCGTATCGTGCGGATCCCCGGGGGAGATACCTGTGCGTGCTGCGGCACCCATGTGGGCCGCACGGGCCAGATCGGAATGATCAAGATAGTAGGGCTTAAGAAGTACAAGGGCGGTGTCCGCCTGGAGATGCTGTGCGGCGCCAGGGCCCTTGAAGATTATGAAAAAAAACAGGAGCAGGTGCTGAGGATTTCCAATCTGCTGTCCGCCAAGCAGGGACAGGTTTCCCAGGCGGTGGAGAAACTGGCGGAAGAGGCGGCGGCACTTAAAAGACAGACGGCAGAGCTGTACCAGCAGATTTTCAGGCTCCGATGCGGGCAGCTTCCCTCCGGGGACGCACCGCTTCTGGTGTTCGAGGAGGACATGCCTCCGGTGCAGCTGCGGCTGCTTGTCTCCTTGCTGTGCCAGGAGGGAAAGGGAGACCTGGTGCTGGCATGTTCAGGGCAGGAGGGGAGTTATCACTATGTGCTGGGAAGCAGGGAGGAGAAGGTGGACGGCTTTACAAGGAAACTTAATGAGCTTCTCCGGGGAAAAGGCAGCGGAAAAGGCCTGATGTCCCAGGGGATGTTTGCGGCTTCCAGAGAGGAGATAGAACAGGTCTGGAATGAGGGAGTATGGAAGGGGTGAGACGGAAGTGGAATTGAATAAGGACAATATAAAGAAAATCAGAAGCCTTATTGTATTTGCGGTTGTTGTGGTAGTTTTAGGAATTAATTATCAGAAGGTTCTGATTTTGATGGGGGACTGTATTTCCATGATCTCCCCCTTTCTCCTGGGAGGAGCCATCGCCTTTGTCTTAAACGTGCCCATGCGTGCCATAGAAACCTGTACTCCTTTAAAAAGGATGAAGAAATTCAGGCGGCCGGCGTGTCTCGTGCTGTCTGTCTCGGCGGTGGCAGGGGTTCTGCTGCTGGTGATCTTCGTGGTGGGGCCGGAGCTGGTGAATACCCTCATAGGCCTGCAGAAGAGCATCCCTGCATTTTTCGAGAGGATTCAGGCCCAGGCGGAGGATATATTTGCCAAAAATCCGGGAATCGTCATGTATATAGAACAAATCCAGGTGGACTGGGAGAAGGTCGGAAAAGATATTGTGGGTTTTCTCTCCAGCGGCGCTGGGTCTATGGTGGCCTCGACCGTGAGCGCGGCCATGTCCATCATCAGCGGCGTCACCAATTTCTGCATCGGGTTTGTGTTTGCCGTCTATGTGCTTTTGCAGAAAGAGACTCTGTCAAGACAGGCAAAAAAACTTCTCTGCGCCTATCTGCCGGAGCGTCTGTGCCAGCGGGTGATAAAGGTGGCTGTCCTTACGGAGAAGACATTCTCCAATTTCCTGGCGGGTCAGTGTGTGGAGGCGGTAATTTTGGGAACCATGTTTTTTGTCACACTCACGGTTATGAAGCTGCCTTACGCGCTGCTGATCGGGGTTCTCATCGCGTTTACGGCGCTGATCCCCATCTTCGGGGCGTTTGTAGGATGCGCGGTGGGGGCATTCCTGATTTTCATGGTAAGTCCGGTGCAGGCCCTGGTCTTCATGGTGGTGTTTCAGATTCTCCAGCAGATAGAGGGAAATCTGATCTACCCCCATGTGGTAGGCGGTTCTGTGGGTCTTCCTTCTATCTGGGTACTGGTGGCGGTGACCGTGGGCGGCAGCGCCATGGGAGTCCTGGGGATGCTGGTGTTTATTCCCCTGTGCTCTGTGCTGTATGCCCTCCTGAGAGAGGCTGTGGGGATAAGGCTGGCAGGCAAAACGGCAGCTCCTGCTCCGGAGAACCCAAAGGGTGAGAGAAAAAACGGAGAGAGGAAAGTGAGAAGAGGAAAATGAAAAAGAGGCTGAGGGATTACGGCATTATAATCGGAAAGGGGACTCCCGGTCCCCGCAACAAGATCACGGACGTAGACGGGGTGACCGTGGGACACTGCACCGTGGACACGGAGAGGAGCAAGACGGGGGTCACGGTGGTCATGCCCTGCCAGGATAATCCGTTTACGAGAAAACTGACGGCGGCAGTGTGTGTACAGAACGGTTACGGGAAGAGCCAGGGGCTTGTACAGATAGAAGAACTGGGTACTCTGGAGACGCCTATTGCCCTGACCAATACATTGAATGTGGGAATTGTACACGATTCTTTGGTGGAATATATGCTGAAAGTGGGAGAAAAAGATCATATTTCCATCACTTCTGTCAATCCTGTGGTGGGAGAGTGTAATGACAGCGTGCTCAATGATATCACCCTCAGGGCTGTGGGCAGGGCGGAGGTGACGGCGGCTGTAGACAGCGCTGCCGAAGATTTTGAGGAGGGAGATGTGGGAGCCGGGAAGGGCACTGTCTGTTTCGGACTGAAAGGCGGGATCGGTTCGGCTTCCCGCGTGGTCTCTCTGGGCGGGAGGAATTACACTGTGGGTGCCCTGGTACAGTCCAATTTCGGCAGCACGGAAAATCTGGTCATCGACCATATACCCGTGGGACGGCAGCTGACAGGCATAGAGCCGGCGGTGACGGACAGGGGCTCCATCATGATGATTCTGGCCACCGACCTTCCTGTGACGGACCGCCAGCTGAAGAGGATGTGCAGGCGGGCTCCCGTGGGGCTTGCCAGGTGCGGCTCCTTTTTGGGCCACGGGAGCGGGGATATCGTCATTGGCTTCACCACGGCCAACCGGGTGGAGACGGGAAAAGAGCCGCCGGTCTATTCCGTGGAGGTGCTGAAAGAAGAACTGCTGGATCTGGTATTTCCCATGGTGGCGGAGTCGGTGGAGGAGGCGGTGCTGAATTCCCTGGCAGCGGCATCTACGGTGACGGGATATGACGGCACCAGGAAATACAGCCTGACAGATGTGTATCTGAGCAAGCACTGGGGCTGACAGGGAAAGACCCGGAGACAGCCTGGAAACAGGCGTTGAAAATTTAGGTTACAGATCAAAATCTACATGAAATACCTTTTCGGGCGTGTGGAGGTCTATGGAGGACAGATTGAACTGATCCTCAAAGACCTCCACTTTGTATTCAAAAAAGATGTGGTCGTCCTGTTTGGACATGAGCACATAGACGCCTTCCTCTTTGTCCTCGATCTGGTCGCAGATGTCGTTGTAGATATCCTCCCCGTCTGCGGGCCCCTGGTATCCGGACTGTCGGATTCGATCCTCAATGGCGCGGTAAAGTTCATCCATAATAATCCTCCTTGATATCTTTTAGAAGGGCGTAGGAAACCCGAAGGCCTCCTCTGCCCCGTCCAAGCTCCACGTCCGGTTTGTTGGAACCGTGAAAATCCGAGCCTCCGGAGGGCAGAAGCCCCAGTTCTTTAGTGATCACCTGAAGTTTGGCACTCTGTCCCTGATGGTGGGAGGAGTGGTACACTTCCAGGCCCCGAAGCCCCAGCTCCTTCAAATGGAGAGCCAGCTCTCTGATCTCCCGGTATCCCATATGGTACTGCATGGGGTGGGCCAGACAGGGCCAGGCACGGCAGGCTCTCAGAAGCTCCATCACCTGTTCCGCGGTGACTCTCTTGGGGCGGGTGCAGTAACGTCCCCCGTATTGGAGATATTTTTCAAATGCCTGGCTGGGGGAGGAGACATAACCTTTCTCGGTGAGAACTCTGGCAAAATGGGCTCTGGTGATCACCGTGTCCGGGTCACCGTGCCTCAGATCGTCCCAGGAGATGTCAAAGCCGTCTTCCTGAAAACGGGCCATCATGTCCTGGTTGCGGGTATCCCTCACCTGGCAGAACCGGGCCAGCCCGTCTCTCAGAATTTGTGAGGTCTCGTCCGCGAAGAATCCCAGGATGTGGATTTCGGTCTCCCGGTAGATACAGGAGAGTTCCATGCCGGGGATCAGCTCCAGGCCCAGAGCCGCCGCGGCTGCCTTCGCCCTGGGGATTCCGTCTACGGTGTCGTGGTCTGTGAGGGCTATGGCTTTCAGATTCTTTGACACGGCCAGGGCTATGAGCTCCTCCGGGGACAGGGTGCCGTCGGAGGCAGAAGAGTGGGTGTGAAGATCAACAAAATTCATAAAATTTCTCCCTTTTGCAATGGTTTGGTAACATCAGTGTAACATGTTTTGTAACATAAGTAAAATAGAAAAAAAGGCTACCATTTTCCACAAAGTATGGTATACTACTTGGTGTAAGTCCACACCATCATGATTTTTCCGGTTATGATTTGTGGATCAAAATATTTGAAACGGGTGAAAGAATGAATACGGATAATCATTATAATAATAGAGCGTCCTCAGGGCGCAGTGAGTATGGGACAAGACAGACAGGTTCCAGGCAGGGGACAGGCGTATCCAGAGGCTCTTCGAGGACATCGTCGGGAACGTCTTCCAGGGGCGCCTCGTCAGGCGGTACTCACAGAAGCGGGGGGACAGGCAGCTCATCCAGAGGTGCGTCTTCCAGAACCGGGTCCTCCAGGAGGGCGGGCACTTCCAGAAGTGTGTCTTCCAGAGGCTCTTCGTCTTCCAGGCCTCCCGGTTCCAGACAGGGGTATTCCGGCCACTCTTCCGGCACAAGGCGGGGAGGCAGAAGGAGAAGACGGCCTTCCATGAATTATGGGGTGATCGCCATAGCAGGTGTTGTCCTGATCCTGGCCATAAGCGCAGGGGTGTACGGCATGAAGCACAGCAAAAAGACCGATACGGACCCTAAGGATACAAGTATGGAAATCGCCATGACCACCACGGAGCCTGAGACAGAGCTGGAGAAAGAGGTTACGGTAGACGGTATTCAGATCACGGGGATGTCCAGAGATGAGGCCAGGGCCCAGATCCTGAAAAACTATACATGGGGTATGAAGGTGGTTTACGGGGATGAGGTCTATGAGGTGTCCAACCTGATGGAGGAAAAGCTCAATGGCCTTCTGGACGAGATCTACAGAGGGGAGCCCAAGGAGCACTACACCCTGGATACCTCCGGGCTGGAGGAGGCGGTTGCGGCCCAGGCGGCGGCAGCGGCGGCCAAGTGGGATAAGGCGGCCAAAAACGGGTCTATATCCGGCTACGATTCCGCTACGGATACCTTCGTGTTCGAGGGGGAGGCGGTGGGCCTTGCCATCGACAGGGAGAAGCTGGCTGCAGATATTCAGAACGCTTTGAATTCCAAGAAGTTTGACGCTCAGATCACTGCCTCAGGCAGCGAGGTGCAGCCCGAGGTGACCATAGCCACGGCAAAAGAGAAATATAAGACCATCGGTACATTTACTACCAACACCACGGCCAACAGCAAGCGGAACACCAACGTGCGCCTGGCCGCCGAGGCGCTCAACGGCACCATCGTTCAGCCGGGTCAGGAGCTTTCTTTCAACGAGACTGTGGGAGAGAGAACCGTGGAGAAGGGATACCAGGGAGCTGCCGCCTACAACAACGGTGAGGTGGTGGAGGAGATCGGCGGAGGTGTGTGTCAGGTGAGTACCACCCTGTACAACGCGGTGCTGAAGGCAGGCCTTAAGATATCGTTCCGCCGTTCCCACACCTTTGAGCCTTCCTACGTGAGGCCCGGCCAGGATGCCACCGTAAGCTGGGGTGGGCCGGATTTTAAGTTCATCAACAACTCCAACACGGCTATCGGCATCAGGGCTGCCTACTCCAACCAGACGGTGACCGTGTCGGTGTACGGGATACCGGTTCTGGAAGAGGGGATCACCTACTCTCTGGAGTCCACCAAGATCGCGGATGTGGATCCGCCCGCACCAGTCTACGAGGAAGATCAGACCCTTCAGCTGGATCAGGAAGTGGTCAAGTCAGCGGGATCCAGCGGAAGCCGCTGGGAGACAAGGCTGATCATAAAGAAAGACGGGGAGGAGATCAGCAGAGAGGTGGACCATACAGCCAATTATAAAGGCCATGCGCCTGTGATAAAGAGAAACACTTCCGGCGTGGTGGTGACCACCGAGGGAAGCGAGTCTTCGTCGGAGTCCTCGGCACAGGAGACGTCAGAGGCGGAGTCGTCGCCGGTGGAGACATCGCCGTCAGAGACCGCTACCCAGTCTTCGGGCCAGAATCAGGGCCCGGGAACAGGCGGTCCGGGACAGCAGCCTTCCGTGGAGCCTTCCACAGCGCCTGTAGTCCCCGACAGACCTCAGGAGCCGGGGGATTCCGGTCTGGGAGAAGGCCCGGCCGGCCAGACGCCCCAGGACCCGGCAGTTCCCTCACAGCCCCAAGGCCCGGGGGGCATCATTGTAGAACCCAAACCGGAGTAGAGCGCTCCAGCCCAGAGTCGGGGAATCGGCATGGAATTTGGCATCAAGATCGCTTGGAAGCCAGATTCCATGCCGGTTTTTATATTGGATGCCCCTCGCTTTCCCCTCAGATGATTGTTCATAAAATAGTACGCTAAATCCGCATATTTTAGCTTTTCAAATTGATAAATAATTGTTATAATAATACACAGGTAAGTATGTATTTATCATACATACTGCACTGCGCAACATACATGATTGTAGGAGGAAAATCAAATGGCTAGAAAAATGAAAACCATGGATGGTAATCAGGCTGCGGCGCATGCTTCCTATGCGTTTACCGAAGTAGCAGCCATGTATCCCATCACCCCGTCTTCCGTTATGCCTGAGCATGTCGATGAGTGGGCTACGGAGGGAAGGAAGAACATCTTCGGACGTACCGTTCAGATCACGGAGATGCAGTCTGAGGCAGGTGCCGCAGGAGCTGTTCACGGCTCTCTGACAGCAGGTGCTCTCACGGCTACCTACACGGCTTCTCAGGGTCTGCTTCTGATGATCCCCAACCTGTACAAGATCGCAGGCGAGCAGCTTCCGGGCGTGATCAACGTTTCTGCCCGTGCTCTGGCCAGCCACGCTCTGTCTATTTTTGGCGACCATTCCGACGTGTACGCATGCCGCCAGACCGGCTGCGCCATGTTGTGCGAGTCAAGCGTTCAGGAAGTTATGGATCTGACTGCCGTAGCTCATCTGGCTGCCATCAAGGGCAAGGTTCCTTTCATCAACTTCTTCGACGGTTTCCGCACTTCCCATGAGATTCAGAAGATCGAGGCCTGGGATTATGACGACCTGGCCGAGATGGCTGACTGGGATGCCATCGCCGAGTTCCGCAACCATGCGCTGAATCCCAACCATCCCTGCCAGAGAGGTTCCGCTCAGAACCCGGATATCTTCTTCCAGGCAAGAGAGGCCTGCAACCCCTACTATGATGCTCTTCCGGCCATCGTGCAGGAGTACATGGACAAGGTGAACGAGAAGGCAGGAACGGATTACAAGCTGTTCAACTACTACGGAGCTGCCGATGCAGAGCATGTGATCGTAGCCATGGGCTCTGTCAATGACACCATCGAGGAGACCATCGACTACATGGCTAAGGACGGCGCCAAGGTAGGCGTTATCAAGGTACGTCTGTACCGTCCGTTCTGCGCCGAGGCCTTGATTGCGGCGATCCCGGATACGGTTAAGAAGATCTCCGTTCTTGACAGAACCAAAGAGCCCGGATCTCTGGGTGAGCCCCTGTATCTGGATGTGGTTGCGGCTCTTAAAGGCAGCAAGTTCAACGATGTAGAGATCTATTCCGGACGCTATGGTCTTGGCTCCAAGGATACTACACCGGCTCAGATCGTGGCCGTATACGGCAACAGCGAGAAGAAGAGATTCACCATCGGCATCGAGGATGACGTGACCAACCTGTCCCTGCCTCTGGGCGCTCCTCTGGTAACCACTCCCGAGGGAACCACCAACTGTAAGTTCTGGGGTCTGGGTGCTGACGGTACCGTAGGCGCCAACAAGAACTCCATCAAGATCATCGGCGACAACACCGATATGTATGCTCAGGCATATTTTGATTATGACTCCAAGAAATCCGGCGGTGTGACCATGTCTCACCTTCGTTTCGGCCATAAGAAGATCAAATCCACCTACCTGATCCACAAGGCTGACTTTGTGGCATGCCACAATCCTGCTTATGTGAGAAAGTACAACATGGTTCAGGAACTGGTTGACGGCGGTACCTTCCTGCTGAACTGCTCCTGGAGCCCGGAAGAGCTGGAGACTCATCTTCCCGGCCAGATGAAGAAATTCATCGCCGACCACAATATCAATCTGTACACCATCGACGGTGTGAAGATCGGTATCGAGACCGGCATGGGCCCCACCCGTATCAACACCATCCTTCAGTCCGCATTCTTCAAGCTGACCGGCATCATCCCGGAGGAGAAGGCGATCGAGCTGATGAAGGATGCCGCTCAGAAGACCTACGGCCGCAAGGGCGAGGATGTGGTTAAGAAGAACTGGGCAGCCATCGACGCAGGCGCTCAGGGCGTTGTAAAGGTAGACGTTCCTGCAAGCTGGAAAGACTGCGCTGACGAAGGCCTTGACTATAAGGTAGTTACCGAGGGAAGAAAAGACGTGATCGACTTTGTCAACAACGTACAGACCAAGGTAAGCGCTCAGGAAGGCAACACCCTGCCCGTATCCGCATTCAAGGATTATGTGGACGGCTCCACACCGTCAGGCTCCTCTGCTTATGAGAAGAGAGGAATCGCGGTCAACGTACCGGTTTGGAATCCGGACAACTGTATCCAGTGTAACTTCTGCTCCTATGTATGTCCTCATGCAGTAGTTCGTCCCGTTGCCATGACAGAGGAAGAGGCTGCCAAGGCTCCGGAAGGAATGAAGACTCTGGCCATGACCGGTATGCCTCAGTACAAGTTCGCAGTGACCATCTCTGCTCTCGACTGTACCGGATGCGGCTCCTGTGCCAACGTATGTCCCGGAAAGAAGGGCGAGAAAGCTCTTGTTATGGACAAGCTGGCAGGTCATCTGGATGAGCAGCCTGTATTCGACTTCGGATGCACCGTGCCGGTGAAGACCGACGTGGTTGAGAAGTTCAAAGAGACCACTGTTAAGGGCAGCCAGTTCAAGCAGCCACTCCTTGAGTTCTCCGGCGCATGCGCAGGCTGCGGCGAGACTCCTTATGCAAAACTGATCACTCAGCTGTTCGGCGACAGAATGTATATTGCCAACGCCACAGGATGTTCCTCCATCTGGGGCAACTCCTCACCGTCCACTCCTTACACGGTCAATGCCAAGGGACAGGGTCCTGCATGGGACAACTCCCTGTTTGAGGACAATGCCGAGTTCGGTTTCGGTATGCTTCTGGCTCAGAACGCGATCCGCGACGAGCTGAAGGAGAAGGTAGAGAAAGTAGCGGCCGACGACAGAGCAAGTGACGAAGTGAAGGCTGCCTGCAAAGAGTGGCTGGATACCTTCGGCATCGGCGCCCTCAACGGCACTGCCACCGACAAACTGGTTGCGGCTCTGGACGGCATCGACTGCCCGACCTGCAAGTATATCGTAGCCAACAAGGCATTCCTGGCCAAGAAGTCTCAGTGGATCTTCGGCGGCGACGGCTGGGCATATGATATCGGTTTCGGCGGCGTGGACCATGTACTGGCAAGCGGCAAAGATATCAATGTTATGGTATTCGACACAGAGGTTTACTCCAACACCGGCGGACAGTCCTCCAAGGCTACCAAGACCGGCGCTGTGGCTCAGTTCGCAGCAGGCGGCAAGGAGACCAAGAAGAAAGACCTGGCCAGCATCGCCATGTCCTACGGTTATGTATATGTAGCTCAGATCTCCATGGGCGCCGATATGGCTCAGACGGTCAAGGCCATCGCCGAGGCCGAGGCTTATCCGGGTCCGTCCCTGATCCTGGCTTACGCTCCCTGTATCAACCACGGCATCAAGAAGGGCATGAGCAAGGCTCAGACCGAGGAGAAGCTGGCTGTTGAGACAGGTTACTGGAACAACTTCCGCTACAATCCTGCTGCAGAGAACAAGTTTACTCTTGACAGCAAGGCTCCGAAGATGGAAGGATATCAGGACTTCCTGAAGGGCGAGGTTCGCTACGCTTCCCTGGCCATGAAGAATCCTGAGAGAGCAGCCAAGCTGTTCGCCAAGAACGAGGCCGAGGCTAAGGAGAGATACGAGTATCTGTCCAAGCTGGTCAAGCTGTACGGCAACGAATAATTGATATTGTAAAACCTGCAGAGGGCTGCGGGGAAACAGGACGACGGTTCTGTTTCCCCGCAGCCTCTTTTCTTGTTCCGGAACTTTGAGCTTCATGTGATACGATTTCCGTTGACACAAGTGCCCAGGTGTGGTATAACTGTATTAATCAAATTAATACACTAAAAACACTTGTGCAGGTGTATCGTTTGAATTCATTATGGCGGTGAAGATATTTCGCTGTCAAATCGTTTATATAGGAGAGGAGGTTGTGCATGATCATTCTGGATTACAGAGACCGGCGTCCCATCTATGAGCAGATCGTAGAGCGTTTTCAGGAGCTGATGATGTCCGGGGCCATGGAGGAGAACTCTCAGCTGCCGTCGGTCAGAAGCCTGGCCATGGATCTGTCCATCAATCCCAATACCATTCAGAGGGCCTACGCGGAACTGGAACGGCAGGGATATATTTACTCGGTGAAGGGCAAGGGAAACTTTGTGGCCGATAACGGGCATATAAAGGACAGCAAGCGGGAGGCAGTTCTAAAAAGGCAGGAGGAGACTGCCAAAGAGGCGCTTTTTCTGCAGCTGGAGAAAGAAAAACTTTACAATATAATCGATGAAATTTACAGCAGGGGAGGGATGAGAGATGATTGAGACAAGGGGTCTGACAAAAAGATTCGGAGATATTCTGGCCGTAGACCATGTAGATGCCACCATAAAGGACGGCAGTGTCTTTGGCCTTATCGGAACCAACGGGGCAGGCAAGAGCACATTTTTGAGAATGCTTTGCGGTGTGCTGAAGCAGGACGAGGGCTCCGTGACCATCGACGGGAAGGATGTGTACGAGAATGTGGAGGTGAAATCAAGGTTTTTTTATATATCCGACGACCAGTATTTTTTCAGCAACGCCACGCCGGAAGAGATGATGACCTTTTACAGAACCGTGTATCCCCGCTTTGACAAGAAAAGGTTTCATCACCTGATGAAGAGCTTTGACCTTGATGAGAGGAGGAAGATCAACACCTTCTCCAAAGGCATGAAGAAACAGGTATCGGTGATCTGCGGCGTGTGCGCGGGGACGGACTACCTGTTCTGCGACGAGACCTTCGACGGTCTGGATCCGGTGATGCGCCAGACGGTGAAGAGTATTTTTGTGGGGGATATGGAGGAGAGGAATATGACGCCGATCATCGCCTCCCACAACCTGAGGGAACTGGAGGACATCTGCGACCATGTGGGACTTCTTCACAAGGGTGGGATCCTTCTGTCCAGGGAGCTGGAAGATATGAAGCTGAATATCCACAAAATTCAGTGTGTTATGCTGCCGGGAAGCGAGCCGGAGGACATGACGGAGCTGGATATTATGAAGGTGGAGCGGAGAGGCAGTCTGTGTACCCTGACTGTGAGGGGGAGCAGAGAGGACATAGAGACGGTTGTGGAAAGCTATCACCCGGTGTTCTCGGAGATTATTCCCCTCTCCTTGGAGGAGATATTTATCAGTGAGACGGAGGTGGTCGGTTATGACATCAAGAAACTTGTATTTTAATCTTATGAAAGAAGATCTGAAACGCAGGGTATGGACCATCGCGCTGACTGCACTGTCTTTGGTATTCACCCTTCTGGTGCCCACGGCTATTCGGAGTGGTGCTTACCTGGATCAGCTGAGAGAAGCCCTCAGTGACTATGAGAAGAGATCATGGATCCGGCAGCTGGAGGGTATGGTGGGGATCAATGGCCTGGTGATCGCAGTGCTGGTAATTCTGGCGGTGGTATGGGCGGTTTCCGGGTTTCGGTATCTTCACAACAGCAGGCAGGTGGATTTCTATCACAGCATCCCTGTAAGGCGGGGCAGGCTGTTTCTTGCATCTTATGTCAACGGTATCCTTGTGACAGGGATTGTCTACTTTGTGGTTCAGGCGGTTTCCGTGATGCTGATTCTGAGAACGGGCATAGACGGGCCTGTCCAGCAAGGCCTCTGGTGGAAGATATATCTTTTGAATATGGTGTACTATGTGATGCTTTACACCACCGCGGTCATCGCCATGATGATGACGGGAAATCTTATCGTGGCTCTTCTGGGAATCGTGGTCTTCTGTGGTTACGGTCCGGGGGTGATCGTCCTGATCAAAGGATATGAGATGATGTGGTTCCACACTCTCTGCGACACGGCCAGGAGCAGCATGCGATGGATACGGATGGTGAATCTCTCATCTCCTTTTGCCAACTACATGTTTGCCCTGGAAGATTTCTCCTATGGAGCTCTGGGAGTCAGGCGTATGGCGGGAACGGTGGTGGTCACCGCGGCTCTGGGACTCCTGGCCTATGTCCTCTACCGTATCCGCCCCTCGGAGTCGGCGGGAAAGGCCATGGCTTTTAAGAAGACTCAGACTCCTATCAAGCTCCTTATCGCCCTTCCGGTGGCGGTGGCGTTCGGAATATTTTTTTATTCCCTGCGCAGCACCCTTCCATGGGGTGTCTTCGGGGCTCTCTGCGGGTCAGTGATCACCTGCTGCCTGATGGAGATTATCTATCATTTTGACTTTAGGAAACTGTTTGCCAACTGGATTCAAATGGCAGCCTGCGGGGCTGTGTCTGTGCTGCTGATCCTGGCGGGAATCTACGACTGGTACGGCTATGATTCCTGGCTTCCGAAAGCCACGGAAGTAAAGTCAGCCGCCGTGTGGCTGGGATACGAGGACAACTGGGTGACCTACGGGAAACCCGGAATAGAGACCAACTATCGAGGCGAGGAAGAGCTTGTATGGAACTATGGAAGCCAGAAGGAATATCAATATGAGCACATGGAGCTGACGGATATCTACACGGTCATGGAGCTGGCCGGGAAGGGAGTCCGGACCGGCAAAGAGCTCCGAAGAGACGGCCTTCAGATATGGGATTCATGGGGACATGACACACAGTGGAGAATGTGTGCCGTGTGTTTTAGAATGAACAACGGAAGACAGGTGTTTCGCCAGTACAGAATTCCCATGGATGATGAGATGACAGATATTACGGCAGCCATTCATGACAGCCGCGAGTACAAATGCGGCACCTACCCCATACTAACCCAGTCCCCGTCCGACACGGCATCAGTGTATTTTCAGCAGTATGACCGGGTGGAGAAGCTGAATGTGGACGGGGAAGACAGAGAGAAGCTGCTGGCGGTTTACCAGAAGGAGCTGGAAGAGCTGACCATGGCGGTGAGGGAGAGAGAACTGCCTGTGGGAGTTATCCAGTTCAGAACCGTGGAACACCAGGAGGCCATAGATTTTTATCGGGACAGCAATAGATATGACCTGGAAGGCAGATGCTATTATCCGGTGTACCCGTCTTTTACAAGGACGTTGGAGGCTATCCGCGGCGCGGGAGGCACGGTGGATGATCTGACAAAGGGTATGATATCGGAAGTGAGGATTCGGTATTATACCTGGTACGAGGGAGAAGATATGACGGAGGAGCAGGCGGCCATAGCCAGCTCGGGCTACGAGGGTATTGACATGCTCTACGAAAAGAAGGAAGAGATCGACATCCTCAGCAAAGCCCTTCTTTACGCGGACTATTACGGCATGAACGAGTATTACAAGGCCGAATGCGCGGACAATGTAGGCGTCACTGTATTTTTTAAGCCCAGAGGTACTTTTGACAAAGCCGCTGTTCAAAGCCGCCGCTGCCAGATCGATATGAGCCGTCTCACTGAGGAGGAGATCGAGCGGTTCGGATTTATGCGGGAGGCACAGGAAAATTAACATTGACATTCAGGTCCGGACAGGATAAGATTATCCTAAAGGAGGGATTGTCCATGGCATTTTTTGACGAATTAAGCAAGACCCTGAGCGACAAAGGGAAGGAAGCGGCCCAGAAAGCAAAGGAAGCCGCCGGTGTGCTGCAGATGAAGGCTCAGATTTCTTCTGAGAAGAGCAAGCTGAAGGAGCTGTACGGAGCAGTGGGGGTTCTCTATTACAAGAAACACCGCGACGACGAGGACAACGAGTTCCAGGATCTGTTCAAAGAGATCGGTAATGTCCTGGCCAATGTGGCGGCGATGGAGGCAAGCCTTCAGGAGATGGAGGGGACTATCATATGTCCCAACTGCAAAAAGCCGATGAAAAAGGGCTGTGCATTCTGTAGCAGGTGCGGAACATCCCTTAGGGCAGAGACAGAAGATGATGGCTGGGAAGACGACAGCGAAGCGGTCAGTGAACCGGAGCAGGAGGCCGCCGGTGAGACTGCGGCGGAAGACGAGGATATATTTGAGGAAGACCATCTGACAGAAGAATAAAAAAATTACTCTTGCAGGAGCGGATATGCCGGGGTGCGGCATTCCGCTCCTGTTTACTATAAAAGTTCGCCGCCGAATAGGCGGCATGAATTCAGGTATGCCAAGTGCGCCCGCCAGACTTTCATGTGTGGTGGTGCACCCGCCCGCCGGGTGCATGGGGGTTTACTATGAATTGACTATGGGTTTAGTCTCCCAGCTTCCAGGTAACCGTGCCGCAGACCAAGGCCAGGACCAGCCCCGGAAAGATTTTGCCTGGCCCCAAAGAGGAGGACTGTGCCAAGGCTCCCGTGTTGTAGAAGATGGCAAAGGGGGAGGCGGCAATCAGTCCCAGGATGGCACAGTAGGTCTGAACACCAAACCGCTCAAAGAGGAAGGTGATCAGCTTCGCGATGAGGAAGATGCCCAGAAGCACCCCTACGCCAAAGGGCATGAGGAGGGCAAATCCGTGGACCAGTCCAGCCGTATCGAAGATTTTCAGTGCGTCCAGGAAGGACTTGATGGTGTTGATGATGCCGTAGTAGTATCCAAGTATCATCATCACCAGGGAACCGCTTACTCCGGGAACGACCATAGTGGCGGAGGCGATGACGCCTACGAAGAACAGAGAGACCATGGATGCGGGGGTGACGGAGAAGGTTTTCAGAACTTCGTCGTCAGCATTCATCATGGGCAGGAACACTGCCACCGAGAAGAGCAGGACAAAGGCCAGAACACCGGATATTCCAATCCTGGAAGAACCCTGGGCGAGCTCTTTTTTCAGTGAGGACAGGAGCACCGGAATACCTCCCAGAATCAACCCTACGAAAGCCATGCAGGTGACAAAAGTATGATGACTCAGCAGATATTCCACGGCGTAGGTGAAGCCGACGATTCCGATTCCGCAGCCGAGAATGATGGGAAGAAGAGTGCGAAGGCTTTTTTTCCATCCCTGGGGCAGGCAGGACACAGAAGAGATCAACTTATCATAGATCCCCAGAGACACGGCCATGGTTCCGCCGCTGACTCCGGGTATAATGTTGGCAATGCCGATAAGAGTTCCTTTTATAATGTCCATCAAAAACATCATGTTTAATCTCCTTTTCTTGCTGTGAAATAAGTATTTCTAATTATAGAGTTGTCCATACAGATTTGTCAACAGAAAGCGCCTTGAGATCATGTTAAATTTAGGTTTGCTGTGTGTAAAAATAAATTCCTGTAAAGCTCCCCTGCTTCGGGAATTTTACCGCAGTGTGATATAAAATGGTACCAGGGTTAAAAGATCAGGCTGTTATGCATCCCCGGGCATGAGAATTACAACAGCAGAGAAGGAGAGGGAAAATTATGTGGACCATAGCTATTTGTGACGACAACAGGAGACAATGCTGGGAACTGGGAGTGATGCTGAAAATCTACAGCGAGGAGAGAAACCTGGCGGTGGAGACGGAGACGTTTTACGACGGCAGCACTCTGTTTGAGAGCCTGAAGACAGGAAAGCACTACGACATAATCTTTTTAGATGTCTTTATGCGGGGGATGAACGGGGTCGATCTGGGCAGCGAGATACGGAGAGGTCTGGACAATGAGGAGGTTCATCTGGTGTATGTGACCATGATTACAAACCATCTGGAACTGCTGTTTCAAAACAGGCCTCTGGGACTGATCAGGAAACCGGTGCCCAGGGAGGAAGTGTACCGGGTCGCGGATTACGCCAGACGGCTGGAGACAAGGTTTCAGAGATGCTTTCTGTACCGGAAAGAGAAAATCATTTACCAGGTAGCGTACCAGGAGATTTGCTATTTTCAGAGCGTGGGAAGAAAGATCGAGATACATTCCACAAACGGAGTGTACGAATTTTACGGGAAGCTGTCATCGATTCTGGAGAGAGGGCTTCCGGTACAGTTTATTCAGATACACAAATCGTATATCATCAACCGAGATTATGTGGTCTGGCAGAGTTCCAAGAGAGTGTGCATGAAGAATGAGAAGGGATGCCTGTCCATCAGCCGGCCCTACCGCAGGACCGCCTTGTGGTGGACGGACGGCATGTAGATGTCTGATTTTGCCGGACAGGGTGCTAAAAATGACAGGAGTGAACCAGAAAGCGGGGGGATGTGGTAAGATATCAGTGACATGCTGCTGCAGTTTTGGCAAAGCCGCCTGGGGTCCTCAGCAGGGCAGCTTTCAGGGCAGATGTCAAAAGTCCGGAATTCGGGGGTTTTCCGGACTTTTTAGGATTGATTTTCCACAATGTTTTATGTAAAATAAGGAAGAAAATCGTTTATAGCCGGAGGAGGACACAATATGAGCGGGAAACAGTCACTAGATACTATCTGTATACAGGGAGGATGGCAGCCGAAGAACGGAGAACCCAGGGTTCTGCCCATATACCAGAGTACAACATTCAAATACGAGACCAGCGAACAGATGGGGCGTCTGTTTGATCTGGAGGAGAACGGATACTTTTACACCAGACTGGCCAACCCCACAAACGACGCGGTGGCGGACAAGATCTGCAGGCTGGAGGGAGGAGCGGCAGCCATGCTCACCTCGTCGGGCCAGGCTGCCAATATGTACGCTGTCTTGAATATATGTTCGGCCGGGGACCATGTGGTCAGCGCCGCCACCATCTACGGAGGCACTTCCAACCTCTTTACCGTGACTCTGAAGCGGTTCGGGATCCAGTGTACTCTGGTAGATCCGGACGCGCCGGAGGAGGAACTGGAGAAGGCTTTTCAGGACAACACAAAGGCGGTGTTCGGGGAGACTATCGCAAATCCCGCTCTTGTGGTTCTGGATCTGGAGAAATTTGCCCGTCTGGCCCACAGCCACGGGGTTCCGTTTATCGTGGACAACACCTTCGCCACCCCCATAAACTGCCGCCCCATAGAGTGGGGGGCCGACATCGTGACCCACTCCACCACCAAGTACATGGACGGACACGCCATGGCTGTGGGTGGCTGTATCGTGGACAGCGGTAATTTTGACTGGGAGGCCCACAGCAGCAAGTTTCCGGGCCTGACTACCCCGGATGAGTCCTATCACGGGGTGGTGTATACCCAAAGGTTCGGAAAGGCCGCCTACATCACAAAGGCCACGGCCCAGCTGATGCGGGACATGGGTTCCATCCAGTCGCCTCAGAACGCATTCCTGCTGAACATCGGGCTGGAGACACTGCACCTGAGAATGCCCAGACACTGCGAGAATGCCCTGAAAGTGGCGGAGTATCTCAAATCCAGAGAAGATGTGGCGTGGGTGAAGTATCCTGGCCTTGCAGGGGACAGATATTATGATCTGGCGAAGAAGTATATGCCTGACGGGACCTGCGGCGTCATCTCCTTCGGCCTGAAGGGAGGAAGAGCCGCGGCGGCAGAGTTTATGGACCGGCTGAAACTGGCGGCTATCGTGACCCATGTGGCGGATGCCCGCACCTCCGTGCTCCACCCTGCCAGCCATACCCACCGTCAGCTCAGCGACGAGCAGCTGGTTGAGGCGGGAGTGGACCCTGCGCTGATCAGGCTCAGCGTGGGTATCGAAGGTGTAGAGGATATTATCGAGGATATCGCCCAGGCTCTGGCCTGATGTCTGCGGATTGCTCCGCATTTCTTACATGACCTTTTGCTCCTGACATCTTGGTATTATTTTATAAAATACTTGCCTTTTCCCGCTCCCGGTCGTATAATAAGTGACGTAAACGAAATGAATCTTCGGGGCGGAGTGAAATTCTCCACCGGCGGTAAAAGTCCGCGAGCCGTGCATACGGTTGATTTGGTGCAATTCCAAAACCGACAGTATAGTCTGGATGAGAGAAGAAGCGGCATGTTTCACGGAGCGGAACAGATTTTGCGGCGTATGGCCCTGGATATCGGAAGGTATTCGGGGCTTTTTTCAGGTTCTCAGGGTTCTGCCTCCCGGGCGAAAGCTACAATTCCTCAAAAGAAGATTCCCGGAACAAAGGAGGATAAGTAAGATGAAAGCAGTAAGCGCGGCAAAGACAAAAAAACTTTTGGATGTGAGAAACGTGGTGCTCATGGGTATGCTGGGGGCCATCGGAGCTGTTCTGATGTTGTTTGAGTTTCCTCTTCCCTTTATTGCGCCGTCTTTTTACGGACTGGACTTAAGTGAGATCCCGGTGCTGGTGGGAGCCTTCGCCATGGGACCCGTGGCCGGTGGGATCATCGAGGCGGTGAAGATTCTGGTGAAGCTGGTGTTAAAGCCGACTTCCACAGGCTTTGTGGGGGAGTTTGCCAATTTTTGTATCGGATGCGCCCTGGTTCTGCCCGCTGGGATTATTTACAAGATGAAGAAGACCAAAAAGGGAGCCGCCATAGGCATGATCGTGGGAACAGTCTCCATGGCTCTGGTGGGGGCTGTGTTAAACGCCCTGGTTATGCTTCCCTTCTATTCCAATTTTATGCCCCTGGAGAAGATCATTGAGGCAGGCGCCGCCATCAATCCTGGCATCAGCAGTGTGTGGACCTTCGTGTTTCTGGCGGTGGCTCCCTTCAATCTGATCAAAGGCGCTCTGGTGTCGTTAGTCACCACCTTGATCTACAAAAGAATCAGCGTGGTCATTCACGGTTAAAAAGCCGGGATTTTCCTCCTGCTTGTCATTTTTGCCATTATAAGATAGAATAGATGGAAAAATGACAGGTCAGGAGGCTTTTTTTATGAAGGACTACGAAAGAAAACTGAGGAGTTTGCTGCGCATTGTGTTTGGCCGTACCGCTTACGTGGTGGTCTTCCTTCTGATTCAGGTGGGCATCCTGTTTGGCATCATGCGGTGGCTGAGAGATTATTCCCTGTATGTCTATGCCGCGCTGATTGTCCTGGGCGGCGTCACCTGTATCTACATTATCAACAAGAGGGACAATCCCAGCTTTAAGCTGGGCTGGATCATACCTATTCTGGTGTTCCCCGTATTCGGGACTCTGCTCTACATCATGATCGAGGCGGACCTGGGAAGCAGGATGTACGCCAGGAGGGCCAACGAGCTGGTGGAGGACACGAAAGATTTTTTAAAGCAGGACAAGGACGTGGCAGAGCACCTTCGGCAGGCGGACCAAAGGATGGCCACCCTGGCCGAGTACATGGCCCATAAGGGGGGATTCCCTGTCTATGAGAACACGGATGTAACCTATTTTCCCTGCGGAGAAGACAAATTTGAGAGACTCCTGGAGGAACTTAAAAAGGCAGAACGGTTTATTTTTCTGGAGTATTTTATAGTGGAGCGGGGATTTATGTGGGATTCCATCCTGGAGATTCTGGAGCAGAAAGTGAAAGAGGGGGTGGAGGTCCGGTTTATGTACGACGGTATGTGCTCCCTGGTACTTCTTCCCTGGAGATACCCGAAAAAGATGGAGGAGAAGGGGATCCGCTGCCAGGCCTTTGCCCCCGTCCGTCCCATGCTGTCCACATACCAGAATAACCGGGACCACAGAAAGATCGTGGTTATCGACGGCCACACCGCTTTTACCGGAGGAATCAACCTGGCTGACGAGTATATCAATAAGAAGCCCAGGTTCGGATACTGGAAGGACACGGCGGTGATGGTGAAGGGGGAGGCTGTGAAAAGTTTTACCGTGATGTTCCTTCAGAACTGGAATATCTGGGAGAAGCAGCCTGTCTCCTGCGAGAAGTATCTGATCTCCGCCGATGTGCCGTCTTCGAAAGGGCAGGGGTTTGTCATGCCTTTCGGCGATACGCCTCTGGACCATGAGCCGGTAGGAAAATATGTGTATATGGATATTCTCTATGAGGCGAAAGAGTATGTGCACATAATGACTCCATACCTGATTCTGGATGACGAGATGTTAAACGCCCTGATTTTCACGGCAAAGAGGGGGGTGGAGGTGATCATCATCATGCCCCATATTCCGGATAAAAAATACGCCTTTTTCCTGGCCCACACCTACTACCAGGAGCTGCTGGACGGCGGGGTGAAGATATGGGAATTCACTCCCGGCTTCGTCCACGCCAAGGTGTTCACCAGCGACGGGGAGAAAGCGGTGGTGGGGACCATCAATCTGGATTTCCGCAGCCTGTACCATCATTTTGAGTGTGCCGCCTACATGTACAGGAATAAGGTGGTGGCAGATGTGGAGGCAGATTTCCAGAAGACCCTGGGACAGTGTCAGGAGATCACAAAAGAGATCTGCAGGGCCTATCCCTTCTATGAAAAAGTGGCGGGGCGGGGGCTCAGGCTTATCGCGCCTCTCATGTAAGCTGCCAGAAAATACAGGCTGTTGGAAAAATTGGAAAATGAACACATAATGAACACACAATAGACACAATTCCCTGATAAAGTAAGATGCATAACAGACCAGTGCACTAAAAACGAATCCGGGAGGAGAGTCATATGAATCCACATCGATTGGCAGCCTGTGTGACAGTGGCTGCGGTTTTTGCCGCGAGTCTGCCGTTTTCGGCGGAGGCGGCAGACAACTATGAACTGAGAAAAAAGGTCGTCCGCCTCAGCGGAATTATGAACGTCACCGAGGACAACGGGCCGGTGAGCAGAGGGGAGTACGCCCAGATGCTGGTAAACGCCAGCACCTACAAGCAGGTGGCTCTCCAGGCCAGCGCCACGGCCGTGTTCTCCGACGTTCCCGCCGGCAGTTCTCAGGCATCGGCGGTGCGCATCGCCTGTGAGAACGGATGGATGGTGGGATATCTGGGAGGGCAGTTCCGCCCGGACCAGCAGATCACTCTCCAGGAGGCGGTCAGGGGGATCCTGGCCCTTCTGGGATATACGGATGAGGATTTTTCAGGAAATCAGATTAACGGGAGATGGGCGGAATACGGTTATCTGGAGCTGGGTGAGAACATCGGAAAGGAGCCCCTGGAGGTTCTGACCCAGTCCGATTGTGTCAATCTGTTTTACAACCTTCTGTGCGCCAAGACCACAGGCGGGAGAGATTACTGCACGGTCCTGGGCTATGAGCTGTCCGAGGACGGTGAGGTGAATCCCCTTACCATCGCGGACAACGAGCTGAAAGGTCCAAAGGTGGTGAAGAAAAATTATACCCTTGACGACTATCTGCCTTTTAAGGTCAGCGAGGCCACCTTCTATCTGGACGGCCAGATGTCCTCTCTGGAGAGGGTAAAACAGGCAAAACAGGACGGATTTGTGGTGATCTACTACAACACCAACACAAAGACCGTGTGGGTATACAGCGTCAACGGGGAGAGCGGGCTGGAAGGAACCAACATGGTGGCGGTGAAGGGGGAGATCAGCGGGATCTTCTACAGCTCCACCAATGTGATGAACCCCAGCGTGGTTATGCTGGAAGAGTACGGCGACGCGGAATTCCGCCTGAGAGATTCGGATGTTCAGTTTGCGTTTTCCATCTACGGGGAACTGCAGGTGGGCGACCAGGTGATTCTGATCTGTGAGAAGTCGGGAGGCAGCGACGGCACGGACTCCTACACGGTGACTGACTACATTGAATATTGACGGGGGCGGCCATGGCAGAACATGATAAGAAGAACAGCGGCAGAGATGCAAGATTGGCAGATCAGAACAGCAGGGAGCAGAACGGCCGGGCGGAGAGCGGCAAAGCGGTAAAGGAGAGAAAACAGGAGAAGGGGGCGCTTCCGGAGCAGAAGAACGAGGTGGGATTTAGGGACAACGGTGAGGGAAACCAGGTGGAAATCAGAGCGGGGAAGGCAGGAAACCAGGTGGACACCGGGGGCAGGACAAAAAAGAAAAAGAGGAGAAGAGGAGGCAGGCTGACGGGAAAGCAGAAGGCTGTGAGAGCCGCTGCCGTCCTGGGGGTGATTGCCCTGGCGGCAGCGGGCTTCAGGCAGTACTCCCTGAAGGCGTCGGCTCCGGCGGGGGACGTGGCGGCTCAGAAGACAGCAGGGGTACAGAAGATGAGCATCGTCTCATCCCTGTCCTCGTCAGGCAGTCTGTCCCCCAAGGATACCTACAACATCACATCTCTGGTGTCGGGGGATGTGGTCACCGCTGACTTCGAGGAGGGGGATGTGGTGACGGAGGGACAGATACTCTACGTTATCGACGGGTCATCTGTGGAGACGGAGCTGAACACGGCCCAGAATTCCTTGGAGCGGGCCCGGACCAGCTATGAGCTGGCACAGGAAAACTACAACCAGGCCCTGGCAGACTACAGCGGCAACACTTACAAGTCCACGGAAACCGGTTTTATAAAAACTCTCTACGTGAAAGCAGGCGACAAGGTGAGCACAGGGACAAAGCTGGCGGATGTGTACAACAATCAGGTGATGAAGATGAAGGTTCCCTTCCTCAGCACGGACGCCGCGTTTATCGGAGTGGGCAACGACGCCCTGATCACCATGTCCGATACAGGTGAGCAGATCGGAGGACGGGTGAGCGCGGTGAGCAACATGGAGGGAACTCTGTCAGGAGGACGGCTGGTGCGCTACGTCACTGTGGAGGTGGCCAATCCCGGCGGACTGACCGAGGCGTCCTGGGCCACGGTACAGGTGGGAGATTTTGTCTGTGCCCAGGAGAGCACTTTCGAGCCTTCCCTGGACACGGTGATGAGCGCGGATATCTCAGGAAGCGTGGAGATCGCCGCGGTTCTTGTAAATGAAGGGGATTACATCGGAAAGGGCAGTCCCTTTTTCAAGATGACCGACAAGTCGGCTCAGAACCTTATCAGATCTTATAAAAATTCCATGGACCAGGCCCAGGAAACTTTGGAGTCCTCCCAGAGCAGACTCACCACCACCCAGGATTCCTACGAAAATTATACCATCACAGCGCCTATCTCCGGCACGGTGATCACCAAGAATACCAAGGCGGGAGACAAGATCAGCGCGGGAGGCAACAACACGGCCACTCTGGCGGTGATCTACGATCTGTCCCAGCTGACTTTCGAGATGTCCGTGGATGAGCTTGACGTAGGCAGTGTGGCGGTGGGGCAGTCTGTGGAGGTGACCGCGGATGCTTTTGAAGGTCAGACGTTTTCCGGCAAGGTTACCAATATAAGTCTTGCCAGTTCCTACTCCAACGGCGTCACCAACTATCCGGTGACGGTTACCCTGGACGAGACAGGAGATCTGCTGCCCGGCATGAATGTGGACGGCAATATCATCCTGGATCAGGCGGAGGATGTTCTGGTGATTCCTGTGGATTCTCTGATGAGAGGCAATCGGGTTTACATAAAAGACGAGTCCGTGACCCAGGCCGACGGGCCTGTCCCTGCGGGATTCAGGGCAGTGGAGGTGGAGACAGGACTGATGAACGACGACTATGTGGAGATTGTATCCGGACTGTCCGAGGGAGATCAGGTCTACGTGTCCGAGTCTTCCCAGACCGGAGGCTTCATGATGCCCGGCGGTATGGGCGGTCCCGGCGGTATGGGCGGCCCCGGCGGCATGGGAAGTCCCGGGGGCGGAAATTCCGGCGGCAGAGGCGGCATGGGCGGCCAAAGGCCATAAGGGGGAAGGCTGATATGGGAACGGCACTCATAGAATTGAGACATATTTATAAAATCTATCAGATGGGCTCCGAGGAGGTGCGGGCCAGCGACGACGTGAGTCTGACCATCGATCGGGGAGAGTTTGTGGCTATCGTGGGAAAGTCGGGGAGCGGCAAATCCACCCTGATGAACATCATCGGAGCCCTGGATGTGCCCACGGAGGGAGAGTACCTTCTGGGCGGGGAGGATACCGGCGAGATGAGTGATGACCAGCTGGCTCACATCCGCAACAAGATGATCGGCTTTATCTTCCAGCAGTACAATCTGCTGCCCAAGCTGAATCTTTTGGAGAACGTGGAGCTTCCCCTGCTCTATGCGGGGGTGGCTGCCCAGGAGCGGAGAGAGCGGGCTATGGAATCCCTGAGAAGGGTGGGACTGGAGGACAAGTGGAAGAATCTCCCAGCTCAGCTGTCCGGCGGGCAGCAGCAGAGAGTGTCCATCGCCAGGGCACTGGCGGGGAACCCGTCCCTGATTTTGGCCGACGAGCCTACGGGAGCTCTTGATTCCCGGACCAGCAGGGAGGTTCTGGATTTTCTGAAGGAGCTGAACGACGAGGGAAACACCATCATCATCATCACCCACGACAGCTCCATCGCCCTGGAGGCCAGGAGGGTGGTGCGGATCCATGACGGAAAGATTAATTTTGACGGAGATGTGAACGAGTATGCTGCAATCCTTTAAACTGGCCTTAAAAAGTATCAGAAGCAATAAAATGCGGTCCTTTCTCACCATGCTGGGGATTATCATCGGGGTTGCGTCGGTGATTATCCTGGTCAGTCTGGTGAATGCCTACATGTCCTACATGACCGAGAGCTTTGCCAGTCTGGGAACCAACCAGATCAACGTGAACGTGGTCAATCTGTCCTCCAGGTCTGTGTCCGTGGAGGAAATGTATGAGTTCTATGAGGGACAGGAAGAATTGTTTGACAATATGTCCCCCATAGTCAATGTGAGCACGGTGGTAAAGCACGGCAGCGACTCCATGTCATCCACAAACGTCATGGGCGTCAGCGAGGAGTATCTTGACATCAAGGGCTATGACCTGGCTCAGGGGCGCAATATCCAGTACTCCGACATCATATCCCGGCAGAAGGTGTGTGTGGCAGGATACTATGTGGCCGCGGAGCTGTACGGAAGCCCGGAGAAGGCCGTGGATCAGACCGTGAAGATCGGCGGCTATGCGTTTCGTATCGTGGGGGTGGCCCAGCGCCAGGACCAGGATGACATGGATGACGGGGGGACCGATGATTTTATATGGATGCCTTACAGCTGTGGGGTAAAAATGTCCAGAAATGCCAACATCGGCAGCTATATATTCACCATCCGAAGTCTGGACGCCGCCTCCAAGGCTAAGGCATGCATCAGCGATTTTCTCCAGGAAATTTTCAAAAATGACGATCTGTACCATGTGACAGCTATGAGCGAGATGCTGGATTCCTTAAATTCCATGATCGCCATGGTGTCCGCAGGGCTGGGAGGGATTGCCGGTATATCTCTTCTTGTGGCAGGCGTGGGAGTTATGAACATCATGCTGGTGTCGGTGACGGAGCGCACCAGAGAGATAGGCATACGTAAGGCGCTGGGGGCGAGAAAAGGTGTGATTCTGCAGCAGTTTGTCATCGAGGCGGCGGTTCAGAGCGCCATGGGAGGCATCATCGGCATCGTGCTGGGAAGCGCCGCCACCACGGCGGTGGGAGCGGCGGCCGGCCTGAATGCCACCCCCACCCCGTCGGCGGTGATCGTATCTTTCTCCGTGTCCGTGGCTATCGGTTTGTTCTTCGGCTACGCCCCCGCCAGGAGGGCAGCGGCCCTGAACCCCATAGACGCGCTGAGAAGCGAGTAGAGTCAGAAACCGGCCGGTGAGCGAATCGGAGCCTGTAAGGGGTTGACTTTTTCATGTATATAGTGGTAAATTAGTGAGGTGCCGCGGGGCAAGAAGGCCGCGGCGCCTTTTTGACCTTTTCAGGCATAAGATAAAAGAAAACGCGGAGGATACACATGAGAGTCGTTGATATGCACTGTGATACTATCTATGAGATATATAAGGGACGAAAAAAGGGGGAGGACATGTGTCTGAGGCGCAGCAGCCTGCACCTGGATCTGGAGAAGATGAAGAGGGGAGACTACGGTCTCCAGAATTTCGCCATATACGTCCATCTGAAAAGGACACAAGATCCTTTCCGTCAGGCCGGGGAGATGATCGACACTTTTTACCAGGAGATGGAGGCCAACCAGGACTTGATCTCCCCTGTCACCTCCTACAAAGAGATAGAAGCCAACTGGAACCAGAACCGGATGTCGGCCATGCTCACTATGGAGGAGGGAGGCGTCTGCCTGGGGGATGTACGTCTGCTGCGTAATTTTTACAGGCTGGGCGTGCGGATGATGACCCTGACCTGGAATTTCCCCAATGAGCTGGGCTACCCAAACCGGACGGTGCTGGAAGGCCCCGAGAAAGGCTGCTATCCCGACACGGAACACGGTCTGACAGAGACGGGACTGGAATTTTTGGATGAGATGGAACGACTGGGCATGATCATCGATATCTCTCACTTAAACGACGCAGGAATCCGCGATGTATTCCGTCATACTGCCAGGCCCCTGGTGGCCAGCCATTCCAACGCCCGCGCCCTGGCCAGCCATCCCCGCAACCTGACCGACGAGATGATCCGCTGTCTGGGAGAACGAGGCGGTGTGGCAGGTATCAACTACTACGCCGATTTCCTTCATGACTGGAAACCGGGCGAGTCCAAGTCCAGCCGTCTCTCCCACATGGTGTCTCACATGAAGCACATGAAGCAGACAGGGGGGATCGGCTGCGTAGGCCTTGGCTCCGACTTCGACGGCTTCGGCGGCGCCGTGGAACTGAGAGATGCCTCCTGCCTTCCTCTCCTGGAAGAGGAGATGAAAAGACAAGGTTTCCTTCCCTCCGAGATCGAGGCAGTCTTTCACGGAAATGTTTTGAGAGTTTACAAGGAAATCCTGTCCTGAGGCTCTTCTCTGAGGCAGGACGGATCGGTTACTTTACTGCGTTGAATTATTGGGTATTTAAAGTTATATAAGATTGACGTCAGGGAAATTTTGTAGTATGATAACACCTGAGTTCGAAAAATTAGAATTTGCGAACAGACTTTATAGAGAAGGGGAGAATTGCATTATGAAAAAATCAAGAAAATTGGCATCGATGATGTTGGCGGGAGCCATGGCTCTCTCCATGGCAGGCTGCTCCGGTTCAGGCGGCGGGACCGCCACCACCGCGGCGGCCGATTCCGGTTCCGGAACGGCTTCGGAAGGGGCAGACGGAAAGACATACACCGTAGGTATCTGCCAGCTGGTACAGCATGACGCTCTGGATGCTGCTACAAAGGGATTTATAGATGCCCTGAAAGAAGAATTGGGGGATGCGGTCACCTTTGACGAGCAGAATGCCCAGGGTGATTCCAACACCTGTTCCACCATTGTCAACAGCTTTGTATCCGCTAACGTGGATCTGATTCTGGCCAACGCCACACCTGCTCTCCAGGCGGCTCAGGCGGGAACCAACGAGATTCCGATTCTGGGAACCTCTGTCACCGAGTACGGCGTGGCCCTGGGGATCGACAACTTTGACGGAACCGTAGGCGGCAACATCTCCGGAACCTCCGATCTGGCACCTCTCGACGAGCAGGCGGCCGTGCTCCATGAGCTGTTCCCGGACGCCAAGAACGTGGGGCTTCTCTACTGCTCCGCGGAGGCCAACTCCCAGTATCAGGTGGACACCGTGAAGACTGCCCTGGAGGAGCTGGGATACACCTGCGAGTACTATTCTTTCTCTGACTCCAACGACCTTTCCACGGTTGTGACCAAAGCGGCTGCGGCCAGCGATGTGATCTATGTGCCTACGGACAACACCGCGGCAGCGGCTGCGGAGATCATCGACAACGTGTGCCGTCCCGCCAAGGTTCCGGTGATCGCCGGCGAGGAAGGCATCTGCGCAGGCTGCGGCGTGGCGACTTTGTCCATCAGCTACTATGACCTTGGCGTCGGCACAGGAAAGATGGCCGCCAAGATCCTGAAAGGTGAGGCTGACATTTCTCAGATGCCCATCGAGTACGCGCCTCAGTTCACCAAGAAGTACAATAAGCCCATCTGTGATGATCTGGGTATTGAGATCCCCGATGACTATGTGGCTATCGAGTAATGTAAGCAGAAGCAGATAAGAGGGGAGACGGCGGGGCAGGGCCGGTGAGACCGGGCAGGTCCCGTCTTCTCCGCAGTTTGACAAAGGGTATGTCCCCCGATGGACCACCAGGACAGCTAGGAGATGGATTATGAATATTATGGTTTTAATTAACGCGCTGCCGGGCGCGGCGGCCCAGGGCCTGATCTGGGGGATCATGGCCATAGGCGTGTATATTACCTACCGCATTCTGGATGTGGCGGATCTGACCGTGGACGGTTCCATGTGTACCGGCGGCGCGGTTTTTATCATGATGATGTTAAATGGAAGAAGTGTGTGGCTTTCCATGGCGGCGGCCTTCGCAACCGGTATGATTTCCGGCCTTGTCACCGGACTTTTTCACACATTTATGGGAATTCCTGCTATATTGTCCGGCATTCTGACCCAGCTTGGTCTGTGGTCTGTGAATTTGAAAATAATGGGAAAGGCGAACCAGGCCATCAATGTGGACAAATATGATCTGCTGGTGTCTCTGCGGTTTATCAAAAACGTGCCTTTCTATAAAAATACAATTTTGCTTGTGTGCCTGATCACCGTGGTGCTGATTGTGGTTTTGTACTGGTTTTTCGGGACAGAGCTGGGATGTTCTCTTCGGGCCACAGGCTGCAACGACAAGATGGCCAGAGCCCAGGGGATCAACACGGATCTGGGGCGAGTCCTGGGACTTATGATCTCCAATGGTCTGGTAGCCCTGTCCGGATCCCTGCTCACCCAGTATCAGGGCTTTGCCGATATCAATATGGGAAGGGGAGCCATCGTCATCGGCCTGGCGGCAGTGATTATCGGCGAGGCGGTTTTCGGGAAGGTATTCCGCAATTTCGGTTTTAAACTTCTGGCAGTTTCCCTGGGCTCCATCATCTACTATCTGGTTCTGCAGGTGGTGATCTGGATGGGTATCGACACGGACCTGCTGAAACTTTTGTCTGCCCTTGTGGTGGCTGTGTTCCTGGCCATCCCCGTATGGCAGGAGCGGTATTTTTCAAAGCCGGTAAAGAGAGGGGGGAATTCCTGATGCTGGAGATCAAACATATTTCTAAAACATTTAATCCGGGAACGGTCAACGAGAAGCAGGCGCTCAGGGGTTTGAGCCTTGCTCTGAAAGACGGGGACTTTGTGACGGTCATCGGCGGAAACGGCGCCGGAAAGTCCACCCTGCTCAACGCCATCGCGGGAACCTGGAAGGTGGATGAAGGGCAGATCCTCATAGACGGGGTGGATGTGACCAAGTACCCGGAGCACAAGAGAGCCGCGTTTCTGGGCAGGGTGTTCCAGGATCCCATGAACGGAACGGCGGCCACCATGGGTATTGAGGAAAATCTGGCTCTCGCCCTGCGCAGAGGAGACAGGCGCACCCTGAAAAAAGGGATTGTGGCAGGGGAGCGGAAGCTCTACAGGGATATGCTGGCCAGGCTGGGACTGGGGCTGGAGAATCGTCTCACCAGCAAGGTGGGGCTGCTCTCGGGAGGACAGAGACAGGCCCTCACCCTTCTCATGGCTACCTTGAAGAAGCCCAAACTGCTGCTTTTAGACGAGCACACGGCGGCTCTGGATCCCAAGACGGCTGCAAAGGTGCTGGAGACCACGGAGACCATCGTGAACCAGGATCACCTGACCACGCTGATGATCACCCACAACATGAGAGACGCCATCCACATCGGCAACCGTCTGATCATGATGAACAACGGGGAGATTATCTATGACGTGTCGGGGGACGAGAAGAAAGGTCTGACCGTGGAGGATCTGCTTAAAAAGTTTGCCGAGGCCAGCGGCGAGGAGTTTGCCAACGACAGGATGATGCTTGCCAGATAGAGAAGGCCATACAGCCGGCCGGGGAGACCTGCAGCTGCACAAGAGGGCCGGCAGCAGCGAGAAGGATTGGTTATGGGGGATATAAAAAGAGATCTGGAGTCGGAACTGATCAGGGAGGCCGTGAGCCAGCTCCAGAAAAACGGCATGGAAGGATTTTCCGCCAGGGCGGTGGCAGAGGCATGTGGTGTGTCCTGTGCCGCGCCCTTTAAGCATTTTGACGGGAGGAGAGGGCTGTTTCTGGCCATATCAGAGTATCTGGACAGGATGCTCTTGAAAGCCATGGAGGAGATCGAGGCCAGGCGGGGATCGGACCACAAAAATGCCCATCTGGACATGAATGTGGCCTACATCAACTTTTTGTGCCTTAACCCTTTTCTCATCAATGAATCTTTCTGGAAGACCATCGACGAGAAACAGTCGGGCATCAGAAAATGGAAGAGCTTCCGGAAGATGACGGGACAGTTTCTCCTCTACTGCCAGGAGAATCAGATCCCGGAAGGAATATATAAAAGCTACTATTTTAATTTTCAGACCCTAGCCTACGGGGCTGCTTTCGTCACGGTCAACAATCTGTTTTTGGAGGGTATCGACCTGGCTACGGGTATCGAGGATCTGCAGAACCGCATCTACAGGAATCTGGAGCAGAATATGGGCCTGAACAGCCGCAGAGAACAGGAACCGTGAAAAGACGGTTCTGTTTTTATGAAAAAATGCTTGCATAAAATGTGGATGAGTGATAAAATTTTGGCAAGGTTAACAGTGTTAACCGCGTTTCTAAATAATAAAAAGGGAGAGATGAAACATGAGAAAGAGACGTTTGGCTGCCCTTACCATGACAGCCGCCCTGACAGCTTCCATGACAGCCTGCCAGAGCCAGCCTGCGGCCACGGACACCACCGCTGCGCCGGAGAGCACCACGGCAGCCGAGACCACCACAGCAGCCGAGACTACCACAGCGGCGCCGGCGGCGGAGGCGCTTTACACAGCAGGTACCTACTCTGCTTCCGAGCAGGGCTTCGGGGGACCGGTTACGGTGACCGTCACGGTCAGTGACAGCGAGATCACGGAGGTTGAGGTCGAGGGGGCCGATGAGACGCCTGCCATAGGAGGGGCTGCCCTGGACACCTTAAAGCAGGCCATCCTGGACGCCCAGTCCGAGGAGATCGACGGGGTGGCAGGAGCCACCATCACCTCCGAGGCGGTTAAGAAAGCCGCCGCCAATGCCATCGGACAGGCAAAGGGCGAAACTTCGGCGGATGCCGATCTGGCATTTACCGCAGGCACCTACACCGGAACCGGCGAGGGTTACAACGGACCGGTTGAAGTCAGCGTGACTTTCGACGACAAGGCTGTCACAGCCATTGAAGTCACTTCCAGCGTGGAGACCGAGCATGTAGGCGATATCGCATTTGATATTTTGATTCCCCAGATGATCGAGGCAAACGGAACGGGTGTGGACGGTGTCTCCGGAGCGACCTTCTCCAGCCGTGCACTGAAGGCTGCCGTGAACGCCGCTGCCGAGGAGGCAGGCGTGACCAACGCTTCCCAGTTTGCAGCCAACACGGTTGAAGTGAAGGCACAGGATCCCATCGAGGACACATGGGATGTGGTCATCGTGGGAGCAGGAGGAGCCGGCATCAGCGCTGCCGCTCAGGCTTCACAGGACGGCAACACTGTTCTGGTGATCGAGAAGAACGCCGAGGTGGGCGGCAACACCCTTGTATCCGGCGGTCAGTATCAGAGCGTGATGCCTTATCTGGTATGGGATGAGAGTGATCCCGACGCCACCACAGGCGTAGGCTTTGACGGCAATACATACAACAAAGTGAAATCTGTCAACGGCTGTATCAACGAGCTGAAGATGATCTATGAGTGGTCGGAAGATGAATTCGACGCAGACTACTACAAGGATCACGAGTATGTGGCCGGCGACGCCGCAGAGCTTTCCAAACACGGCGTGCACGCAGACTACCTGCCCACGCTTCAGGCTCTGAAGAAAGAGATCAAGGCGTACCTTGACTGGGCTCAGCCCCAGCTTGACGCAGGTGTTTCCGAGTCCGAGCTGACCTTGTTCTCCACCGTGAACCTGCACATTTTCCAGACCTACTACGGCGGACTGCGCCAGAGCGCTGACGGATCGGAGTGGATCTACGGAAACGTTGACCTGGTAAAACAGTTTATCGAGGACGGCCAGGAGATCAAGCCGTGGCTTGAGGATCTGGGAGCCACCTTTGTGGAAGACACACAGCCTACCCTTATCGGAGCTCTGTGGTACAGAGAGAACGAGTTCATCGGCGCCAATGTTGACGCGGACGGCGACGGCACTCCGGAAGAGTACAAGGGCCGCTGGGGAACTTATTTCATGGCTCCCATGACCGAGTTCCTGCAGAGCAACGAGAAGAATCAGATCATGACCAGAACCACTGCCGAGGAGCTGATCGTGGAAGACGGACGCGTGGTGGGCGTGAAGGCTACCATGTACGACGGGACAGAAGTGACCGCAAAGGCGGCAAAGGGTGTGATTCTGGCTACCGGCGGTTACGCGGCAAACATCGAGAAGGTTGTTGAGACCAACAACTACTGGTCTCCGGAGTATGTCTCCACTGCCACCAAGACCACCAACCGCAGCTCTCTTACCGGCAGCGGCATCGAGATGGCTCAGGAAGCAGGCGCGGCAGTCACCGGCGAGGGCTGGACTCAGATGATGCCGATCAGCTGGGTTGACAACGGAAACCTGGCGTTCGGCGGCGGAAACTACGCGGTATACATCAACCCCACCACCGGCAAGAGATTCGTGGACGAGGGATCCGAGCGCGACGTTCTCTCCCTGGGAGAGTTTAAGAACGGCATCGAGGTCAACGGAACCAAGGGCGTGTTCATGGAGATCTACAACGCTTCCGAGATGATTCCAGGCCCCATCCAGCTTGCTCCTGAAGGGGACTTTGAGGGAAGATACTACAGAAGAAGCGCCAACGCAGACGAGCTGAACGCTCTGTTTGACGAGATCGGCGTGGAGGCAGACGCCGAGACGGTTCTTGAGACCATCGAGAAGTACGACATGGCAGTTATGGGACAGGGCGAGTTTGAGGACGTAGGCAAGGCCATCGCTTCCAGAACCATCGGCGATGTGGAGAAGAACGCTGACGGAAGCTACAACGTAGATTCCTACAAGCTGGAGGGCACGGCCCTCACCATCCGCCTCATGGCTCCGTCCACTCACCACACCATGGGCGGCGTGGTTGTAGATACCGACCGCCACGTGCTTGACGAGGACGGCAATGTCATCGCGGGACTGTACGCCGCAGGCGAGGTTACCGGCGGAATCCACGGCGGAAACAGACTGGGCGGCAACGCCATCACCGAGATCATCGTCTCCGGACGTACCGCGGCGAAGGCTGTCACTGCTGACAATCAGTAAGATATACCTGCCGGGGCATGCCCGGCGGAGAGACGGGATGCCTGGCAGAGATAAGTGTCGGATCTGGATCCGGCCAAGTCTATAGGCTATTGAGAGAGAGCGGTAGCGCATATGGCTGTCGCTCTCTTTTGCTATATTTCATTGACACGGCTCGCTGAATGGGGTAAAATAGACAAAAATCATGAATTTAATTTATATATATAAACTATGGCAATAGATAGGGGAATCAAGGATGAACAGAACAGTAGAACGTGCATTTTCTATTCTGCAGCTGATCGCCGACAGCAAACACGGCATCACTCTGCAGGAGATCGCAAACGAGATGGGAATGGCCAAAAGCAGTGCGTTTGTCATCGTGCAGACGCTTTTGGAACTGGGATATATCTCCACAGTTCAGAACAACAACAAAAAGTACTGCCTTGGAGTCGAGACCTTCTCTTTGGGTATGAAGTATGTCAACGATATGAGCCTTGTGCGGCAGTGTTCCATCCATCTGCCGCCTATCGCAGAAAAATATAACAAGACGGCTTTTGTGGCGGTTCTTAACGGGAGCAAGATCGTGTATGTGTACAAATATGTGGCGAAGAACGCCAAACTGGCCTCTTGTGCCCTGGGGACGAGAAAGGATGTGTATGCCACATCTCTGGGAAAGGCGATTCTGGCTTTCATGCCTTCTGGGGAACAGAGAGAGCTGCTGGACAAGATCCAATTTCAGGCACTGATGCAGTATACAATCACTTCTAAGGAGAAGCTGGTGAAAGAACTGGAGAGGACCAGAGAGAGAGGCTATTCCGTGGATGTGCGGGAACTGGAGGATATCACAAGCTGCTGCGGGGCACCTGTGTTTGACTACAGCGGTCAGGTAGTGGCGGCGGTTTCTCTGTCAGATATCTACAACGAGAATCTGGACGATGAGGAGGTGGCCGAAGAACTGAAGGAGGTGGCTATGAATATCTCAAAGGATTTAGGATATTTGCCGAAATCCTGAGAGGTTTGTGGGAAGATCACTATAAAAAAATATACAAAGTAGGTTGACAAAAGGAAAAGCGGAGTGTATAATATAACTACATTATGAACTTGGTTTATATATATGAACTATTGTAAGGAGAGACAACAATATGCATGGAAAGGCTTCTGAATCGGAGGCCTAAAAAAATGGATAATTTTATGAACGGAGTTTATAAATATGAACAAAGGAAAAAATTACCAATTCATGTGGTTCGATCTGGTCTTTCTGTCCTTCCTGGCGGCGTTGTCGGAATGGATGAGCAACTCCCTTCTCAGCGTGTGGAACAGCAGCTTTTATTTCAGTTTTTCCACAGCCATCTGCCTTATAGCCATGATCCGCTGGGGCTGGGCAGGAGTTGTGGTGGGAGTGGCCGGAGGAATGCCCGGTATCTGGTTCTCACAGGTGAACCTGGCAGGCGGGATCCTGTTTTACATGGCGGCCAACGGATTTCTGGCAATCCCTATGATCCTCTACGGGGATCGCAGACGGGATGCTGTCAGCAGCAGAGTTCTGTATCTGGCAGCGTACGTGGTAGTGTGCCATGTGTGTCTGGCTGTGGGGAAGGGAGCGGCTATCCTCGTTCTGACAGGAGAGCGGACAGGGTTTAAAGATTATTTTGGGGCTACGTTTTTGATCATGGTGATTGATGTGATCGTGTGTGCGGCTCTTGGGACCAGAGAAGGGCTGGTTTGCGATATGCGGTATTATTTTCAGGAGAGGGAAGGGGAAGATCATGAAGCATGACAACATTGAGATGAGGACATCTCAGACAAAGCGGATTTGGAAGGCGGTGGTGAAGGACTGGCGGCTGTATGTGCTGCTGCTCCCGCTGATCCTGTGGTTTGCAGTGTGGGCCTACAAACCTATGGGTGGGCTGCTCATAGCATTCAAACGGTTTGACCCCCAATTCGGTGTCTGGGGAAGCGAGTTTAAGGGGATCGACAACTTTATCAACCTGGTGTCGGGGGTGAACAAGACAGAATTCTGGCAGGCTTTCAGAAATACATTTATCATCAGCGCCTACAACCTGATCTTCGGCTTTCCGGTTCCTATTATTCTGGCTCTGCTTTTTGCGGAGATCGGCAATGACCTGGTGAGGAAATTTGCCCAGACAGCTACATACCTGCCTCACTTTTTATCGGAGGTAACTATCACAGGCATCACGCTGATGCTGGTGTACAGCGGCGTCCGATCCAGTGGGATCGTGGCCTCTTTGTTCCAGCAGCTGGGGCTTCTGGAAGCAGGAACCTCCATGATGCAGAAGGCCAATTATTTCAGGCCCCTGTACATCCTGGTTGGGATCTGGAAAGAAAGCGGATACAACTCCATCGTGTACTTTGCGGCTATCATGGGGATCTCGCCCTCCCTGTATGAGGCCTTGAAGGTGGACGGAGGCAACAAGTTCCAGGAGATTCGGTTTGTCACATTTCCGGGCATGGCCCCTACACTGATTATTATGATCATCATGAGGATCGGCAACATGCTGACTATCGGCTACGAGAGGGTGCTGCTTTTGTATAATGCCAACATCTATGTGACAGCAGATGTGCTTTCCACCTTTGAACAGAGGCTGGGGATCCTGTCGGGAAACTATGGAATGGGAGCGGCGGTGAGTCTGTTCAACTCCTTCATCGCCTTTGCCCTGGTGATCGGGGCCAACACTATCAGCAGAAACATATCAGAGACATCTCTGTGGTAAGGAAGAAAGGAAGGGGTTATGGAACGGTTAGACAGAAGCGAAAAAATATTTAAGGTGTGCTCCTACACCATGGTGATCGTCTTTGCACTGCTGGCACTGTACCCGGTGCTGTATGCGTTCAGCGTGTCCATCAGCGGAAAGGTGGCATATGAAAGCGGGCAGATTGTCCTTCTTCCAAAAGATGTGACCTTTCAGGCCTACGACATGGTTCTGCACAACAAGGGATTCTGGATCGCCTACACCAACACCCTGTTCTACACGGTCATGGGTACGGCGTGGAGCATGGCCATATCTCTCACAGGAGCTTACGCTCTGCAGAAGACAAAACTTTTGTTCTGCAGGCAGTGGAATTTTCTCCTGGTGTTCACCATGTGGTTCAGCGCGGGCATGATCCCAATGTACTTAAACTACAAGACCATGGGGGTGGACAACCGGTGGGGGATGGTTATCGCTTTCGGCGTACAGGCTTACAACATCATTCTGCTGAGAAATTACTTCAGCAGTATCCCCAAGGAGATCGAAGAAGCGGCCATTATGGATGGAGCCAATGAGTTTCAGCTGTTTGGGAAGGTGTATATTCCCATGTCCACAGCCAGCATTGCCACAGTGACTTTGTTTTATGCTATCAGCAGGTGGAACGGGTACTACTGGTCCAGAATGCTGCTGTCAGACCCATACGAGCAGCCTCTCCAGGTGTATCTGCGGCAGCTCATTGAAAATTATCAAAAACTGTATGACGAGTCGCCGGTGAATTTGACGTACTCGGCAGACAGTCTGGCATACGCGATCATTATCTGTTCGATCGTACCGGTGTTAGTCATTTACCCGTATATACAGAAATACTTTGCAAAAGGTGTGAATGTAGGCGGGGTAAAGGGATAAAATCAGCCGAAAAGGCAGAAGGAGGAACTTATTTATGAGAAGAAAAGCAGCAGGTGCTCTGGCGGCAGCGATGATGGCTTCGGCCCTTCTTGCAGGATGCGGCTCTTCTGTGGTAGAGCAGGCGCAGGAGCAGCAGACAGCAGCCCAGACGACAGCGGCCCAGGCAGCCGGGGGGACTCAGGAGGGCAGCGGACAGGCGGAGGTTCAGGAGACAGCAGATCTTGCAAAGACCGTGGAGCTGAAATTCAACTACGCGGTGGGAAACAAGTCCAGAACCATGACCTACAACCAGGAATCGCCGTTGACTCTCCCCGACGGGACCGTGGTGACGGCGGGAATGCTCAAGCCTATGTGGTCCTATGTGGAGAAAGAGTTAAACAGCAAGTTTACGGATGTGACCGTGCAGGACATGAAGTCCAGCGATATGATCCAGACAGAGTCCACCTCCAATTTCTTGGGTGCCAATATCTACGGCGGCGAGTCTATAGCGGAGAGGCTGATGTTCTACGGGACAGAAGGAAAGTTTGTGAATCTGACTGAGATGATGGAAGCAGGCTATCTGCCCAATTTCAAAAATTATCTGAACAACAACCCGGATGTGAGATCTGCCATCACTGCCTACGACGGCAATATCTACCATGTGCCCTACATAGCGGAGATCAACCAGATCGCCAGAGCCTTTGAGATCAGAGGCTCCTGGGTTACAGAGCTGTTGGATCAGACAGACGCATCCTATGACACGGACAGATTTGATATTTATTATCAAGGATTCTACATAGGTGATAATAAGAGGACCGGTGACAACGGCGGCACGGTGACTCCCAAGGAGGGTGTGAACATTGCCAAGAAGACAGATGCCAATATCATTGAGATCCAAAACAGCCTTGACGTGAAAAACGGCGAGACCCTGACAGGTGCTCTGATTCAGTATATCAACGACAATTATGATTATGATACACCGTCACAGTTATATGTAGGAGAAAAAGCTGCCTACGATATTGATGAGCTTATCGCCCTGATGCGGTGCATCAAAGCTAACCCTCATTATCTCACAGACGGCAGAGCCGATGTGGTGTGGCCTCTGTTTACGAGGCAGTCCTCCTACAGAGAGGAACTGGTAAGGCTGGCCACCTACTTTGGAGGTGTGAAAGTTCACGGCGCCGATTCTTACAAGGCGACATGGTATATTGATGAGAACGGAAAGGTACAGTACACCTACAGTGAGGAGGGCATTTATAATGTACTTTGCTATCTGTCCGACATGGAGGCAGAGGGGTTGATCTATTCTGACTGCTATGATCTGACTGACAAGACCAATTATCGCTCGACTCTCTGGGGAACCGACGACGGGGATGCTCCTTCCTTTGGATTTATGACCTATGACTTTATCGCGTCCTCCACATCCGATTCTCTCAACAAAGACACCATCGTGATCCTGCCTCCTGTGGCAAAGGTGAACGGTGTATGGCAGTACTACATGGACAACGGCCGGGCCATCAAGCCTGACGGCTGGGCCATCTCCATCGCAGGTTCTACCCAGGAACAGATTGACAGAGCCTGCGCGGTGCTGGACTACTTCTTCACAGCAGAAGGCGCTGTGCTGCAGAACTACGGGCTTCCCATGATCCTGGAGGAGAACGAAAAGTACGAGGGACCAGACGGGATCTCCTACCCCAAGTTTAACTCATGGGTAACCGAGACCTGCAATGCCGTAGCCAAAGGAGATCTGTCCACATTTTTAAGAGATTGGATGGGGTGTCTGATGCCCATTGGCTATCAGAAGGAGATCGGTTTCGAGTATCAGTACACCTCTGAGAGAGGCTTTGAGGGATGGGCTTTGCTGCAGGGTTCCACTCTTCACATTGCCACCTACGCAGGAGAAGGTCCTGACGGGGACAATCCAAACTATTATAAGATGATACCGCCGGTGTTCTCGCTTACTTCCAGACAGAAGGAGACTATATCTGACTCCACATCCATCGAGTCAGACGACATCGTAGAGTACATGTTCAACATCGTCCGCTACCGCACCAAAGGCAATGCTCCCCAGGGGGCAGAGGTGGCTCAGACTTATGAGGAGTACGCGGCGAAATTTGCCGCGAGAGGACTTGACCTTTATGAGCAGACATATCAGGCAGCTTATGATGTAATGATCCTTGGGAACTGATGAATTGAGGAGGGGGAAAGCTCCCCCTCCCTGGTAAAAAGGTGGGAGCTGATTATGCAGAAACTATTCAGGGTACAGAAGGTTATGGCATGGGTTTACACGGTTACGGCGCTGGCTGTATTTTTGTATACCCTGGTGTTTATGACAGAATATAAAGATCTGTTCGGCTTAAAGCTGAAGCAGAACAGTCAGATATCATTTTTTCACGATTCTGTTCTCCAGACATTTAACAGACAGATATTCGCTCTGGCGCTGGTCGGGATCCTGGTTATCGTGTTTTCTTTCTTTTTGGAGATTTTTACTAAAGTTCCGGATCTGTTTGCCCTTGTGGTGCTGTTTGCATGTTTGACAGGCTGTGCCGGCGGAGCGGTGTATGCCATCACCAATATACAGGCAGTGGAGGCTTTTTATAGAGGCCTTGATTTTCAGTATCTTTATCTGGAGGGACTGGCGGACTATGAGCACAAGTTTACTACCTTTCGGGCAGGCGTGGGAGTTTATGTGCTGCAGATCGTTTCCTGTGCCGCTTACGGGGCGGCTATGGTGATGAGTCATGTGAGGTTTAAAAAACTGAGTGCAGCAGAATGAAAGGGCGTATAAGAGATGAATGATCGATCAATGGAGAGAGAAAAAAAGGCTTTGGTGTCTTTATATAAAAGGGACAGCCTGTCTTACACTCTGGCTTTGTGCGGCATTGCGGCGGAGCTTGTGTATGTCATAGGCATCCTGGATGTGATGGCGGTGAGTTTCTGGATGGGGGTCACTGTCATGGTGAATATTGCGGTGCTGTTCGCGCTGTTTACCTGTGCCGTAAAGATGAATATCTATGACAGATGGTGGGCAGGGGCGGCGGTGTGTCTGGGGGTGTACATGGCGTTTCGGCAGGTGATTCTGGTACCTGTGATCTTAAAACCTTATGACAGACAGTTCCTCATAGGGGCGGCCAACGCAGCGGGAACGGTTCTTCTGGTGGCTGCGGGGATGATCAGCCAGACGAGGAGCAGCCGGAGGAAACATATGGAAGAGAGGCTGGAACAATCAGAAAGCGAAAAGGGGATGAGGTGATAATATGGGAAGCCTGCAGTTTCGCAGTGTGAATAAAATCTATTCCAACGGATTCCACGCAGTCCACAACTTTGATCTGGAAGTGAAAGACGGAGAGTTTATTGTGTTTGTGGGGCCTTCCGGCTGTGGCAAATCCACAGTGCTGCGGATGATCGCAGGGCTGGAGGCCATATCTGACGGGGAGCTGGTGTTGGACGGAAAAGTGATCAATAAGTGTCCGCCGGTGGAGAGAGATATCGCCGTGGTGTTTCAGGACTACGCCCTCTACGGAAACATGACGGTCTACGATAATGTGGGGATGAGTCTGAGAGTGCGGCATGAGAAGAGCACGGTGATCTATGACAAGGTGCAGGAGGCCTCCGGGATGCTGGGGCTGAAAGGTCTTTTAAAAAGACTTCCGGGCCAGCTGTCAGGCGGGCAGAAGCAAAGAGTGGCTCTGGCCAGGTCGGTTGTCCGCCAGCCCAAGGTGTTCCTTATGGATGAACCACTGTCCAACTTGGATGCAAAACTGAGGAACAGCACCAGAGGAGAGATCGTAAAACTTCAGAGAGATCTGGATGTGACCACTATTTACGTGACCCATGACCAGACGGAAGCCATGACCATGGCGGATCGGATGGTGGTGATGAAGGACGGGATTATCCAGCAGGTGGGAACTCCCAAGGAGATCTACTATGAGCCAAAGAATCTGTTCGTCGCCGGATTTATCGGCGCGCCTCAGATGAATTTTGTGGAGGGGATCGTGGAGGGCGGAGAGTTCGTGTTTGGGAAGAGCCGAGTTTTGCTGCCGGAAAAGGCCAAAAAGGGGCTTTCCTCCTATCAGGATCGGAAACTGATTCTGGGGATCCGTCCGGAACAGTTTGCCGTCGCAGACGGTCCGGGAGAGACTGTGGTGTCAGGAAAGCTGGAGAATAAGGAGTTCCTGGGCAACTACCACATTTTGTACGTCAATGTGGGAGGGCAGATGCTGGTATGCCGCATCGACGGTCTGGAGGACCGGTTTGACGAGACGGTTTATATAAAATTTGAGATGGAACATCTGTATTTCTTTGACACGGAGACAACGGAATTGGTGCTGTACGCAAAAGAGGGAGAAAATGATGAAAAATAAAATAGCGAAGGGCCTCATTGCGGTCAGTTCTCTGGCTCATCTGGTATTTGCCAACATCCATGTAAAGGCGCTGCTTTTGCTGGAGAATGAGATCTGCGGATTTATCATGTTTTTGTTTGTGCTGTTCGGGCTGGTGACTCTGTTTGAGATGACAAGGATCAAAAAGAGCCGGCTGTCAGGCCAGGCGCTGACGGCAGCCTTCTGCTTTGTGACCATCGGGTTCGGGCTCGGGCTTACCTCTATCTACAGGCAGGCCATAGCCGGCCAGAGGGCTCTGGAGACAGCCTCGGTCTCAAAGGCTGTAGGATTTTCCTTCATACTGATGGCAGCTTACGCCTGTGCAGGGGTGCTGCTTGTCCTGGAGCTGGCAAAGCACGGCAGGCATACAGCCTGAAAAAGTTGAGAAACGTCAGGAGGATCAGGAGTGCTTATGGGAAAGGATTCGGCACAGAGGAAAAAGTGGTTATCGGACAATAAAAAGGCTTCCCTGCTGAGATGGTGGCTTGCGGGGATGTGCTATTTCTTCATCGGTTTCGGCACCCAGGCGGGAATGTTCACAGATCCGGTGGATCTGGTGTTCTTCCTGGGGGCGGGGATCGGGCTTGTGACTATTGTCATCTATAATCCCATCGCCTACGGCATGTTCGACATCACAAGGAAGGGGCAGATCGCCAACAAGGCTTACTATGAGAGAAAAGGCTGGCAGAACGCAGGGTACCGTCTGGCTGAGATCTTTAAGAGCATGTTTCTGACGGCCATGGTGTACTTCACATACCAGAATGTGAATCTTTTGATAGTCAGTATCTGGGATCTGCCGGGGGAGACCGTGGTGATTCCGGGAGAACCGTTCGGGTTTGCCACCCTGTATGTGGTGTACTATTATATGCTTCAGGGGATCGTAGATACTATCAGGAACGCAAGGGGAAAAGACGGAGGTGAACGCAGTGGAGAGACTGGTATTCATAGGTGATCCGGAACCCTGTATGACACAGCGGGACGGGAAGAGAAAGAGACAGTACAGACGGCTTTTAGAGCAGGCGGACCGGTACCGGGAGATGGAGCTGCCAAAGGAGCACCCTAAGGAGAGCACTACCTATATGGGGATCGCCATTGTGAACCTGGCCCTGGCTTACCGATTGAGCAGGGAGGAGCGGTATCTGGGAGAGGCGAAGCGGTTTATGGAGACGGTGTGCTCCTACGAGAAATGGGGCAATGCCCATCTGGTCAATGTGGATCTGTCCGCCTCCTGGATTCTCTTTGGGCTTTCTCTGGGCTATGACTGGCTGAAACCCTGGCTGACAAGTGAGGAGCGGGGCAGGATATCAGAAAAGATCCTGCACCACGCCCAGGTCATCTTTCAGTACAGGCGAGATACATACGGCCAGGGCTGGTCCACGGCCTTCTACCAGAATCACAACTGGATCAATATGACAGGCCTGGCAGCGGCCGGGTATGTGCTGGCGGGGGAGGAGAAAGGGTCTGAGGCCCAAAAAGTTTCCAGCCAATATATCCAGGAGGCGAGAGAAGATTTTGCCAGAGTATTTTCCTATCTGGCTGAAGATGGTTCCAACTATGAAGGGGTGGCCTACTGGCGGTACGGGGGCATGTGGCTGTTTGTCTATGCCCACCTTCTGAAGATCCAGGAGGGAAAGGACTATTTTAAGGAGAGCGGCTATCTGAGGCATACCTTCTACTACCGCCTCTACCAGTCCTGCGGAGATTTCCGGCAGCAGATGAATTTCGGAGACTGCCATGACCGGCACAGCGGCCACGCGGCCTGCGTCTACTACAAGGTGGCGGCAGAGTACAAGGACGGGTTTGCCCAGACATTCGGCAACATGGTGGTGGACGAGTTCCTCATGGAGGAAGCCTGTGAGAGCAAGGTAAAACCGGGGATCCTGCCGGAGGCGTGTTTTGAGTATCTGTGGTACGACCCCGACGTGGAGGAGAAGGACTTATCCCTCCTTCCAAAAGTATGGTACTTTGAGGATCTGGGCCTTCTGGGGATCCGTGACAGCTGGCAGCGTGACGGAAAAGTACTGACCATCAAGTGCGGGTATCCCGGGGGAAGAAAACAGTGGGAGACGGGGCGGAGGCTTTACAGGGAGGAGAATATCTGCTGTCTCAGCTTATCTCACCATCATCCTGACAATCTGTCCTACATCTTTGCAAGGGGAAGCGAGTACTTGACCTGTGAGGACGGATATAACCGGAACATCATGCCGGACAATCATAACGTGATCCTGGTGGACGGGTCTTATGCAGATGTGACCGATGTGTCCGATGTGTACATAGGCAGCGCCATGCTGCGGCAGGCGGAGGAAGAGCCGGGTTGGGAGAAAGATTACGGCGGCCGGGTGACTGCGATGAAAGTGGATGGTTCGGTGGTGATCTACCGGGGAGAGACCTCCGGCATCTACCCCAAAAGACTGGAGATGGAAGAGGTAAGCCGTCTGCTGTTCACGGACGGTCTGGATTTCTGGGTCTTCGTGGATGTGCTGAGGAGCAGAAAGGAACATATCTATGAGATCATCTGCAACACAGACGCAGAAGCCGCAGTGAATGGAGAGGGATTTGTCTACGATATGAAGACAGGACCTGTCCGCTATACCGTCTTTTCTGACAGGGGGATACGGTGCAGAACCTATACCCAGAAGATCGAGAGCATTATGACAAGCCAGGAGCCGGACAAAGTGTGCAGGACCGATATCCATACATTGTCGCAGAGGTCCAAGAACCGGGAGAGGCGGCAGGTGTTCTTTGAATGCTTTACTTTTGAGGATGAGGACACAGAGGTATTTATGGAAGAAGAGAGCTTAAAAGTGAGACAAGGGACAAAGCGGTACGAATTTCAGACCGTATGGCAGGAAGACCCTGCGTCCGGCACCATACCCATAAAGATAAGGATCAGAGATGAAGATGGCAGAGAGGTCTGCTATGACGCATAGAAAGGGAATGCAGATTTATGAATTACATCAATGACAAGTTTGACCAGCTTATCCGGTCGGAAGAGAACCAGAAGATCATAGAGGCCATGAGGGGTGATGTGGATCAGTTTATGCCGGGCTTTTGTGATTCCGCGGAAAAATTAAGCCGGTGGGGCCACTGGTATTTCTGTGATGACGACGGGGGAAGACTGATCTTTGATCTGAATTCTCCTCATGAACACCGATGTGAAGTGTGCGGCAAAGTGTATGGAGACGAGATCCTGGACGGAGTGTGGACCACCTTTTACCGGAATAGGGCCGTGATCATGGCTCTGGTGTCTGCAGTGATCTACCGGGCCACCAGAGAGAGAAAATATTTTGATTATACGGTGAAGGTCATCGGATTTTATGCGGATTACTACAAAGAGTTTCCCCTGCACAACAAAGAAAATGACCACTGTGACTCTTACGACACTATGGTGTGGGGCTGTGGAAAAATGATGCCTCAAGGGCTCAACGAGTCCATCGTGGCTATTCGGTTTGTCCAGGCCATCGAGATCTTAAGGGAGGAGTTGGACGAAGGGTGGCTTAAGGGAGTGTACCGTAATTTGTTCAGGGAGGTATTTCATCTTCTCGCCCCACAGGTCACCTCCATCCACAATATCAGCTGCTGGGATCTGTCGGCCATCGGCGTCATGGGTCTGGCCTTCCGGGATCAGGAGATGATAGATTTCGCCTTTAACAGCGAGTTCAATATCAGGGAACAGCTTAAAAAAGGCGTCACCCAAGATTTCTTCTGGTATGAGGGCTCTATCCACTACAATTTCTTCCTTCTGGAGGGAATCTCCTACCTGTTTTTGTTCAGCAGGCTCTACAGATATGAGTTTGGCGAGGAGAGCAGCCGGATCTTCGAGAATATGTTCATTCAGGCCTATCACTACGCCTTTGACAACCAGTATCTGCCCAATCCCAATGACGGCTGGCCCAATCTGAACTTAAAGACCTTCAGTTACGTGTACCACACGGTAGCCCGGGCTTTTGGGGAGGACAGCCCTGTGGGCAATTTAACCAAGATCATAGAGACATCTCGGGAGCCAAGGACGATCCTCCCGCTGTCGGAACCTTACTACTGTGAAAACCGAGTGTGTCTGGAACAACTTCTGTTTAATATTGATTTTGACTATGCCACGGTTATCCCTGTGGAGAGGACTTCCAGGAATTTCCCCAGATCCAACTTTGTGATGCTGCGAAACCAGAACTGGAATGTGTTTATGAAATACGGTCTCAACGGCAGATCTCATGCCCATCCGGATATTATGAATGTGGAGATCATGTACAAAGGCCGCAGGATCACAAGAGATCTGTCCAACGCGGGCTATCAGTCCCGGCTGTGCAACGAGTGGCACCGGAAGACACTGTCCCATAACACAGTGTGCTACAACGGGACTGATATCACCTCCGTGAGTCCGGGAGAATGTCTGTACTACGACGGCGGCAGGGTCATGGCCCTGGCAAGGCAGGTCTATGAGGGGATTGATTACCAGAGAACCTTGACGGTCACGGAGGATCAGGTGGAAGATGATTTCCGGATCAAGAGTCAGAAAGAGGGGATCTATGATTATGTATTCCACTTCGAGTCGGACATCCGCTTAATCTGTGACCTTGTGTGCAGGGAGGCAGATTTAGAGTTTGACATGAACGGTTACCAGCATATTCTGGAGACCAGGAAAGTTGAGACTGAAAAGCGGCAGATAAGTCTTAAGGCAGAGGGAGACGGATGCAGATTGGAGGTTACGGCGGAACTGGAAGAAGGGCAGGAAGTGTACCTGCTGAAGACTATGGACAATCCGGTGAACAGGACCCGCAGTACGATTTTAATAAGGAGCAGCATACCTTCCCCAGAGTATCATCTGAGGATCAAAGAAGATAAAGGAGAGAAAACATTATGAGAGCAGTGATTACAGGAGGAACAAGGGGCATTGGACTGAGCGCGGCGGCAGCTCTTGGAAAGGCCGGCTATGATATTATCATCACAGGGATCGACAAGGAGGCATCCGTGTCCGCCCTGAAAGAGTTGGAGGACAACGGCATTAAAGGAGAATTTATTTATGCGGATTCCATGAACGAGGATGATGTGAACCGCTGCTTTGAGGAGATCGCCCGGAAATATGATTCTCTGGATGTGTTGGTGAACAATGTGGGCGGTCTTGGGGGACGTCAGAGATTTGAAGGTATGGAGACGTCCTTTATGAGAAAGGTGATGGCCCTGAACTTTGACAGTGCGTTTTTTGCCAGCCGGGCGGCGATCCCTCTGTTGAAGAAGGGGAGCCATCCTTCCATCATCAACTACAGTACCATCGCAGTCACCTCCGGAGGAGGTCCGGGCGCAGGCATCTACTCTGCCAGCAAGGCGGCTATCGAGGGTCTGACCAGGGCACTGGCAAAAGACCTTGCCGAGTATGGGATCAGAGTCAATGCCGTGTCCCCGGGAACCATTGACACCGACTTCCACGCGGCTACCAAGAGAGATATCATGGAGACCTGGAAAGCCGGCATTGTCATGAAGCGGTTTGGAAAGCCGGAGGAAGTGGCATCAGTCATCGAATTCCTGGCTTCCGAGAAGGCATCTTTTCTCACCGGCGAGATCATCCAGATCAACGGCGGTCAGGCATTTATCTAATACAGATACGCAAGAATATACGAGGTGGAGAATATGGTTTTAAAGTATGAGGACATCACTGCCACAAAGCCGTCGCCGGGGATCACCAGAAGGATCCTGGCCAGAGGCGGAACGATGATGGGTGTGGAGGCATCTTTTGAAAAAGGGGCGGTGGGCGAGGTCCATCGGCATGAACACGAGCAGGTCAGCTACATCGTCTCCGGCTCCTTTCGCTACACGGCGGACGGAGAGACCTATGAGCTGAAAGCAGGGGACAGCTACTATGTGGCTCCTAACGTATCCCACGGGGCAGTGGCCCTGGAGGACTCTGTGATTTTAGATATCTTTACCCCTCAGAGGGAAGACTTTCTGTAAAAATTACAAAAGGCCGGCACCGTATATGGATGCCGGTCTTTTTGTGTGAGTATAGAGAGGGGCAATAAGTCTTATTGATAAAATATATATTGCCAAGATCGGAAAATACGTTATAATCTCGAAAGAGGATTATTCTGCGCAGGCACATTATACTGCACAGTAAAACATGAAAAAAGAGAGGATCTGAAACATATGAAAGAGGGCAAAGGAAGGAAGAGGATACCGGAGCTGTCAAAAACTCCGGGAACACCGGAGGAAACCGGCCAGTCCGGGGGAGGGATCTGTCCGCCTGGCCGGGTGGGACGCCTGGCGGTGATGTTCTGGACCATGGCGAAGATCGGGTGCTTCACCTTCGGGGGAGGGTGGAGCATCATCGGCCAGATCCAGGCGGAGTTTGTGGAAAAGCGGGGCTGGATGACAGAAGAGCAGATCATCGACTTCATGTCCCTGGCCAAGTCATTTCCCGGTATCATGATCATCAACATGTCGGTGCTGTGCGGCTACGCCATGGAGGGGGCGGCGGGGGCTTTGTCGGCGGCCTTCGGCCTGTCGGCCCCTGCCATCGTGGCCATCGGGCTGGTAACTTACTTTTACAGCTCCCTGAAAAGCAACCCCTATGTGGAGAAGGTGCTGAACGGAGTCCGGTGTGTGGTGATTCCTATCATCCTTCAGGCGGCGTGGAAGCTGAAGGACCGATCCCTGACTTCCGGAATTTCTTATGTGCTGCTTGGGATCGCCTTCGTGGTGTGTGCTTTTACAGGCATCAGCAAGCCGGCGGTGATGGTGGCAGGAGGCGTGCTTGGGCTTGTGATATGGAGAGGAGGCAGTGAACATGGTGCTGCTTAAGCTGTTTCTTTCGTTTATGAAGATAGGATTTTTCAGCTTCGGCGGGATGACTATGATCCCGGTGATCAACGACGAGGTTCTGGTTCACGGCTGGATGACCGCGGATGAGGTCATGGACATTGTGGCGGTGGCCGAGATGACCCCCGGCTCCCTGGGCATCAACTGCGCCACCTTCGTGGGACTGCGGACAGCGGGAATTTCCGGCGCCTTCTGCGCCACTCTGGGGGTCATGATGCCGTCCCTGACCCTGTGTATGGCGGCGGCCCACTTTATTATGAAACTGAAAGGGAACCGGACTCTGGAGAATATCATGAGCGGCGTCCGCCCCGTGAGTATGGGGATGCTCCTGGCGGTGGCGGTGACCCTGGGAAGGAGCACTTTCTGGGCGGAGGAAGCGGCGGTGAGCCTGGCCGGGTTTCACTGGAATCTGGCGGTCATCGCCCTGGTGTGCGGCGTGCTGATGTTCAGGCTGAAGCTGACCATTCCCCGGACGATCCTGCTGGCAGCCGTGCTGGGGCTGGTCATGGGGTAGCCTGCTGCTCCAGGCCCGGAAGGGCCGCTCCCCGGTCTCCGGCTATATCCACGCCTCCGGTGAGACACACCGGATGAACAGCTGATCCGCCTTGGACATAAAACTGTCCTCCAGAGTGGCCACGCACATATCCCACCAGGCCTCGTACCGGTTGTCGATAGACAGGAGGATAGGAGAGCGCTCCTGTTCCACGGTGAGGCGGGAGTACTCCAGGGGAACCATGGTGACGCCCAGGCCCTGGGCCGCCATGAGCTGGGCGGTGGTGTGGTTCCTGAGAGTCATGAAAGTGGAGATGCGGCGGATGCCCGCCCTCTTCAGCACCATATCTGTCACCTGGCGGATTCGCTGGTCAGGGTTCAGGCGGATCATGGGCTGGCCCTCCAGAAGCCGTATATCCAGCATCGGGTAGGGGTATCCCTCCGTGACCGCCGCCTTTGACGCAAGAGGGTGGTCCTGCGCCATGACCAGGACGAAGGGGTCCCTGAAAAATGTTTTGTAGCAGATCCTGCCGGGCTGAAAGTCCGCCGGGGCGTGCATGATCACAAAGTCCAGCTCCCCCGCGATGAGACGCTTTTCCAGCCCCAAGGTGTTGTCCTCGGTCACCAGGACCTCCACGAAGGGGCAGATGTCGTGAAACCTTTTCACGGCCTGGGGAAGTGTCAGGATCCCCAGATGGTTGGTGATCCCCACACGGATACGTCCTGTTTTTAAATTGTTGATGTCGCTGATCTCGATCTCAAAATTCTCGTATATCTTTAAAATCTGAGCTGCCATGTGGCAGTAGCGTTCCCCGGCATAGGTCGGGCTCAAACCTGCAGTCGTCCGGTTGAACAGAGGGGTGCCCAGCTGCTCCTCCAGCTTCTGCAGTGCCTGGCTCAGGGACGGCTGTGCGATATACAGCTTTCTGGCGGCTTTGGAGATGCTTTTTTCCTCGGCAATGGTTTTTACATAGAGAAGTTCGCGGCTTGTCATGTCTGCCTCCTTTCCATAGGAAAAAACAATAAGATATATTATAAATATAGTATTTTACTATATTCTAACATGGTGGTATGATTAGGGCAACAAGAAAATGAAACGAGAAATACATAAAATGGAGGGATTTACATGGTAAAGCTGTATGACGGGGGAGTTTATCTGGTTAACGGCAGGGAGATCGTGCAGGAGGGGGATGAGGCAAAGGTAAAGGCCCTTACAGGGAAAGAGACGGACAAGGATCAGGCCAGACAGGGAACTATGGCCTATCAGATCATCAAGGCTCACAACACTTCCGACGATATGGAGAATCTGAGACTCAGATTTGACGCACTCACCTCCCACGATATCACATTTGTGGGAATCATTCAGACGGCGAAGGCTTCCGGGATGACAGAGTTTCCCATCCCCTACGTGCTCACCAACTGCCACAACTCGCTCTGCGCCGTAGGAGGGACTATCAATGAGGACGATCACATGTTCGGCCTGTCTGCCTGCAAGAAATACGGCGGAATCTTCGTTCCTCCCCACATCGCCGTGATTCATCAGTACATGAGAGAGACCATGGCAGGCTGCGGAAAGATGATTCTGGGTTCTGACAGCCATACCCGCTACGGAGCTCTGGGAACCATGGCCGTGGGTGAAGGCGGCGGCGAGCTGGTGAAGCAGCTTCTGAGGGATACCTACGATGTGGCGTTCCCGGGAGTGGTGGGCGTGTATCTGGACGGAAAGGTGAACCCGGGAGTGGGGCCTCAGGATATCGCCATCGCCATCATCGGAAAAGTGTTCCGCTGCGGCTATGTGAAGAACAAGGTGATGGAGTTTGTAGGGCCCGGCATCTCCGGAATGACCACGGATTTCAGGAACGGTGTGGATGTGATGACCACGGAGACCACCTGCTGGACCTCCATCTGGAGAACCGACGAAGATACAAAAGCGTTCCTGGCGGCCCACGGCAGAGAGGAAGCCTACAGAGAGCTGAATCCAGCAGATGTGGCCTACTACGACGGCATGGTGTATGTGGATCTGTCCACGGTGAAGCCCATGATCGCCCTGCCCTTCCACCCAAGCAACGCCTATGAGATCGATGAGCTCAACGCCAATCTGGGAGACATCCTGAGGACCGTGGAAGCGGAGGCGGCCAAGCTGTCGGGAGACAAGGCACACCTGAGCCTGACAGACAAGATCGTAGACGGAAAGCTGATGGTGCAGCAAGGGATCATCGCAGGATGTGCAGGCGGAAACTATACCAATGTCATGGAAGCCGCCCACATCCTGGAGGGCAGAAGCTGCGGAAGCGACGTGTTCAATCTGTCCGTATATCCGTCCTCTCAGCCGGTGTACATGGAACTGGTGAGAAACGGCGCCGTGGCCACATTGATGGGCGCGGGGGCCGCGTTGAAGACCGCCTTCTGCGGACCATGCTTCGGCGCAGGAGATACGCCGTCCAACAACGGCCTGAGCATCCGCCATACCACCAGAAACTTCCCCAACAGAGAAGGCTCCAAGCCGGGTGTGGGCCAGATGTCGGCGGTGGCCCTCATGGACGCCCGCTCCATCGCGGCCACGGCGGCCAACGGAGGAATCCTCACCCCTGCCACGGCGGTGGCCGACGGTTATCAGGTTCCGGAGTACCACTTCGACGATACGGTGTACAGGAACAGAATCTACCAGGGGTATCAGGCGGGAGACAGCTCGAAGGAGCTGGTGTACGGACCGAATATCAAAGACTGGCCCGAGATGGGAGCCCTCACGGAGAACATTCTTTTGAAGGTGTGCTCCAAGATTATGGATGCCGTGACCACCACAGACGAGCTGATTCCGTCGGGAGAGACTTCCTCCTACAGGTCCAATCCTCTGGGGCTGGCAGAGTTTGCCCTGTCCAGAAGGGATCCGGAATATGTGGGCCGTTCCAAAGAGGTGGACAAGATCGAGAAAGCCAGAATGGGAGGAACGTGCCCCTGCCAGGCGGACCCGGAGCTTGAGAAAGTGTTTGACAAGATCCGCACCATCCCCGGCAGTGAGAACGTGAAGGCGTCGGAGACAGAGATCGGAAGCATGATTTACGCGGTGAAACCGGGGGACGGCTCTGCCAGGGAGCAGGCGGCCAGCTGTCAGAGAGTGCTGGGCGGTCTTGCCAACATCGCCAGGGAGTATGCCACCAAGAGATACCGCTCCAATGTGATGAACTGGGGCATGATCCCCTTCCAGATGGCTGAGGAGCCTGACGCCTTCCAGGTAGGAAGTTACATCTATGTGCCGGGCATCCGGGCAGCCCTTGACAGAGGCATGAAACAGATCAAAGCCTATGTCATCGGCGACCAGGTGAAGGAGCTGAATTTGTACATTGCGGATATGACAGAAGACGAGAAGAAGATCGTCAAGGCAGGTTGTCTGATCAACTACAACCGGAACAGAGCTTGAAACGTGCCGGGGCTTTCCCTGAACTGTGTCCCGGCCGATTCAAATATATTATACTCCATTGTATAGGGGAAAGCCGTCCTGAACAGGTAATGCTGCAGGGCGGCTTTCCCGATTTGTAAATTTACGAAACAGAATCCTTAAAATTGTAACATTTTGTAAAATATCGTCAGAAAAAAGTCTGATAATATAAGAGATTGGTAAAGTCTCGAGGAAAAAAATCTGTTAGAATAGAGACAATAGAGGAAAGTCGCCATCATGAATGAAGGGAGCGGAAAAGATGAAGCCGTGTTGGAACGTATTGAAAAAATTGTTTTTGCTGGCGTTTGTGGTGTGTGTCTGCTCCGGCTTCGTGGTGGCAGGCAAGGGATATGCGGTTTACAGGGAAGCCGTGGAGGATATGAGCCTTGAGGACAAGGTGGCCTCCATCCAGGGAAAGGCTTCCTACACAGAATACGAGGAACTGCCTGAGCTCTATGTCCAGGCGGTGATCGCCGTGGAGGATAAACGGTTTGAAAAGCATATGGGAGTTGACCTGATCGCCCTCTGCCGCGCTGTGAGGAACGATATCCGAGCGGGGGCTTTTGTGGAAGGCGGCAGCACCATCACCCAGCAGCTTGCCAAGAATCTGTATTTCGGACAGAAAAAGGACGTGGTCCGGAAGGTGGCGGAGCTGTTTGTGACCATGGATCTGGAGAAGAATTATACAAAAGAAGAGATTTTTGAACTGTATGTGAATGTGATCTATTTTGGTGACGGCTACTATGACGTGGCGTCCGCCAGTGAAGGGTACTTCGGCAAAGAGCCGGAGGAGATGACCGAGTATGAGAGCACTCTTCTGGCAGGGATTCCCAACGCCCCGTCAGTCTATGCCCCCACCAGGAATCCGGAGCTGGCGGCCAAAAGACAGCTGAAGGTGTTGGAGCGCATGGAGGCCTGCGGCTACCTGTCCACGGAAGAGGCGGAGACCGTGGCGGAGACAGCCGAGGCTTTGCTGACGGCGGCACAGTAGCGGCCTGCGGGGCGGGTATGGCTGCTTTCCCGTGGACCGGTAAACTCTGGGGCAGGCTCTCCCTTTTCAGTGGAGGACGGGCTGTTCCATCTCGGTGAGAATCCGGACAAAGGCTTTCATATATTTTGTCAGATACAGATCTTTGCGGTGGCACACATAGAAGCTGCGCCGGTTCTCGATGCCTTTGATGGGGTAGACACTGCAGTAAGGGTGTATCTCCGGCGACATCTCGATATAGTTGATGGGGCAGATGAACACCGCGTCGCAGGCCACAGCCGTGCGCTTTGCCACCTCGATGCTGATGGTCTCAAAGAGAATACGTGGTTGAATATCATACATGACAAACAGCCGGTCCTGAGTGGTGCGGACACTGTGGCCGGGTTTGCTGCAGATGAAGGATTCATCTTTGGCTTCTGTGATGCTGATCTCAGAGCCGGAGGGGATCCTTTTTGCTATGGAAGTATTTTTGCTGGCAAGGAGCACCAGCTCCTCCTGCTCGATGAAAATATAGTTCAGCTCCTCGTGTTTGGGGTAGGTGGTGAGACAGGCCAGATCCAGGGCCCCCTCCAGAAGCATGGACTCCACGGTGGCGGAGCCGAATTCGCTCAGCTGCAATTCCACCATGGGAAACTGCCCGTGAAACCTGGGGAACACATAGGGCATCACCTGCATGGCCCTCTGGACCGGGATCCCCAGACGTATGGTGCCGTGGTCTTCCTGGTTGATCTCCTGGATCTCCCTTGCCAGATTCTGGTTGATGGTGAGGACCTGCTTGGCGGCCTCCACATATTTCTGCCCCGCGTAGGTAAGTGTGATAGGGTCTGTGTTGCGGTTAAAGATGGGGGCGCCTAAATTATTTTCCGCCAGCTTGATCATCTGGCTGAGGGAGGGCTGGGATACATAGAGCTTTTTGGCCGCGTTGGTGATGCTGCCTTCCTTGAGAACAGTGAGAACATACTGGGCGTGTTTGATGTTCATGAGCTTTCCTTTCTGTTTGGGGTCGGTGGCCGTTTTTGCCGGCTTGCTGTCGTATATGATTATTATATTATTGCAAAGGTTTGCAAGGCAATATATGCCAGAGACGAAAGTTTCCGTGGCAACCATAAGTACAGCCTTATATGGGTAATAATTTTTTTTATATTTGCCATAGAGCATTGTGCATGATACCATACAATCAGAAAAAATCAACGAGATAAAAGCCTCGGAACACAGATAAGCCAACAATATGACTAATTTAAGGAGGAAATGGTATGGAGATCAAGAAAGCCGCTATGGCAGGGACACTTGAATCCAGCGATGCCCAGGTGACGGTGGAGCCTGGCGAGAACGGAATTGACCTGTCCATCGAGAGCAGTGTGATTCACCAGTTTGGAAGGCAGATCAGGGCCACGGTTCTGGAGACGCTGAACCGTCTTCAGGTCACGGACGCGAAAGTGACGGTGGTGGACAAAGGCGCTCTGGACTGTACGCTGAAGGCCAGGGTGGAATGTGCCGTGTACCGTTCCAACGGCATCACCGAAAATCTGCCGTGGGGAGGTGTGATAAAATGAGCCATCCAAACAAAAAGCGTCTGAGACGCTCCATGATGTTTCTCAACTGCCAGAAACCGGGCCTGATCAAGGACCCGTACATTTACAAACCGGACTCTATCATGTTGGATCTGGAGGACGCGGTGGCGGAAAACCAGAAAGATGCCGCCAGATATTCCCTCTATCATGCCCTTCAGGAGATTGATTACAGAGGCGTGGAGAGAGTGGTGAGGATCAACGGTCTGGACACGCCCCACTGGAGAGAAGATATCCGTGTCTGTGTGGCGGGGGGGGCGGACACCATCCGCATAGCCAAGACAGAATCTGCAAGGGATGTACATATAGTGGAAGAACATGTGCTGGCGGCAGAGAGAGAGTTCGGGAGACCGGAGGGGTCCACGCTTCTCATGGCGGCTTTGGAGTCCTGCAGAGGCGTGCTTCATGCTCTGGAAGTCTGCGAATCTTCGGACCGCCTCATCGGTATCGCCCTCAGCGGCGGCGACTACACCAAGGATCTTCAGACCGTGATCACGGGAACAGGGGTGGAACTCCAGGGAGCCAGACAGCAGATGATCATCGCCGCCAGGGCGGCAGGCGTTCAGTGCTGGGACACAGTGTTCACAAATCTTGATGCAATGGATGTGTTTGAAGAAGAGGTAAAGATGATCAAGATGATGGGATTTGACGGAAAGTCTCTGGTAAATCCCAGGCAGATCGATATTGTCCACAAGATCTTCACTCCCAGCCAGAAGGAGATCATTTTCGCCGAAAAAGTAGTTCGGGAGATCGATGAGAAGAAATCTTTGGGTATAGGCGTGTTTACGGTAGACGGCAAGATGATCGATATCGCGTTCTACGACGGGGCGAAGAGAACCATCGACCTTGCCAAGGCATCAGGCGTATATGAGGGGGATTTGTAAGATGATAAACGCAGTTGGAAGAGAAATTCCGGAAGAAATCCTGAAAATCACGGGAAAAGAAGGCTATCAGGGGGCGAAGGCCAAAGACAACTTTGAGTTCACCCGGGGCGCCGCCAGAATCCGCGCCATGGTGGATCCCACCAGAAGCAAGGTGGTGGACAGCATTCATGACGTGCTGGTGAAGTGCGGTATGAGGGACGGGATGACCATCTCTTTCCATCACCATTTCAGAGAAGGGGACTATGTGGTGAACATGGTTATGGAGGAGATCCACAGGATGGGATTCAAGGACATCTCCATCTGTGCCACGTCTCTGGGAAAAGCCCACGACCCCATCGTTCCCATGATCGAGGACGGAACCGTCACCAGCATCCGCTCCTCGGGGGTGAGAGGGAAGATCGGCCAGGCCATCTCCACCGGAAAGCTGAAGAATCTGGCGGTGATGTGCTCCCACGGCGGACGTGTGAGGGCCATCGAGTCAGGGGAGGTACATATTGACATCGCGTTTATAGGGGCTCCTTCCGCGGACGAGTACGGCAACCTGAAGGCCAACGGCGGCAAGTCGAACTGCGGGGTTCTGTCCTACGCCATGGCGGATGCTCAGTATGCCGACAAGGTGGTGGCCGTCACGGACACCCTGGTTCCGTTTCCCAACGTGCCGGCCAGCATTTCCATGACCAACGTGGACTATGTGGTGGTGGTTGACGAGATCGGCAATCCTGCCAAGATCGCCACGGGGGCGGCAAAGCCTACTACCGACATGAGGAAACTGCGGATGGCGGATTACTGTACCCAGTTTGTCATCAACACTCCCTACTTTAAAGACGGCTTCTCCTACCAGACAGGAGTGGGCGGCGCTTCCATCGCTTCCACCATCTCTCTGGCGGAGGAGATGGAGAAGCGGGGAATCCGCATGGGTTTCGGAGTGGGCGGCCTGACGACCCCTATGTGCAGTCTTCTTGAAAGAGATCTGGTGGGTGTGCTGGTAGATACCCAGGATTTTGATCTGGGAGCCGTGGAGTCTATTCAGAAACACCCGGACCGCCATATCGAGATCTCGGCATCCGAATATGCCAACCCATTTAACAAGGGAGCCTATGTAAATAAGCTGGATTTCGTTATCCTGGCAGCTTTGGAGGTAGACGTGAATTTTAACTGCAACGTGGTGGTCGGCTCCGACGGAGTTATCACCGGAGCACAGGGAGGACACCCGGACACGGCAGCAGGCGCAAAGTGCACTATCGTCATCGCGCCTCTCCTCCAGGGACGTATCCCGGCGGTCTGCACCAGCGTGACCACGGTGACCACCCCCGGGGAGACAGTGGATGTGCTCATCACCGATTACGGCATCGCCATCAATCCGAGAAGGCAGGATCTCATCGACTGTATGAAGGGTACCAAACTCCCCATATGCACCATCGAGGAGCTGAGGGATATGGCCTACTCCATCGTGGGAGAGCCGGATCCGGTGCAGTTCGGGGACAGAGTCGTGGGTATTATCGAAGGCAGGGACGGCACCGTCATGGATGTGGTGAGGGAGATCAAGCCATACGAATTCCGAGACTGACAGAAGCGGGAGGCGGATAATGGTTCCGACGGGCCTTGGCGGCTGCCGCGGGGACCCGGCAAAAGAATGATCTGTCTGTCGGACAGAACAGGGAACTGTCCGGCAGACATGAAAAACAGGCAGAACAGGGAACTGCCTGGCAATAAAATTTATACAATGGAGGTATACTAATATGTCAGAGTTGCTGGTTGGTATTTTGGGATTTGCCTGTATCATAGGCATTGTAGTGACACTTTTTAAAAGCAAGACGCTGCCGAGTATCGCGTTTATCACATTCCCCATGATCCTGGCAGTGGTGCTGGTGGCAGGCGGATATTACACATGGGACAATATCGGCTCTCTCATCAAGGGCGGCTTCGGAAGTACGGGCCCCACGGCCGCGCTGTTTGTATTCAGTGTGCTGTATTTCGGAATTATGACAGACGCAGGCATGTTTGACGTGATTATAGGAAAATTGATGAAGTTGGTGAAGGACAACGTGGTAGGCGTCTGTGTCATGACCTGCGTCATCGCTCTCATCGGACATCTGGACGGCGGAGGGGCGTCTACCTTCTGTATTGTGGTGCCTGCCATGCTGCCGGTTTACAAGAAGATGCACATGCGCCCCACCACCCTGCTTTCTATAAGTGTTCTGGCTATGGGTGTGCTGAATCTGATGCCATGGGCAGGCCCCACCATGAGGGCGGCCACGGTTCTGGGCATGGAGGCCAGCTCTCTGTGGCAGACCATTCTGCCCATCCAGGTGGTGGGAATCATTATGAGCCTGGGAGTGGCGGTTATATTCGGTATGCTGGAGAAAAAGAGGGGAGCAGGCTTAAAGGGAAAGCTGGCGGAGCTTGAAGGAGAAGTGGTTCTCAGCGAAGACGGCGTCGCCCAGGTCAATGAACTGGCCCGCCCCAAACTGTTTCTGTTCAACATCCTTTTGACCCTGGGTGTCATCGCCCTGTTGATCAAAGACATATTCCCCAGCTATGTACCCTTTATGCTGGGCGTGGCTGCGGCGATCCTGGTAAACTATCCCGGAGCGAAGATGCAGAAAAAGATTATCAACAGCCATGCCGGCCCTGCCCTGATGATGTGCAGTACTCTTATGGGAGCGGCTGTCCTCATGGGCGTGCTGGTAAAGAATGTGGAAGGTGTTACCAGCGTGATCACCTGTATGTCCGGTTTGATCAGCAGTTTCCTTCCCGCGGTGCTGGGACGTCATCTGCCCATCGTCATCGGAATCCTGAGTGTGCCGCTGGCTCTGGCATTTGACACGGACAGCTATTTCTACGGAATGCTCCCGGTTATGATCGGGATCGGCGAGGGGTTCGGAATCGGGGCAACCCCCATTGCAATCGCCATGGTAGTATGCAGGAACTGTGCTACTTTCATCAGCCCCATGGTGCCTGCGACCCTCCTGGGGGTGGGCCTGGCGGATGTGGATATCAAAGATCATATCAAGAACTCGTTTTTGTGGGTGTGGGGATTCAGCTTTATCTGCATGATCGTGGGTGTCGTTGTGGGGATTATACCGTTTTAAATGAGCTCACCAGAATTTCATAGAGCCAATTTCTGCCAAAGAATATAGATGAATTGCGGGGGGAAAGCCGTTCGGTGTCAGCCGGGCGGCTTTCCTCCGTGGTGCTAATTAAGGCTTTACACCTTTTAGAATATTCATTATAATGTAGACAGCTGTTATTTGTACGTAAAAATCATCAAAAATCACCGCTTATGGAATCGGAGGTAATCTTATGATCAGAAAATTTGTATTCGGCAGTCCCGTGGAGACAGAAGCTCTGACGGACAGCGGGAGCATCCCTGGAATCAGGGGGGAAGAGACGGAAGACTTTCCCCATCTGGCGGTCTCGGCAGGCGAGAATCAGTCCCATGTACTCTCCTGTGACATGGCCCCCCACGATATCATCTACGGCCTGGGTGAGAATGTGAGAGGGATCAACAAGCGGGGCTGGCTTTATCAGTCCAACTGCAAGGACGACCCTCTCCACACGGAGACCAGACATGAATTGTACGCGGCCCACAATTTCTTCCTGGCAGACGGGAGAGAGCGGTTCGGAGTGTTTGTGGACGCGCCTCAGACAGTGACCTTTGACTTGGGTTACAGCGACAGGGACAGGCTGACGGTGACGGTGGATCCCGGCGGGTTTGTGCTGTATATCCTGGAAGGAGACAGCCTGCGCCAGATAGTGAAGGAATTCCGCCATGTCATCGGCAGAAGCTACATTCCGCCCAGGTGGGCCTTCGGATACGGTCAGAGCAGGTGGGGTTACGAGTGCGCAGACGATATCCGCCAGGTGGTGCGCCGCCACAGGGACAACCATGTGCCTCTGGACAGTGTGTACATGGACATAGATTACATGGAGAACTACAAGGACTTTACGGTGGATTCAGATAAGTTTCCGGATTTCCCCGGGTTCGTCCGGGAGATGAGGGAGGAGAACATTCATCTGGTTCCCATCATCGACGCGGGGGTGAAGATCGAAGAAGGCTACTCTGTGTACGAAGAGGGCGTGAAAGAAGGATATTTCTGCAAGAAGGAGGACGGGAAGGAGTTTGTAGGCGGAGTCTGGCCGGGGCGGGTTCATTTTCCTGACATGCTGGACGAGAAGGCCAGGTCCTGGTTTGGCGGCAAATATAAGGTGCTTCTGGACCAGGGCATCGACGGGTTCTGGAACGATATGAACGAGCCTGCCCTGTTCTACGGGGAAGATCATCTGGATGAGGTCTTTGAGAAGCTGGAGGACTACAGCAGGCAGGAATTGAATATCCAGTCGTTTTTTGGCATGAAGAACCTGGTTCTGGGAGTGGCCAACAGGAAAGAAGACTATGAGACCTTCTATCATCGGTACAGAGGAGAGCAGATCCGCCATGACAGAGTACACAACCTGTTCGGATACTATATGACCAGAGCGGCGGGAGAGGCTTTTGACAGGCTGGAGCCAGACAGGAGAATCCTTATGTTCTCCCGCGCCTCGTACATAGGAATGCACCGGTACGGCGGCGTGTGGACCGGGGACAACTGTTCCTGGTGGTCCCATATTCTCATGAATCTGCAGATGCTTCCGGGACTGAACATGTGCGGTTTCCTCTACACGGGGGCCGACCTGGGCGGCTTCGGTGCCGACACCACGGAGGATCTGCTGCTCCGGTGGCTGGAGCTTGGTATCTTTACGCCCCTGATGAGAAACCACTCGGCCAAGAGAACCAGGCTGCAGGAATTCTACCGCTTCGGCCATATGGAGGATTTTCGCAATATTCTGGGGCTGCGCTACGGATTTTTGCCCTATCTGTACAGTGAGTTTGTGAAAGCTGCCGTAAATGACGATATGATGTTTCTGCCTCTGTCCTTTGTGTACACGGAGGATGAAGAGGCGGCGGGGGTGGAAGATCAGCTGATGGTGGGGGAGAGCATGATGATCGCCCCGGTCTACAGGCAGAACGCCAGAGGCAGATATGTGTATCTTCCGGAAAATATGAAGCTGTACCGTTTCAGAAGTCTGGATTGCGGGGACTCGCAGATTCTTCCCGCAGGACACCACTATGTGAGGGCGGAGCTCAACGAAGTGCTGGTGTTCGTCCGGCCGGACCATATGGTTCCCATGTCGGAAGGAGGCTGCTGTGTGGAGGACGTGGATATGTCCAGGCTGAATCTGCTGCATTTCGTCAGAACAGAGGCCGTGTATGAGCTGTACCACGACGACGGAATCAGCCGGAAGGTGGAGCTGGAGACAGGAATCACGAGAATTAAGGTGAAGACGGACGGGACAGTGTCTGCGGAGGGGATGCTGAACCCGGAATGCCGTCTCAGATGAGAACACCCGGACAGACAACGTGACGGAGAACGAAAAACAGGCGCCTAGATGCTGCAGGCGCCTGTTTTTCTTTTCTCCGTTCCATGAATTTTGACCAGAAATTCGCTAAAATACAGAAAACTGATTGATATGATTTGGAAAATACAGTATGATATAATATAGCTGAAAGTATGTACATAATATGCGAAACACAGGGGGAAGAAACAATGTACCATTGCCATATTTCTTTCTATTTGACAGGCGGCCACTGCAGAGCATTTGAAATTATAAAAGAGATTTCACCGCTTGAACATTTTACCCACGAATTTGTCTGCAATGACCTTATAGAGAGACCGGCGGCCCCGGTCAGTGTCATTATTGCAGATGTGAGGGCTGCAGACGAGAGAGGGGCGCTGGAGATATTGACCTGCGAGAGGAACAGCGGGGAGGAACTGATTCTCATCGCGGACAGGGAGCAGATCTGCGGATTGTCAGAGTTTTTGCCGGAGATTAAGGATATATGGACCATGCCCATGTCTGATGAGGAGATTCGATTCCGTTTTCTCAGATGGCAGGAGGGATTCAAGCTGGGCAAGGATCTCTGGGAGACTGACCAGTATCTGGAAGCTACCATCAACCATGTGCCCAATCTGGTCTGGTATAAGACCAAGGACGGCATACATGAGAAAGTCAACAACAGTTTCTGCCGTACGGTGAACAAGACCAGGAAACAGGTGGAGGGACAGGGTCACGCCTATATCTGGGATGTGGAGCAGGACGACCCGGCCTGCATCGAGTCGGAGCGGGAAGTTATGACCAGAAAGGAGACATGTATCTCCGAGGAGGTGGTAAAAACCGGCGAGGGGACAAAGCTGCTGACTACTTACAAGTCGCCCCTTTACGATGTGGACGGAACTGTCATGGGAACCGTGGGTGTGGCTATCGACGTGACGCAGGAGAGGGCTTACGAGCAGGAGATCGTGGAGAAGAACCAGACTCTGGAGACGATTTTCACCACCATGGACTGCGGGATTCTCTGTCACACCGTGGACGGCAGGAGAATCATCAGCGTCAACAGGGCGGCATTGGAGATTCTCGGTTATGAGAGCGCCGAGGAGATGGCCGCCGCAGGGTTTGACATGGTGGCGGACTCCGTGATGGAGGATGACAAGGAGAAACTGCGGGAAGGCATGCGGGAACTGAAAAAAGAAGGGGACAGCACCAACATCGAGTACCGGGTTCAGAAGGCCGACGGGGAGATCCGCCATGTCATGGGCAACATAAAACTTCTCAGGGAGAACGGAGAACTGCAGTATCAGCGCTTTCTTCTGGACTGCACCGCCCAGAAACTGCAGGAGAAGGAAAATGAAAGACATCAGACGGAGCTGATCCACGCGCTGAGTATTGATTACAGCCTGGTCTGCTTCTTTGACCTGGATACGGGTGTGGGAGCTCCTTTGAGAATCAGCGACGACCAGGAGATGTTTGCCTCCGTGTTCGGGAAGGGACTTTCTCTCAGCGAATGTATGGAGCTTTATATAGAGAAGTATGTCTACGAGGAGGATCAGGATATGATGCGCCGGTCCTGTACCGTGGAAAGGCTGAAAAAAGAACTGTCAACCAAAAGACAGAACTATGTCAACCACCGGGTGCTGACAGGCGGAGATATGAAGTATTTCCAGATGAAGGTAGTGTCGGCGGGAGTCTGGGGGGAGAGCCACGGCATCGTCCTGGGATTCAGGAGCGTGGACGAGGAGATCCGCAGCGAGCTGGAACAGAAGAGCATGCTGGAGGACGCCCTTTCCCAGGCCAACCGGGCCAGCAGGGCAAAAAGCGTGTTTCTCTCCAATATGTCCCACGACATAAGGACGCCTATGAACGCCATTGTGGGATTTACCTCCCTGGCCCTCTCCCATATCGATCGGGCTGACCAGGTGGAGGAGTATCTCAGGAAGATCATGACGTCGGGCAATCATCTGCTTAGCCTGATCAACGATGTGCTGGATATGAGCCGCATAGAGAGCGGCAAGATGAGGCTGGACGAGAAGCCCTGCAGCCTTCCCGACATTCTTCACAGCCTGCGAAATATACTGCAGGCAGATATCAGGTCGAAACAGCTGGAGCTGTGCATCGATGCGGTGGATGTGGTGGACGAGGAAATCTACTGTGACAAGCTGCGGCTGAATCAGGTACTTCTGAATCTTCTGAGCAACGCGGTTAAGTACACGCCGGCCAACGGCACCATCAGCGTGCGGATCACGGAGAAGCCGGGGGCTCCCGAGGGAAGTGCCAATTACGAATTTCATATCAGTGATACCGGCGTCGGTATGAGCGAAGAGTTTGTCGCCCATATTTTTGAGCCTTTTGAGAGGGAGAAAACCTCCACCATCAGCGGAATCCAGGGAACCGGTCTGGGGATGGCCATCACCAAGAATATTGTGGACATGATGAACGGCACCATCAAGGTGGAGAGCAGACAGAACGTAGGCACGGAGGTGACGGTGACTTTTACGTTCCGTCTTAACTCAGAAGTCAGGGAGCCGAAGGACATACTGGAACTCAACGACTGCAGGGCGCTGGTGATCGACGACGATTTCAACACCTGCGACAGCGTGTCCTATATGCTGGGACAGCTGGGAATGCGGGCGGAGTGGACCCTGTCGGGCAAGGAGGCAGTGCTGCGCACCAGACAGGCCTCCATGCGGGGAGACAGCTACAGCGTCTATGTGGTAGACTGGCTGCTGCCTGACATGAACGGCATCGAGGTCACCAGGAGGATCAGGAAGGAGGCAGGACGGGATGTTCCGGTTATCATCCTGACAGCCTACGACTGGGCGGACATCGAGGAGGAGGCCGCCGAGGCAGGGGTCACGGCCTTCTGCAGCAAGCCGCTGTTTTTGTCAGAGCTGAGAAACTGCCTTATCTCCGTCATGGACGGGGACGAGAACAAAAAGAAGCGCAAGGAGAACAAAGGGCATAAACACCACACAGGGCGTATCCTTCTGGCGGAGGACAACGAGCTGAACCAGGAGATTGCCGTGGCCATCTTAGGGGACGCGGGATTTGTCACGGACGTGGCCAAGAACGGACAGATCGCCGTGGATATGCTTGAGAATTCCAGGCCCGGATATTATCAGCTGGTGCTTATGGACGTGCAGATGCCGGTGATGAACGGCTACGAGGCTACCCGTGTCATCCGCCGTCTGGAGAACAGGGAACTGGCATCTATTCCGATTCTGGCTATGACAGCCAACGCTTTCGAGGAAGATAAACGGGAGGCTGTACACTGCGGCATGAACGGCCACATAGCCAAACCCATAGATATAGAGAAACTTTTTGATATGCTGGATGAGGTTCTGGGGTAAAACCACGGTCTTTTTTCAGCAGCCCGGCCGGGAGAGAAGCAGCGGAGACAGGGGACAGATTTATGAAAAAGAAGAAACAGGAGCCGGGCGTGAAAAAATACGTCACGGTCTGTGTTTTGTTTTTGGTATTTATGACATTCAGCATCTTCTATTTCTTCTACTGTGTTCAGGTGAACGTGGTGGACGCGGCGGAAGATACCATCGTGGAGCATGTAAAGAGACAGGGCCTTCACTTTAAGGAGATCATGAACCTTCAGCATGATTACCTGGAGGGGATTGCGGCCTGTATCGGGGATTCACGAGAGATGCTGTCGGAGGAGAATCTGAGGCTCCTCCGGTCTCTGTGCGAGAAAAACAATTTTGTGAACATGGCTATCATCGACAGGGAAGGCGTGGCCACCTACGAAGACGGAACCCGGAAAGACGTGTCTTTCAGAAAATATTTTCGGGAGGCAGTGGGAGGGGCCCGGTCCCTGAGTGATCCCATCGCCAGCAGCGTGGACGGGGAGCGCCATGTGATCCTGGCGGTTCCCATAGTCAGGGACGGACAGACAACCGGGGTGCTGGCCGGCTCCTGCGACGTGGGAATCCTCAACGACCTGCTGTTTGAAGACATCTACGGAGGAACAGGGTACAACCTGATCGTCACCTGTGAGGGGGCGGTGGTCTCCTACGACGGAGCCGAGGAAGAGCATCACATCCGAAGCGGCGATAACTTTTTTGAGTACTACGGTCGGATGAATTTTTCGGGAAAAAATTCCATAGAGCAGCTGGAGAGATATTTCTCCGATCAGACAGGCGGCTGTGTGAGGATCAAATCGGAAAAGGGCGTCTACTACCTGGTGTGCGAACCGGTGGAGCTGGGGGGATGGATGCTGTGCTATCTGGTGCCCGTGGAGAAGGTTCAAGAGGATTTTGGATTTATTCGATATTATGAGGTGATCCTGTCGGGGGTGCTTCTGAGCGGTCTTGCTGTACTTCTGGGGTACCTGTGGAAAGAGAACAGGAGAGAACAGAAAGAACTCATGGAGTATGCTCAGACCGACGCTCTCACAGGAGCCGTTAACAAGGACAGCACCGAGAAAAAGATCAACCAGTGGCTTAAGGAGTCGGCGGAAGGGATTCAGGTGTTCCTTATGCTGGATGTGGACAACTTTAAGTCAGTCAATGATGTCCACGGCCACGCGGTGGGGGACGAGGCCCTGCATCAGATCGGCAGAGTGCTGGCCCAGGAGTTTCGTGGAGACGATATCATCGGGAGAATCGGCGGCGACGAGTTTGTGGTGCTGATGAAAAATATTGCGGACCGGGAATCGGCAGTTGCCCGTGTGGAGAATATGTGCCAGAGAATACGGGCAATTTCCCTGAAAGGGGTTCCGGGCAATCCCTTAAGCTGCAGTGTGGGGGTGGTCTACAGCCCAGACTACGGAAACACTTACCAGGAACTGTACCTCTGCGCGGACAAAGCCCTCTACGAGACAAAAGAGAGGGGAAGAAACGGATACACCATATATCACGAGGATGACAGGGCGTAGAAAAAGAAATACAGACAGACGGCAGAGAACGGAGAGCCAGGACGCCGCGGGGCGGAAGGCTCTCTGTTTTGCCATGCGGACCGGAAAGACAGAGGAAGGAATCTGGCCTTTGTGCGAAAACAGGGAGAAAGAAAAGGAGGCGGATGATGAAGACAATCGTGTACAACGGAATGCTGGTTACCATGAATGAAAACATGGACATGTATCCGGCAGGCTATGTGGCCATGGAGGGAACCAAGGTGACGGAGACAGGTTCCATGGAACAGCTGAGACAGCGGTACGGGGATGTATTTTCCACGGAAGAAGGGGGAGAGGCGGGAATTGTGTGGGAGGATGCCTGCGGCGGCATCATCATGCCGGGGATGGTGAATACCCACTGCCACATGAGTATGGTCCCGTTCAGGGGGCTGGGCGACGACTGCAAGGACCGTCTGAGAGTATTTCTTCTTCCCATGGAGGAGAAGGCCATGGACAGGGAACTGGCGGTGCTGGCGGCGAGGTACGGAATCTGTGAGCTTCTTCTGGCAGGCATCACCACGGTGATGGATATGTACTATTACGCTGGGGATATTGCCGGTGTGATGGACACCGCGGGAATCAGAGGAATCGCGGGGGAGACGGTGATGGACCAGGCCACCTGCGACGCGAAAACACCCTTGGAGGCCATGGACAAGGGGCTGGAGGCCATGGAGAAGTACCGGGATAACCCTAGAGTGTCCGTGTGTCTCTCCCCCCACGGGACCACCACCTGCAGCAGAGAGTACCTGGAACAGATTTACCGGAAGGATCGGGAATATCATGTCCCCTTTACCCTGCACACTGCGGAGATGGACTATGAGATGTTTTACCTGAAGGAGACTTACGGCTTGGGAGCGGTGGAATATCTGGACCGTATAGGTGTTCTGGGGGAATCCACTCTGGCGGCCCACGCTATCCAGGTGAGCCCCGGCGAGATAGAAGTTTTGAAAAAGAGGGGAGCCTCTGTGGCCCACTGTATCGGGTCCAACACTAAAGCGGCCAAAGGGGTGGCCCCGGTGAAGAGGATGCTTGAGGCGGGGGTGCCTGTAGGTCTGGGGAGCGACGGGCCGGCCAGCGGCAACACCCTGGATCTGTTTACCCAGATGAGATTCTGCGCCAATTTTCACAAGAACGAGCTGAGAGACCGCAGTGCTTTCCCAGCCAGGGACATTGTGGCCATGGCGACCCGGTGGGGCGCCACGGCTTTGGGCCTCCATCATGTCACCGGTTCCCTGGAGGCAGGAAAGGAGGCGGATCTGGTTGTGGTGGAGACGGATTCGGCCAACATGTTTCCGGTGTATGACCCCTATGCCGCTCTGGTCTACAGCGCCCAGGCCGCCAATGTAAAAACGGTGTACGTGGCGGGCAGGTGTCTGGTGAAAGATAAGAAGCTGACAGAGATGGATCTGGGACAGGTACGCGGAGCTCTTGCCGAGAAAATGAGACGTACAGCCTTCAGGGATCAGGGGCTGGTAAAATTTTAAAAAAACGCTCTTGTATTTTTGGAAATATCAGTTATAATACTAGATGTAGTATATAGACGGAAATAAATAAACAATATATGGAGTGTTGTGGGAATGAACATTATAAAGCGAAGCGGCAAAGAAGTTCGTTTTGAAGCGCAGAAAATCCAAAACGCGGTGGAGAAAGCCAACGGTACCGTGAAGGAAGAAGAGCACCTGACTTCGGACCAGATTGTGAAGATCGTCCAGGCGGTGACCAACCGGTGCATGGAATTGAACCGGGCAGCAGGTGTGGAAGAGATCCAAGATATGGTGGAGGAAGAGATCATGCGCCATCAGGCGTACAAAGTCGCCAACCATTATATCACATACCGTTATAAAAGGCAACTGGTTCGTAAGGCCAACAGTACGGATCAGCAGATACTCAGCCTCATCGAGTGCAGCAACGAGGAAGTGCTTCAGGAGAATTCCAACAAGAACCCGGTGGTGAACAGCGTACAGAGAGATTACATGGCGGGGGCGGTCAGCAAGGATATCACCAACCGGCTTCTTCTTCCCCAGGAGGTGGTTCAGGCCCATGAAGAAGGGATCATTCATTTTCACGATGCAGATTATTTCGCCCAGCACATGCACAACTGTGATCTGGTGAACCTGGAGGATATGCTTCAGAACGGGACGGTGATCTCCGATACCCTCATCGAGAAGCCTCACAGCTTTTCCACGGCCTGTAACATTGCCACCCAGATCATTGCCCAGGTGGCCTCTTCCCAGTACGGCGGGCAGAGTATCTCCCTGACCCACCTGGCGCCCTTTGTGGACGTGAGCAGGCAGAAGATTGTGATGGAGGTGCGGGAGGAGCTGAAGGAGCTGGGATGCGAGGGCACCAGGGATCAGATGGAGTCTATCGTTGAGAAACGCCTCAAAGACGAAGTGAAAAAAGGCATCCAGACCATACAGTACCAGGTGATCACCCTGATGACAACCAACGGACAGGCGCCCTTTCTCACAGTGTTCATGTATCTCAACGAGGCAGGACAGGATCAGCGTCTCAAGCGTGACCTGGCCATGATTATCGAGGAGACTCTGTGCCAGAGAATACAGGGAGTGAAGAACGAGAAAGGGCAGTGGATCACGCCTGCGTTTCCGAAGCTGATCTATGTTCTGGAGGAAGACAATATCCGTCCCGGCTCGCCCTACTACTATCTGACGGAGCTGGCGGCAAAGTGTACTGCCAGGAGGATGGTGCCCGATTACATCTCGGAGAAGATCATGATGCAGAACAAGGTGGACAAGAACGGGGAAGGACACTGCTACACCTGTATGGGTTGCCGCAGCTTTCTCACCCCCTATGTGGATCCCGACACAGGCAGACCTAAGTACTATGGCCGGTTCAACCAGGGGGTGGTGACCATCAGCCTTCCCGACGCGGCCCTGTCCTCGGGAAAAGACATGGATAAGTTCTGGGAGATTCTGGATGAGCGTCTGGATCTGTGCTACCGGGCTCTCATGTGCCGCCACAAACGCCTTAAAGGCACTTTGTCCGACGTGGCCCCCATCCTGTGGCAGAACGGTGCCCTGGCCAGACTTAAGAAGGGCGAGACCATCGACAAGCTGCTGTACGGCGGTTACTCTACCATATCTCTGGGTTACGCGGGACTCTACGAGTGCGTCTTCTATATGACCGGGAAATCCCACACGGATCCGGAGGCCATGCCTTTCGCTCTCCAGGTGATGCAGCATTTAAACGATGCCTGCAGGACGTGGAAAGAGAAAGAAAATATTGACTTTTCCCTGTACGGTACCCCTCTGGAGTCCACCACCTACAAGTTTGCCAAGTGTCTTCAGAAGCGTTTTGGGATCATAGAGGGCGTCACCGACAAGAACTACATCACCAACAGTTACCACATCCATGTGACCGAGGAGATCAACGCTTTTGACAAGCTGACCATCGAGTCCAAATTCCAGGCCCTGTCCCCGGGAGGCGCCATCAGCTATGTGGAAGTGCCGGACATGCAGAACAACATCCCAGCGGTCATGGCTCTGCTGAACCATATTTATGACAATATCATGTACGCGGAGCTGAACACCAAAAGCGATTACTGCCAGGTGTGCGGCTTTGACGGGGAGATTCAGATTGTGGAAGACCGGCACGGCAAGCTGGTGTGGGAATGTCCTAACTGCGGCAACCGGGATCAGGACAAGATGAACGTGGCCAGGAGAACCTGCGGCTACATTGGCACGCAGTTTTGGAATCAGGGCAGAACCCAGGAGATCAAAGACAGGGTGCTGCATCTGTAGAGGAGAGACATGTACTACAGTGCGATCAAAAAATGGGACATCGCCGACGGCCCCGGCGTGAGAGTCACTCTGTTTGTGTCAGGCTGTACCAACCGCTGCCCCGGATGTTTTCAGCCGGAGACCTGGGATTTCCGCTACGGCTTTCCCTACACGCAGGAGACGGAGGCGGAGATTATGGAGGCCCTAAAGCCCGGTTATATTCAGGGCCTGACCCTTTTGGGCGGCGAGCCTATGGAGCTGGAGAATCAGCCGGTTCTCCTGGAACTTGCAGGGAGAGTGAAAGAGCGTTTTCCCCAGAAGGATATCTGGTGCTATACAGGTTTTACCTACGAGACAGACTTAAGGCCCGGGGGACAGCGGTATTGCCAGGCCACAGACCGGTTCCTGGAAAAGCTGGACGTCCTTGTGGACGGGAGATTTATCAGGGAACAGCGGAATCTGATGCTGGCCTTCCGCGGCTCGGAAAACCAGCGGATCATCAACCTGCCCGCCACTCTTAAGACGGGCAGGACCGTTCTTGGAGAGTGGGGGAAATAGGAGCTTTTCCGGATTTTCTCTTCCCTCTTCCCTTATTTTTTTCGGGAAAATACCGATATATAGAATAAAATATGGTATTTAATACCGGAAAGGAGACAAATTATGGCAGTAAGCGGAGTTACATCGGATTTTTATGGCAGCTATTATACCTATAATTACGGCTACAATAATTCCTCCAACGGCATCAGCAGCGACAGCTGGGGAAAGAAGGCCACTGAGGAAGCGGATAAGCTGAAAGAGTCTCTGGGCATTTCTGACGATAAAACCGACACCTCCACCAAGTCCAACACCACAGCCAGCAGCACGTCAGGATTCCTCATGGGATATCAGACAAGGCTGGAAGATTTGGAGGCGTCTGCTTCCAAACTGCAGCTTGGCAGCAAGAACAACGTGTTTGACAAGTATGACGCGGTGAAAGCTAAGGTGGATAAGGGAGAGGCCACGGAGGATGATCTGACCAAGGCTGCAGAGGAAGTCTATTCCGCAGTAAAGGATCTGGCGGACAAGTACAACAACACGGTGGATTATCTGAAGAAGAATACCGAGTATGGACAGGGCCTCAGCAGCCAGCTGGATTCTCTTAAGAGAAGCATGCCCACAGAACAGGGCTTAAAGTATTTTGGCATGAGCTACGATACCAGCGGCAACGTAAAGGTGGACAAAGAGGAGTTCATGAAGACTTTCCAGAACGATTCCAACTATGTGAAGGAGTCCTTCGGCGGACAGTATGGTATTGCCGATCGTCTGGGAGCCAAAGCCAGCGCGATTCTGGATTCTTCTGTCGACAAGGTCCTTGGAAGCGGCGCTACCGATGGGGTGTCCAACGGCGACAGCAGCAAGCCCAAGGTCAGCAGTTCCCCTGCTTCCGAGACATATGGCGGCTCTTCTGTCAACACAGCCAACGCCATGAATGTAAATGATTCATTTAAGCAGTTTGCCACATTTGCCAGAAGTGGAGCATATAATCTGGGCAATTATTATGCAGTTTCCATGCTGAATATTCTTGCATAGTCAGATTGATTATTGTTAAGTTTCAAAGGGAGTCCGGCGGGTCCGGGCTCTTTTTATGCTCTTTTTATATATTAAAGGATAAAATTTTAACACAATAAAGAACTTAAAAAGATGAAATCAAATATATATTCTGTCTTGATTTTAAGAGAAACTGATGTTATGATTATAAAGAATGTATATTTAGTAAAATTCCAAGAACTTACTATTGCATAAATGTGGCTTTTAATGGAAAATAGAATGTAAGAGAGGAGCGGTATTTTATGTCTCAGATATACGGCAACGGTGTTGCGTTGACAGAAAAGGTTCTAGACTATCTGTGGCAGCGTCAAATCGTGTCATTGAACAATATAGCCAACGATGACACGCCTGGATTTAAATCTCAGTACATATCATTCGAAGAAGAACTGAATAAGAGAATAAAGGATGCCAACAAGGTAAAGCATCATCCCAAGAGATCCGTGTACGAGGCCATCGGCAACACCCGTTCCCGGCTGAATACCACATGGAACGAGTCCACCAGGCTGGACGGGAACAATGTGGATGTGGATCAGGAGCAGGTGGAGATCGTGCGTACAGCTTACGAGTATCAGTATATCCTGAGTTCGCTGAACAACGATCTGTCCCGCTTGAGGAACGCGGCCAAGACGTTCTAAGTCAGAGACAGAGGGCGGGAGCCGGTATGAACCACAAGGAAACAAGAGGACGGAGACGATGACTATGGATGGAGCAGGATTTATCACCCCCATGCAGTTGTGGAATATAGGGGGAGGGCAGTTGACCGAGGCCCAGAATGTGGCGGTGGCCAATACAGATGCGTCGCTTTTTAAAAGTGTGTTTAAAAACGCTGTGGATCAGGTGAAAGAGACCCAGGCGGATGTGGAGCACAAACAGTACCTTCTGAGCACGGGACAGCTGGACGACGCCCACACTCTTCCCATCGCGGAAGCGAAAGCCAGCCTGAGTGTGGATGTGTTGATTACGCTGCGCAACAAAACTTTGGAAGCATACAATGAACTGATCAAGATGAATGTTTGATGTTTGTTAAGACGTGCGGCGGCGCATGAAAGCGGCGCCTTCTTGAGAAGGCGCTCCAGAATATGACAAAGGTTGGATAGGGAAATGCAGAACTGGAAAGAGAGCTGGCAGAACATGCCGGAGAAAACTAGAAAAATTATAAAAACCATCGCCGGAGGAACGGCGGCGATCGCCCTGGTGGCCATCGTCGCCCTGAATCTTTTGGGAAACCAGGCGGATTACTCCACACTGTTCACGGGTTTGAATCAGGAGGAAGCCAGGGAGGTGGTAAGCCTTCTTCAGGAAGAGGGGATCGAATACCGGTACAATGCCAGCGACGGCGCTATACGGGTTCCGGAGACCGCCGTGGAGCAGACCAGGGTGAACCTGCTGAGCAAGGGATATCCCAAAAGCGGTTTCGCCTATGACATGTATCTGAACAATACGGGATTGATGACGACGGAGTCAGACAAAAAGCTGATCACCAAGTATGAACTGCAGGACCGCCTGGGAGCAACTATCCGGGTGTTTGAAGGGGTTCAGGACGCCAAGGTGACCATCAACGAGGGCTCCGAGTCTTTGTATGCCTGGGGAGACCAGTCCGCCTCCAGCGCCTCGGCGTCGGTGGTGGTGACTATGAAAAACGGAGGAACTCTGACAGCGGATAAGGCCCAGGCGGTGAAGACCCTCATCTCCCACGCGGTGAAAGGCATGACCTTTACCGACGTGGCGGTGTTTGACGCCGCTACCATGATGGAGGTGGGCTCCGAGGGGGACGGCACTACAAGCAGTTTCAGCAATGTGGCCAGCCTTACCAGCCTGGTGGAGAGCAATATAGCCAACAATGTAAGACGGGTGCTGGAGCGGCTTTACGGATCGGGCAACGTGGCTGTATCCGTGAAGGGGACTCTGAACATGGAGAGGCTGATTCAGGAGACCACCCAGTACTCGGTTCCGGAAAAGATTGACGAGGAGGACAAGGAAGGTCTTCTGAGAATCGAGGATCTCACCGATGAAGGAAGCAGTTCCGGAAGCGTGGGAGCAGGCGGTGTGGTGGGAGCAGATGCCAACGCCGATGTCCCCAGATACACCAATGAGAATGGAACCGGCCAGAACGGTGATACATACAATAACAGCACAGCCTCCAGAGAGTGGCTGTACAATACTTTAAAAGAGCAGCGCCAGATTGATCCGGGCGTCCTGGAGGACACCTCCATCGGCGTAGTCATCATCACGGACCGGTTGGAGACCCCCACTCAGGAGGAACTGCTCCGCCTGGTGGCCAACGCAGGAGGCATCCCCATAGAAGGAGCGGGGGAGAAGATCACCATTATCCGGGACAGAGGAGAGGTTGTGGACGTTCCTGTGACCCCCGGCGGCGACACGCAGACCGGAACCGGCGAGGACGATGTGGAGAAGAAGACTCAGATACCGCTTCTGGTGTGGATTGCCATAGGAGCAGGAGTTTTGCTGCTGCTGCTTTTGGTGCTTCTGCTTGTCCTGAGAAACAAAAAGAAGAAGAAACTTCAGGAAGTAGTGATGGAGGGCGGCGACTTTATCGACGGCGACGCGCTGTCTGCCGGTGAACTGCCGGTGGACGACAGCGGTCTTGCCATAGCGGCGGAAGGCGCCGGCGTGCTTCCCGGCATGGAGGAGGAAGAGGATGAGTTCGCCAAGAACGAGGAGATTCTTAACCTCCGCATGCAGCGGAGTCTGCGCCTGAAGCAGAATATTGCGGAATTTGTGGATCAGAATCCGCAGATCGCGGCCAAACTGGTACAGAGCTGGCTGAGAGGAGAGGAGGTAGAAGAGGGTGGCAGAAGCAAGGACAGCAATCGAAGAAAGTAGTGCAGGAAAACCGGAAGGAGAAGCCATAACGGACCCGAAAAGCAAAGCCGCCCTGGTGGTTGTCTCCCTGGGGGCCGACAGAGCTTCCCAGATTTACAAGTACCTGAACGAAGAGGATATCGAAGAGCTCACCTATGAGGTGGCAAAACTTGGAAAGACTTCCAACAGCCAGGTGGAGGCCACGCTGGATGAATTTTATAAACTGTGTCTGACCCACAAGATGATGACCGACGGCGGCCTTGATTACGCCAGAAACGTTCTGGAGAAAGCCTTCGGCGAGTCCACGGCCAGAAACCTTCTGGAGAAGGTCTCCAAGACCCTCCAGTCCAAGCCTTTCAACTTCTTTATGAAGGGGGATCCCAAGGCGCTTTTGTCTCTGCTGCAGAATGAGCGGCCTCAGGTTATCGCCTTGATCATGGCCTACATGGATGCCCAGCAGGCGGCCCAGGTTTTGGAGCAGCTCCCCGACGAGAAGCGTATTGCCACGGTGGAGAGCATGGCCCGCATGGACCGTGTGTCCCCTGAAGCCATCGCCATCGTGGAGGAGGAGATGAAGAGAAAGTTCGCAACCATCATCACCAGCGAGGACAACATGAACCTGGGCGGTATCGATTATGTGGCAGATATGATGAACCACATAGACCGGAGCAGCGAGAGGAAGATATTCGAGGAACTGGACAAGAGGAACCCGGAATTGTCCCAGAGCATCAGGGAGAAGATGTTCGTGTTCGAAAATATTTTGGACATGGACGACAGATCCGTTCAGCGTTTTGTCAGAGAGCTGGATACCAAGGATGTGGTGTATGCCCTGAAGAGCGCATCCCAGGAGATGCGGGATATTTTCTTCAGAAACATGTCAAAGCGTATGGCAGATTCTGTCCGCGGTGACCTGGAGATCACTACCAACGTGAGACTGAAAGACGCGGAGGAGGCGCAGCAGCGCATTGTCAATATTATCAGAAGACTGGAAGAGCAGGGTGAAGTGATCATCAAGAAGGGAGAAGAAGATGATAACATCCTCGTCTAAGCGGATCATCAAGCGCCCGGAGGCGTCGGCGAACCCGCAGATCGAGAATTATCTGCCCCCCTTGGAACAGCTGATGAACAACCGAGACCTGACACCGAGAAAACCTGAATTTCCACAGTACACCATAGAAGGGAAGAAAAAAGAGCAGGGGGCGCGGCAGAAAAAGAATTCTTCCCAGGAACTTTCTTCCCGGGAAGCGGAGCAGCTTTTTGAGGAGGCCGCCGCCGCTCAGGAGAGGATTCTCAAGGAAAAGGAAGAAAAACTTCTGGAGGAGTGGAAGGAAGAGGGAGCCAGGCTCCTGGAGGCGGCCAAGGAAGAGGCGGCCCGCATTCTGGAAGACAGCAAGAGGCAGGCAGAAGAAGAACAGACAAGGGCCTATGAAAAAGGACGCAGGGAAGGGTATGAAGCCGGATATGACGACGGCAGAAGGCAGGCAGCGGCGGATTTTCAGGAGGAGATTCAAAGTGAGCTGGCAGACTTTCAGGTGGACATGAAGCAGGCCCTTCAGTCTGTTGATAGGGCAAAAGAGCACTGTCTAAAAACATACCTGGACGAACTGAAGGACTGCGCCATAGCAGTTGGAGAGAAGGTCATCCACATCAGTTTAAGGTCCAGCGGAGAGGTGATCAAACAGATGATTATCTCGGCTACGGAAAAACTGAAAAAGACCGCATGGGTCAAGATATACATAGATAAATATGATTACGACATGATGATGGCCGCCGACGCGGGAGTTCTAGACGAACTCTCCCGTCTGTCCGACAATATCAAGTTCATCGTCATGGACAAAGAGGACAGGGGCAGCTGTATTATAGAGATGCCGGAGGAGATCGTGGATGTGAGCGTCAACACCCAGATGGGCAACATCAGAGATATTCTGGAAAATATAAGGCTGTAAAAGGGGAGTTTCCCATGTATGAAAAGATTGTTCAGCTTATCGGCAAGACCGAGACGGTGAGCCATATCGGAAAGATAGAAAACGTAGTCGGAATGTCCATGGAGGCTTCCGGCGGCCGCTCCAGCATAGGAGACATCGTCATGATCTACAATGAGGAGCTGAACCGGCAGATGCCCGCCGAAGTGGTAGGGTTCAAGGAGGGAAAGATTCAGCTGATGACCTACGAGGCTACCAGCGGCATTGCCTCCGGAAGTTTTGTGCGCAACACCCGTCACAGGCTGAAGGTTCCTGTGGGAGATTTCCTCAGGGGAAGAATCATCAATGCCCTGGGAGAACCCATAGACGGAGGAGCGCCTTTTCCGCCTTCCAAGCACTATACGGTTCAGAGCCCCTACATCAATCCTCTGGACCGTCCTCCTATCCGCGAGAGACTGGAGTTTGGGGTGAAAGCCATAGACGGCCTGAACACCATCGGAAAAGGCCAGAGAATCGGTATCTTTGCCGGTTCCGGAGTGGGGAAGAGTACCCTCATGGGCATGATCGCCAAGAATGTGAAAACAGATATCAACGTCATCGCTCTGGTGGGGGAGCGTGGCCGAGAGGTCCTGGAATTTATCGAGAAAGACCTGGGGGAGGAAGGGATGCGGCGCTCCGTCCTGGTGGTGGCCACCTCCGACCAGCCAGCTATGCTGAGGATGAAATGTCCTCTGGTCGCCACCACCATTGCCGAGTATTTTAAAGATCAGGGGTACGATGTGCTGTTGATGATGGATTCCCTCACCAGGTATGCCATGGCACAGAGAGAGATCGGCTTGGCCATCGGTGAGCCGCCTATCGCCAGAGGCTACACCCCGTCCATCTATGCGGAGTTTCCAAAGCTCCTGGAGCGCAGCGGAAATTTTGGAAGAGGCTCCATCACCGGGGTTTACACTGTTCTGGTGGAGGGCGATGACACCAATGAGCCCATCTCCGATACGGTGCGAGGCATCCTGGACGGTCATATCGTCCTCAGCAGGCAGCTGGCCAACGAAAATCATTTTCCTGCTATTGATATCGGGGCAAGCATCTCCCGCCTTATGGTGGAGATCGTGCCGGGGGAACATCAGAAAGCGGCATCGCGGCTGCGCAACCTTCTGGGGCTATATCAGAAGAATGCGGATCTGATTGCCATCGGAGCTTACAAGAAAGGCAGCAACCAGGCTCTGGACGAGGCTGTGGGCAAGATCGACGATATAAACAGATTTTTACAGCAGGGAATCAGCGAGAGCTTCAGCTATGAGAAGACCGTGGAGCTTATAGAGGCCATAACCGGTTGATTCGAAGGAGCGGAAAGTGAAACAGTTTAAGTACAGACTCGAGACAGTGCTGGACTACAAGACCCAGGTGCTGGACAATTTAAAGACAGAACATGCGGTGATTCTTCAGAAGGTGAACCGCAAACAGGAAGAGATCACAGGGCTCAACCAGGAGCTGGCAGGCTTTGAATCCCGCTTTGACAAGGCGAAGGAGGAGGGGGCTGCTATCGAGAACTATCGGCTGTTTGATATGTGCATCGGGCGCATGGAGGAGATCATCGACCAGGAGAAGGCCCGCCTGAAAGTCCTGCGCAGGCAGGAGGAAGAGAAGAAACAACAGGTGATTACGGCCAAGGTAGACACCTCCAAATTCGAAAAATTAAAAGAAAAGAAACTGAAAGAATATCAGAAGGCAGCGGCCAAGGCAGACGAGATGTTTATTGAAGAATTCGTCACCGGCAATGCCCTGCGGGTCCGTCCTCAGCACAGAGGCTGAGGAGGGAGACCGGCCGGCGGAGTTTCGCCGCGCCGGCGGCAAACGGGATAATCACAGGCGAGAGCCTGATGATTATATACAGGCCCGGAAGGGCCATAGATTCAATTTCAGAGAGAAAGGAGGGAGAACACCATGGAGACAGTGAAGATGCCCGTCACAGTCCAGGCAAAAGCGGGGACGGTGAGCAGGAGTGTCCAGACGGAGCTGCAGAATCAGAGCCAGAGCTTTGTGAAGCTCCTTCAGGAGAAGAAGGATATGGCGGAGCCGGACAGAGCCCAGACCGGGACTGCGGATAAAAAGAAGGAACCGGTTCGGGGCGGAGATGACAAAACCGACCAGACCGGGGAGCCGGAGAAAAAAGTTCAGGATAAGGTTCCTGAGAACGGAGACGGGCTGGAGGACAAGGACGGTGTGACACAGGAAGCTCTTCTTCAGGCTGGTGTGTGGCAGGCGGCGGCTCAGATCAAGGGGATGCTGGCCGAAGATGTACAGTCGGATGCAGCAGGAGCCGAGGAGGAGATTTTGGTTTCGTCTGACAGTGCAGTGCCTGTCGTCAGCCTTGATAAGGCAGGTGGTTCCGAAGTTCAGGAAGCTGTGGCAGCTGCTGCGGACAGTCTGATGGCAGAGACGACCGGCCAGGATGCTGCGGTTGAGACGGCAGTATCGGACGCAGGGGTGTATCAGGCAGATGAGAAAGTTCCTGGGGAGAAATCGGAATGGCAGGCAGAAGAGACCGTGGCGGAAGCGGGGGAGACCGAGAGGACGGTTGAAACCCGGAGAAACACAGAGGCACCGCAGGTCACGGCAGCTGCCCAGGAGGAGACGGCCCGGATCCGGAAAGATTCGGCGGAGACCGTACACGGACAGGAAGAGACCGAGAACCAAAGTCCTTCTCCGGATCAGGAGAAAGGCGGGACATGGCAGTCTGCAGGCAGGGACGCGGCCGTGGCGGAGAAGCCGGGGGAGAGACCGGATGAGAAGCCGGCGGCAGCCAAGGTTCAGACAGGTGATTCCCAGGTTCGCCAGGACAGAAAGGCAGAGCGGGAGACCGCACGGGAGCCGGTGTACCGGACAGACAGTGTGAGAGAACCGTCATGGCAGTCATTGGGCAGCCGCAGGACGGAAGAGATTCCTCTGAGAACCAGCGAGAGCCATCTGCCCCAGGATCTGGGGAAGACACTGGCAGCCAGACTTCCGGGGAACGGAAGGGAACTGGTCATCGAGCTGGAACCGGCAGCTCTTGGAAAACTTACCATCAAGCTGGCTTATGAGGGGGGCAGGGCGGCAGTTTCCATCCTGGCATCCAACCCAAGGACCCTGGAGGTGTTGAGCCAGAGAGCTTCGGAGATCGCAGCGATCCTGGAGGAGAAGACCGGCCAGGACACCATTATCTACACCCATGCGCCTGAACAGCAGCAGAATCAGGACCAGCAGGAACAGCAGGACCAAGGAGGCGGCAGACAGGAGCAGAGGCAGGACCAGCAGAAACGGCAGGATGAGCAGAATCAGACAGAATCCTTTGCTCAGCAGCTGAGGCTGGGACTTATTTAGGAGAAAGAGGGAAGAGCATGGCAAAGATATCAGTAAGCGGAACAGGCACACCCTACGCCACAGGGGCCTACACCGTGGAGTCCAACGACAAGAACACCCTGAGCATGACAGGTTATTTTCAGCTTTTGGCGGCTCAGCTACAGAACCAGGACATGACAAATCCCATGGATAACAGCGAGCTAATGGCTCAGATGACCCAGATGGCTATGGTGCAGTCCATGAGTTCCATGACGGACGCGCTGAAGACTTCCACCGCGGTCACTACACAGACCTATGCGGCCAGTCTGGTAGGCCAGGAAGTGACCATGGCGCAGACCAGAGAAAATTCTTATGGACAAGAGGTCCCATACGATGTAAAATATGCTAAGGTGGAGTGGGTCAACTTTACCAGCGGCGATCCCACCATCAAACTTGAGGGCGACGACAAGGAGTATTCCCTGGCTCATCTGGTGGGTATGGGAAAGGTTCCCAACCCTTACGCCAAGGACGATGATGAGGACGGGGACGACGTTCCGAAAGAGGAGGAAGGCGGGTCCCAGGAGGGTGATGAGAGCCGTACGGCCTTAGTCTGACGGCTTTAAGCAGGTATTTGGAAAGAGGGGACAGTATGAATATGAACAGTGTCGGCTTTGTAGAGAACAGGCCGCCAGCTATCCCGGGCCAGAATGCCGGAAGGTCTGGAACGGGGGGAGAACAGGCAGATTTTCAAACCCTTCTCCAGCAGAGGGCAACGGGCCTGAATTTTTCCAAACATGCCGCCAAACGTATGAACGAGAGGGGCATCCCGGTTGACAACCAGCTGATGAGCGATTTGGAGCACGCCGTGGAGGGCGCCAGGAAGAAAGGCGCCAAGGATGTGGCTGTCATCGGCCGTCAGGGAGTGTTTATCGTCAACGTGCCCAACAACACCGTGGTTACCACCATGTCCCAGAGTGACATGAGGGAGCGGGTTTTCACAAATATTGACAGTGCTGTCCTGATATAGCAGGACCTCGTGTGAGGATGCGAATCCCCCTGTCAGACAGGCGGGGGGAGAGGACAGAGAAAGGGAAAAGATTATGTTAAGAGCAATGGATTCGGCCGTGGCAGGCCTCAGGGCCCACCAGAACAAGATGGATGTGGTGGGCCATAATATCGCGAACGTCAACACTTTTGGTTTCAAGGCGCAGACCTACACCTTTAAGGAGGCCATGTATCAGACTTCTACGGCGTCTACGGCCGGTTCTGGCGGAGACAACGGGGCCGCAGGTACCAACGCGGCTCAGTACGGCTACGGTACTCTGATGGGGAGCATCGGCATGGATATGACCTCCAGCACACCGTCCTACGTTGGCGGATTTAACGCCACCATCGACGGCGAGGGATTCTTTATCACCAGCCCGGAAAAAAAGGCAGGTGATTTGGATGTTGACGATATAAAGGGCAGGAATTTTAACTATACGAGAGTAGGACAGTTCATGGTAGACAGCAACGGCTATATCGTTGATGCCAACAAAAATTTTGTGTATGGTTTTAAATCCGGGTATACAGGCGATAAGACTACCAGTACCGCGGATAAATTGAGTACGTTGCGTCTGCCGGGATGGGACAGTGCAACCAGTTCATTTTCGGATATTACAGGAAGCGCCACTGACGATCCGGTGATGTCTATTGCCATTGAGGTTAATGCCTTTGGAAAGATTACGGCTACGGTTCAGGTTGACGAACCCAAACTGGACGATCAAGGGAAGCCGATAGTAGACGCTAACAATAATCCTGTCACGGTAAAAACTTCTAAGACCATAGAGATCGGCCAGCTTGCTATCGCTACTTTCCAGAACCCCAACGGTCTTACGAAGGCAGGCGGCAATTATTATATCACCAATGAGAATGACAACGCAGGCAACACGGTGGCAGGCAAACCCGGAGACGGCGGCGCGGCCAGCCTGATGACCGGTTACATTGAGGCTTCCAACGTAGACCTGGCCAAGGAGTTTGCAGATATGATCACCACCCACAGAGGATTCCAGGCCAACTCGAAGATGATCACGGTCAGCGACGAGATCCTTCAGGAACTGGTGAATATGAAACGGTAATTAAAACATGAGACGGCGCATCAGCAATGACCAGAAGATAATGGACAGAGCCCGCAAAGCACGTATGGACAGAATCAGCGGGGAGAGAGACCGTGAAAAAAACGGTCTCTCTCCCAAGAGTGGTGTGAGCCAGACAGATGACAGCGGAGGGAAGAGAATGATAAAGGTGACACGGTTAAGCGGTGAAGTGTTATATTTGAATATATTTCAGATTGAGTCTATGGAGTCGATACCCGAAACGAAGATCAAGATGATGAATGGATATTATTTCCTTGTAAAAGATTCCGCAGAATCGGTGTTAGATCAGATCAGGGCATTTTTCAGTGGATGTATGGTTCCGGGCGGACCGGATAAATAAGCGGGGTCGGTAATTTTTGATTAGGAGGAAAAATCAATGGATATATCAACACTTATTGGCTGGATATTGGCCATGGGTTTGATCGTTTGGGGAATAACCTTTGACAAGCTGGGCAATTTCTGGGATTTGCAGAGCTTGGCCATCGTCATGGGCGGCGCCATAGCCGCTTTGATCGCAAGTTATCCCTTCCGTATCTTGAAGGATGTACCAAAGCACATTTTGATTTTGTTCCGCGGGGGAAAGTACAATATTCCCAAGCTGGTAGACCAGATGGTGGATCTTGCTATGCTGGCCAGACAGAGCGGTCTTCTGGCTTTGGAGGAGAAAGCCGAGGAGATCAAGGATCCGTTTTTTAAACAGAGTATCCTGAAAATCGTGGATGCCAACGATCCGGACAAAGTGAGAGAGCTACTGGAAAAAGAGCTGGACGACATGGCGGCCCGCCACGATGAGGCGGCAGGCATCTATGAGAAAGGTTCCGCCTACGCCCCGGCCTTCGGTATGATCGGTACACTGGTAGGTCTGATCAACATGCTGAAAGGCATGAACCTGGGAGACGGCGGCGGCGCCAGCAATCTGGGCCAGGATATGTCCGTAGCTCTGATCACTACCTTTTACGGCAGTGCACTGGCCAATATCTTCTTTCAGCCTATAGCCAAAAAGCTGAGAATCAGGCAGGCCGAGGAGGAACTTTACTGCGCCACCATCGTGGAGGGAGTTATGGCCATCATGGCAGGTGAGAATCCCAAGTTCCTCAGAGAACACCTTCTCTCCTGTATGAAGCGGTCACAGCAGAAGAAGCTGCTTCTGAAAGCGGCGAAATCCGGCGGCGAAGGCGGTGAGGGCTGATGAGCAGAAGGAAAAAGGGCGGCGGAGGCGGCGAGGACTGCGGAAGCTGGATGGATACATACGGGGACATGGTGACACTGCTTTTGTGTTTCTTTGTCATGCTGTACTCCATGTCCGACATAAACCAGCAGAAGTGGGAGATGTTCGTAAAGAGTATCTTCCCCAATGCAGGTGATACAGAACAGATAGCTATCAATGAAAATATCGCGGAAGGCGAGTTTGACGTGTCCGGGGTTCTGAAGGATGACGAGGAGCTGCCGGAGCTGGAGGAGGCCGAGGAGCTTTGGGTCACTCTGGTGAAAAAGCTGAACGAGAGCGGCGTGGACGGAGTGTCTGTGTCCAGAGGAGAGGGCTACACATTTGTGGTCTTTGAGAACCAGGCCTTTTTCAACGGCGACAGTTCGGTGCTTACCGACCAGGCCATGGCCATCATGGATATTTTCTGTGAGATCATCGCCAAGGAGGCGGACAATATCTCCCAGATTGAAATCATGGGCCATACAGCTCAGGCCCGCCCCGACAGTGAGAACAACGCCAGGACAGACCGTATGCTCTCCGCCCTGCGTTCCGCGGAGGTGGCGGCATATATTCAGAACAAGAATATTATCGAGCCCAGCAAACTGGTAGGAATCAGTTACGGCCAGTACCGGTCCGTGGACACCAACGAGACCAGTGAAGGCAGGGCGCGAAACCGTCGTGTGGAGTTTCTGATTGTAGACGCAGGAGCGGACATCAAGTCCATGAATGACTACTATGACGAGTACTACACCAACATAGACGAGGGCGGTGTGGTGGTCACCGACGGGATTTCTCAGCAGGCGCCAGAGGGATTTGCGCCAGTGGAGGAAGGAAACATGGAGGGAGCCGCCAGTATGGTTCCCGGGACGAATCCTCCGTCAGATACGGCGGGACAGGTTCCGGCAGAATAAATTGAGGAGAGGTGGCTTAGAAAATGGCAGATGTATTATCACAAAGTCAGATAGACGCGCTTTTAAAGTCCATGGCAACCACTCCAACGGCGGAGCCGGCGGCCCCTGTTAAGGACGAAAAAGTAAAAGCAAAACCCGAGGCGGCGCCCCAGGTCAAATACAGCAAGTATGACTTTTACAGTCCCAGAAAGTTTACAAAGGACAAGATCAAGATTCTCACAAGCGTCTTTGAGAATTACGCGCGGATCATCACCTCCCAGGTCAACGGTATCTTTCGCGTTATGACTGATATCACGGTGATGGAGGTTCAGGAACGGCGTTACTATGAATATGTAAACTCTCTTAATGAAAATGATACGGTTACACTGGTAAATGCCACGATACAGGAGTATAATAAGAATCTACCCCCTCTTATGATGTACGTGTCGCCGGGTCTGGTGATCACGCTCATCGACCATATGCTGGGCGGGGGAGACGAGGTGGCGAAGGTGAAGCCGGGATACAGGTATTCCGACGTGGAGACCGCGCTGTACCGCAGAATCCTGTCTTACTTGATTCAGGCGTTGAAGGACGGTTTTTCCAACTATATCAATATGGAGTTCAAGGCCCAGAGAATCGAGGACAATCCAAGCATGATACAGGATGTGGGCCTTGACGAGACAGTGGCCATCATCCATCTCAACGTAGACGTGACAGGCTTGGCGGTGGAGCGCATTCGGATATGCCTTCCAGGCAATCTATTGGAGAATATTTTCCAGATTATCGACACACGCAAGCATATCGCGAGAGGTTACTCCTACGAGGACAACCGGGAAACGATTCTGGACAATATTCGACAGTCTCAGCTTCCGGTTACGGGACAGCTTGGCACCGTGCTTCTTGACCTCAATGATATCTACCGTCTGAAAGTGGGGGATGTCATTGACATGAACAAGGGTAAAGACAAGGATGTGAAGCTGTATATCGGAAAACAGCTGTGGTTTACCGGTAAGATGGGCGTATATAAAAAGAATGTGGCCGTCCGCATCAGCAGACGCCTCTTTGACGAGGGAGATGCGGGGGAGGACGCCCAGGGAGACGGTACACAGGAGAGCCTGCAGGAAGCAGGAGCTGAAGATGTATGACGGCAGGAATCTGCGTCAATATAAAAAACGGCTGAACCGCCAGGAGAAGCTGTTTGCTAAATAAACCTTCATGCGCCCGACGGCGGACGCACCGCCACACATGAACATGTGGCGGGTGCATTTGGTATCCCTGAATTGATGCCGCCTGATCGACGGCGGATTTTCAAGGTAAAAACAGTCAAGAATCAAGAAAAGAGAGGAAAGAAAAATGGCTAAGATTATGTTGGTAGATGATGCCGCGTTTATGAGAATGATGGTTAAGAACGCTTTGACAAAAAGCGGGTATGACAATTTTGTGGAGGCCCAGGACGGGGCGGAAGCCGTGAAGAAGTATGAAGAAGAGAGCCCGGATATGGTGATCATGGACATCACAATGCCCAATATGGACGGACTTCAGGCCCTCAAGAAGATCAGGGAGGCCCACCCGGACGCCAAGATCGTTATGTGTACGGCTATGGGCCAGGAGGGCATGGTGGTAGATGCCATCAAATCCGGAGCCAAGGATTTCATTGTAAAGCCATTTAACGCGGAGCGAATTGTACAGACCGTAAACACAATTTTAGGAAATTAACACCTGAGAGAGGGAGGCAAAGAGATGGCTTTTTTGAGTTCCTTTGATATCAGTGCGTCTGGAATGAGTGCTCAGCGTATGAGGATGGATATTGCGGCAGAGAATATAGCCAATATCGATTCCACCAGAACAGAGGGCGGCGGGGCTTACCGCCGGAAAAATATAATCTTCGAGAGTTATAGCGCAGGCTCCTTTCAGGAAGCCATGCGCAGCGCTATGAAGGGAAACGGATTTTCCAGCAGGAACGCGGGAGTTCGCGTGGCGGGTATCGTCGAGGATGACCGGGAGATGAAACAGGTCTACAACCCCAATCACCCGGATGCTGACGAGAACGGCTTTGTGACCATGCCCAACGTGGATCTTTTGAAAGAGACTGTGGACAGTATGTCGGCAACCAGGTCCTATGAGGCAAACGTTACGGCTTTGAATGCGATGAAGCTGATGGCGCAGAAAGCACTGGATATCGGAAAATAATATCCGTGCCGCCTGAATAAATAAGGATAAAAGGAGATTGAAAAATGGGCGCTAGCATCTTTAATGAAATGGAACTAGATGCCATAGGCGAAATTATGAATATCAGTCTCGGCGCGTCAGCAACGGCGGTTTCCACAATGCTGGGAACTACCGTGAACATCACAACGCCGGTGGTTTCTGTGTTGACCCGGGACGAGTTTGAGTTCAGACGTCTGGAACCGGCGATTGGCGTTGAGATTGATTATGTCGAAGGACTGGATGGCAAGAATATCATGATGTTCCGCCGTGAAGACGTGGGGATAATCGTAGGCACAATGCTGGGCGAGGAACCTCCATACGCGGACATGGAACTGGATGAACTGCATATCAGCGCTATCTGCGAGGTCATGAACCAGATGATGGGTGCTTCGGCCACGGCGCTGTCAGAGTTTTTAGGTACTATTGTTAACATATCGACTCCGAAATCCTTTGATATCGGAGATCCGGCAGATTTTAAAGTAAAATATTTTCCGGAACAGGACGGCATGGTAGTGGTTCGGTTCCGTCTGGAGATCGAGGGAAAACTGAACAGTGAGTTCATGAATATCATGTCCACTGCCCTGACAAAGCGTCTTTTGGAACCTTTCGCCGACAGTTTTGCCCAGGAGGCAGCGGCTCAGGCGGCGCAGACTCAGCAGGAGCCTGCACCGGCGGCTTCATCGGGAGGCACCATGTCCCAGGACGAGATCAACGCCATGCTGGCGGGAACTGCGTCAAGCGCTCCTGCACCGGCGGCTTCGTCGGGAGGCACCATGTCCCAGGACGAGATCAACGCCATGCTGGCGGGAGCCGCATCAAGTGCCCCTGCACCGGCGGCTTCGTCGGGAGGCACCATGTCCCAGGACGAGATCAACGCCATGCTGGCGGGAGCAGCGTCAAGCGCTCCGGTGTCAGGCAGCCCGGCTCCGGTACCGGAACCTCAGCCCGCAGCTCCTGCTATGGCGGGAATGCAGCCCG
>CATLBR010000006.1 GCA_949879795.1 uncultured Hungatella sp.
CGCCGCCGGACAACACCTCCGCCCAGGCTCTGGTTACGTGCTCTATATCCGAAACCGTCTCTCTTGTAAAACACAGCCGCACCGCCCCAGGCGCCATTTCCAGAATTCTCTCTGCCTGATCCAGCAGACACAGGGGATCCGGATTGTAGATAATATTATAGCAAAAAGCACAGTGGTTTCTCACCGGCAGTTCTTTACCTGTGCGGTCCTTCATCATCATCCACTGGGGCCTGCGGGTGCAGCCGGATGTGGTCTTTTTCACACACTGGGCAGACACCATGGCAGGAAGGAATCCGTACACAATCAGTTCCTTTCCTCCTGCACCCACAGTCGCCAGCTCCCTGCCGTTGAGTTCCAGGGGCAGCGTCACCCTGTCACAGCCAAGCTCCGACAACACTTTCCCCGAGTGACGGTTGAAAACATACAGGTTATGATCTCCATAAACCGGCAGCTCTACTTTTCTCTCCCGCAGATATTCCAATTCTTCAAGCGCCCTCACCAGTATCCCGTCAAAATCTGCCTCTCTGAGCCGGGAAAGTCTTTCTTCAAAATACGCCTCCCCCTGTTTCCGAAAGATCACCGGCATGGCCAGGACACAGGCTTTCCCATGTTCATGGCACTGTCTCACTATCTCCGGCCAGCTTTCTGCCTCCGTCCCGTCCGACTCCACCATGACCTGGCGAACCTGAGATATCGCCAGCACACGGGAAAGTCCGGAAGTGTCCGGCAGGAGTATATGGAGATCAGGATATCTTTCTCTCTGGTCAATCCCTGCCCTTTTGGCTGATCTTGTCTCGCCTTCCCACACGGCCTTTTTCTCGGGATTTCTCTGTTTTGCCGTCCTGCGGTATGGCTGCAGCACAGACTCCTTCAGAGCCTCCAGCCCATCTCTCCTCAGCTGATTGAGCGCCTGGACAGGCACAAACACCTGGCCTTCCACCTCTGTCTCCAGCTCCCGGAACACAAAAGGTGTGCTGCCTGTCTTTTTTATCTGCTTTTCCAGCTTTTCTTCCGACAACGGCTGATTCTGAGCCTTCTCAACCCTGGCTCCAAAGACTTCCACCTGTGAATTTCCACCTGTTTCCAGACAATGTTCCAGCTTCAGGGACAGCGGCTCCCCCTCTTTCACAGTCAGGTGTCCCATCACCGGCTCCTTCTTTTCCGTCTCCACATAAAGCCTGTCCAGCTTGGCAAACAGTTCCTGGTCAGCCTGGCGGAATCCGGGCTTTTCTTTTCTGGCAATCATGTCAACTCCGTTGTGCTGCCTGTAGTACCCCTCTGTAAAGCCGCCCCTGTCAAACAGGTTCAACAGCATCTTCCGGTCCGCAGGATCCACCTTGTAGCCTTTCCTTCCGTTTTCAAGGTAAGCGTCCACATACTTTCTGTAGACATGAACCACTCCGGCCGTGTATCTGGGACTTTTCATCCGCCCCTCGATCTTCAGAGAGCAGATGCCCGCATCTATCAAATCGGGCAGAATGTCCAGCGTGCACAGATCCTTCATGCTCAGGATATAGCTGTCCTCCCCGTCTCTCTGGCCGTGCTTTACTCCCTGCGCGCCAGCTCCCTGGCCGGAAGACACCCGGTACGGAAGACGGCAGGGCTGTGCACACCTTCCCCTGTTGCCGCTTCTCCCGCCGATAAAACTGCTGAGAAGACACTGCCCGGAGTAGCAGTAGCACAGAGCCCCATGGACAAAAGACTCAATCTCTATGTCAGTCTCCATGTGAATCCGCCGAATCTCTTCAAGAGACATCTCCCTGGCAGTCACAACCCGCTTCACTCCCAGTCTTTCCAGGATTCTGGCCCCGTAAACGCCTGTGACGGTCATCTGTGTACTTCCGTGAACCGGCAGATAGGGAAACCACTGTCTGATGCAGGAGACCGCCCCCAGATCCTGGACGATCACCGCATCCAGCCCCCGCTCATAATATGGGACGAGAAAATCGTACAACTCCCCCATCTCCTGCTCCTTCATGAGAGTGTTCACCGTCATGTAGAGAGACACTCCACGGAGATGGGCATAGTCGATGGCCTCCAACAGCTGCCCCTGGTCCGGGTTGTCCGCATAAGCCCTGGCTCCGAAACGGCTGCCCCCTATGTAAACCCCGTCGGCCCCCGCCGCCACGGCGGCTTTCATGCTCTCAAATGAACCTGCCGGTGCCAGAACCTCCGGCTTCCTTTTTCCTGCCATATCTTGTCTCCTATCGTCTTCCGCTGTTCCGGTCCCCAGATACCTGGCCGGAGGCCGCCTGGACCGCTTTCAGTTTCAAAAGCTCCTCCTGGGCTTTCTCCAGCTCCTTTTTCACCCTGTCCAGCTCCTCTTTCTTGCTCTCTAAGTCTCTGGTCACATTCTCCAGGCGCAGCTGGGTCGTCACCAGCTCATGTTTAAGCCCGTAACTTTCTTTCTCCATCTCGTCTCTCTGACGCTCGCTGACAGCCGCCCGGTTGGTAGCCTTAAAGTAGTCGTCGGCGATGTTCAGGGAGATCATCACTGCCTGGTACTCCTGGCTCTGTCTGGTAAATCCCTCCTGGCGTTTCAGCTGGGCGGTCTTCTCGTTGATATAGCTGGCCACCCTCTGAAAATAATGTTCATCTTCTGTACCTCCGAGAGTATATATCTTTCCGTCTATCAAAACCTCCGCGTAATTTTTCGTATCCACAAACCTGCCTTTATTGTTCATTTTCCCTGCTCCTTTCCCCACTGCCGTCTCACACCCCCGCATTTCCTGCGATACCTAAATGTCTGTAGGCGTGCTCCGTGGCAACTCTTCCTCTGGGCGTGCGGTTCAGCAGCCCGTTCATCAGAAGGTACGGCTCATACACATCCTCCAGAGTTCCTGCATCCTCGCCCAGCGCCGCTGCCAGAGTGTCCAATCCCACCGGCCCCCCTGAAAACTTCTGGATGATGGTGAATAAAATGGCCCTGTCGTTGTTGTCCAGCCCCAGCCGGTCCACATCCAGGATATCCAGGGCAAAATCTGCCACCTTTTTGGTGATCACCCCGTCATATTTCACCTGAGCGAAATCCCGGACACGCTTTAACAGACGGTTGGCAAGTCTGGGAGTTCCCCTGGACCGCCTGGCAAGTTCCAGAGCTCCCTCCTCCTCGATCTCTACATCAAGGACCCTGGCGGACCGGATAATGATGGCTTTTAACTCCTCCACTGTATAAAACTCCATCTTTGCCACCACCCCGAAGCGGTCCCGGAGGGGAGCAGTCAAAAGCCCTGCCCGGGTAGTTGCACCCACAAGGGTAAATCTGGGAAGTTCCAGCCGGAGAGACCGGGCGGAAGAATCCTTCCCCAGCATAATGTCTATGGCAAAGTCCTCCATGGCAGGATACAGCACCTCCTCCACCTGGCGGTTCAGCCTGTGTATCTCATCCACAAACAGCACATCCCCCTCCTGGAGATTGTTGAGGATAGCCGCCATCTCCCCCGGCTTCTCGATAGCCGGACCGGAGGTTATCTTTATGTTCACTCCCATCTCATTGGCGATAATTCCGGACAAGGTAGTCTTTCCCAGTCCGGGAGGCCCATAGAACAGCACATGGTCCAAACTTTCTCCCCTGGACTTCGCCGCGTCGATATATATTTTTAAAGTGGATTTCAGCTTCTCCTGGCCGATATAATCTGTCAGAAGCTGAGGTCTCAAGTGAGATTCCACCTTCACATCTTCCTCTGTCAAATCCGTATTGATGATCCTGCGTTCCATATTCTCTGCCTGACACCCGGTTTTTTATGCCCGGTTTCCTTTCTGCTGTCTGATATTCCAGGAAAGCGGCCGCTCCCTGCCAGCGTTTCCTGGTGAACCCGCCGCCTCCGATTTTCCTCCGCGGCGTTGAAACCTGCGCCTAAAAAGCCAGATGCTTAAGCGACGCCCTCAGCACTTCTTCCCCCGTCATCTCCGGGGAGATCTCCGTCTTTCCCACGGCTCTGGCCGCCTCCATAGGCGAGTAGCCCAAAGCAATCAGGGCTTCCACCGCCTCTTTTCCCGCCTCACTGAGACCGTCGCCGCCATCACTCCTCTCAAGCCGCGCGGCAGCCGCAGGCAGAAACCGGTCTACCGAGATCTTGTCCTTCAGATCCAAAATGATCCTCTGAGCCGTCTTGCTGCCGATGCCCGGGGCTTTTGCGATGGCCTTGGCATCCCCTGAGAGGACGGCCAGTCTCAGAGCGTCCGGCCCCATGACAGACAGAAGCCCCAGAGCACCCTTGGGCCCTATGCCGCTGACTCCCAGAAGTTTTTTGAACATCTTCAGATCTTGGCGGCTCAAAAAACCGTAAAGACTCATGGCATCCTCCCGCACTTGCAGATATGTATAGATCCGTACCTCTTTTCCGATAGCGGGAAGTCCCTCCAACACGGACAGGGGCACCCGAATATTGTAGCCTACCGCCCCTGCTTCCACCACGATCATATCTTCATCTATCTCTGTCAATGGTCCTCTGATATAGGAAATCACTGTTTCTACCTCTCTCATCTCAGTCTGTCTTTATCATCATAACATACGCCCGATTTCTTTGCAAGACGAACCGAACAGGCATTCTGTAACACCAAAAAATGCCCCAAAAGCCATGGGGGACACAGACCGTCTTCGGCTGTCTCCCCCATTCACTTTCAAGACATTTTTATACTGCCCCGACACTGGCCGGCTACAGCAGATATATCTTACGCTCTTTGCAGATTTTCCTCATTTCCTCCGGCCATATGCTTGCCTGAACTTCTCCTATATGAGCCCGGTCAAGAAGAAGCATACACAGCCTGGACTGGCCGATGCCGCCGCCGATGGTAAGAGGCAGCTTTCCCTCCAGAAGCATCCGATGGTAGGGCAGGTCCCTTCTCTCCTCACAGCCTGCCTTCACAAGCTGCTCCGCCAGTGAAGATTCATCCACCCGGATTCCCATGCTGGAGATCTCAAGAGCGCATCCCAGAGTCTCAAACCAGAACAGGATATCCCCGTTGAGCTGCCAGTCGTCATAGTCCGGCGCGCGGCCGTCGTGGGGCTCCCCGCCTTTCAGCTTGTCGCCTATTTTCATAAGAAAGACACATCCGTGCTCTCTCGTGATCAGATTCTCTCTCTCCTTAGGCGTCCTGTCCGGATACATATCTTCCAGCTCCTGGGAGGTTATAAAGAAAATGTCCTCCGGAAGGCGCTTTACCGCCTGAGGGTATTTGTACCACACCTCATGCTCCATATGCTTGATGATCTTGAAAATATTCTTCACCGTTTCTCTCAGTGTGTCCTCCGTCCTCTCTTCCCTGGTGATCACCTTCTCCCAGTCCCACTGGTCCACATAGCAGGAGTGAAGATTATCCAGATCTTCGTCACGGCGGATGGCGTTCATGTTGGTGTAGAGTCCCTCTCCCGGTTTAAAACCGTAGCGGTGAAGAGCCATTCTCTTCCACTTGGCCAGAGAGTGCACCACCTGAATGGTCTCATCGGGTATCGCCGCCATGTCAAAAGCCACCGGCCGCTCCACGCCGTTCAGGTCATCGTTGAGACCGCTGCTCTTCTCCACAAAAAGAGGCGCCGATATCCTCTCGAGATTCATCTCCCGTCCAAATTCTTTCTGAAATGTGTCGCGTATGTACTTGATCGCCTCCTGAGTCTGGCGGATGGTCAGACGAGGGTCGTAATTTTCCGGCAGTATAAGATTCATGCTCATATCCTCCTGAATTTCATAATCTATCCGCTTCATTATAGCGCCGCCTCCTTTTAAAGTCAAATGTCACCTGTCTGCCTGTATCATGATTTTTGACGAAATTTTCAGAAAACTATATCAAAATTTTCAGATATATGATAAAATATATCTATGATAAAATCGGAAATCAAACAAGGAGGATTACCATGGGAAAAGATAAGTACAATATCACCATCAACCGTCTGTATGGCAGCGGCGGGCGCATCATGGGCAAGAAACTGTCCCAGGAACTGGGTATCCCGTTTTACGATGAAGAGATTCTGAAGATGGCCTCCGAGGCCAGCGCAATCGGCGAACAGTATTTCCGCCTCAATGACGAGAAGGCGGGCAATAATCTGTTTTTCCGGGCCATTGGAGGCTTGAAGACCAGCCTTGAAGAGCCATCCCTTGATGACGATATCACCTCCCCGGAGAATCTCTTCCGTTTCCAGGCAAAGATGATCCGCCAGGTAGCCCAGGAACAGTCCTGCATCATCATGGGCAGGTGCGCCGATTTCGTGCTGGAAGCCGCCGGGTTCAAGAACCTGATCCGCATGTTTGTGTACGCCGACAGCAGCACCTGCATCCGCAGGGTCTGCGAGGTGGACGGCGTGGACACCAAAGAAGCCCTGCGCAGGGTTAACCGCATCAGCAAACAGCGCAGGGATTATTATAAATATTATACCGGGAAAGAGTGGGAGGACATGTCCAACTACGACCTGCCTCTCAACACTACCACCCTGGAACTCGACCCGGCAGTGCAGCTGGTGAAAGAATACATGCGGCTGAGGAATATCGAAATGTAAGCGTTTATATACAATCATCGGCGTTCCTTTGCGGCGCCCACAGGCCATCAGAACATGTTCTGATGGCTTTTGTAATAAAATTTTAATATTTTTTCGACAGTAATCTGTCGTATTCGGGAAAAAGATGTGATATACTAATTCTATTGTTTTTCACAAGGCGGCCGCCGGGCCATGACATTCCGGCGGTGGTTTACCCTACGATGTAGCAGGAGAATACCCATGTTTGACAAAGAAGATTACAGAAAAATATTGGAAAAAGCCAGAAAAAAGCGAAACAATAACGACTACTTCCGTTATCTGATCATAGCCGCCATTGCGGCGGTATCCATCGGACTTATAGTTCTCATCGGAATACTGTTCAAAAACGCCGGTTCAAAAAGCTCGGAACCGGGCCAGGAGGCCGTTCAGTCTCTGGCCCAATCCGAATCATCTTCCATAGCGGAAACCACCATAGACCAGGAATCCCTGCGCCAGTCGGAAGAGGAAAGTCTGGAGCAGGAGCGTCTGGCACAGGAAGCTGCTGACCGTCAGGCCGTGGTGGACTCCTACAGCAATCTGGGCTTCATACAGGTGTCCGGTTATCTCAATGTGCGCAAAAGCCCTTCTCCCACAGGAGAAATTATCGGAAAGCAGCAGGAGAACAGTGTCTGTGATATTCTTGGCCAGGAAGGCGACTGGTATCAAATTCATTCCGGCCAGGTAGACGGGTATATTTCCAGCCAGTATGTTCTGACCGGTGAGGAAGCCCGGTCGCTGGCTCTGGAGCAGGTGAAGATGATGGCGGTGGTGACGGCGGACAACGTGAATATCCGCCAGACTCCCGAGATGACCCCGGACAACATCGTGGCTCAGGCACTTTTAGACGAGAGGTATGAAGTTATAGACCAGCAGGAAGGCTGGGTACAGACTGTGGACGGATACATGTCCGCTGATTTTGTGGATGTCAGATTCGCGCTCAACGAGGCCAGAAAGATGGACTTGAAGGCCATGGCCATCAACCAGTACAAGAACCTGCTCATCTCCAAGGTCACCGGCTATCTGAATATCCGCAGCTCACCAAAAGATGAAGGTAACTCCAACGTCATCGGCAAGCTGCCCGGCAAGGCCGCCGCCGAGATCCTGGGCACGGAAGACGGATGGTACAAGATCCACTCAGGCAATATCACCGGGTACGTGACCACCGACAGCCAGTACACCGCCACCGGCCAGGAAGCTGTAGATCTGGCCATGGACCTGGCGTCGCTCATGGCCATAGTCAACACGGACAAGCTCAACGTCAGAACCTCCCCCTCCACCGATGCCACCATCTGGACTCAGATATCTAAGGAAGAACGGTATCCTGTTCTTGAACAGAGAGACGGTTGGGTCCAGATCGAGCTGGACGGCGGTGACGAAAATGAATCCAGCGACGGCGCCTTCATTTCCACCAGGGATAACAATGTAGAAGTCCGCTACGCCCTGGCTGAGGCCATCAAGTTCTCACCTCTTGAAGAACTTGCCAACCAGCAGGCCTCCAGAAGAAACCAGATCGTCAACTTTGCTCTTCAGTACGTGGGCAACCCCTATGTTTGGGGCGGAACCAGCCTGACAAACGGGGCGGACTGCTCCGGATTTGTCCAGTCCGTACTCCGCAACTACGGCATCAGCCTTCCCAGAACTTCCAGGGAGCAGGCTAAGGTGGGACGTGCCATCAACTCCGGCGAGATGCGCCCCGGAGACCTGATCTTCTACGCCAACAGCAGCGGAACCATCAACCATGTGGCCATGTACATCGGCAACGGGCAGATCGTCCACGCGGCAAGCAGGAGAAGCGGCATTCGTATTTCCACCTGGAACTACCGGAGTCCGGCCAGAATCCGGAATGTGATCGATTAAAGATACCCTGATGTCAAAAAAGCGTCTGTACACAGTTCCTCCTTCTGTGTGCAGGCGCTTTTCATCTGTTTTTAAATATCACATATCTCAGTCCGTTTTATCCCGTCTAAATCAGAAAGTCTCCAAAGGTGAGCAATAGGGGAGAATCCAGCACGGGAAGATTTACGATCACCCAGTCTCCCTCCTCCTCGCGAACCATATCTTCCTGCAGTTCATATATATCGCCGGTAAGCAGATCCGCAAGGCGGACGGTGTGTGAAAGTGCCCTGTCTTTTATCCGAAGAGATACCGTACCCTCGTAAGTCTCCGACAGGATATTTCTGCTCACCCAGTAGCACAGGCCGTGAGAACCATTTGGTTTTTTAAATCCGTAATGGCGTGTATTTTCAAAGTCAAAATCCTCTCCCAGAAGGCGTGGAGATTTGAGAATAACTCCTTCCACAGGCAGCTCTGCCCTTGTATACTCATCGTGAAACACACTGGTCAGATTCTGCAGAGCCCGGTATGAAAGTTTTGGCGTATATTCTCCCGTAGAGCGTCCGTTCTCGTCAAAATCCGCACCGATCACTCCAAAATATCCGTAATCCAGATAGGACTTCACATCTCCATTTTTACCGCGCAGCGCTTCGATCATGTCCATACAGGAAAAATAGGAGGTCATATCCGCACCACAGCCCAGATCCACTATGAGATGCCTCAATAGAAACTTTGCCTGTTTGACAGGAGTCCAGGCACCGCCTTTTAACGCACCGCAGCCGTCGGATCTGGATTGTGTCCCGCTCTCCCCCTGAAAGATCTTCAGAGAAGGTTTATAATTCTTCCGGATCCTGTCATAGAGAGCAAAAGATTTCTCAAATTCCTCATCCATAACCCGATAACTGTGATAGGAGATACCGTCCAGATCATCGCATACCTTTGTCCCGCACAACCTGTCAAGAAAACCGTCCTCGTTGTCTTTATGAGTCACAAATCCCAGCACCTGGCAGTGGGGATCCGCCTCCCTGCACGCTTTTGCCGTGGCCCTGGTAAATGCTCCCAGCTCTTCCGGGTTGGGACCGTGTTTCCAGCAGCTGCTCCCGTCCGGTTCATTCCATATTTCATAAAAACGGATCCGCCCTCTGAAATGGGTCACGGTCTCTTTTACATATCTCTCCCAGGCATCTTTCTCCTCCCTGGAAAAAATCGGCGGACACCCCACTGCGCCAAACTCGATTTTTGCCTGAGGGGTATACAGCTGATTTCCATAGCACAGGCAAAGCCACGGTTCCACCCCTATGGAGATCATGTGATCCACAATCTTGTCAAGCCATGTGAAATCAAATACCCCTTTCTCCTTTTCCGTCCTCTGCCATCCGGACTGAAGACGGGCCCATTTTACACCGGACTCAGCCACGAATTTATAGGCCTTCTCCGGATCAAACACATCCCTGTCCAGTTTTTCAAATCCAAGCCCGATTTTGGAGTGACGGATATCTATAGATTTTTTAGGAATAATCCTGCCTGCTTTTTTCAATCGTTCCATGTTCTGCCCTCTCTTTTAGATTTTCTCCGGTCAGCCGATACTGCACACGATCTTCTTTATCTCACTGACTATCTCCGTATCCGGGTCCTCAAAAGGCATAAACTCAACCTGAGGAATATAGCGGCTTGCTGCTATATCGATGCCGGCTGCTTTTTTGGCCCATGTCAGCGCCGCCGCATATCTCCCGTAAAGATAATTCAAATGAAAGCCGTCTCTCGTGATGCATCTCCCCCCGTCTTTAAAGTAAGGCGTTTCCCTTATTGCCTGTATCACTTCGCCGCTTCTTATAAGAGGAAGACCGTGTCTTTGGGCCGCGTTTTCGTACGCGTTCTTCAGCGCGCAGAACATCTGCCGCTGGTCTCTGCCGTATCTGGCAAAATGTTCATGGCTGCTGTCCTTTTCATATGCCCATGTCTGATTGAGGTATATTTGAGCGTCGGAATGCTCAGCCAAATATTTCAGTATTGCCCCAAGAAACGGTTCGTATGTATCCTCCAGACCGCTGTCGCCGCTTGCCTGCTGTATGACGATCACATCATACTGTTTTTCGTTTAATATCTCCTCCACAGAAACATATCTGTCGGTTCTCACACCGTTTTTCTGGTACTGATATTCCCTGGAATTGCTCTCTATATTTCTCCAATGCCGTTCCAGGGAACAGCCTCCCACATATAAGTTGATCACTTCATTTTCCAGGCCGCCGCTTTCACATATCTGATGAAAAAAATACAGCGCGTCTTCTGAAAAACTGTTTCCTATGGCAAGAATTCTGTACATACCATACATCTCCTCTAAGCAAGTTCACAAAAGCCGACAGAGTTGGGTTCCAGTACAACCGTTTTTCGCTTTCCCTCTTCTGTACATAAGGTAAACTCAACCGCATCTGAAGCCGTATTCCAGCAGGCAACGCCCAGGCAGCCGTCTTCTCTGCGATACCCTGCGCACCGCACGAATTGACTGCTGACCGTATATCCCACTGTGTCTACAAAACGCCCCCGGATCATGTAGTCCCCATGTTTCCTGCGCAGAGCGATGGCCTCCTTCATATAGCTGATATAGTCCGGTATCTCGCCGGGCAGACCCAGACAGCGGAAAATAGACAGGTCAAAGGCAAAACCCATGATAAACGAGTAATTGATATTCTCCCGATAGTTCGTCTCGTCCATAGCCATATTTCGATTGGTCAGTACATTCTCCGGGAACGTATAGCGGTACAGCTGACAGAACGCTGTGCCGTCATATGCCGTTCTCGGGCTGGAATGTATAAAGTCCATATGCTGGGCATAGATGTCCACCATATACTCCATGGACGTGATCTTATCCTGGCCATAGCTCTTCACCAGCTGCCTCAGCTGAGCGTACTTATCCTCTTTGCCGCAGTGGGAGTGGCTGGGCTTCTTGTGAGGATGATCTTTTGCATAGCAGAAATTGGCATTTCTTCCTCCCAAATCATAGAGAACGCCGTCTGCCCCCAGATCCATGCAGTATTTAGTGACATCCAGCATCTTCTGCTGCCATTCCGGGACAGAGGGACACGCCGCGTACATAGGCATGGGCGGATTGCAGATCTTCCGGTAAGTCCCCTCCCCGCAGTATGTCTCTGAAAAAGGCAGTTCCTCATTCCAGATGGTCCTGAGAGTACATCGATCCCCGCCCTGGAATCGATAAAAGTCGCTCTGATGATCAATGAGATAGTAGCTGAGGAATAAAAGCACCCTGCCTCCCTTTGAATGGACATAATCGATGCCTTTCTGAAGCATCTCCCTGCCTCCCATATCGTCAGCTAATTCATAGTCCGGCCACATTCGGGCAAATCCGCCCTTTTCCCATCCCAGAAGGAACAGTGTATTGATACCTGCCTTCTGGGCCTCGTCGAAAAGCATGGGAATCTGGGAGTAATCCCAGTTCACTTCCCCGTGGTGAGGTTTCATGATCACCCGCAGCCATCCCTGGAACTCTGCCGCCCATGACGGGATCTCCGGTTTCTTCCATCCTGTAGATATCAGCCATCTCCGATAGATGTCAGCGCCCGTATGCCAGTCTCCCTCGTGCAGAATGATTACAACCGGAGCACTCTCCCATGTCTCTCCCGGGTCACAGAACGGATATTTGATTACACCGAGACGCAGAGTGTTCTGCCTCATGTTCCGCTCCGCTCTCAGACATACAGTCTGATGAGTCGTATCATGACTGCCTATATACAGACCCTCCCGCTCATTATACCAGTCAATCCACTGCATGGAACCCAGGCCCGGATATAACACATTCAAATCTGTGTGGTTCTGCTCCGGCATCTCATACGGGCGGAAACCGGAATTCATGGACAGGCGGACAAATGCAGGATTTTTGACCCTGTGCCCCAGGGTATGCGGCCACACCAGATAGTCGTCCTGGCCTTCCCGGATCTTCTGCGCCCCCGCCACCGGCGTCAGCTGCCATTCGATCAGCTGCACATCGCTGCGGTTCTCCATAAAAGTGGTGACGCAGATCCCTTCCCCTTTGGCCCGAAAACAAATCTTCAGCGTTACATCCAGCACCCGGTCGTCACTTTTCAACCTGTCATAACACAAGGTCAGACTGTTTTCTTCCTGAAGTACAATGACATCCTGATTTTCTCCGTAGATCGTGCGCTCTGCCCTGCTCCCCTCACTGTAGATCAGTCTCCACATGGCATCCGGAATTTTTACATATTCTCCGCCTGTTCTGGTATTTACCAGAGAGCACAGTTTCCCCTTCTCGTCTATAGAAAGAATAAAATTATTTCCACTTAATGTATACATGTTCATTACCTCCGTCTTCATCTTCTGTCAGCCCTTCACCGCACCGATCATGACACCTTTGACAAAATGCTTCTGCACAAAAGGATAGATGATCAGCATAGGTATTGTCGACACCACAATCAAAGAATACTTCAGAATATGTTCAATGCCGAACACTGGACCGCCCGACATATTATCTATCATCATCTCCGCGTCTACTTTGCTGGCGATGAGAATCTCCCTCAGGAAAATCTGCAGAGGGTACAGCTGATCCTTGGACAGATACATAAACGCATTGAAGTACGCGTTCCAGTGAGCCACGGCATAATACAGAGTGATAACCGCAAAAATCGATTTTGACAGAGGCAGCACTACCTCAAGAAGATATTTGATGTCACTGCACCCGTCAATCTGAGCCGCCTCCAAAAGCTCCTGCGGAATCGAACTCTGGAAAAAAGTTCTCATGATAATCATGTTATACACGGCGATGGCTCCGGGAAGCAGCATGGCCCACACCGTGTTCAGTATACCCAGATTTCTGACCAGGAGGTAGTTGGGAATCATACCTCCGCTGAAAATCATGGTAAAGGTAAACAGCATCATGATCGGCCCCTGGCCCGGCATATCCCTTCTGGAAAGAGGGTACGCGGCAAGGGTGGTCATGAAAATATTGATCATGGTGCCGAAAACCGTGTAAAACGCCGAGTTGCGCACTCCCAGGAGCACTTTCTTATTCCTGAATACCGCCTTGTACCCCTCCAGAGAAAACTCTGTGGGAAACAATACCACATCCCCTGCCATGACAGACTCCGGTGTGGAAAATGAACAGGAGACCACATAGATCAACGGATATAATACGATCAGCCCTATCAGTGCCAGAAAAACGGTAACCACTGCGTAAAACGTTTTGTCTCCTATGGACAACTGTACTTTTTTCCCTTTCCCCATATTCCATTTCCCTCCTTTACCACAGACTTGTCTCGCTGAGTTTTTTCGAAATCCGGTTCACGATCAGGATCAGGATCAGGTTGATAACCGAGTTAAACATTCCTGCCGCTGTGGAGAACGAGAAATCAGGGATACCTGCGCCAAATGCCTTCTTGTACACGTAGGTGGAGAGTACCTCCGAATATCTCAGGTTTAAACTGTTCTGTAACAGGAACACCTTCTCAAATCCCACATTCATGACCTTTCCTGCATCCATGATCAGAAGGATCGTAGCAGTGGGAAGAATAGACGGGATATCGATATACCATACCCGCTGCAGCCTGGAGGCCCCATCTATCTGAGCCGCCTCGTGAAGCTGCTGATCCGAGTTGGCCAGCGCCGCCACATAGATGATGGAGCCCCACCCCGCGCTCTGCCAGATACCGGACCACACATAGAGATGAGGAAACGCGGCGGGATTGCCCAGAATATCGACCGGCCTGGATCCTGTTATCATCTGGCAGACAGTACCGTACAGACCGACGATGGGATTCACCAGCTGCATAAGCATACCCACCAGAACCACCACGGAGATAAAATGGGGAATATAGGTGAGGGTCTGTATGGTCTTTTTAAAAATACCGTTGGTCATGATATTCAGCGACAAAGCCAGAACGATGGGAATGACAAACCCTACGCTCAGCTGATAGAGACTGATTCTCAGGGTGTTCACCAGCAGACTGGTAAACTGCCTGTCAGCGAAAAATTTTCTGAAATTGTCCAGACCCACCCATGGGCTGCCCCACATACCTGCTCTGTTGGAAAAATTTCTGAAAGCGATCTGCAGCCCCGCCATAGGGACATATCTGAAAATCATCAACCAGATCATAGGCAGAATCAGAAGCAGATAAAGCTGTCTGGCCCTCCAGATCCTTTTTTTTAAATTCCTTTTCGGCATCAAAACTATCCTCCTTCCATCTTGTCCAGCATTAACTTAAAATGGGTATCCCTCAAGTCATTTTCTGACTTTCAGGATACCCGTCTCCATTATTTCTGCCAGCCCTTCTGTGAAAGTTCAAGGTATCTGGACAGACCTATTGTATCCAGTTCTTTCAGATAAGTATCCCACTCGGCCTCTACATCTGCCCTTCCGGTGAACCAGGTTGTCAGCTTCTCGAATACATACGTATCCAACTCCTGATAAATGGTTTCGGCCTCCACGGAATCTTCCAGACTGGCGTAATTGATCTTGGTAACCGGCTCCTCAGGAATAAGATCTACAATATCTGTCAGATACTGCGCCAGCGTGTACTCGTTAGCAGGATTGCTCAGAGTTTCCTCGTCAAATTCCAGAAGCGCCGCATAGTAACCGCCTGCAACCTCCCCTGTTCTGAATGCAACCGTCTGATTCATCCAGTGGATATTGGAAGGCACACGCCATGTGGTCTTCATCTCATAGATGTATGCAGGATATCCTGCAAAGATCGCATTTTCCCAATCGTACTCTACAGGTCTTCCCACTCTCTCAGATACCTGGCGCTCGATTTCTTCCTCGTCCAAATTGGTTACATAATCCCAGTTTTCTCCCTGTTTTCCCCAGCGGTTTGTGATTACAAAGTCTTCCCTGCACATGAGATCCAGAACTCTGAACGCTACCTCCGGGTGCTCGCAGTCCGCGGTAATATAGGCCTTTGCCTGAGGTACATCCGGAGCCCAGGCTATAGATGAGAATCCGTCCGGTCCCTTGAGAGGCTCCAAAAGCCGCCAGTCTTTCTTGCTGGGATGGTCACTGGAAATAAAGTCCGTATTATAATAGCTCCACGCGCCTACAATCTGGTCTCCGTTGGAATTCAGAATTGACTGGAACGTCTCTGCGTCCTGGGTAAAGGATACCGGGTCATACAGACCTTCCTGAACCAGTTTGGATATATATTTCACCCCTTCTTTCCAGCCGTCCTGGGTGTAGGATACGGACAGCTGTCCATCCTCTGAAACCAGGAATTTTTTCTTGTTTGAAGAATGGGTAAATGCGTTCATAATATATTCCCATGCCATGGCGCCGTACTTATCATAGGGCATCTCGCTTCCTAAAAGAGGAATCTCATCTGCCTTGCCGTTGCCGTTGGGATCCTGAGTCTTGAAAGCATAAAGCATCTGATAAAACTCTTCCGTTGTCGTAGGAGCTTCCAGATTCAGAGCGTCCAGCCATGGCTGATACACCCACATTCTGCAGTAGGGCGGATTGGTGGTACTCTCGAAATAGGAGGGGAATGACCACACATGGCCGTCACTGGTCCTCATATACTCCACGATGTCCAGCTTGGAATTTTCATAAACTCTTTTATAGCCTTCTGCCGTGTAATAAGAACTATTTTCAAAATAATCCTCCAGTGGAATGATGTATCCTTCTTCGCCCCAGCTCATGGCCTGCGCATCTGAATGACTCCATGAAATGATATCGGGAAGTTTCTCTCCCCCCGCAATCATCATCTGCAGTTTCTCGGTAGCCTCGTCTCCTGACGGGAATAATACAAACTCAAAATCAATGTTGGCAGCGTCCTCCACCATCTTCGTGTAATAGTTCGTGTCATAATCTTCAACATAGGCGTTCTTCTGAAGGCCAATGGTGATAGTCACCTTTTCCTTGCACACCGGTTCAGCTCCCGGCTCATTGAGAATCGGGTCATGTTCAAATCCGCCGGCTGCCTCCGAAGTCCCTCCTCCGGCTGCCTGAGTTCCGCCAGCCTGGGTTCCTCCTGCCTGGGCTCCTCCTGCTGCAGGGGTCTGATCTGTCTCCTTGCCGGAGCTGCCGCACCCGGACAGCAGCGACACTGACATTGCTGTCATCAATACTGCCGCCAATAACTTCTTAATTGTTCTGTGTTTCATGAAACCCTCCTCCTTCTTGTGAAATACCCAGCATTTGGGCAACTACCGGCCCTATCTTCATAGCCATGCGATAGGAACCTAAATCATTGGGATGAATCCCGTCTCTGGTACAGTTGCAGCAATAATCTCCTTCCAGCAATGTCCTCCCGTCAATAAATGCCACATTTCTGTCACCGTTAGCCCTGGCGTATTCACAGGTCTCACGCACGATCTCCAACCGCCTCATATTGTCTTTACTGCGGTCGGTTATGATATCCGGTCTTGAGATCATGATATAAGGAATGTCCGGATGAGCGCTTCGGATCGTCTTGTACATGGGCAGATGTGTCTGCTCCAGCTCCTTGGCGCTCTCGGCATTGTGGTCATAATCGCACACAAATCCGCACATATCCAGTCCTGCCATGTACTCTGCCATGGCCCTCTCTCCTCTTGCGTTTCCCGCAAACCCCAGGTTCAGGTAATTCAGGTTATATCTCTGAGATATCATAGATACATAACAGCTGCCGGGACGGCTGGCCCAGGCTCCCTGAGTAATTGAAGAACCGTAAAATACCACCGGTCTTTCATTTCTGTATGGCACACCTGCTTCGACCTTGGCGTCTGAATCGATTCCGATCTCCAGTCCGTGAAGGTTCCCGATATAAGGAAAATTCAATGTATAAGGAATCATCTCGTTTCCATCTGATATCGTCACCTGTCTGGACTCAAATTTTCCGTCACATATAAAGCACTCCTGTCTTCGGAATCCCGCCGCGAAGATTTCCCGATTTTCTTTCTCATCTACACGGAAAAGGTCAAATCCCACTCCTCTGCTCTGAGAAACGATTGCTCTGACAGCCATGGTCTTTGAATTAGTACAAAAACGGATTCGTCCGCCGGCAGGATTGCTGTATAGTTCTGTCACTCCTGCGCTTACCTTCTCTGCCACGTTCAGAGGAAGACGTTCAAACTGATGATTTGTCCCATAGATGGCAAATATCGGCAGTTTATAATCAATCCACTTTTTGTCGTCATTTTCACCTGGCCTCATATTTTCCTCCTTTCATCACTCTGCATCTCTGATATCTGATACCCGCATTGTAACAGATTATCTCTCAGATAAAAATCATAATTTCTTTCTGATTCCGGAATATTCCCCTCTTTTCTCTTATAATTTTTCCGCCTGTACTGCTTTTTTATTGGTTTCCTTCCATTTTCCCGGCGCCAGGCCATATAATTTCTTAAAGGACTTATAAAAAGCATCTACCGTATTGTATCCCACCGTCTCCGCAACCCTGGCCATGCTCATATCCGTCTCCATGATGTACTGTTCCGCTTTTTTCATCCGCATCGTCTCCACATACACACCAAAATTTTTTCCTGTCTGCTCTTTAAAAAGTGTGGAAAAATATTTATCTGATAATTCAAAATGTTGTGCAGCATAACTCACGCACATATCCTTGTTTGTATAATTTTCCTCTACAAATCGAATCATTTTCTGGCAAAATGCATTCTTACTGTCAATCTTATTTTTTCCGATGCAGTCACACAGATAACAGCCGACTCTCTCCAGTGAGTCTATCAGCTCGATCACAGACTTATCGCTTCTATAAAACAGTTCTGAAGTCTCCTTCTCATGCTGTTCCGTCTCATCCCATATTCTGGCAATAGGATTCTGAACTTCAAAAAAAAACTGCATAATCTCATTTTCCGAATACCAGTTTGTCCTGACAACATAGGAGCGTACTTTTTGAAACAGGGCCTGAAGAGATTCCTTTTCTTCCGCGCTGATCAAATCATAGATCCTGTTTCCCAGATTTAGTTTAAATACCTTCTCCCGTATATCTATGGGCTTTTGATATCGCTTCATCCTGCTGTCGTACTGGTCCGCGGCCTGGCGGTTCATCAGCCGTGCCTGCTGGTAACAGAGCTGCACGTTTTCCACTCCCGCGCCTACAGAGCTGATGCCGATATATATATCCAGTTCTTCCTCCAAAAGCTCCTGCATTTTTTTAGAGATTTCGCTCAGGTCCATCGCCCTGTCATTTTCAATCTTGATAATATAATTCCGTTCATTCCGCCCGGTACTCAGCCCGATACAGGAGAATGATCTGCAGATAAACTCCTCGATCCTATAAAATACCTCCAGAATTTCGCCTTCCTGCTCCAGTCTCGTTCCGATACAAGCGACACAGTAAAATTCCATATCCCAGCGCAGATAATTCTCAAGATCTTCCTTTTCCTTTGAAGAATATACTCCGTTGAGCAAAAGTTTTTCCATAATATTCCCGGAAATTGACTCCTTGAGTGTCTCCAGCTCTTCCAAAACAACCCCCATATTCCTCGCCCGGCTGACAGCCCAGAAGACACAGAACAGAATCATTCCCATCACGGCAACCGCGATGTAGACGGTTATCACCCGGTTTACATCGCTGATTCCCTGGCTGATGGTGGCATTGGCTATCCCTAAGGTCAGGTAAAGTCCGCTGCCCGGCACCGGTACTTGAAATACCGTATAATGCTCTCCAGCCAGCCTCACACGTTTCTTCTCATATGTGCCCTGGGGCAAAACCTCCCCTTCATAGTTTTCCCGGTACAGAATCTCCCCATAGCGGTCCGCAATATAGGCGAAATCGGACGGATTTTCATTGTCCAATCCAAACATTGTGCTGATTTTCGGCCGGTCCATGGTAAATATCAGAGCAGCATCATAGGCAAAGCGATTATCACCTACTATTTTCGAAATGCCGATGATCTCTCCCCCTTCTTCTCCCTGGGCTTCCGCCACATACTGGATTCCCCTCTTGTCTTCGAAGACCATCTGCTGAAATTCCTCATAGCCCATTCCGTTTCTGCTGTATTTCTCATATTCCTGTTTTCCGGGACTTGTCAAGATTGTTTTTCTAGAAATAATAACCGGATTATATCGAAATATCATGTATTCGCTGAATTCTTCGCCGTTAAGGTGAAAACAACTGTTAAAAAAATCTTTCGTTCGAAGCAGGTCCAGAGTATTGGCGGCCGACGGCTCTCCTTCGATGGCGGCAGTTCTCCGTACATATATGTTGCTCCCCAGCATTTCCGCTCCCTTGATCATCTTATAAATCTGTTCATCCAGATATGCGGCCTCCTTCTCCAGACTGTTGTACCGCTCGATCAGAATCCGTTCTTTCGTACCTCTGTACATGGTTATATACATGGGAACCATCAGCAACAGGAAAACACCCAAAATACACAAATAAATTCTTATATACCTTTTTACTAATTTTTCACTCATACTATTTCCTTTTTTTATTGAAATATCACTATTTTCATAGTAAATTTTATCATAAGACCATGGAAAATGGTATTATAAAATTCTTCCTGAGTTGGAAAATTCCCCTTTTTACAGAAATCACAGGATAAGACAGCAGATATAAAAATAACCACCTGCCTCTCATGGAAGATGATGGTTATTGATACATTTTTAATAAATTTTCACTTTTCAATATCTCACGAACCTGCTTGATTTCATTGACGGCAGCTTACTTTTGGTCGCTGATAACAGAATGGCTGTAAATATAAAATTCTTCCTGGCTGGGTTTTTCTTTTTTCTCCTTCTTCTCAAACCCCCTGTCAAACTCCTCTGCCGCTTTCTCGTCCATATTAAAAACAGGACTGTCATGATAAAACCATTTTCTGCCGTCAAAAAATCCGTCTGTCAGTTCCTTCACCAGCATGGCGCACGGAAAAGTCCCGTTTTCCAGACACACATGATACTTTTTACAGCTCTTAAACCCTCTGGAAACATAGTTTCCCGGATTTCCGAAAATAACAATGGCCTCATATCCCAGATTTTCCGCCTTTTTAAACGAATGCTCCAACAGTGCCTTTCCGATCCCGCGGCGCTGAAATCCCGGCAGAACGCTGACAGGCCCGAAGGTGACAATCTCCTTCTCCTCTCCTGCCTCATCTACAAGCCTGGATCTCGTGTACATCACATTCCCCACAATTCTGCCGTCCAACTCTGCGACCAGATCCAGCTCACTGATAAAATCCTCGTGATCTCTCATCACATGAGCCAGATAGTGCTCACTGCACCCGGGAACATATAGATTCCAAAACGCCTCCCGGATCATCGTCTCAACCTCTCTGTAATCCTCCAAAACTTCTCTCCTGATTCTCAAGTTCTCTGTCATGTCAATCCCTTCTCCTGTAATTTATCTCTTTAAAAAGTCTCAAGCCTTTCTTCGATCCTGCCCCGGACCTCCTCAAAGGCTTTTGGAGCTCCCTGATCTTTCAGATGGTTTCCGATGTGTTTCTCCAGCCAGACCATGTTGTACCACCTGCCAAACTTGTACCCGCACTGAAAAAACTCTCCCACCAGACGGTAGCCCAGATGCCGGTGAAATTCCAGGCTGTCTCTCGTGAGATAAGGATCTTCCTCCTGCATGGGAGAGGCGACACAGGCGTTCATATTTAAAATCCCTTGCTCCCTCAGAGCCATCTCCAGGGCAGCATGCAGTCTTCTGCCGATCCCCCTCTTCTTCTGATCCCTTGCCACATAGATAGATGTCTCCACTGCCCAGTCGTAGGCTGCCCTGTCATGGAAAGTACCTGCATAGGCATAGCCTGCCATCTCACCGTCCCGCTCTGCCACAAAATAGGGATACCGTTTTAACGTCTTCCGGATCCGCCTTTCAAATTCTTCTGCCGTGGGGATCTGATATTCAAATGTTATGGCGGTCTTCGCCACATAGAAACCATAGATTTCCACCAATTTTTCCGCATCCTCAGGTGCCGCGGTCCGGATCCTGATATCCTGACTTTTCATGGTATCCTGCCTCCTTGTTACTGTGCATTCTCATTTCCCTGATTCCTGCACAGCTCCCACACAATGGCGGAAAAGGTCTGGATTGCTTCCACCAGCACCTTCTCGTCAAAATCAAAGGCCGTGGTGTGCTGGGCCGAGGCCATGGGGGTCATGGATCGCATGTAAGTGGCCTTTCCTCCGTGTTCCTGAACCCGGTTCATCATCAGGGAAATGTCCTCGCTGCCCCAGTTCTGAGCGTTTTTACAGCTGCTGACCCGCAGATGGGGAAGATCCCGCTCCACGATCCCCCCGATCTGTTCCAGAAAATCCTCGTCGCTGCGCTGGGACTGGGCGCCTCCCTGAAAGATCAGTTCACAGGTACAGCCCCACATCTGAGCCGCCGCCTTACAGATCCGGACCGCCTCCTGATCCATAAACTCGTTGATCTTTGTGGTCTCTCCCCGCACCTCAAACTGGATCACCCCGTGATCCGGCACCACATTCCGCCCGGTCCCTCCCTGAATGGTGCCTACATTGACACGGGAGATCCCGCCGCTGTGTCTTGGGATGGCTGTCAGGTTCAAAACCGCGCCGCAGGCCGCCATGATGGCGTTTTTTCCCTTCTCCGGAAATCCTCCCGCGTGAGCCGCCTGGCCGTAAAAATGGGCATCATATTTGCTGGTGGCAAGGGAGCCCCAGGTCCCCGGTGTCACGTCTCCGTCGTCGGGTCCCCCCGTGGGAGCGATGTGGGTTCCCACGAAATAGTCCACATCGTCCAGATGGCCGTGGGCCACGATGGCTCTAGCCCCCTTGGCCCCTTCCTCCCCTGGCTGGAAGATCAGCTTTATGGTGCCCCGAAGCTCCTCCTTCAATTTCATGAGGACTTCCGCCACTCCCAGGCCTATGGCCCCGTGGCCGTCATGGCCGCAGGCATGCATGACGCCTCGGTTTACGGAAGAAAACCCTTCTCTGTATGGCCGGTGGGACTCGTTTTCCTCCTCCAGAATCCCCAGGGCGTCTATATCAAACCGAAGGGCCACCACTGGTCCCGGTCCCAGCCTCAGAATCCCCATAACTCCCGTGAACCCTTCCTTCATCTCCTCTGTCAAATACCGCGCCGGCGCTCCCTGTTCCAGGGCCAGCCTCCAGTGGGCCTCCAGTTCCTCCGGCGTAGGAACTCCGACCCGGGCCTCTTCCAGACACAATTCCTTTCCCGTCACCACCTCATATCCCAGCCTGGTCAAAGTCTTATTGATAATGGCTGAGGTTCTCATCTCCAGCCAGGCCGTCTCCGGGTATCGGTGAAAATCACGTCTCCTCTCTCTGCTCACCTGGTCAAGGGCCTGGGCGTGTTCTATGATCCTACCGTTCATTTTCCCCTTCCTCTCTCTTTTTATAATTCTTCTCCAGAACCATTTTTATCGCTCCCCGCGCGGCGTAATTAATTTTCCCTACGCTTTTCCTGAAAAGACTGATCCTGTTCATTTTTATCCTTATATCTTACCATACAACCTCCCCCATTTCCATAAAAAAAGATGTAAAGTCCTCTGACCTTTTATCAAAAGACTTTACATCTCTTACTTTCAATGCTTCTTATTTTCCCGTCGGTCTATACCACGCTCTTAAGCCCCAAAGTCTTCTCGATCACCAGCATGACACCCAGGGTAATCACCATCAAAAGAGTGGCAAGAGCCGCGATGGTGGGATCAAAGTGGTACTCCACATAAGCCATCATCTCGATAGGCAGCATGGAGACTCCCGCGCTGGTGAGGAAGGCTGACAGAGATACGTTGTTAAAGGAATTAATGATGGCCATAATACAGGCTGACACGATCCCTGACTTGATATTGGGCAGCAGGATATGAAAAAAGGTATACACATTTCCCGCCCCCAGGATCCTGGCCGCCTCCTCCATGGAGAAGTCAAAGTTGGCGAGGCTGGAGGTCACCACCCTCATCACATAGGGGATGGACAAAATGGTGTGGCCGATCAGGAGACTGGGCATAGCCGGAAGTTTGAACCGGTTCACCACATACCGGAGCATGACAAAACCCAGAACAATAACCGGGATCAGCACCGGGGACAGGAACAGGCTCTTGATCAGTTCCTTGCCCTTAAAACGGTAGCGGTTCAGAGCGTAAGCTGCCGGCAGCCCCAGAAGCAGGGCCACAAAGGTGCCTCCAAAAGCAATGATAATACTGTTTTTTGCCGCGCTTCCAAAGCTCTTCACCTGTAAGATCTGCTGATACCACCGAAGGGTAAAGCCCTCCCCCGGAAATTTCAGATAGGTGGTGTTGCTGAATGAGGCAGCCATGATCACCAGAAGGGGCCCGATCAGAAACACGTATACCAACAGCGTAACAATCAACAGAGATTTGCTCTTTTTCATGGTTAACTCCTTCCCGGCAGGCCTGCCCCGGAGCCTTACGGCCCCAAAGCAACCGGCTTTTATAGAGTGGCCGGCACAACCCTAAAAGATGCGCCGATACTTACTGTACTGAGAACAGCTCATTCCATCTGGCGGTCCAGTCAGCCTTGTTGACATTGATGGCAGTCCAGTCAGGAATCAGCAGGTTGTCGATCATTTCCTTGCCATAAGTAAAGTTTGCCGCCTGTTCAGGTGTCAGCTCCACGTCGATTCTCACCGGGGAGTCCACGCCATCCAGAGCCTCGGCCAGCTGCACTTCCTTGGAAATATAGAAATCGATAAACGCTTCGGCCAGCTCCTTGTTGGGGCAGCCCTTGATGATGTTCAGGGTGTTGAAGCCGCTGTATACGCCCTCAGACGGGTCTACCCACACATAATCCTCGGAAGCGGATTTTGCCGCCGTGTAGGAATAGTCCAGAAGAACTGCCACGGAGATCTCACCCTGATTCAGCATGGTGATGGTGTCGTTGGCGCTGGTGTAGGTCTTCATGATGTTGGGTTTCAGCTCTTCAAACTTGGCAAAGATCCCGTCATCGTCAACTCCCGGTGTAAGACCCAGCATCTTGGCTACGGAGTAGTACAGAAGGGGGCCGGAGGTTGTGGTGATGTCAGGGATGGCGATGCTGTCTTCCAGCTCCGGATTCCACAGGTCTTCCCAGGAAGTGATCTCGATGGGGCAGGTGGACTTGTCGTACACGATACCCAGTCTGTTAAAGGTGTAAGCCGGGCCGTACTCTGATCCCAAAGGTGCCTTGGCGTTATCGTAGATGGAATCTAAGTTGGTCAGCTTGCTGGAATCTATGGTCTCGATCAGACCTGCATCAATCATGTCCGCCACGAAAGCGTCGCCGATGATGACCACGTCGTAGTTCTCCGGAGTCTCCTTGATCTTGGTGACACGCTCCGCGTTCTTGCCGCCTTCCACGATGAGTTCGCAGCCTGTAGCCGCCATGAAGGGATCATACACATTCTTCTGGAGCAGCTCGGCGTTGAAGGAAAAAGTGGAAATTCTCAGCTGCTGTCCCTCAAAGGAAGGAAGGTTCCCTCCCGGAGCCTCTGTTGCTGCTGCCTGGGTCTCGCCGCCTGCCGCCGCTGTGGTCTCAGGAGCCTTGGTATCCTCCGCCGCTGCTGTGGTCTCCGCGGCCCCGCCGCTGCTCTCTGTCTGGCCGGAACCGCCGCAGGCTGCCAGTGACATGGTCATGGCCGCTGCCATGACAACGCTTAACCATCTTTTTTTCATAATCATGTTTCTCCTTTTCTAGAGCAAAATAATTTTCCCCGGAGCCAGGGACAATGTCACCTGATCTCCTATTTTGTAAACACTCTCCTGGTCCGTGCTGACCTCGAACTCACCGATAGCGGTGCGCACATTGTACTGGTTGCGCTTCCCAAGAAATGTACTTACCATAACCTGGCCTGTCAGGGGGTTGGGAGCCGAGAAACCTTCCGGGACAATGGTAATGTCCTCCGGGCGGATACAGGCCTTCTGACTCTGTCCTTCTCTTTTCCCCTCGATTCGGATCTGACTGTTGTCCGGCAGAAGATAGAATCCCTCCCTGTCAGTTTTCTTGATATCCATAAAATTCTCAAAGCCCACAAAACGGGCGATAAACTCGGTCTTGGGGTGGTTGTAGATCACAGACGGGCTGTCCATCTGCTCGATAACCCCGTGGTTCATGATGGCCACCTTGTCTGAGATAGCGAAACACTCCTCCTGGTCGTGAGTCACGTAGATGGCCGTAAATCCGAACTTCTGCTGGAGGCGGCGGATCTCCACACGCATCTTGACCCGGAGTTTGGCGTCCAGATTGCTCAGAGGCTCGTCCAGAAGAAGCAGATCCGGCTTGATCACCAGAGCCCTGGCCAATGCCACCCTCTGACGCTGGCCGCCTGACATCTCCTTGGGGAACCGGTTCTCAAAACCTGCCAGATCCACGGTCTCCAACATCTCCATGACCTCTTTTTTCATCTGGTCCTGGGGAACTTTTCTCATCTTAAGGCCAAAGGCCACATTGTCAAAAACGGTCATGTGGGGAAAGAGAGCGTAGCTCTGAAACACAAAACCGAAATTCCGCTTGTTTAAAGGAACCTGAGTGTAGTCCTTGCCGTCAAAAATAAATTTCCCGTCCATGGGAGTGGAGAACCCGGCGATGAGCCGCAGCGTAGTAGTCTTCCCGCAGCCGCTGGAGCCTAAAAGAGAGACCAGTTCCCCCTTTTCCACCTGAAAATCAAGATCTTTGAGGATCACATTTTTATCGTATCCGGCAGTGATGTTCCGCAATTCCAAAAGCGCCATATTTTTCTCCTTTATCTTCTGACATCTATATGGTGGGGTTCAGCTTTCTGCTGATATTGTTGATCACACTTGACACTGCCACCGTGACGACGATCATCACCACCGCCACCACCGAGGCCTGGGTCCAGTCTCCCAGTGACATGGCCTGCTGATAGATCATAGTGGCCAGCACCCTGGTGTCGGTTCCTCCCAACAGCTGGGGCGTGGTGTAGGCGGTAAGGCAGCCGGTAAACACCAGAACGCTTCCCGTCACCAGGCCAGGAATACTTAAAGGAAGAACCACATGGCGGAAGGTGCCCAGCCTGGAAGCCCCCAGACTTCCCGCTGCCAGATTCAGATCCTCGGAGATATTGTCCATGATTCCGATGAGGGACAGGATCATCAGAGGAAGGAACAGCTGGATAAAGCCCACCACCATGGAGAACTCGTTGTACAGAAGGCTTATGGGCTTGGCGATGAGACCGGACTTCACCAGAAGATCGTTGACAATCCCCTTCTTACCCAGGATCACCATCCAACTGAAAGAACGGATCACAGGGCTGGTGAACATGGGGAATACGGCCAGAGCCATGAGCACTCCCTTGTTTTTCGAATATTTGGAAATGTAATATGCCGTGGGGAAACCAAGAACGGCACACACCGCGGTACTGGTCAGGCTCAGGCGGATACTCCTCCAGAATACCTGCTTAAAATAAGTACTTTCCAGCAGCGCAAAATAGTTGGCCATGGAAAAGGCGCCGCTTTCGTCAGCAAAGGTTTTAAATAGCAGGGAAAAAAGGGGTATCAGCATGAAAAATGCCAGAAACAGACAGCCTGGCAGTATGAACAGCCAGTATATATTGGTTTTCTTCTCAAGCAAGGGGACTCCCACCTTTCTTTTGTCGCTTTTATGCTCTGCCTTTCAGAGCGCCTCTGCCCGTGAGATATGGGCAAATCACCCTGAACTCCAGTAAGACTGACAAAATTAACATATCATTCCTGTCAGAAAATGTCAATAGTATAATCGAGTAGAGGAGGCTTTTTTCCTGCTCAACCCACGGCTCCCCGTGCCGCTGGCAGGCGGCAGCATTCCTTTGGGGGGACCGCGGGTAAAAAGAAAAAACAATCCCCTGTCTCGGCGATTGTTTTTTCAGGCGGATTACAGAAATTTTCGTATATCCGCAGTGAGTTTTTCCTCCAGAGCGATGATCTTTTTGGCAGCGCTTTTCGACTTCTCATCCGCTGCCTTGTACTGGTTCAGATACTTATTCAGAGATTTCACCCCCATGTCGCATCCGTCCGTCATCAGATTCGCGATAGTTTGGTCTGATTCGTTCATAGCCAGCTTCATGTTGGTCTTCACCCAAGACATGCCCTTGGCCATGGGGTTGGGCTCCTTTCCCTGGTCGTGATAGTCGTCCAAAAGAGCTTCGATCTCGGTTCTCAGCTTCTCATGCTGGTCTTTGCATCGGATCAGGGAATCTCTCAGCTCCTTGTTGTTCACATAGTCCACCACTTCGTCGATGGTCGCCACCCCCATCTTGACCCCCGCGTCGCACTCCCTCAAAAGATTTATGGTATCCTGTTCAATCATAATTTCCCTGTCTCCTTCCTGTGATCGTTCTATAGGGACAGTATAAACGGTTTAGGGGGATTTATGCGCGGGCCAAAGATGTCTTGCCCAGGTTACTCTTTTATCCTGTCAATGTCCGTGAGGCCGACTCCCAGACTGGTAAGCAGCGCCTTTAAAAGAAGATACTGTTCTTTTAACTTAGCGTAGGTCCTCACAGCATTCTCCTCTCTTGCCAGCATCATGTATTCCTGAATGTCCTTAAACTCATCCATAGCGTTTTTCATTATTTCAGCACCGTTCATTTCTTCACCTCGTTTCTGCTGACCTCAACGTCTTTTACATAATTTATTATAGTTTAAAGTCCATAAGCTGTAAAGTAAGACTGATTAAAAATTCCTCTTGCAAAATCCTGGAAAGTATGCTAGAATAATCAACGTTGCAGGAAACGATGCCGGCCTGTCGGAATGGCAGACGAGGTGGACTCAAAATCCATTGGTAGCGATACCGTGCGGGTTCAAGTCCCGCGGCCGGCACTCCTTGGCAGGGGCGAGAACCGTTGAAATATCGGGTTTTTCCGGTATTTTGGCGGTCTTTTCTTTTGATATATTTTGATTACCTTGATTACCTCCATTGCTTCTGTTCCATTCATTTCCTGGCTGACCTTCCCCCATAAAGTCCCGCTTTTAATTCCCTTCATGAACTTCACGGATTCAGAAACCTCACCGCCTCATACCCTCCTGCAAACCGTTCTCTCATCTCCTCATAGATTTCCCAGTGGCCTTCTATGGGCCTTGCCGGCTCTTCCTCCCGCTTTACAAGACTTTCTGCCGCCTCCCTGGCCGTGGAAAACCACCCCAGGGCCACTGCCGCCATAAAGGCAGCCCCTGTGCAGGCCTCCTCCCTGACCGTGGTCCTGTACACCGGAAGGCTGAACACATCTGCCAGGATCTGCCGCCAGACCCGGCTCCCGGCCCCGCCGCCGGAGATCACCATGGACTTGTGGCCCACAAGACCCATGTCCAGAAACAGATCATAGCACTGCCGCAGATTCATAGCTACTCCCTCCATCACCGACCGGACCATATGGGCCTGTCCATGCCCCAGAGAAAGGCCCAGAAAGGCTCCTCTGGCATAAGGGTCTTCATAAGGCGTCCGCTCCCCGGCCAGATAGGGAAGAAACAGAAGGCCCCCGCTGCCTGGCTCCACGGTTTCCGCCAGGTCTGACAGCTTCTCGTAGCTGTCTTCCGTCCTCAAGATATCCTTTTTCAGCCACCCCAGAGTATTGCCGCCGTTTAAGCTACCGCACTGGGTATACCACAGGCCCGGGACACTGTGGCAGAAGGTCTGGGTCCTCAGCTTCCTGTCATAAAAGGGAACTTTGGACACTGCCAGAATCTGGGAGGCCGTGCCGATGTTGCAGCACAGAGTCTCCTCCTCCACGATACCGTTTCCTGTCAGCTGCATAGCAGAGTCCGCCCCTCCCGCCGCCAGAAGCGTCCCCTCCACAAGTCCGGTCTCCCGTGCCGCCTCCGCTGTCACCTTCCCCACCATGTCATAAGGCCTTCTCACAGCCGGAAAAAGGTCTTCTCTGATATCCAAAGCCTCCAGAAGCTGTCCGCACCATCTCTTGTCTTTCACGGAAAAAGCCAGACTTCCCCCCGCATCCGTCTCGTCGGTGTCAAAACCGCCTCCCAGACGATACCGGATATAGTCTTTGGGAAGAAGCACATGGGCCATGTCCTGATAGAGGCGGGGCCGGTTCCTTTTCACCCACAAAAGAGAACAGATCATCATTCCCGCCACAGGCCGGTTCATCAGCTCCCTCTCCAGACCTTTCATCCTGACAAGCTCCAGGATCTCCTTCCCCTCTTTTCCGCTCCTCTGGTCCTGCCAGATCATGGCCGGCATCACAGGTTTTCCCTGACTGTCCAGGGCTGTCAGGCCGTGCATTTGTCCGGAAAATCCTATGGCCCTTATCTGCTCCGGCCTGATCCCCGCCCGGGTCATTACCCGCCTTATGACTTCTTTCGTCCCTGCCCACCACTCCAGAGGGTCCTGTTCCCCACAGCCTGCCCCGGGCCTCATCACCGGATACTCCCGGCCCGCTGCCTGCGTCACCTGCCCGTCCCTGCTCATGAGCACCGCCTTCACCGACGATGTTCCCAGATCAATTCCCATCACATATTCCATTGTTTACCTCCCCTGCCATCATCTTTTTACACGCCTCTCCCGGGTCTCTCACGATCCTTCCCTTTTCCCAGGACTTCTGTCTCCCATTATATCGTAAGCGATGAATGATAAGAGATTCTTAAAACTGATTGAAAAAGATTAGTCATGGAATGATCAGTAACCTACACCAGCCCCATGAATTTCAGCACGAACAGCCAGCCTGTCAGGGTAAATGCTCCGGCAAAGGTTGTCAAAAGCGTCACACTGGCTGTCAACGTTCCTTTGTGTCCCATATTTTTCGCCATGACAAAACAGCTGACCGTTGTAGGTGATGCTGTCATGACCAGAAACGATACCAACTGATCCCTCCGAAAGCCCACGGCCACCGCTATCGGCAGGAAGATGGCCGCGAATACAACCAATTTAAGAGCAGAGGCCGCGACTGCCGGCTTTAACTCTCCCAAAGCCTCGCTCACATCAAAGGAGGCTCCCATAGACATAAGGCCCAGAGGGGTGGCAAGAGCTGCCAGGTAATTCATGGTCTTTCCCATGACCACCGGAATCGGAAGTTTTACAAATGCCCACATAGAACCGCCTAGAATTCCCAGGATAATAGGGTTAGTTATGATCCCCCTTCCCAGTTCAGCAAAAAAATGTCCGTCTATTTTCCGCTTTTCTCCCTCCTCCTCTGGCCCCCAAAGGGTCAGAATCAGTACCGCGGCGATATTGTACAGTGGTACGCTTCCCAGTACCATAAGCGGAGCCATTTTAGAAGAGCCATAGAGACTCTCGATAAAAGCAATGCCAAGCAGAGACGCGCTGCTTCGGTAAGAGGCCTGTACAAATTCGGCCCGGAAATCCCTTTTTGCGAAAATCATGGACATAGCCGCCGCGATTCCAATGGATAGTGCGGTAGCCGTCAGACACAAAATGATAAATTTCCAGTCAAAACCCGCGCCAAAATCCGTCTCCGCCATATCTTTAAACAGCAGAACAGGAATAGCCACTTTAAACACCAGACTGTTCAGTCCCACGGACAGAGGCTTTGTGATCAGCCCCATCTTCCGAAACGCCATTCCCAGAATCATCAGAAAAAAAATCGGCACTGTCGCGTTGAGACAAAAGATAAGATTATCCATAACCAGCTCCTCTTTATCATCATCAGGAATCCAGATCTTCCCCGTTGGTCTCGATCACATGCCGGTACCACTCAAAGGAATCCTTCTTTATCCGTTTTAATGTTCCGTGCCCTTCATTGTCTTTATCTACATAGATAAATCCATACCGCTTCTTCATCTCCCCGGTTCCTGCCGACATGATGTCAATGGGGCCCCAGTAGGCGTATCCCATAATATCCACACCGTCTTTTATGGCTTCTTTCATGGCTTTTAGATGATCTCTGAGATACTCAATCCGGTAAGTGTCATGAATCTCTCCATCCACCACCTCGTCATTGGCTCCAAGTCCGTTCTCTACCGGAAACAGAGGGACCTGATACCGGTCATAGATCTCGTTTAAGGTATAACGGAAGCCAAGAGGATCAATCTGCCAGCCCCAGTCACTGGTCTTCAGGTAAGGATTAGGCGAATTCACTTCCCCGCCTGTATCAAAAAATGAGGGCTTTCCTGCCTCATGGGCGCTGGTCTTATAATAACTGAATGCCACAAACTGGCTGGGATAGGCCTTAAGATCCTCTAAATCCCCTTCTTCCACCTGAATATGAACATCTTCCTCCTTCCATACCCGATAGATATACCCCGGATAGTAGCCCCTCACCATAACATCGGAGAAAAACAAGGATTTACGGCGGATATCCATGGTCTCAAAAACCGCCTGGGGATCACAGTTGTAAGGATAGATATTGCTCAGGGACATCATACACCCGATCTTCGCGTCCGGAATGATCTCATGACATAATTTATTGGCTCTGGCGCTGGCTACAAACATATGATGGGCCGCCTGATAGATCGCGTTCTGGCGCTCCTTCCTGCTTTCCGTCCCGTCGAACACCACCCCTGCCACATAGTCCGCGTTGCGGCGCATATTGTTGATCTCATTAAAAGTCAGCCACAATTTCACTTTGTCTTTATACCGCTGAAAGATCACCTGACAGTAGCGGAGAAAGAAATCAATCAGCTTCCGGTTCCTCCAGCTTCCGTACTGTTCTACCAGATGCACAGGCATCTCATAATGGGAGATGGTAATCAGAGGCTGGATTCCGTATCGAAGCAGCTCGTCAAAAAGGTCATCATAAAATTTCAGACCCTTTTCATTGGGCTTTAAGTCGTCTCCATTGGGAAAAATACGGGTCCAGTGGATGGAGGTGCGGAACACTTTAAACCCCATTTCGGCAAACATGGCCACGTCTTCTTTATAGCGATGGTAAAAATCAATAGCCTCTTGCTGAGGATAATAGATCCCCTCTTTCGGATGGCCCTGATATTTAAAATGCAGGCCATTGGGGAAACAGGAAGCCATGTCCAGTCCTTTTCCGTCCTCCAGCCACGCGCCCTCCGCCTGGTTGGCGGCAATAGCCCCTCCCCACAAGAATCCTTCCGGAAATTGGTCACGATACAGATCTTTCATTATGTTTCTCTCCTCTCCTGATTACTATGAAAGTCCGCCGCCGATTAGGCGGCATAAATTCAGGTATGCCCAGTGCGCCCGCCAGACTTTCATGGGTGGTGGCGCGCCTGCCCCGCCAGGCAGGCGGCATACAGGTTTATTTTAGTCCTCAGATATTTGTACTTCTTCCTGGCGGTTGGCAATCAGGACAAATGGCGTATAAATGACCGCTGCCAGCAAAATGCACAATATCTGTGTCACCGCGGCCCCCAGACTGCCTGCCGAGGCCAAAAAGGCTTCCAGACCCAAGGGCGTAGTCCACGGCACATTCACCACCATGCGCCCGCAGAATCCAATACTGGTCATAAAATACGCGAACGCGGATGTAGCAACCGGTGTAATCATAAAGGGAATGGCTAAAATCGGGTTCATCACAATCGGCAAACCAAAAATTAACGGCTCATTGATGTTAAAAATGCCGCAGGGGATAGCCAGCTTCGCAATGGTCTTATAATCCTTCCGTTTGGAAAACAGCATAATAGCGATCAGCAGCCCGCCTGTAATACCTGCTCCCGTAACCGTGGTGAAACAGGACTGGAAGGGCTTTACGATAATATTGGGGATCGCGATTCCAGCCGCGTAAGCCGCTTCATTTTCCGCGAAAGACGCCAACAGTACTGGTTCATAAATTGCTTTCAGGGCCTGTGTTCCATGGATACCAAAGCCCCACAAAATCAAAGTGCAGAACATCACCAGAAGATATCCCGGCAGGCCTGTCAGCACATTGCTTAAAGGCGCCTGAATGAACCGAATAATAGCGTCCGGCACACTCAAACCTGTAATGGAATGGAATACCAATCCAAACACGGATACAGAAAATATGGTCAGACAGGCAGGGAACAGGACTTCAAAGGAACGGGCTACATTGGACGGCACACTTTCCGGCATATGAATGGATAGTTTTCCGCTTTTTGCCAAACGGCAGTAAATCTCTGTAGAAGCCAGCGCCGCGATCATACCTACAAAAAGGCCTTTGGCACTGGTAAAGTCGGAAGAAAGAGCATTGGCGATGGTAACTACGGTTCCATCAGACAAAGTTTTGGATACAGAAGTAAGACACAAGGATATGTATGACCCCAGAGCAACCGCGGGAATCGCTTTATCCCGAAGCCCGTAGCTTTCTCCCAGTTCCATGGCGATCAGAATCACAGAACCAATGGCGATAAAATTCATGGTTCCATAATTGGCTGCCGTGAATGCAGGATTAAAATACCCAAGCCAGCTCATGCCCGGCAGATTGGCCAAAGACATATATCCCTGTGTGGTATTGCATACCATGTTGGAAAACAGTGTACAAAACGATCCAATGATAATAATCGGCAGCAGCGAAGTAAGCCCGTTTTTAATTGCGGAAAAATGCTTTTGTGACTGAAGTTTTGTGGCAAAAGCCAGAAGCCCGTTCATCATTTTCTCTTTCATCTTATAATCCATCCTTTTCTTGTTAGTGGAGAACACTTAACTGTCCCGAACCCAGGCCTTAGATTCCAGACTTTTTACCGTTTTGTCATCCGCGCGGACTTCGCGGTACCGCCGCTTGCCCTCTGTTTCAGCAAACAGCAAGATTATTGTTCTTGATCTCACTATATCATGGATTATTATTCTTGAATATCGAATATATTTATTATATAATATTCCCAATAAGAATATTTATGAAAGCCAATGACTACATGTCAGGAGGACTTATCATGGACATAGAACTTATCAGAACGTTTCTAAATGTTGTGGAATATCAAAGCATTTCAGCTGCGGCTAAACGTCTCTTCACCACCCAGGGAACAGTCAGTAAAAGACTCCAGCAATTGGAACAGGAACTTGGAGCGCCGTTACTGGTACGCCACAAAGGATTCCGAAACATAGAACTTACCGGGTACGGCAACGCTTTTATCCTTCTGGCCAAGCAATGGGACGCTCTCTACAGGGACTGTCAAAACATAAAAAATAATCCCAGCCGAATTCACCTTGCTGTTGGCGCCAACCAGCTTATCCACCTTTTTACCTTCTCCTCCTTTTACCAGAACTATGTCATGACCCATCCGTGGATATGTCTTTTTACTGATACCCTCCACTCTTCTGAGCTGTATCCTCTGGTGGACCATCACCGCATTGATATCGGTTACGCGTTTATCTCCCGAAACTACCCTCATATTATACAGATTCCACTGTATCAGGAAAGCATGTATCTGATCTGCCATCAGACCAGTCTTTATGAAAATGACCTCCCCCTTTCCGCGCTGGACCCCGCAAAGGAGATCTATTTCCGATGGGATACGGACTTTGAAACCTGGCATGAGCAGCACTGGCCCGATGCCAGGTACCTGATGCGGTCCACGGCCAGTTCCATCTCTGCCAGTTTTTTCTCTACCCCGGGCCTGTGGGCCATCGTCCCTTACAGCATGGCTCACAATATGGCTCAAAACTTTCCTTTATCCATTTACCGTCTGGCAGAAACTCCGCCTAAGCGAACCTGCTACCAACTGGAACACCGCTACCCAAGCCCCAGCCGTGTTCCCGCCCTGGACGACTGGAAAAATGAGTTAAAGTCCTATCTCAATAAAAATTCCCAGCTTCTTGGACTGGAGTTATGTGAATCTTTGCTGTGACTGATGCATGTTATACATGCGTTTATTATAGCAAACCCGCGCGAATTAGCAACCCATTTTGCATAAGTTACCCAGTAAAAGCTATTCCTTGTTTTTTGGGGGAATATATGACAAATAAACAGATGAATGATATAACTTACGGGCAGCCTTCTCTCAAAGATGGCTGCCCGTTTTCTCCTGCCTGAAATTCTTTTCCCTAAGACCCTTTCACTCTCACCCCATCAGCAGCCACACAGGAACGCTGACCAGAAGAGCCGCCATATTCATGATGGCAAAAGGCCACGCCGTGTCTTTCACGTCGTCCCAGACGATCCAGCCTCTGGCGGCGCCGTTGGCGAAGATCCAGTTCATGGATATGGAAGGGATATTGTAAATGGCCGTACAGCACATGGCGCTGAAAGTCACCACCGCCACAGGCATACCAGAGGCTGCCGCCAGAGGGCCGAACAGGGCGGTGCATATGATACAGATTCCCGTCACGTCTACAACCGCCTGCCTCCAGAGGTAGGTCAGAGCGCAGATGGCGATGATGATGACAAAGGGGTTCCCCACATAAGCCACCACCGGCCCCAGGACGTGGATCACCCAGGTGGTGACACCGAAGGTTGTGATCCCGCTGAAGATGGGCATGAGGAAAAACATGCTGATCATCAAAAACCACGGAACCACCGTCGACAGGTCTCTGGTGTTCAGGAGTCCCAGAATAAACGCCAGGGAGAATCCGATCATGGAGGCTGTGGTGTTGTCGATTCCCACAGAGGGACCGAAAATCCACAGAACCACGGTGATAAAAAGCACTACGAATCCTTTTTTCTCGTCCTTGCTCATGGGACCAAGCTCTTTATAAGCCTTCTTGGCGGAGCCCTTCTCATAAGAAGACACCTCAGGCTTGTACTTGATCAGCACGTAGACCGTCCATGCCACGGTCAGGGCTGTCAGCCACAGTCCTGTCACCGCCAGCCAGCCCACAAAGCTGTAGGTCTCGCCGGACATGGAAGCCGCCAGCACGTAGGAGGTGGAGGTGGCCCAGGCGCTGGTCATCATGGCCACCTGGGGCCACATGCCCATAAAGATCCCCACCGCTCCTTTGCTGTGCTGCTCCAGCCCGTCATTTCTGGCAATGGCCTCGGCCATGGGGGCAAAGATGGTGATCTTGGCCTGGCCCGAGGGGACGAAAGGATTGACGATAAATCCCGCCGTCTCCAGAGCAATGACCTGGGCCGCCCAGGTGTCGGGGAAAAAGGTCATCAGTTTAAAGGCCAGCCGTTTTAAAAGCCCTGTCTTGTTGACCCCTGCCGTCAAGGCGTAAGCGAAGATGATAAACCAGATGGTGCTGCTGCCGAAACCTTTTGTCATCACGTCATTGATGGTCAGCGTGTGGGTCAGGATCAGGATCACACAGCAGATGGCTCCTGAAATGATCATGGGAACCACGTCAAACACCATGAGAAGAACAAAGGCGGCAAATACTCCGATGGTGTTCAGGGCCTGCTGATTTAATCCTCCCTCCCCTTCGCTTGCGGGAATCATGAAGAGAAACGCCGTAAGCACTGCCAGGGAAAGAAGAATGCCGATCAGTTTCTTTGTTTTCTTATTTTTCTGGTCTCCCATTCCAAACCCTCCTTTCGTCACGAAAGCCCACGGACAAGCTCATTGGCCGCTTTCACGGCGTCGGCGATCAGTCCCGTCTTGTCGCAGTCTCCGATCTTGTACACTGCCGGGACAAACTCTTTAATCTCCTCAAACAATTCGTCGTTCCTCTTTCTGGACGGGGTGATGATCACCACGTCGTAGGGAGAAACTTTGTGGATTCCGTTGTGATAGTAATGTACCCCCCTGAGCATCCACGCTCTCGATCCTGGAGTGGAACAGCATCCGGATATCGGCCCGCTGAGTATCTTTGCTTCTCCTGATGAAATTGCCGTCTGTCAGCTTCTTTCTCAGATACACTTTCCGGTCTCGTGTAAACCAGCTTTCCGCCGCCACGGCCTTGTCCCCTCCCGGTCCCACCATGGTAACCTGGGCTCCTTCCTCTGCCAGGTCCAGGGCGAACTCGCAGCCCGTAAACCCGGAGAACCACACCTTCTTGTGCCAGTCTCCGAAACTGCGGAATTCCCGCCTCCGCTCCATGGCCTCGAAGAGGGTCATGACCATGGGCTGGCCCTTAAACTGCTCCGGCAGCACCTCTCTGGTTCCGGAGGCAAGGATCACCATGTCCGGAGCGAAATCCCGGATTCTCCGGGCAGTGGCCTCATAGCAGACTCTCACGTCCACATTGAGGGCAGCCATCTGGCCCTGAAGATAGTCGATGAAATTCTGGAACTCGCAGAGGTGAGGCGTGGTGGCCATGATCCCCACATTGCCTCCCAGTTTTCCCGCCTTCTCCCACAGCGTAACTTTAAATCCCCGCAGAGCCGCCACCCTGGCAGCCTCCATGCCGGCCACGCCTCCTCCCACGATCAGAAGCCGTTTTCCGGTCTCCACTCTGGTCAGGGGAATGGTCTGACCTAAAAATCCCACCATGCCGTTGCTCTCGTAATTGACGGAACAGGGGAAGCACCTGGTGTCACAGCCGATACACTGGCGCACATCACAGGGCATGTTTTTGCCTTCTTTAAACTTGTGGATCCACTCTTTGTCCACATAGGCCTCCCGGCCAAAGTAGAGGATATCCACCAGTCCCTCTCTGACGATCTTCTCCGCCATCTCCAGGCTGGTGACACGTCCCACCCCGATCACCGGGATATGAGCCGCCTTTTTGATGGCCGCCGCCAGATGAACCCAGCAGGCTCTGGGGTAGTACAGCACAGGCAGACAGCCCTGACCAGCGTAAAGGGAACCGCCCTGAGACACGTCGATGTAGTCCAACCCTGCCTCTTCCAGGGCCGGGACAATGTATTTACAGATGTCCTCGGAGGTGTTGCCCAGCTCTCCTTTCAGGTCGTCCCCGTTGATACGCAGGGACACGGGGAAATCTTCTCCCCCTCCCCTCTTCATCTCCTTCACCATCTCCACTGTAAAGCGAAGGCGGTTTTCGATGGGGCCTCCCCACTCGTCGTCCCGGTTGTTGAACATGGGATCTAAGGAACAGGCGCCGAACATGATGTCCGAGTGGGCGTTGTGGACAGACACTCCGTCAAACCCGGCTCTCCTGGCCCTCTCGGCGGCGATCCCGCAGTACCGGATAATCTCCTTGATATCCTCCGACGTCATCAGGTGGCTCTCTCTGTACTGGGTGGAGGTCTCTCCGTTTCCCATGTCATTGTAAGCGTATTTTTTCATATCCTCGCTTAAATCGGAGAAATAATTTCCCTGCATAAACCCGAAAAGCCCAAGCTGGATCGAGCACTTTGCCCCGTAGGAGTGAATCACGTCCGTGACCTTCTTCCAGGCCTCCACATGGCTCTCCTGGGAAAACCGGATCCTCACCCTGCAGGAATACTGGATCCCCGCATCCTCGGGGATCGGGTTGACGATCCCCACCTATATGTATCCCACGCCGGACTGGGCCAGCTGCCGGTAGTACTCCACGGTCAGGTCATTGGGGCATCCGTCCGGGTCTGAGGGGTGAGAACCATAGGGCCCGATTCCGATACGGTTTTTCAGTTCCATGGTACCCAGCTTGATAGGCTGGAAAATGGCCATTTTATCTGTGCTTGTATATTCCATATAATCTCCTCCTTGAACTTTATCGCCTATCTGTTTTGCGTCCGGGCCGGGGAGCCCGGGTTCGAAAAACAGCTGTTCGGGTATCAGTACGAACAGAAACTCCAGGAGCTTTTAAACGGCGACCCGGTTTCCCAGGACATGAGCTGGACCGACGCCCTGTTTGGAAATGAATATTGCCATTTTTCTCTGGCTCTCACAAATGTGAAAGAGCTTACGGCCCAGGAGACAGAGAATCTGAAATACCTTCTTCTCCAGAGCGCCCACTTTGCCATGGTCCTCATGAGAGGCTCCTACCTGATCCTCATCGTCAACCGGAAAGCCGAATACCAGAACTAGTATCTGTCCCTGCTGAGACAGGCGGCAGACCAGTACCATCTGATCTTCGGCGTCAGTGATGATTTTTCCGATATCCGCAAACTGAAAAAATATTACACCCAGGCCAAAGAGGTCCGGGAATTTCTCATGGCTCAGAAACAGGAGACCAGTATCGGTTGTTTCTCTCAATACCGGCTCCGGCTTCTGATCCGTGACGTCTCCGCCGTCTGGCCGCCTGATTTTTATTCTGACGACGCCCTTGGCCTGCTCATGGACTATGATTCTTCCAAAAACACGGAATACTGGAAAACCCTGTCCGCCTATATCCGCCACGGCATGAACAAGGAGCTGGCCAGAAAAGAGCTGAACATTCACCGGAACACCCTGACCTACCGCCTGGACAAGATCCAGGAGATCCTGGGCCACAGCCTTGACGACGGAGAATTTCTCATAGGACTTTACGTCTCCGGCCTGATCCGGCAGTCCCAGCGGGAAGGTCCTCCTACTTCTTCATAGCCATTTCTTCCGCTGTCACGGTCTGTTCCTGGCCTCTGAAATTCATGCCGTTATAGCCTTCGCAGAAGCAGCCACCGTCCACCAGCACGTCAATGCCGTTGACAAAGCTGTTGCGCTCATCTGCCAGGGCCACGAAGCTGAAAGCCAGCTCCTTTGGAGTTCCGATCCGATTCAGGGCACAGAAAGACAGGGAGCTGGCCTTTGCCCGGTCGCTGTCCGGATTCTGGGTCATCTTCGTGTCAATGACTCCCGGGGAGACGGACACCACCCGGTTATTCTGGCCCCGTCCCCGTACATAGGCGCTTTTTTTCGTGTAATATTTGACAAATGATTTTGATATGGCGTAAGCCATGCCTGCTTTTTCCGACATTCCCATCATGGCTTTCTCAAAGGCCCCTATGTCTGTCAGGGCCAGATCAAAGACCTTCAACGGCAGTTTTTCCTCGGGCAGCATGTAGGCGGTAGAGGAAGCCACATTCAGGAAACAGCCGCCTGTCATATATTTGGAAAACTCCTCATTGACATAGACCACGCTGAAGGCGTTGGTCTTCATGATCTGCTCTCCGGGAAATCCGTTGGAAGGAGACAGTCCCGCCACGCTGTACACGGCGATGATCCGGCCCATCTCATGGGCTTTCTCGGCAAGAGCCTTTACGTCCTCTCTCTTGGAAACGTCGGCGACCATGCCCTCGCAGGTCACTCCCTCTTCCCGAAGCTGTCTCAGAGTCCGCTCCACCCGGTCAGCGGAAATGTCCGTGATCAGAACAGCGCTTCTCTCCCCCGCGTACTTTGCCGTATAATATCCCATGCCGCCGGACGCCCCGGTCACTACACTTATTTTTTCCACAACGATATTCTCCTCTCTTAAAATGATGTTTGGGTCAAAAAGTATTTTGCAAGCAAACTTGCGCCGGATTTTTCGACCTTTTGACCCTGGTATCACAAAATCAGATGGCCAGAGCCGTATCCACAGCCTCTTCGATGGCCTGCAAGGCTCTCCTGGCCTCCTTCGCGTCCCCGATGACGTGACAGGAAATCCCCTGTTTCCCGCAGTATTCTTCTGCCCATGTGTGGTTCACACTCCGGCTTCCCACAGCCGTCACCACAGATTTTCCGGGAATCAGGGTTTCTCCCTGAGCCGTCTGGGCCACCACGCCCTCTTCTGTCACTGCCTTGCACAAGGCTCCCGGAACCTGGCGGATCCCCGATGTCTGAAGATTGATCATAATGTCCATCATCTGCCCGCCGCTTATATCCCCTCCGATCCGGTCTTTCATCTCCACAACAGACACCTGACAGCCCTTGTCCGCCAGATACAGGGCGCACTCGATTCCCACCAGCCCGCCGCCGATGACTGCCACTTCCCCGGCAAGAGAGACCTGTCCCATGAGAACCTGCTCATGGCTGTAGACATTTTCCCCCTCAATCCCCGGAACAGACAGCTTCACCGGGGCGGCACCTGCGGCTATGACAACCTCATCCGGTTTCAGCTCTTCCAAAAGAGCCTCATCTGCCCTCACACCCAGCCGGACTTCCACTCCTGCCCGGAGAAGCTGCTCCCCTCTCGTCCTGGCTGCCTGGGCCAGCACTTCTTTGTGAGGAGCCTGTCCTGCGCAGATAAACTGACCGCCCAGACAGTCTTTCTCTTCCACCAGCACTGCCCTGTGGCCTCTCTGGTGAAGAATCCAGGCAGCCTCCATGCCCGCCATGCCGCCTCCTGCCACAACTACTGTTTTCGGGTTGTCTGTCTTCTCAAGCCTTCTCTCCAGCTCATGGCCGGCAAAAGGATTTCTCAGACAGGTCACATGTCTGGAGCCTCCTGCCTTCTGAACGCTGTCCAGACACCCCTGATTGCAGCTGAGGCAGCGGACAAGATCACCGAGACGTCCTTCCCTTGTCTTCTCACAGAAGTCCGGATCGCAGATCTGGGGACGACCCACAAAGATCATGTCCAGCCGCCCGTCTTCCACATAGGGAGCCGCCGTCTCCGGGTCCACGATCCTGCCGCCTCCTGCCACAGGGATATGAACTCCCGCCTTGATCCTGACCGCGTTGTCCAGGTTGAACTCCTTGGGCGTATACATGGACGGCACCTCATAGCGGAAGGCTGCCGTCATCTTGTTGCCTCTGGAGATATTGACAAAATCCACCCCTTCTTTTTCCGCCATGTTGATGAAAGAAATGGTGTCCTCCAGAGTGTTGCCCCCCTCTATGTAATCGTCCTGGGCCACCACCCGCATGCCCACGGGAAATCCTTTGGGCACATTGGAGCGGATCGCCCGGATACATTCCAGAGGATATCTGGCCCTGTTTTCCAGGCTCCCTCCGTATTCGTCCTCCCTCCTGTTAAACCCACAGAGGAAATGAGCCGGGGAATACTGGTGGCCGCAGTGAAATTCCACGGAATCGTACCCTGCCTCCCAGGCCCGCCTGGCCGCCTCTCCGAAGGCTTCCGCAACCTCCTCCAGGGTCTCTTTGGAGGCTCCTTTAAAGGTCATGCCCCGAAATTCCATGTCGCAGGGCACAATGGCCGGGAGAGACGGGTCTGTGGCCGTGGCGCAGAAGCCGCCCTGCCAAAGCTGTATGGAGATCTTTCCTCCCTCCTGGTGAACAGCCTCCGCCAGTTTTCTCAGCCCCGGGATATACTCGTCTCCGCAGATCCTCAGGAAATTGCCCGGAGCCGTAGGGGCGTGGACCGAGGTGGCCTCCACCACGATGAGCCCGCAGCCGCCCCTGGCGATCCGCCTGTAGTACTCGATCATTCCGTCGCTTACATAGCCTCCGTCCAGGCACAGGCGGGTGGTCATGCCAGGCAGCATGATCCTGTTTTTCAGAGTCATGTTGCCGATGGTTATAGGCTGAAACAATGCTTCACAATTCATAGGTTCCTTCCTTTCTGCTTTTGTTATTTCTGTTCTCCGCTTGAAGTATAGGTCTATTGTATCAGCCGCCCTCCCCTGACCCAATGGGCCCTGTGACAAAGTACGGCCGCCTGGGGTTGTGCAAACGCACAAAGAGGACGCTGATCTCTCAACGTCCTCAAATAAAGTGATTTTTTTCCTGTCCATCTTTTATAATCCGTCTTGCGTATGGAACCGCCAGTTTCGGATTTCCCGTTTCCATCGTCCAAACCACGAAATGGGCAGTGAGCCCGCAAGGCTCACTGCCCGAGAAACTGGAATTGATCTAATTCCTGATCTGTGTTATCATATACGCAGCATATTCATGGGCATTATTTTCAGCCCATTCTGTTGATTTATCAGATAAATATTCATCTAGCGCCTGTACTATTAAAGTTTGATACTTTTCAGGGACATTGCGCATTCCCCATTTACCACCTTCCTCTTTTGACAGGATAAGTTCTTCTTTTTTGTATGCTAATACTCTGCATAAGTTTAGAATAATGTAAGTGGGATCCTCCATTATTTCCGTTTCAGCTTCCTCAATATCACTCCATATACTATCAAAGTAGTCTTGTTTCCTGACTGCTCCAAAGACATCTTTGATATCGTTTCCATAAAGACATCTTCCCCTGTGATAAATAATAGTAAAATGAGCTGCCAGATCTTTATCTGTTCCCTTCATTTTATCAATATAATCCCAGGGATTGGTTTTATACCATTCTAAATGCGCAATAGAAAAGTGCAGTTCGAAAGGTGTCGGATAAACAAACGGATTGCATACCCCTCTTTTAACAATGCTCAGTTCGATTCCTTTTGGATGAGCATATGTATTTAATTCTACAACCATATCCATGAAGCGATGTTTTATGTTGTCCGGAATAGCTTCCTCTACTACAACCAGCAAATCAATATCACTTTTTTTCTCATTATAGCATCCCATAACAGCAGAGCCATGAAGATAAATCCCAATCAGATTATATCCTAATATTTTTTGACTTTGTGTAACAAAACTTTTAAGCAAATCATTTAAAGCATCCATATCTAACATCTCCTCTAAAACATCTACTACAGCGGTCAATACCGGTTGTGATCTGATGATTTTTACTCATAAAAATGCTTGTGTTTCTGCCTGCTGAAGATATGGAGTAATGGAACGCCGGGGACTTGCAGTCCGTGGACCGCTATTCCCCGTTTTTTTACATTTCACTACAATTTTTCTCTTAAACTTCTTGACGAAAAACAAAATATCCGATATTATAATGTCTAACATCAGACCGTCTATTATCAGAATAAAGTGAGGGACGATATGGACAGAGAAGAAGTAAGAGCCTGTGTAAATCAATATTGCCTACTGCGGGATATACAGTATGCCGCCTATGAACTGCACGCAAGAAAGCACAATCTGACATCAAAAGAATTATTTGTATTGGATATAATCTGGTTTGCCCAGGACGGCTGCCTGCAATCGGAAATATGCGAACGGCTGTCTGCCACAAAGCAGACTGTAAGCGCAATCATTAAAAAGTTTTGGAAATCAGGGTATCTGTCGCTTACCGAAGCAGAAAATGACCGCCGAAATAAAATCGTCCGTTTTACAGACGCAGGCAGGGAATACACAAAAAATATTATCCCGCCTGCCGCCAGTGCCGAAATTGACGCAATGGCTGAATTAGACGAAAAGGATATCGTCGAAATGATACGTATTACTACAATCTTTTCAAACCACATGAAACAAAAATTCAGCGAAATCAAAGAGGAATAACTACGGAATCGGAGGTAGAAAATGATTATCAACACAGGAGGACGGACAGATACCGTCCAGTATTACACGGAATGGCTCTTGAACCGCTTTTCAGAGGGGTACGCGCTTTCACGCAATCCGCTGTTTCCAAACAAGGTGACACGCTATGAACTGACCCCGGACACGGTAGACTGCGTTGTGTTCTGCTCTAAAAATTACAAGCCCATACTGCCACGGCTGCATGAGATTACAGACCATTTCAATACTTACTTCCACTACACGATTACCGCTTACGGAAAAGAGATTGAGCCGGGCGTTCCTGGCATAGAGGAAAGCATGGAAACCTTAACCAGACTGTCCGAAATCGTTGGAAAACAGCGGATTGCATGGAGGTATGACCCCGTTCTGCTGACAAAGGAATATACCATTAAACGGCATTTAGAAACCTTTGAGTGTATGGCAAAGGTACTTTCCCCATACATTGACCGCTGCATTTTCAGCTTTGTAGAAATGTATAAAAAACTGGAAAGCAATATGCCGGAGCTTATCCCCCTGTCTGAACAAGATATGGACGCACTGGCACAGGGGCTTGGAGCGATTGCGGAACAAAACGGGATTTACATTCAGACCTGCGGAACAGCGGTTGATTTTTCCCGTTATCATATCCATTCTTCCGGCTGCATGACGCTTGATATTTTGGGAAATGCCAACGGTATTATCTTTAAGGACTTAAAGCATAAAGGCACACGGCAGGGCTGCCGCTGTATCGAAAGCCGGGACATAGGAGCTTATGATACCTGCATGAATGGCTGCAAATACTGTTATGCCAACAAGAACCCGCAGAAAGCATTTGAAAACTACAAATACCATGACAAAACTTCTCCCCTGCTGCTTGGTGTGATAAAGCCGGAGGACACCATTATACAGGGGGCGCAGAAGTCTTTCCAAAAGGAGAACCGAAAATGACGGAAAGTACAAAGACAAAGAGTTGTTTATCGGTTCTGTCACTGACCCCTACAATCCACAGGAAGAAACCTACGGGCGCACAAGGGCTTTACTGAAACAGCTAAAAGGAAGCGGCGCAAGACGGCATGATCCGGTCAGCTTCCTCGTCGCTTCCCCACATATCTTCGAACCCGCCTTCTATAATCCACATACTCCCCGCCAAATACCTCTGTCAGAAACCGCTCTTCCCGCAGAATCTGCACATGCAGCATTCTCATGGCAAATCCCGAAGCCACCAACATAAAAGTATTAAAAAATATCAGCAGCAGCCCCACATACATCAGATCAAACCCCAAAAACGCCGGGTTCCTGCTGATCCCATAGATTCCCTCCGTCACAAACTTCCTCTCATCTCCCCGGGTAATTCCCACCCGCCAGCTGTCCCCCATGGCAGCTACTGCCAGAAAAAAGACAAAGTCCCCCAGAAATCCCAGAATCACACCCGCCACGGCCAGGACTCCCAGATTCCCCGCCTCCCCCATGAATATACTGCCCGCCTGAACCATAACCACCAGACCTGTGGCCCCTCCCAGCGCCACCTCACCATAAAACTCCTGGTCTTCCATGCAGCCTCCCGCAAGCCGGCCCGTCCGTATCCCCTTTTGCCTTTGCGTAAACATTTTCCCCAGATAAATCCCATAAAAAATCACAAATATCAGAAATCCCAGCGCTCTCATGCCCCTCTTCTCCTTCCCTTCTCAAAAAACTCCCTTCCAGGAGCTCTCTCATATATTATTGTGTTCTATTGTACCTCATTTCTAAGTTTTTTGAAAACTATATGAGATATTTTCTCAAATCAAATTACAGGGAATAAAACAATTTTGGGCATCTATGGGAATCACTTCCTCACACATACAGACAATACCGCCGTTTCCTCTTTTCAGTTTTGCTTTGTCCAGCAACTCATATTTCTTAACTTCACGCCGGTCTGGATTTGCTGATTTTTTAATTTCCAAAGGGTGAATGATACCATTTTCTTCCACAAATAAATCAATTTCTTTCGCGTTTGAATCCCGATAATAAGTCAGGTTTACCTTTGAAGGCCCATAGGCGAAATTTTTAAGCAGTTCGATCACCACATGATTTTCAAAATAATGCCCGCTTGCCGCCCCGTTCATAAGCGTATCCCGGGTAAGCCACATAGACAGATAAGAGCATAATCCTGTATCGCAAAAATACAGCTTTGGCGTTTTGGTAAGCCGTTTCAATTCATTATTGGCATATGGCGGCAAGAGATAAATAATGCCCAGGCCCTGCAAAAGGCGCGCCCATTCCTTTGCCGTCGGCTGGGATATTTCTGCCGCTTCTGCCAATGTCTTATAATTTATCTGCTCCGCAGTCAACGCGGCACAGGCCTTCATGAATTTATAGAAACGAACTGTATCGGTAATTCCGCCTTCTTCCGCAACATCCCGCATAAGATAGGTTTCGATATAAGAATTAAAATATTCCTGCCTTTGCTCTGGATCCGCCCCCTGGGCATCCGGCATACCTCCCCGCCAAATATGTTCAAATACCTGAATGATATCATTTTGGGGAACAAGGGGCTGTCTTCCAAGCAGACAGGGCAAAGAAAAATCCATCTCATTTGGAAATGTCAGACCTTCCGCTTCATTTTTCGAAAAACTGTACAGTTCCAAAATCCCAATTCTGCCAGCCAACGTTTCACGAATATTTTTCATCATCTTATACTGCCGCGATCCAGTCAGCCAAAACAATCCCCGTTCTTCGCTTTCATCACACATAATCTTAATCTGTTCAAACAATTCCGGTGCCTTCTGTATTTCATCAATAATAATCGGCGGTTTATAAGTTTGGAAAAATAATACCGGATCGGATTTCGCAAGTGTTCGTGCCATTGTATGATCCATAGAAACATAGGTACGGCTTTGTTCTGCCGCTAAATGCTTTAACATTGTTGTCTTTCCAACCTGTCTCGCTCCTGTTACAAGAACCGCTTTGAAAAAGGAACTCATGTGTAAGAATTTACGCTCTAACGCGCGTTCTAGATATCTCATATTTTGTCCCCCTTCTTTATGATAAAATAAAATATACTTTATTTTATCATAAATCCATTGCTGTTTCAATCTTATTTTTGCTTTCTTATTATGCCAAACAAAAACAGCCATTCCCCCACAACAAAAGAATGGCTGTTTCCTGCCTTGCATTCTTTTAACACCTCAAAAGGCGTGCCCGCTTCCAGGATAAATCTGTCCACATAATTCCCCACAATATAGGGAATCCAGATTTTTACCCCTGTCCTACTACCTTCTCAATCTCCTCCAAACTCACATCACAACCATGTTCCCCGGCCAGTTCCACAAGCTCCTGGGCTGTCTCACAGGCCGCCGCCTGATCCTGAAGCTCCACGCTCTCCCTCAACAGGCCCACAAATTTATCTAAATCCCCCATAACCTTCCACTCCTTTCCTTCACTTTAGGGTTTCCCCCTAAATGTTTTCGAAACTCAAAACTCAGCTGAATATTCTGACAATATATTCCAGGAAAAGCCATTACGCCATGGAGCCAAGACCATAAAAAACAGGAGGGCCCTCTGCCCGAGTGTTTTTTGCTTTACTGGGCTTGGCGGAATGACTGGCGTACTCAGGCTTTGTATGGAATATATTGTCAGAATATTCTCTCAGCTTCGACTTTCGCAATTATCTAAGGGTTTCCTCTATCCCGGCCCAATAGCCATAATGGTATCCTTTAGGCTTTCCTCTGTCCCGGCCCAAATGGCCATAATGGTATCCTTCAGGATTTCCTCTGCCTCGCCCCCATCTCTTTGGGGCCCTTGACATTTTCTCTGCGCATACTGCTCCAGTCAGTGGTCTGGGTCTTTCCGCTGCCAAATCTCCGGCTCATCTCCTCAAAAGAACGCCGCATCCTGCCTCCGGCAGCCTCCCTCAACCGTCCTTCCATCTGCCGCTCCTTCTCATTGTCCGTCACCCAGTCCCCTGTGGCCAGTTTTCCCGCCTGATCCGCCAGCTTTTTCTCTGTCCTGTCTCCCGCCGGGCCGTCCGGGTTCTCCAGATAAGCCCTCAAGTCTTTCAGAGAAGAATTGGACAGCCCGTCACAGGCCTCCTGGTACTTGGAAAGCTGGTCCATAGGAATCACCGTCTTCCCCATGGTATCGGCCTGAGAAACCTGCCGGATCAGCTCCCGCATCACCGCCGTCTGGGCCGCCATATTCCAGATCGCCTTCGGATCATTCATGGTCTTTGGATCCCCCATGATCCCATTCACGTAACCCATGTACAGATTTCCTTTATACATGGCACTGTTGAACATATGAATATTCCTTCTGGCCTCGCAGTCCTCGGGAGTCATATTTCGGAAATACTCATCCCTGGATTTTCTCATGTCGTCTCCCATTAGGTTCTCCCCAAGATAGTACCCCTGGGACATCTGCTGCAATTCCCTCTGATTCGTAAACAGATAGGTCATGGCAGGCATGAGCGTGGCCAGATCTTTTTGGGAACTCATGGCCTCTATCATCTTCTCAGGGGTGTCCACTTCTCTCCCCAGGAGCTGGGAAAATTCCTTTTTTAAGTCCACCCTGGAAAATTCCTTCACAGCGTCCGCCACCACTCTGCCCACTCCCTCCGGGGTTCTGAGAGCGGCGTTGGTCTCCTGGGCGATACGCTTCTTTTCGTCCAGTTTTGCCTCCGGGTTCAGAAGATCTTCCAGAGACATGCCGTTTTTCAGCATCTGTCCGTGTAAAATGGCCATGGTACAGGTTGGACGGCTGTTGCTGCCAGGCAGACTGATCCGGTAGAAATTGGCGAAACCGTCCATTGTATCCGAAGGATTCTTTTTTTGTTCCGTGTGCGCCTCTTGAAAAGGAACTCCCAAAAGCTGCTCAAATTCCTGATCTATCCTTTTCGCTCCCCTGAACTGTCTGTCCTTTTCAACCATGGCCAGCCTGGTCAGCCCTCCAGTCAGTTTCCGGCTCTGGGAATTGAAGGCTTCCCGGCTTTCCGCCTCCATCTGGTTGGCCTGCTGCCACTGTTCTTTTAAGGGAGTGATCTTCCGAATTCCCAGGAAGTTTAAAAACCGTTGTCCCGCCGTAGGCCTGGGCTCGTGAAGCAGCCCTCCCCGGTTGACGGCTATGGGGGAGCTTAAGGCGTAGGTATGGTCGGGCTGCTCTTCAAGGACGGCAAAAGAGATCTTCTGATCCGGCTTCAGACCGGCGGCCACGGTCTCATAACGAAACATCTCCGCCTGTTTTTCCGGGTCCAGGTTCTTATATTTCTCCCCGAAACGCTCCCGGACCGACTGGCCGTTGATCATGATCAGGTCAAACTGGTCCAGGCCAGCCCGTCTCATAAGATCCTGCTGCCGCCCGGCGCCAAGATAGGCGAAGGTGGTGTCGAAGGTATTTTTCGCGTAATCTTTCTCCATGTCCGTCAGCCTGGAAGGCTTGGCCATGTGGGCGGCCAGGGTGTTGGCGTCGATGTGGGGATTCTCCTCAAAATTCATGGTCAGAGTGTCCGGGTGCCGCATGGGCAGGGGCTGAATATCCATGATCTCTTCTATGGTAAGATTTCTAAGCCCCACCGGCGCCCTCTCACGGATCTCCCTCTCCATCCCCCGGCGGACAGACTCCTGAACCGGCTCCGGCAGTTCCTCAAAAGCCGCCCTGGGATCCACAGGCCTGTCAGAGTCCCTTGAATAAGGCCCGTTCTGGCTGATCCGGTTAAAGACAGCGCCAAGGAAAATCCGCATGTTGTCCTCGTCGCTCCCCATGACAAGGGGTTTCCTGGCCTGATCCATACGCCCATCTATGCCTCCGAGGATTCTCTGCCTCATGGCCTCATCAGGGATTCTCCTGGCGGCCTCCCGGTTCCCCGACGCCAAATCTTCCTTTATGCTGGCCAGGGTGGTCAGCCGCAGCTGCTCCCTATCCGCCTCCTGGTTGATCCGATTCATGGCGGACAAGAGAAAGCGGGCCACAGGCTCATGTTCCGGGGCGATAAAAGGCAGCTTTTCCTCGTAGCTTCTCTGGTCCATAAGCAAGCCGGAGGCATTTCTTCCGCCGCCGTTTATCATATTGGCGGGAATCCTGCCCTCCCGCCACTCCTGGATCATGGCCTGGCCGTATTCCTCCCGCAAAGCCCTCTCTTTGTCCTGATACCAGGCGTCAAAGAGCCGCTCCTCCTCCCGTGACCGGCGGCGTCCCTCCTGCTGCCTTCTCACGTTGTCATCAAAAATTTTCCCGAAGCTGCTGATCTCCCTCTGCAGTTCCTGTTCTCCCTTTCGATCCAGAAAACTGCCCTCTCCTCTCAGGTAGGCCTCCAGCCGGCCGGGGCGGGAGGTAGAAAATTCCGTGGCGATCTGGTGGATCTGCCCCATTTCAGCGGCGATTTCCCCATAAGACCTTCCATGAGTCAGGATCCCTCCCGCCTCGCCCAGAGTCTTTCCCCCGGCCTCCCCGTAAAGGCGGCTGTGGCGCTCCACCATATACCGGAATTTCACGGCTTCTCCCAGGCCGACAGAACTCTCCCTGCCATAGGCGGACCCTGCTGCCTGGATAAAAAAACTCCTGCTGTCCATGCGCCGGTCATAGGTCCTCAGATCCTCCTCCCCGCCGAACCCGTCCACAAAAGCCGCTTTTCTCGCCACCCGCTCCTTGGTCTGGGAATAGTCGATGTGAAGGCTGGTCAAGGTCTCCAGCCGCTGTCTGGCAGCCTCAAAAGTCTCCGGCCTCGCCGGATCCAGCTCAGGAAAAGGTTCCCGGTCCAGCTGGTCGGCGGCTCTCCGGTACATCTGGCCGTAGGCCCGAAGGCTCTGGTTCGCCTCCCCCTCGGTCACGTTCTGGGTGGGATTTCTCCTCATAAAATCCACGGCTCCCTCCCCGAGCCTCCGCTTCTCCTCCGGGGACATGGCCGCCATCTGGTCCAGAGTATACCCGGAGGCCAGGCCATACATCAGCACAAAACTGGTTCTGGACACCCCACGGCTTAAGGTGGCGATCCCGCTGGTGTCCGTGAGAGCGGCAAAAAACCGTTCGTCATTGATCTCCTCTCCAAAAAACAACCGATAATCAAATTCCATAATATCGCTCCCTCCTATTTTTTTCTACTTCCCGGCAAATGTCCTCTCTCACCTGGTTCTCCAAAATCTCTGGAAATTTCCTGCCTGTTTTCCCGGCAGGGCCTTTCCCTCCGCCTCTCCCCCTTTTCCGGCAGAAACTGCCCAGACAGGCTGTCAAAGGATCTTCTGGTCCTGGCCTCCTTTTTGGAACCTTCCTCCACCGGGCGGACCCTGGCCTGCTCCCTCTCCTCCACCTGTCTGGCATAGTCGGCCATGGCCTCCTGATTTTTCCGGTACTGCTCCTGCCGTTCCCGAGAGATCTCATAGTCTTTCTCCTGAGCCTCAAGGTCAGACATTTCCTTCTGGTAAAATCCAAACCCGGACCAGAACTGTTTCCAGCCCCCGGGAGAGGCGGGTTTGGGGGATACCGGTGGTTTTAAGGGCAGCACGGGAGTGACAGCCGGGATCTCTTCCCTTCCCACAAGCACCGCCCGCATGGGCCTGTCCGTGTAAAAGCTCAGAGCGATCTCACCCTCTGTCAGGTTGGTGATCACATGGTTGACAGCCATCTCCAGATTGCTGTCATTGACCTCGATCCCATACTTTTCCCTGTAAGATTCCCCCTCCACTCTCAGCCGGTCCAGTACGTCTCCCACGCTGGCCTTGGTCACCTGAAAATCAGGGTCCCCTCCGCCGAACAGCCGGACAAACTGGGCCTTCACCTGCTCATAAGCGCCCCCTGCTCCGCCCTCCAATACCACCCCGGATTTTGGCATACTACTGCCCCCCTGCCTCCTTAATGTGATAGATACCGGCTCCCGACACCGCCTCATACCGGATCAGCACGCCTCCCGCCGGAATCCAGGTTCCATTTTTCAACCCATAACTGTTTGTCTCTTCCCAGCTGGAATAAATCGCCTCTGACACCACAACTCCCCCTGGACAAACCCCTGCCAAAAAGGCTGAGAGGGCTTGAAAATCGTACCATATGGTATTATTTTTCGACCCTCTGGTATTGCTCAGCTTGCACTTGAGACGTAAAATATACCCATCCGTGGCCTCCTCTTTATAAAAGCTGAACAGTTCCTGATCCTCCGGCCCGAGATAGGTGATCCTCTTATCCTCCAGGGTCACGCTCCGGGATTCCCCGCAGTCCTCCCCCACAGTCTTCATCATGGCCCTCATCCGCTCCTCCCAGGACAGGAGGCTTCCCGCCTGGGAAGCTGTGAGAAACGTATTCCGGTTGGGAATCCGGGCTCCCAGGATCTCCCGGTTCTCCCGCCAGATCCCGCTGCTGTCCACATAATATCCGTCCGGGGAAAATCCGTCATGGACGAAACTTCCGTCCTCCTGGACGTATCTCCAGCCTCCGCCGTCCACTCTCTCCCAACCGGCACCGAAAGCCGTGTCTGAAAATAAACACATAAAGATCAGACAGAAGACCCCTGCTCTTTTTCCCATCTTACCTCTGTTCTTTCCCATGATTTTTCCTCCATTTCCCCAGGTTCCCACCAAAAGTTCCGTTGGGAAGCCGATCATTCCGCTTTTGCCCTCCGGGCAGCGTCTCCTGCCAGAGCGAATGAATACCAGCAGTGTCTGGCAATCCTGAACCGATGTCACGATGTTGGGGTCAAAAGGTCTTTTGACCCCTCTGATACCGGATTACTCCGCCCTTTGTGTTCCTGCAATCCTCATGTCACTTAGTTAAGCGAATTCCGTCGTTGCTCTCCGTGAGCCTGGACCGTCAGGGCGAATTAATGCTGTGGAGAAGAGACCTGTTTTTCGGGCTCTTCGGAACGTTTAGCAATTCTGAGCCCAGACGGTCCAGGCTCACGGAGGGCCCCACGAATACCTAAACGAAACCTAAACCCAGACAGGAAACCCTGCCCAGAGGCCCCGCGAATCCCCAAGGCAACACGGTTCAAGGTTCCGATTTTTTCTTCACTTTTTCCGTATCCATATCCAGCACAAGTCCGACTCCGCACTTTCCCAAAATCTCTGACAGTGTTTCCTCCCAGCCCCCTCTTCCCGTCTTTTTCTCAGCTCTGTCCAGAGGTTCCCTCATCTCTTTAATAACCTGGTAAAATTCAGCGGACCGAAAGGCCTTTCGCCTGCCCTCCTCTGTCTCAAACACCGTCTCCTGATAGTTCTTAAACTCTTCTCGGAAAGGGCTGGTCTGATAGCCGGCCGTTTTTAGTTTTTCTTCTACGATCAGTTCCTCTATCTCCCGTATCCGGCTCATGGCGGACAATTTCTGAAGAAGAGACTCCCGATCCACAATCTCAGGGCTGAACCCTGTCAGCTCATAAAATTGCTCCAGGCCCTGCTCCTGTTTGTTTACCACGCTGTCAGGGCTGACCCGTCCCAGCAGATCCTTAAGATAAGGTTCCCACTGGCTATCCTCTCCCTGATCCAGGAAACTCTGCCGTATGTCCCCCAGCACCGTCTCATAGCAGGCCATGTTTTCCATGGAAGCCAGTTCCTTTTCCGTCTTCATATTGGGATCCCATGGCTTTTCCAAGGCATCCTGGGCCTTCTGCTGGTCCTGATACTGGCTCTCCCTGTCATTGAGGGCCTTCGCCGCCTGCCTCTCCTGCTGATATTTCCGGTACTCCTGCCGCCTGGCCGGTTCCATGTTTCCTATGGCCTGGTCGGACAGTCTCAAGTCCACTAAAAGATTCTCCAAGGTCTTCTCGTAGGCGGCGCTGATCAGAAGCCCTTCCTTCTCCAGAAGTTCCGCATCCTGAGCGGGAAAGGGAATCCCCGGCCCAAGGCCTGCCAGCTCATAGATTTCCCGGACAGCCTTTCTCTGGTCCAACAGCTTTTCTCTCAGCCAACGCCCATAAGTTCTGGTATCCTCCGAGATACGGGAAAATCCCATCTGGCTGGCTATATGTTCCAGTTCCAGGTCCTGATCTTCTTCGCTCCCGTAAAAAAGGACTCTGGCCTGTCTGTCGGCCTCTTTTTCTTCCTGGTCAGGCTCCAGGATCTTGTAGCTTCCGGCCTTGTCGACTCCCTCACCCTGTGACCAGGAAAGCCTGTGGGTCCTGTCCAGATATCCATTAGCCAGACTGTCCAGATGGTCCCTCATGGCCTGGCCCTCCAGGGCTCTCTGGGTCTCATCCAAATCCATGGAATAGCACTTGGCCCTGGAGATATCCGAAGACTGATAGACATATTCCTCTGTGTCATATCCCACCACCATGAATTTCCGGCTGACAGACCCGCCCTCGTCAGCTTCTTTATAGGGAAAAGCCCGGTAATAGGCCCCTGACTTGAGACTGATGGCAAGTCCGTTGTTCAGATTCACCAACATGATTCCCTCTGAGAGGGAACTGACTACCACCTGATCTTTATTTAAAAGACAGAACTGGTCCGCCCCGTAGGTGTCCGACGCCCTGCCCTTTTCCGTCTTCTCCCTGATCATGTCCTCCTGTTCCTGGGAAACCCAAAGCTGCCCTTCCGTCTTTTCACCGGTCAGGGTCTCCTGTCCATAATGGCTCACCCCATAGCTTTTCACCGGGGAGGAAAGTTTGTCCAAAGTGAGAAACAGCCCTGCCCCCACATCGAAGGTGCCGTCCGGATTTTTGGCTCTATAAAATTTGATTCCCTCATCGGTCACATAAAAGACTACTTCCGTACCCTCTCCCCCAGCCGGGTCTTCATTGGAATCATAGAGCATTCCCACATCAACGGCCCGTCCCGGCACATTCTGATCCCACAAAATGTCTCTGCCGTTATTGTAGCGGATACGGCTTTTTACCGGTTCCTGGTTATCTGCCTCTTCCTCTGTCTGTTCCATTTCCGTGTAGTAGATCCCTCCCAGCTCCCCGGAGGCTGCCACCATCTCTCCCGTGTCCACTTCCTCGATCCAGTTCACCTTTGTTCCCTCTGGGAAAATCAGGCGATACCCGGTGGGATAGGGAGCCAGGGTCTCCTGTATGGTTTTGACCACCCTCTGTACAGAGGAATCGCCTCCCCCTTCTGACCCGCCGGATTCCCCCTCACTGTCTTCTCCGCCGCCAAAGTCCCCCGGACCGCCATCACCTTCCGCTTCGCCAGAATCTCCCGGCTGGCTGCCACTGGTTTCCTGTCCATCATCACTCCCCGACTCACCGTCTCCGGCTTCCTCCCGTACAGGCTCTCCCAGTTGTCCCACAGTCTCATAGTAGGAAAATTCCCTGACAGGGGCCAGATCACCTTCCTCAGACCTGGCCGTAACCTCCATGGCGGGCCTGGAATGACTGGGGCTTTGATACTGGCCTGGCAATTCAATGTCAGCGTAGCGGCTCACCGCCTGCCTTCCCCCTGCCCCCTCATAAATACTGGTCTTGTAGGCGTAAACTGCCTCCAGGCCATCGGCTGTCTGGCCGGCAAAGGGTTCCTGGTTGACGTTTTGGTCCTGCTGCCAGTTTCCAGGCGCCAGCCATGGGATCAGAAGATAATCTCCCGGATCCATGCCGAGATTAAGCCGGTTCTTGATTCCCTGATCTCCCTGGGCCAGAAGGGCCAGAGACTCCTTTGCCGCCCCTCCCATCTCTTTCCTCTGATTCTCGTCAAAATACCTCCAGAAAATCTCAGGCTGATACCTGCCTTCCCAGGCCGCCCAGATTCCCAAATAAAAAAGCCACCGGTTCCTGAGATTTTTCCAGCTCCAATCATTGGCCTCCAACAACTGCCCCAGGGTTAGCTGACAGGAACCCTTTACCTGGTTGCTCTGGCTCATCCGGTACAGGGTAGAAGAAAACAGGCTGGGAACGCCTGCCAGTTCCATGTTCAGGGTGTTGTTGGTGGTTCGGAAAGGGCTGAACCTGTCCGGAACCTTACCTGCCAGCCCGGCCTTGATGTTGTCCATGGTGTAGAGTTCCATGTAGCGTTCCAGATCCTCCAGACTGTGGAAAATCCCCTCTTCATCGGTGTTGGCGTCCTCTGTATTCAAGGTCTGCCAGCACCTTACCTGGTCCTCCCACGCCGTGTTCTGAGAATAAAAACCCACAGCAGAGTCCCTGCCTCCCATATCCAGGTCGTAGCAGGCCACAATGGTTGTAAAGGTGGTATTTTCCACCACCTCATTTTCTTCAAGGTTCCCGTCATCTCCCTCCCCCTCTTCTTCCATGGGAAGCTCCACCGTAATAGGGATATACACGTACCACATTCCGTCCATGACCACATCGGAAATGGTGACTTCCGCTTTGGCCAGCAGCTCAGCCGCCTTTTCCCCTCCCCGGCTGGCCGCCTTCTGCTTCAGCCGTGACGCTTCCTGGCTGATCAACGTTCCAAAATCATTGCGGTAAAGTTCCCTGCCCTGATCATCATACACATAGGCCGTGGTTCCGCTGAAAATAAAATACTGCCTGTTTCTCACCAGGCGGCTGGCCATGACCCTGGATTTTTCCGCTGAATTTCCCGTCTCCGCCTGATCTGCCCCGTCTGCCTTATTCCTGCCGCCGTCCAGAATACAGCTGTAGAAAACCTTGTAAGCCCTGGTCCAGGGATTATAGGACATCAAAACCAGCACATCATTTCCGGTATCCTTTTCCGCTGTGCCTTCTGGCCCTTTCTCCCCAGCGCCTTCCGTCTCTTTCCCCGCAGCGCCTCCTGCCTCTTTCTCCGCAGCGTCTTCTGTCTCTTTCTCTGTGGCGTCTTCTGTCTCTTTCCCCGCAGCTTCCTCTGTCTCTTTCTCTGTGGCGTCTTCTGTCTTTTGGGGCGCTGTCCCCTGAACCGCCAGGACACCAGAGGCCTGCTCTCCGTAATAAGGCGTGCGGTAAGCGTAGATAAAATCACCCTGGTCCGTGTAATCCAGCACCTTGAAATCAATGATTTTCTCCGGTTCGCTCTCATGATCCGGGAGAATATAAAAGGCATCCCTGCCTTCTATATCATACTTTCTCTCCTGATCCTCCTCTGTCACAGCCTGGATCCTGGCACCCACCTGCTCATTGAGATCAAAAACCGGAGGAAGTGTCTCAGGCTCAAAACTCTGAAACCGAAAATCCCCGTTATAGATAATGGAATTACAGCCTGTGAAAAAAACACATGCCGCTGACAAAACCACACATATTATCCTTTTCACAATCCGCATTTCTCAAAATCCTTTCCGTTTTTTGTGGGTTGGCAGAAGGTCCGTCCCGTCAGGATTGGAATACCATTCGGGCACGCTTTCGCTCTGGTTTGCCAAGCATGTCCGAAAGCCGCCAGTGGCGGTTTCGGACACCTCTGCAGCGGTACGTGATGTCACCAACCGTCAGGTTGATGACCTGCTTGCGCTTCAGCGCAATTCCTCTTGGACCGGCGAGGCAAATGTCCCTCATTGGTATTCCAATCCTGACGGGACTACATCCTGGCAAGCCACAAAAAGAAGCCACGGAAATAGAATCTCTACCTGTAAAGTTTTCTGTGGCCCAAGGTATAACTGCTATCTCTCTAAGTCTGTGAATACACAACGAGCGGAACATATTTTTAGGGAGCGATTTTCAGGCTTGCCGGTGTAGTAGTCGAACCCCGCTCCTGTTCCCAATGAGGGACATTTGCCCCGCCGGTCCTTAGCTCGCGTATTTCGCGAGCTTAGTACCGCTGCAGGGGCAACCAGAGCGAAAGCGTGCCCGAATGGGAACAGGAGCGGGGTTCGACGGACTTTCCCGCCAACCCTGACCCCAAATCAGCTTCCCGACTGTTTGGTTTCCAGTGAGATCCCGGTTCCGCCCTGTGTGTTCATCCATTTGGTCATGGCGGGAAGCATCAGGTTCAGCGCCGTGATCAATACGAAGATCAGCACAAACCCGATGATGGCGTTTTTCAGCGCCCCCTTTGCTTTCTCTCTGTCCTGAGGCTCCTCGGCCTTCGCCAGTTTTACTCCCAGAAATACACAGTACAGTGTTCCCAGGGCTCCCACGATCAACAGAAGCGGCCCTGCCGCCATGTTGATCAGGTCCACGATGGGCTTTGCTGCCGTCTGAAACGGGTTGCCGCCGGTCAGGGCAACAAGTTCTAACATTCCTGACATCATGTCTCCTCCTTGTTTGGAATATGTTTTTTGTTCTTTATAACACCTTTATGGTCCTTCTCCAGTAGACGAAACCTGCCGCCCCCAGAAGAAGAATGGCAAAAGGAATTACAAGCAGTTTTTTATTCCAGACAGAATACCGGTTCTGTATGGAAAAATCATAGTCCCGCATATTTCCCGCCTGGTCTTTTACCTCCACATGATAGACCCCGTTCGCGGCGATCTGCCCCATGGAAGCATAGGCCTCCTGACGGTTGCGCAGGATACGGGTTGTGGCCATGGGCTCTGAGGAAGTGAAAGTGACAGGACCATCCAGAAAGCACTGGTCCACATACCGATCAAATCTCAACGCCGGGGCCACGGTATCCCTGGTAAAATTCATCTCCCAAAAGCCTTTGCCCCCAGGCTCCGCAAACAAGATCTTATACTGGCCGTCCTGTTCCGTGTGAAAGAAATCTTCCCCTGATTCCACCGGCTCTCCGTCCAGAAGAACAGAGGCCACAGACAGGCCCATGGGAGCGTTTATGTGGGACAGGTTCATGGTTCTGTCTATGTAAAGGCGAAAGCCTATGGTCACATGGTAGCTCACCTCTCCCGCCAGGCCCAGAAGATTGTCTTTCATGACGATCTCATAGCTTCCCGGCTGATTGAACATAAGCCCGTCGGAAAAATCGGTCAACTCCCCGTCCCGGCGGACCTGAAAGGCCATGAGGCCGTCGGACAGAGAAAGTCTGGCCTGGCCCCGGAACCACCCGCCTACGGGCACGTTGGTGTCAAAATACTGGCCGTCTGGAAGCATATAGCGAAACAGCCCTTCTTTTTCATTGTATTTCAGAGTGAGAGGGGGATTTTCCTCTACCGTCACCTGTCCTGAATTCGCCGCTGACCGCAGAGCCTCTGTGTAATCGTTGTCGATCTGAAAGGTAAAGACGCCGTAGTTGCCGTCCCGCTCCGGTGTGGAGTAGATCCGCAGCTCGTAGGAACCGGGGTCCAGCACGATTCCGTCCTGAAACCCTGTCTCCTGGCCGTCCTGCCACAATGTAGGAAAACAATTTTCATCCAGGTCAAACACAGCCGCCTGCAAGGTCTCTCCCTCCGTGCCATTGACCGTAAAACTGCCGATTCCGGAAACCGTGTACTCGTAGCCGTTTCCCACGTCCTCCCCTGTCATGACGCAGGGAATGGGCCCGCCCTGGGCAAAGGCAGTCATGAGCCACAAGAAGGACAGAAGGAAACCGGCCCAGAGGGCGATCCTCCTTTTCGCCGCCCGGCCTCTGCCTGTCCGGCCCCGGTCCACTCGGCGGCTGACTGCCTGATCCGGATCCTCCCGGCTCACAACTGCCTGGCCATGCTCCTCCCGGTTCATAACTGCCTTCCCTTCGTCTCTTTCACCGCCTGGTCCTGAGCCATCCCCGTTTCCCGTAATTCACGGCCAGGTTGATTTCTCTCTGTCAAAAACTCCCCCGCCTGACCACGTTCCGTTTCCCGATACTCAGCGCCAGGCTGACCTCCTGTTTCCCGAAACTCCTGTCCCGGCTTCCCGCCCCTCTCCATGGCCCCCTGGGCCTGCCTTGCCTGGCGCTCCGGTCTTTCCCTTCGGCGAGTCTGTTCCCCCTCCACCCGGGCCTCCAGCTCCTTTATGGTGATCCGTTTTCGGTAAGGGTTGTCCTGGCGGCTGCCTGCCTTCCCCTCCCTGTCCACCGGGGAATACCCGTTTGTCTTCCTTCTGGCCTTCTCCTCCCTCAGGACAGACAGCTTTCTCTCCCAGAGGGCTCTGTTTTTGGGACTGTCAAAAAATGCCATGGCTATTCCTCCTGAGCCTGTTGGTCGAGAAAGGTATTGATGGCCTGGTTCAGGCTGGCCACAAAGGTTTCCTGGCCCGGCGCCGTGTAAAAGACCTGGCTGATCCTGGGCCCCTCCCTCAGTTCCATGGCCTGAATCTCCTGATCCCGGCCCAGAAGCCCCAGGGCCTCCCGCTCCGTACAGATCCCCGCCAGGATCACCCCCTCCTTCACGTCCTCCGGAATCTGTCCCACATCGCCGTAGGTCTGTCGGCCCAATTCCCCTATAAAAGGAATGTTCAGCGCCTCAAACCCCGGAATCTGCCAGGAAAGTCCCACGGTTCCGTCAGAATATCCTGCCAGATTGTCCACATACCGGTTCCTCCGTGTGATGAGATACAGCCCCTGCTTTCCGTAACTGCGGGAGGCCAGGTGGGTGTCCCTGTAGGTCTCCGTCATGGTCAGTCGGCCTGCGGCAAGATCCACAGCCCCGTCGTCCAGAAGAGCCATGAGCTGACTGACATCCTCCGCCTGCCGGTACTCTACCGTGACCCCCAGGTTCTCCGCCAGAATCCGAAAAATCTCCGGCTCCATGCCCACAAACTCACTGCCCTCTTTCCTGGCATAAGGGTCCTGCCCATCCAGAATTCCCACCGTCAGAACGCCGTCAGCCACCACACTCACAGTCTCCTCCTGCTGGGCCTTTTCAGGCGAACACCCGGCCCCCAAAAAAGCCGCCGCCAGAACCGGAAGAATAACCACCGCCCCTCTCCCCATTTTTTTCTTCTTCATAATCTCTTCCTTTCCTACCGATGTTGACTTTCGCCCCCTGATACCACGAATCGCTTCACACCACGTATCTACGCCCCGCTTCAGTCATTGCCAAACGACTGTCACTGGTATCCGGCACCCCGCTTCTCCATTCCCTAGCGGTCGGACTCATCCTGACAAGCTGTTGATCTGTTATTCCAGAAACCAAAAACCTGGCTGAATATTCTGAAATTATATTCCAGGAAAAGCCATTACACCATGGAGCTTAAGACCATAAAAAACAGGAGGGCCCTCTGCCCGACTGTTTTTTGCTTTACTGGGCTTAAGCGGAATGCCTGGTGTACCAGGCTTTGTATGGAATATAATTTCAGAATATTCTCACAACCTTGGCTTTCACAAATCACATATCAAACAGCTCCTCGATCCCCTTAGCCGCCACGATATCCACGCAGGTCCGCTCCGACGCCGATGTGACCACGAAGGCCCGGCCCCTGCCGTTGTTGACGATATCCTCCTGCTCGCTCTCGTTGATGGCTCCCGCCTTCTCGTACAGCTTGCACAGATCCTCCATGTCGTTGGGGGCCAGGGGGAAGATAAAGGAATACTGGCTGGCGTTGATGATGGCCGTGGATTTGCGGGCCAGCTCCTCGGTGCCCACGAAATCCTTGATGTTCTGGGTGATCACGATCTGCATGCCGTTGTATTTCCGGATCCTCTTGGCCAGCTGGTACATAAAGTCCAGGGCAATGGGATATTTGCTGTCGATAAACACATGGGCCTCGTCGATGACCACCACGATCTTCCGGTTGGCCTTATACTTCATATTGTATTCCCGGTTTTTGATGATCTCATTGTCCAGCCATTTCAGCACCAGAAGCATCTGGCCGTTGGCGATGATGTTGTTCTTGTTGGCAAGAAGAGACTGGAAATTAAATACAATAAAGTTCTCGTTGGTGCTGATACTGGCCTCCCCGTTCCACAGCACAGCGTTGCGGCCGCCCTGGGCAAACTTGGAGATATAGTTTAGAAGCACCTTCAAGTTGTTCTTGATATAGTCGCCGGAGCTGGTCTGGACATCGTTGATGATCTTGTCGTAAAGATCGTCAAAAATGGGGTAATCCCCAGGCTCCAGCTGGCTTAAATCCGTGTTCTCGTCGATTCCCTTCTGCTCATACATGCGGATCGTCATGGTGTTCAGATACTCCAGGGCGTCAGAATCGATCCCGGGAAGAATCTGCCGGTAAAACTCCTCCAGGAACTGGAGATGAGTGTGAAAGCTGGTGGCTGCCTGGTCTTCGCCGCTGCCCTCCTCCTCGTCGGAGAGGGTGGTGATAATATGAAAAGGATTGAGCCGTCCCTGGCTGGCGCTGCCCACGTCGATGATCTTCCCGTGCATATTCTGGGCCAGCTTGGTGTACTCATTCTCCGGGTCCAGGATAAAGATCTTGCTGTTTTCCGCCGCCAGCTGGGTGAGAATGGTCTTGGTGGCATAGGATTTTCCCGAACCCGACTTTCCGATGATCACCGTGTTGCTGTTGACCCTCTCCTTGTCCCTCTGGAAAAAATTGATAAACGCCGGGCTGCCCCCGGACTGGCCGATGTAGATCCCGTCCTTGTCCCGCAGATGGCGGACCACATAGGGGAAGGAGGCGGCCACGGAGTTGGAGTGAATTCCCCTCTGGTAGCTTTTAAAAGCGTCGTATCCCGAGAGCTGGGAAGAACTGTAGGCCTCGAACTGCTGAAGCATAAGGTCCGTCACCTTGAACCCTTCCTCCGCCAGATCCCGGCGGACCTGACGCTTAAAAGAAGCCAGCTTCCGGGAATTTTCTCCAACCGGCTGACGCCGGGCCTGGGACAGCTCATAGTCATTGACCGTCACAAAGGTTCCCACATTAAACAAAACCTCGTTCTCCCCCTGGAGAAGGCGGAGAACCTCTGACAGGGTGTCGATGTGCATACCCACCTCCATCAGCTTGCTGGTCTTGCTGGTACTGGACTCCTGCTCCCTCAGCTCGTCGATGGACCGGTCGATCTGCCGGATCCCCTTGTACCGGTCCATGGGGGTCATTTTCATCACCACCTTGGTGCCCATCTGGTTGAAAAATCCTGCCCCCCAGGCATTTCCCACCATCATAGGGTAATCCCGGACACGGAAATTGTGGGTGATCAGATCGTCGAACTGGACCGTCCTGGGGCCGAACTTGACAGTCTGGGGCATGATCCAGTTGCGGAAATCCTCTGGTTTTAAATCCCAGGCCTCCCTCTCGTCGAAATTCATGCCATAGCTGTACTTTAGGAAAATGGCCAGCTCCGGCCCTGTGAGCTGATGACACTCCATGTTGTTGACAGCAAAGGAAGCCATGGCCTCCCGGATCTGATTGTGGAGGAAATTCTTGTCCTTGTGGCAGAACATCAGGTAATGGACCGGCTGGAACACCTGGTCCCTGGTGTTAAAATTCTCCAGCTGCCGGATCCGGTCATAGATGATCCCCACCCGAACCGTCAGCTCCTCGTCGTTGAAGAGATCATTTAAATAGGCCTCCTCCAGTTCCTCCTCCTTGCCCTTCTCGCCCTCAATAAAATCGTCAAAAAGCAGAGGCTGGTCCAGCTTCACCAGACAGATGGTCTCGTCCGCGGCGGCGGTGCGCAGGACGGCCCCAAAACACCGGTCGATCATGCTGTTCTGTCTGCTCTCGCTGTAGAACCGAAACTCCACCGACGGAACCCTCATGACCACGGCGCTGTGGCCGTTTAAGTACCGGATAAATTCCCCGTCAATGTCCGTGAACGGCGTAATGTCCTCCACGGAAAAGGCGGAAGAAGACTTTGTCTGATCCCTCCGGTGAAACACCCGTCCTCTGGCAAAATATTTGACCACATAGAAGAGAAGCTGGTATCCCTTGTCGTCGTCTAATGGAAAGATCAGGGCCACGGTGATCAGGATCACCGCCATCATGAGCATCAGCCTTCCCGGAAGATTGGACACCAGAATGGAGACAGCAAGGCCCATCCCCATACTGCCCACCAGAACGTCCATCAGCTCAATGCCCTTGAACAGCTCCATTCTCACTTTCGTTCGTTTCGGTATGATCCTCATCCCTGATCTCCTCCATGGTCTGCCTGAGTGTCCCTCTTAAACAGGTATTTTCCCGTGTCGATCCGCCTTCCCTGCTCATCTTTCCCTCCGTCCATCTGCCTTCTGGTGGCCAGGAAATCCACATGTTTCTTTCCCTGCTCATCATAAGAATAGCTGGTGTTGGTAAAGGTCCCCGTCCGGTTGGTCTCGTGGTAGCTGCCGTCTGCCTGCTTCTCAAATTCCGTGCGGACTCCAAACAGCTGACGGTGGGTTTTCACATACTCGCCGTCCCCGTTTTTCTGGTAATAGTTCCACAGTTTGCTGTGAGTCTCCACTTTCCCTGTCTCCTGGTCGTAGCGGGCCTTGAAATTGGTCATCTTAAAATCACTGCAGTACATGCTGCCGATCTTCCGGCTCTCGCTGCCATCCGGATTCCTGGTCACGGTCTCCATTCGTTTAAAGGACACCACAGGCGTCTTCACCTTGGCCACACGCCACTTGCCCTGGTCGTCCTTCTTAAGCCGCATGAAGGGCAGGGAAACCTTGTCCATCTTGCCGTCTCTTCCCACACGGTAGCCTACTCCCAGGAATCTGGCATTGAACTTTCCGTCGGCGCCCCGGCCGAATTTCGTCCTCTTTCCCTCGATTCCCAGGTAGGAGTGTCCCCCCTCGGACTTGTTGAGAGAGAGCCTGCCTGAAAAAAGAGTTCCCACACGTCTGGCCTGGCCCCGGCCTCTCTGAACCCCGCCGGAACCAGCACTGCCTCCCATGCCGGAGCCGCCGCCAAAACCGGCGCTTCCTCCTGGGCCGGAACTGCCTCTCATACCGGAACTGCTTCCCGGGCCGGAGCTGCCGCCGGAACCGGAACTTCCTCCCGAGCCGATACCGCCTCCCATGCTGGAGCCGCTTCCAAAACCGGAACTTCCTCCCGAGCCAGTACCGCTGCCGCCGCCCGAGCCGGAGCTTCCTCCTGTCCCGTGGGACATCCGGCGGGCCGCCTCCATGGCCCCCGCCGAGGTGCCGCTGCCTGAGAATGAAGACCCTCTTCCAGAATAAGCCCCTCCGGAACTTCCGCCGCCTCCCCGGTCCTGGCTCCCGCCGGACCCATTGTCCCCCGACAATCCCAGGCGGGCTCTGATTCTGGCGTCAGACTCCTTCATGGCCTCGTTCCGCCTTCCGCTCCACCCTTTAAAGGCCTGGACAGAAGCGCTTCCCACATGGACGGCAGCGCTTCCGGCAAAACCCGCCACAGCCATGGTGGCCCCCGTGGCCGCCCTGGCGGTCTCTCCTTCCGCCGAACCGGCCTGAGAGTTGATGAGAGAAGTGATGGTAGGACCCATTTTCATGGCCGCCCACGCCCCTCCCAGGAGGAAGATGAGGCGGATCAGGTAGTTGGCCTCCGTACTCCCCTCCCCGAATTTCACGTCCCCGTTCATCACTGACGGGCAGATCATCATGTACACCTGCATGCCCACCACGGCCCCGTATCCGCCGAAGAGCTTGCCCACAAACAGATCCTGCCAGGCCTTGAACTTCTCCCCGTCGTCCAACGGCATGACTGCCGTAAAAAAAGGAGAGATGATAAACAGGACCGCCACGTCAAAGATACGGGTGATAAAAGTGGCCATTCCCACGGCCAGCACCACCATCAGAAATCCGGCTCCCAGAAACCCGATGAGATAGTCGAATTTACTCAGCTTGAAATCCTTCTCCACCGTGGCCTTATCGTAGTTCTTTGTCCCGTTATAATAATCTTTTCTCACGCTGTCGTTGATCCCGATATCCACGTCGGTTTTCCCAGAACTGACGTTGTACCCTTCCGTTTTACAGGCATCCATGGAGGACACCACAAACACCATTCTGGCCAGAGACGTCTCTGTCCCCTGGATAGCCCCGTTGATGGCCACCAGAATCTGGCAGGACATCATGATGGCGAACAGAGACACCACAGGGATCATAAACATCTTAAACAGAGCCTTAAACAGAGAGGACAGGACTTTGGACACCGGTCTCTGAGATTCCCCGTCCAGATCCGCCATGGAACGGACTGTGCCCAGGACGGCAAAAAGCAGCATCAGCATAAAGCTGACAGCGATCAGCCTAAACATAGCCCCCTGAACGGTATCCAGACGAAAAACCAGCTCTAACAGGGTGTAGCTTTTGTCTTTATAAATTACCTTGTCGATTCCCGAAAAGATATTGAACCCTTTCTGTAAGGCATCCACAATCCCCAGACACTCTGCGTAAATGGAGTAGATGATCCCTGACAGGATCTCCATGATCAGGTCCATCAGACCCTTGAACAGAGGCTGCAGCACATTGATCAGAAGAGGTTCCAGCACGCTGCGGAACAGCCACCCTAAAACACTTTCCAGCAATGAGGCGATAAACTTAAAAATAGGAGACAAAATGGCATTAAAGACCTTGTTAAAGATCCATGAGAAAATGCCCATATATACAACTTCCATGATTCTCACCTGCCTCCCCTGTAAGCCTGACTCTGAGCCTGGACGCCGGACTGACCGCCCTGACCCTGGCCTTTATTTCCTGAGCCTTTTTTCGCCAGGCTCCCTGCCGCCTTTCCCACGAGAGATCCGATCTTTTTCCCGGCCATAAGCCCTATGGCGCCGCTTTCCGCCATGGAGCTCTCCGATGAAGAATGGATCAGAGACACGAACATCAGACGGCTCTTGTACACTGCGTAGGCCCCGCCTATGATAAAAAACAGCCGCATCCAGGCAGCGTTTCCGGCGCTGACCCCAAAATTCACGCTGCCTGATGTTATGACAGGCACAATGATCAAAAAGATCTTCATGGCCAGAATCGGGCCAAAGGCCGAGAACATGTAGGCGGCGAACATGCTCCTCCACTCCCTGAACTTGGCTCCTCCGTCCACCGGTATCATGGCCACAAAAAAGGGGCTGACCAGATAGAGGATCAGAATCACCAGGATCCGCTGGATAAACTGCATGATGGAACAAAGCAGGATCACCGCCACAAGGGCAGAACTTATGTAAGCCTGGACGTAGCTGATCTTGTCCACGTCAAAATCCTTCTTTACCTGCTCCCCGTCTTCAAACCCCTGTCCGGAATAATAATTCCTGGCAGTGTCCGAGTCCCTCGCCGCCGGTTCGGCGGTGGTGATAAACAAAATATCGCTGATGGTGGCTGTCTGGTTCTCGATGTTGAAGGTGGTGTTGAACACCAGCACCACCCTGGAAGACATCTGGAGCACAAAAAGGCAGGTCATAGGGATCACCAGGAAACTGACCGCTGCCTGAAAAGCCTGTCTCAGTACGGTGCTCAGAGGATTCTTATTCTCAAGAACCATGTCCGACATGGACCTAGCCACCCCGATGATGGTGGCCAGAAAGGCCAAGACCATGGAGACGGCGGTGATGATCAGAAACCCTTTCTGCACGGTTCCAAGACGGAAAAAGTATTCCAGCAGAGTGATCCTGACACTCACGTCCTGAACCTTCACCTCCACATCGCTGTTCCCGGAAAAGACGTTGAAGATACTCTCCAGAAATCCCACCAGCTTCAGCAGGATCACCCACAGTTTCAGCAGTAAATTGGAGAGAATCTGGTGGAGCAGGGCACCGAAGATATTGACCAGGATACTGAACACGTCCCGGAGCACCGGGGCCAGAACAGCGTCAAAAATACCTCCCAGAATGTCCTGGAGCAGTTGTATAAAGCCGCCGAGATAGACGATCTCCATGGAGTTCCTCCTTTACGGGTATCGGCACGCTCCGCCTGGCGGCGACACCTGCCAGGTCGTCGGAACGCATCCTTAAACCACTTTTACCTGTTTGCTGACTCTTCGGGCGAAGAGGACGCCGATGGCTACCAGCAGCACCGCTATGACGATGGTCAGCACTGCCGCCGTGTTCATCTTGTAGGGTACTTCCATGGAAGCTGTGCTTGCGTTGCCTGCCCTGTCATATACGGTCAACTGGTAATTGCCTGGATCTGAGATATCGGTTACCGGGCTGCCTTCGTAGATGGGAACTCCATCTTTTGAGATCCGGCAGCCCTCCACGTCAGGGCTCACATACTCCACCGTGGCATGGCTTCCTTCTATTCCGTAGTAAAACCTGGGGCTGACGGTGTCCTTCTCAAAGGCAACGGTGCTGATTCCTGTCTCGGTCTCCAGGTCGATCTGGTAATTTCCGTCCTCTGCCAGAGAGTACCAGGAAGATTGGGGCGTGTACTCTTTCGTCTCCTCCTGACCCCTTTCTTTAAAACGGACTTTGGCGATCCTGCCCTTTTCCGGGGCATTGACAATTCCCATGTCATTGACCACTTCTCCCAGAATCCGGAACTGGAACAGAGGCTTCTGCTTTCCCGTATAGGTGGACAGATAGACGGCGCTGTCGCTGTAGGGATACACCGAATAGCTGCCCCTCTCCTCGATGGCCGTTCCCGGCACGTACTCCAGGATTTCCCCGTCCTTGTACACCTTAAAAGGCAGACTGTCGTTGGTCAGGATCATCACCGAATGGTTGGTGACCATGCCGTTGGGCACGTCTGTAAAAAACACTTCTCCGCTGGCCAGCTGGTGGTGGTAGTAACCGCTGTCCTGGTCATAGGCTGAGGCAAGGCCTGTGACAGGATTGTAGCCCTCCACAGCCTCCTCCCCGTATCCGGAACCCAGAACACTTCCAATAGCCGCCTCCAGGGCGTCGCCGTCAATGGTGCCGTCCTCCCCCATCAGTTCCCCGGCTCCTGCCCCTGCCTCTCCGTTTTCTCCCGACTCATTATCCCGGGACTGTTCTTCCCCCGCCCCGCTCTCCTGAGTCCCGCTTTCTCCCGACCTGCCGCCGTTTTCCCCGGCCCCGCTTTCTCCTGACTGACCGCCTTCCCCGGTCTGCCCGTCAGTCCCTCCGGTTCCCGTTCCTCCCGTCTGGCCCGGTTGCCCGCCGGCCCCTCCGGTCCCGCTTTCTCCCGTCTGGCCCGATTGACCGCCGGCCGTCCAGAGGCCCGTCTCCCCCGTCAGGGCTCCTGTCCCCTGGCCCGTCCCGCCGGGGAAATTCCCTGTAGAATAGCCGCCCCCATAGCTGCCTCCATAACCGCCTCCCTGGAATCCATAAGGCATATCCCCCATGGAATTTTCCGGCGAAGCCGTGGTATGCAGCCGCTCCTGGATCCGGAAACGGAAGGTAGATTTGTACAGCTTCTGTTCGCTGAAAGGCAGGGAGGGATCCTCGATGACCGTGATCCTCAGCACATAAGAGCCCCGCTCCGCCAGAGTCTGTCCGCTGGTGTAGGGGATCTCCAACCCGTCCTTCTCCAGCACATACTCCATGTTGGCAGGAAGCTCCACGGACACTCCCTTGTCGGTGATCCCGCCGTTGGACACCGTGGCGTAGAAAAACTGACTGTTGTTAAGAGCCTCCTCATAGACGCCGAAATCCTCATGAAACTTCTCGGAAATGGACACTTCCACCACCGTGGGGCCGTTTACCTGGGAACTGCCTCCAAGGTCACCGCTTTTTCCCTCGGCGCTTGTATCTTCCGTGCTTTTCTTCCCCTCCCCCGCAGCCCCGGGGCCTGCAGAATAGTCCTCCTTTTCCCTCGACGAACCAGGGCCCTGGGCAGAATCCCGGTCACCGCCGGAGCCGATGGTCACCGTGTCCCCATATCGACCGCTGGAAACTTCCTCGTCGGACATATTTCCCTGGGACCCGGTGATCCGCCGGTAAATCTCAAGGCTGTCTTCTGCCATGATGAACCTTTTTCCTTCTGTCTTCATCTTCTATCTTCCTCATTTATCATGAAATACCCTGGCCCGCCGCCCCCTCTTCCCCCGGCACGTCCAGTACCAGGTAGTTGCGCTCGTCCAGGTCGTAAAATACGTCCTCCCCGAAGAACATGTTGCTCCTCACCTCCGTCAAATCCATGGCCCCCATTTCATAGAGAGGACACTTGTAGCTGGGGGTGAACTTGGTCCGCAGGGGGTGGTTGCCGAAGGTGACGATGATGGCGTTTCCCGTGTCCTTCTTGTTGTTCAGCTTCATCAGCTCCGAAGGGTAGATGAGAGGCCGGTCCTGGATCTGGCTGCTGTAGTTGATGGACCCGGAATGATCCCCCGTGGAGCCGGACACGCTGCTGGATACCACGGACATGTTGCCGCACAGCTTGGAGAACTCCTCGCAGGTGCCGATGTCATTGGAACCGATGAACATCTTGATCCCGCAGTTGCTCTTCACGATGTCCGCCACCGTGTCCCCGTACACATTGTTTAACTGGGCGTAGGACTGGACCACCATGTGGAACCAGATCTTCCTGCTCCTGCCCACGGTGATCATCTTGTCAAACTTGTCGATCTTTGGCATGTTTCCAAACTCGTCCAGAAGAAAATACACATTTCTCGGAAGGCTTAAATCCTCCCTCCCAGAAGCCACCTTGATGAGAGCCTTGTAGATACAGAGAATAAACACGGCAGCCAGGGCGTGGCGGGTGTCCTTCTCGTCGGGAATCTTAAGGAACAGGGCCGTAGGCTGGGAGGCGAACAGTTCCGGGTTGATGTCCGTGGCCGAGGTCAGGGCGCAGAGCCCCTCGTCGTTGAACATGGACAACTTGTCAAAGGCAATGGACATGTAGCTGGACAGAGTCTGGTCTGCCGCCGACAGCACCTGCCGGGACAGTCCCACGGCCCGGGACAGCTTATCCCTTCCCTTAAAATAATCCTTTAAAGCGGCGAACTCATTTTCCGAGTTGCTGATAGCCTTGTTCACATTAAAGAAACAGAATTTATCCTTGGTCATCTCCAGCTCCGGATTGCCGCTGTCCTCCAGCATGGCCAGACAGGTGGCCATGATAATGGACCGGGCTCCCTTCTCCCACACCGGGTCGTCCTGGGACTCGATGGGACAGATGACGCTGATCAGGTCATTTAAATCCTCATAGATCTCGTCAAAAATCTTCTGCCGCTCCATGCGGATAAAATTCAGCATTTCCTTTCCCGAGGCGTAGGCCTTTCCCTCGAACTCGTACCAGGTCTCCCCGTAGGAGTCCTCCCGGTTCACCAGGGTAAGGCCGCTCTCCCTCACGTCGTCGGTGCGCTCGTAGATCTCATTTCCCTTGTTCAGGTAGATCTGATACCGGTCATAGAGTTCCCCCAGAGGATTCCACCGGAAAGAACTGTAGGGGTCACGGAGATCCAGCACCATCACGTTGTACCCCTGCCTCTGGAGAAACCCGGAGTGAAGCTGAAACAGCTCCCCCTTGGGGTCTGTGCAGATCATGGAAGACCCTGCGCTTGTGTGCCCCAGGATCTGGATCACCGGGTTGATGAATGTGGTGGTCTTACCGCTTCCCGTGGCGCCGATGATCAGCCCGTGGGCAGGGGAGGCGATGTTGATATCCATGTCCTTTTTCTTGGAATGGTACACGGCATAGAGAGGGATCCCGTCCTTTTTCTCCGCCCCCAGGGCCTTAAACTTCTTGTGGGGAAAATACTCGTCCCGCTCCTTGTCCGTGAGAAAGCGGGAGTTTTCCAGGGCACCCTCGATCCGCTCCGCCTTTCTCTTTAAGACCCGCTTGGACCGCTTGGCCGTGTTGTTGTCAAACAGCAGGTAGAGAAGGACCATGAGAGCCGTGACCACCCCTCCGTAGAGATAGGTGGTAAGGTCCAGAAATACAGCCGGATCCCACACCTGCCCCGTGCCGCCGGAGACAAAAAAATTCAGCCCCATGGCCAGAGCGCCGCCGGTAAAGACGATCAAAAACAGAAACAGAGCTCCATAGGCCCCCATCTTCTTCACGATCTTCATGATTTCCTCCATTCTTCCCCCATTTCACGGCTCAAACCCATATAGGCGGACACTTCTCCCTCACCCTTCTGTCCGTTTCTTTCTGTAAGCCCGGGCAAGCAGCAGGGACATGAGCCCTCCCACCAGCCCGTATCCGGCGATCAAAAGTTTTCCCCTGTAAAACCCCTGAGAAAGAGCGGGAACACTAGAGATCAGCCAGGTAATGGCAGAGGGCAGGTTAAATCCAATATGGACCATGATCCCGTAAAAAATATTGTCCTCCTCTATGGATACCCGGCACAGCACAAGCCCCATAACGAAGGCATACAAGATCCACAGAGCTTCCCCGTGGCAGAGGGCGAAGAAAAGACTGGCCGCCCCCACGGCCCACTTCTCCTCCATGGATTCCAGGAAGATGTTGAGCATGTATCCCCGAAACACGATCTCCTCCACAAGAGGTCCGACGATCACCGTGGTGATGACCGTAAAAAGGATATCACGGCCACGGAACATGACCTGGGAGGCCTCCGAATAGTCGGCCACAGCCTTCCACCTGGGCAGCAGGGTCAGGACCGAGGAACACGCCACGGCCGCACTGATCCCAAACACAAAAAAACCCAGGCTTTTTTTCAGTTCCACCCGGTCCAGATAGCAGGTGGCATCCTCAAAAAACTTATGTCCCCTTTTCCTGGAACCCCGGTACAGCATGTAGATGGTAAGACACATGCCCACTGTGGTGTAGAAATTGCCGCCATAGGTAAAAAACTCCCGGGCCGTCATGTCCGGGTGGGCGATGACATAGCCAAGAGCCATGGAAAGAGCCGGCATGAGAATATAGAGGCCCAGAGGACCCAGGGCCCGAAAAAAGGTCTGTCCCCATATCCATACCTTCTGCTGCCAGCTCGCCTTCTCCCCCACAGCCTAATCCTCGATGGTCAGAATCCCGGAAAAACCGGTGAGATCAAACACTTCCTTTACCTGGCTGCAGACGCCCTTTAAAACCATGGTCCCCTTCGTCTTGTTCACCGTCTTCTGGGCTGCCAGAAAGATCCGCAGGCCCACGGAGCTTATGTAGGAAGTGCCTGACATATCCACCACCAGGTCCACGGCAGCTCCCCCCAGGATCTCTTTCAGTTCCCGGTCCACTCCGGAAGCGGTGGCGGTGTCGATTCTCTTTGGTGTCTTATATACGATTTCACTCATGATCTGTGTCCTCCAATCTGATCTCCTCGGGATAGGAGCGGTCCTCTGATGACGTCAAAGCCTCCGAATTCGCCCTGTCCTCCGACGCAGTGACCTCTTCCGACTCCTGCCCTTCCCCAAAAATCCCGAAAGCCTCCCAGAAATCTTCCGGGTAATCGGTCTCTATCTCCGCCTCGCCGTTGAAGAGAGCCTCAAAGACCTCAGCAGCCAGCTCATACTCATCCTCGTCCTCAATGGGGTCCAGAATCAGCCGGTCCTCCTCGTCTCCGTGAAACCCTACTAGGATCACCTGGCCGTCCTCCCCGTCCTCCACAGGCCGCAGGGCCATATAGTCCCTCTCCTCCAGGGCGAAGGTTCCGACGGCCTCGTACTCCCTCTCCCGGCCGTCCGCCTCTTCCAGCCACATACGGATCGATTCCTCCCCCATTTTAAGCCCCTCCCCTCCCGTGTCTTTGTTCATCAGGTGCCTGCGGAACTCAAAACTTTGCCGAATACTCTCCACAAGATTGACCTCCCCAATCACCTGATTTTTCTAACAGTATAGGGAGGGAAAGACTACAAAAGTACAACAAATCTTAGCCAAAATCCCGTTGCGCTCCCTGACCGTCTGTGTTATAATACAGGCAAAGCAATGATTTCTGCGGTCACTCCCCACACAGGGCAGACCGGTCTACAGCAAGGCTGTATCTTGAGAGTTCTCATCTTTCTATTTGAAATCCTGCTTTACCATTCATCAAACCCAATTTAAAAGCAGGAGGAAACGATGGAGAATCATTTCGAGACCACCGAGATTTCATGGCATCCCGGATTCTGCAGCGCCATGGAGCTGGAACTGATGGCAGACACAGAGGCATTGGAGTTTCTCAGAGAATATCCTCTGAGCAAAGAGCCTCTTCGCATGGACCTCCTAATTATCAGGAAGCTGCCGGACGTGGCTGTACATAATGAGATCGGACGCATGTTTAAAACCTACAATATCGTGGAGTATAAATGTCCCGGCGACGGCCTGTCCATTGACGATTATTACAAGACCGTAGGATATGCCTGTCTCTACAAAGGCCTTGGAGACAAGGTCGATGAGATACCCGCTGCGGAATTGACTGTGTCGATTTTCCGGGAACAATATCCCAGGAAGCTGTTTCACACGCTGAAAACCATGGGATTCTCTTTAGAAGAACCTTATGCTGGAGTTTTTTATGTTCGAGGAGAGCGGCTTCTGGATATCCAGATCATTGTCATCAGCCTCCTGGACAGAAAGACCCACGGGAGTCTCAGACTTCTATCCCGGAACGTGGAGTAAGAAGAAGCCAGGGCTTTTCTGGCCAAAACAGCGGGACTGACAGAACCTGGGCAGAGGAATAATGTAGAAGCGCTTTTACAGGTAAGTGTCGCAGCCAATAAAAATACCTATGAGAACATAAGGAGGAATTATGTCATGTGGGAGGCGTTGAAGGATCTGATGAAAGAAGAGATTGAAGAAGAGATGAAGAAAACCCAGGAAAAAACCACAAAAAATAATATCAACAGCCTGATGAACAACTTAAAATGGACAGCAGAACAGGCCATGTCCGCCCTGGACATCCCGGCCCAGGAATGGGAGACTTACAAAATCAACTTATGAGGCTGGCCTTATTCATCGGTTCTGGGCCATTGGAAGCGTCCGCTTTCATACTGTTTGTACAAAAGGCAAAATCCGTCCCCTTCATAGCGGACTGTCTTCCACCAGGCCATTCAGCTGTTTCCTCATATCTGTGTTCCCTTGTCCACGGAGGGTACCCGGTACGGATATAGATATTCTCCACATGGGAGAGATCCCCTAACATGACCGCACTGCTGTAGGGGAAGAATATGAAATGTGTGTGTCTGTCAGGCAGAGATACTTCTGTAAACTCAGAGAATAGTTCTGGTGAAAGGATTGTATCCGGACCGGGCTGTGAATGAATGCCGTTCTTTTTTCTGGGAAGATCTTCAAAAGCCAGCCCGCGTATTTTTGCGATCCAGTAATAATAATCTCATAATTCTATCGCATAGGAAATGTCTTTGTACCGTCAATGTCAAAACCATATGCTTATATTTCATGGAGCTGCCTTTCTCTGTCTGTATCAAAATAACGTATCACCCTGCATGGATTCCCTGCCGCGACACAATCAGGCGGGATAGGACGGTTTACAACACTTCCTGCCCCTATCACACTGTTTTCTCCTATGATAACTCCCGGCAGAAGAATACATCCGCCGCCAATCCAGACATTATTCTCTATCTCTACCGGACGTGCATAAGTTCTGAAAAATGTTGTCCTGCGTTCCCTCCAATCCGGCACAAGCCTTTCCTGTGGTAAAACAGGGTGTGAAGATGTATAAATCTGCACATTTGACGCGATCAAAACCCTGTCACCAATTCGGATCGGTTTGTTATCCACAAAGGTACAATTCATATTGATTATCACATCATTTCCCAAAAAAATATTTTTTCCATAGTCGCAATGAAAAGGCGTATCGATTGCCACATTTTCCCCTACTCCACCCAACAGTTCCCGAAGAATGGAAGTACGTTTCTCTGTATCCCCATAATCGGAAAAATAATATTCTCTTGTCAATTCCCTTGTGCGGGCGATCCGCTTTAAGGTATCGCTGTCCGCGGTTTCCAAAAAATCACTTGCTTCGTAATACATCATATCCCTCCTAACGAAAACTGTTTTCCACAACGCCTGGAAGCAAGGTATAAACAGAACAACCAATCTGTCTAACTCCTTTCAAAAAGGCGGGGCTGGCAGAGTAACCGTCCAGCCCCTTTATGATGAAATAGTTACAGACAAATCAGCAATCCCCGACATAATATGAAATAATGCTCATATAATCCGTTGGATTGGGGATTTCTAAAACAAGCCGCAGGCAGTTTTGGTTTTGGAAATACTGCTGCCGCAAACTGCCCTGTATCTTTTCTTCCCCATTGATGTTCAATTTTTTACCGTCCGGGCAGAGCATATTTACTTTCCCGGTACAGGCATTGACCGTATCTAAAAAATTTTTCATGTTCAGAATGTCCAGTTTTAACACTTTGCACTCACCTCCTGTAAATAGCCGACTTACTTTACAGGTATCATTATAATGCAAACAGCGTAGGAAAAATATTTCATTTCTGCCCTTATCTATCACGATTCTGCCATTTCCTCCGATATTCGGTGGGTGAACAATGTGCGTATTCCCGAAAAACTTTTCCAAAATAACTGCTGCTCCCTAAACCGCAGTCATGGCTGATAACGGTAACCGGTTCCTGCCCATTCGCTAACATCTGACAGGCGGCTTGCAGACGGTAAGCCTTTATATACTCTGCGGGTGTCATGTGCAGACAGTCATGAAATACTCTATAGCACTCTCTTTCGCTCAAGTATGCTGCCGCCGCAAGTTCCGGGATAGAGATTTTCTCCCCGTAATGCTCATGAATGTATATCATCATCAGCTTTATTTTATCGTTGCTTTTGTTATGTTCTCCTTCCCTTTCACGTATGGGACGGGACAGTTGAAAAAGCATTAGCCATATTTCCGTCAGGGCTTCCCGCAGTTTTATTTCATACCCAAATTCATCACCGGACAAACGAAATGATGTGGCAATAAGTTTCAAAATCCTTTCTTCTGCCCCATTGCCCGGAAAAAGCGGGATTACCTCAATCTGCGGGGCTGTTATGACGGGCGTGATGTATTTTTGCTCAATCCTGCTTCCCTGTTCCCCGGCAAGCAGGGAAACATCGAAAATATGAAGCAGCTGTATGTTCTGTTCTCTCTGCGACATTGCTTTTGTCGTATGGAGTACATTGGAATTTACCATGCCGCCGCTCCCGGCAGGAAACACTAATTTTCCTCCCGGCGTAGTATATTCAACACTGCCGCTTTCCATGTAAAAAAGTTCCACCGTCCTGTGCCAGTGCCAGGGCACGAAACATCCTATATACTTGTCAAGCTCTGCCCTCGAAGCGATATAGGGAAAATCTTTTTCATAATCTGGAAGCAATTCTTCCTTGCTTCCCGTATAAAATTCAATACTATGGATATTTTTCATGTCTGTTCACCTGCATATCCGTGATTTTGTCTGTATTATGAATTAAATATACCGGAATCGCTCTGTCATTGTCAATCAATATAGCGTGTTTTTTATGCCTTTGATCTCAATCCCTCTTTTCTGTCTGCCGGCGGACAGCTCCATGTGCCGGATACAGATTTCTGTTGAGAAAATTAAAGTGGTATGATAGAATATAGAAAGGGAAAGACAGCAAAAGTACAACAAAACCCAAAATCATTGACATAAATACCGCTGTTGCGTATAATGATAGTGGAGGGGTAGAAATACTCACAAAATAGTGTCCGCTCCCCGATACGCGGCTTATAAATGGTCGGGACTACAAATAGTGTCCGCTCCCCGATACGCGGCTTATAAATGGTCGGGATTAAAATGGGGTGGCGCTCTGTCGAAAGGCAGGGCGTTACTTCATATACTGGAGGTAGAACTTATGCCAGAAGCCCAATTGTACTTTCTGTCTGACCAGTATTATCTCGACTTTCCAGATGATAAGTTAATGAAGAACAAAGATGTAATCGACGGTGTTCCCCACAGCCGTCCTTGTTTCTTTGCGTTTTCTGATTCTAAAATACCAGAAATTTACTGGATCGTTCCGATTTCCTCAAAATATGAAAAATTTAAGCTGATTGAGAAAAAGAAAATTCAGAAATACGGAAAATGCAACACTCTTCGCTTCGGAACAGTATTGGGCAGAGAGACTGTCTTTTTGATTCAAAATATGTGCCCGTCAATAGAGAAATATTTGACTGCTTACATAGATAGAAATGACCAACCCATACGGATTGACAACCGCATAGCGGCAGATGTAGTAAAAAATGCCCGTGAGGTTCTGAGCATAGCAAAACGAGGGGCAAAAGTTATTTTCCCTGATATTTTTAAAATCTATTATAGCCTGGGGGAGCAATTAAAGTTTGAAAAATCCAATCCCGCCCCCGACCACCTGTGTCATAGTACCAGCAAAGCTCCATAGAAATACTGATTTATCTTTGTACGTGACTCCCCGGCAGTCGCGCAACTGGAATTTCATTCAATATATTTTGATGATAAATATCCAGTCATATCATTATATATTGAACTTCCATCGAGAATGGTTCCAAATGTATCAATCCAGAATGGTATATATCCGCACCTGCTCGCCACCATCTGCGAACCAAGATTTGTTATAGAAGCAGAATAAAATGGGATAATATTTCGTGCCAGTAATTCTTTCGTCAATCCTCTGACTAAATATGTTCCCAATCGGGCATTTCTATATTTTTCTGTTACATCCACACCAATTTCCCACACTCCATTTACCGATGATTCCGCAGCTCCCGCTACTCCAATAATTCGATCCTTGTCCCTTGCGATGTAAACAGCTTTTGTTGATGTAGACCCATTTTCATCAAATACCAATGAATTTTCAAAACCCGTCAATCCAGTAAGAGATAAAATATCTTTGTCAAAAAGATACTCACACTCATAATCCAATGGTACAAATATATCTTCTGTACAGCTGTCATCAGGAACATAATGGATTGTCTGCCCGTAAACTAACGGAAGTTCAAAAATCTCATCCCTATTCTTGTGTCGCAGCAATTCTTGTACTTTTATATGTAAATCCTTTGATGTACAAACCACAACGCAATTTCTGTATGCAAGTATTTTAATATATGGTTGTTTTGCGTTGGAGTTAACGGAATACACCGTTGCTTTTCCGTTTAATTCTCCTGAACCGCAATAAAATTCCTTTGACAATAATTCTTCAATTTTACCCTTAATAATTGCCTTCATATTCTTCCCTGCAGTTATAAAAATTTTGAAATTTATTTCATCACTTTCCACGTATTATACTGATCTTCTAACCTATTTTTAGGGTTGTCAATTCCAACCAATTTCATATTTTCCTCGAAATACCCTATCAGCAATTTTTGCCAGCGACAATATTATAGGCAGCTACTGGTATCTTATTTTTTAATCTTGTCAAAGGGACCCAATATAATCCCGGATAGATACTGTTATTCCTTATAAAACCAATCAATTTTGTCCCAGTTGGTATATTTGTTGCTGACGAAATAGGTGTATAGATCTCTACACTTTTGGAGGTGCCTCGGTTAATTTTGATTTGATTTTTTATCATTGTCCTTTATCCAGTTCCTTAGAATCATATCCACATACTGACTAAAAGACCCACCATCTTCTTCAACCAATTCTTTTATTGCTAAGATAACGAAAGGTCAGTTTACCTTCATTTCATTTTCTCTAGTCGCTAAAATTACATCTAAATACGGCATAATATCTTCTACAGAGTATCCCATCTTTTTCATGTATTTGCTTTGAATATTTTCATCATAGCTTAACAAAAAATATGTTCTTGCAATATCATACAACCTTGTACCTTTGCATACATTCATCATATCAATAATCACTAGCTGACCACTCTCATTAAGTATCACATTTTCCAAATGAAAATCACCATGAATAAAACAATTACCCTCAGCTAATGCGTCGATTTTAGTAATTGTATCTTCATCCGCCGCGAACATCTTCAAAAAGTCTTTATAACTAATAGCATCATCTATGCTATATCGCATTAACTGTTTATGAAAATCAACAAACTTGTCTATCCACTCATCATATGCCGGTTCGTTCAGTTCAACAAATCTGCCGGAAAGCACTTCTCCAACAATCTGATCATAAATAATGCCTTGGCGTTCACCTACCATAATAAATTTATGAGCCTTTGGAGTTCTTATTCCTAATTTCCATGCTATAGTCGCATTATGAAACTCATGCTCAATATATTCTGTTGGATATTGGGGATAAAACAATTTACATATCAAATTATCTCCATACTCATATATTTCCGCAGTGTTTCCTTTCGCTATTAATTTCATATCTCACCTCAAGCCTAAAAACATCGATTTAAAAAATCAGGAGAACTTTAAATTTCGTTTTCCGCCCACTCTCTAAAAATTTTTAAAATTTGTCCAAGTTTATTTGAATCTCCACTTCCCTGGAAAATCCCATCTTTTACGATACAAAAAATCCAGTTATCGTCATCAATATATTGTTTCTTTTCCTCAAAAATTTTATCTTCTAATGGAGTATCTGAAAGATCAATCAATACATTCCAACCAGGATTATCTAAGGTATCTATCTTTATTCCAAACATATGCTCCCAATACCCGTCACAGTTTTCCTGGTACCAATTTTGAAGCCAATTTATCATATCCATAAAACGTCACCCACTCTGTAGTCCATTACACATCTCTATAAATTTCCATATACTTGATTATAAAATATTTTCCTGTTGCTTGCAATGTATATTTATAAACCTGTTTTTAATGAGTACACAATTACAAAAAGAGCCACCGCTGTTCTTCTTTTCCAACAGCGGCGGCTCCACACAGCCGGCCCGACGGGCCTATTTTGTTCTTCCTTTTGTATCCTGACGCTCCGAAGGCACCTGTGCCCGGTCTCTCCTGGTGACGGGAGTTTCCTTGCCGGCTCCTAATTTTTTAGACAGCTGGTCAAAGGAAAGGGGATTCTTTTTTGTGGGCGCCTCCTGAGCTCTCTTTGTGTCCTGTTCTCTGGCAGTGGTCTCATGGATATGAGCCTGGTCCTCCCTAAACTGCCGTGACCTGGCTCTCTCGGCTTCCTGCCGTTTGGCTACCCTGGAGGCGTTCCCCTCCTGCATCTGGTTGAGATTTTTGAAATAATTGTCCCCCACCAGATGGCCCGCCTGTTTTTTAGAGGGATTGGCCGGGTCGGGTCTGCTGAAATACATCTTCTCCCACTGGCTGTTGTCGTAGACCAGCTTTACATGGGCCTCACCGGTCTCCGGTGCTTTCTGCCTGAGGGCAGACTGGCGGATCACTTCCTGAAGTCCCTGGGTTCTGCTCCAGGCGGCTTCGATCTCTTCCTGAGACACAATGTCTTTCAGAGCGTATTCCAAGGCCGGTTTATCCAGGCTCATCACCGCCGAGGCGGTATCGGCATTCATACAGGACAGGCCTGTGTAGCCGGTAAGCTGATCTTTCTTGAATTCCAGGTCTTCCGCCCTCAGCAGTCCAAAAGAAGTATCATTGTCGATTCCCTGTATCCCTGCCAGATACAGCCTGTGATTCTCGTCTTCCCTGATATCGTAAAAAATATTTCTGGAGTGCCGGTCCACGTTTCCGCAGATGAGATCCAGAACCTGAAGGTCCGCCATCTGGGACTTGGCGGCTCCTGTCTCATAGTTGATCGGGCTGGAAAATACAGGATCCTTGTCCTCGTGGGAGTAGTCATGGCCTTTGGCAAATTCCATAAAAACGCCTTTTTGTACGCCTTGATCCGTCTCGATCTCCATCATGGTCGAGTGGGCGATGAGATTCGGCTTACCTAAGAGCTGGGCGATTCTGGACATTCCCACATTTCTGGTGTCCATCCGGGTTCCGTCTGCGACTTTTGCGCTCTCCGGCATGGAGTTGGCTGCCCTGATACGGGCATAGCCCTCAAAGAACTGACGGACGGACAGGTCAAAATTCCCGCTCTCCCTAAGAACGCCATCGGGCTGGGGCAGGCTTCTCTTCCACTGCTCGTAGGTCTGCTCCACCCGCTGAGGATTATTCTCCCACATATCGGGGTGGATACTCACATCCGTCAATCCCCCATCCGCCAGAGACCTGAAATAGTCCTGAGCTTTGGGGTCCGTCACACCTGCGGCTGCCTGTCTGATCTGTTCCTCCCGGGACGGCTTTCTGGTCTCGGAGGTAAAAAATCCTTTTTTCCCGTCCAGTTCCACCTTGAGGCGGGAGCTTGTGACAGCCCCCACGGTCTCTAACTGTTGCCCCCTCACATCGATTCTCCTGGTCCTGGCCCCTTCTATGGTCTCAAGCCAGTTTGCCTGACCGGATATTCTCTGTGTATTCACATTGCCCAGGGCCTCCGTATCCTGTCTCTGGTATTCTTTCAGCTGGCTCACCAGGTCGAACCGCTCCTGCCCCAGCTTCGTAGACTGTCTGGGACCTTTTTCCTCAAGGTAACGGTCACAGGCTTCTCCCAGACGTCCGTAGGCGGCCTGAAGATTTTTCAGACTGTCCGCTGAGGGCTTGTCAAGAGTCAGCTCGTTGACAGCCTTCAGCGCTGCCATCACTTCTTTATAGCTTTTCGAGTTGATGTGATACCAAGGATTTTTCTGGTTCTCAAGCTGATCGAGAAGCTGGGACATGGTCAGCCTCTGGCCCTGGCGCTCTTCCTGCTGAGGCTGAGGCCCTGGCTGTTCTGGCTGGCGGGGCTCATTAGCCTGGGGCTCCGGTCTCCTCTGTTCCGATCGCTCCTGCTGACGGGGCTCACTCGGCTGAGGCTGGGGCCTTCTCTGCTCCTCCTGGCGGGGCTCATTGGCCTGGGGCTGGGACCCCCTCTGTTCCGGCTGGCGAGGCTCATTGGTTTGGGGCTGAGGCCTTCTTTGCTCCTCCTGGTGAGGCTCATTGGCTTGAGGCTGAGGCCTTCTCTGATCCTCCTGGCGAGGCTCATTGGCTTGAGGCTCCGACCTTCTCTGTTCCGGCTGACGGGGGCCACCAGGCTGACCCGGCTGAGGCTGAGGTCTCCTTTGTTCCGGCTGGCGGGGGCCATTCGCCTGAGGCTCCTGTCTTCTCTGCTCTGACTGGTGGGGCTGACTGGGCTGATCTGGCTGGGGTATCCTCTGTTCCGGTTGACCCGGCCTCCTCTGTTCCGGCTGAACCTGCGGTCCTCTCCGCTCCGCCTGGTCTCCCGGCTCCCTCCGCTCCGGCCCGGACTCATCCCGGCGGGGCACCCGTGCCTCAAGTTCCTTTTTGTGGCGCTCGATCTGCTCCCGGAAATCCCCTCCGAAGGCGATCTGTTTTTTCTCGCTCACAAGTACTTTCGCTCTCAATTCCGGCACATTTGTAGACACACTCAAAGGCAACAGGCCGTTTCCGTCCACGGGCACGGTCTCCACGACCTTTCCATCCAGAATGTCCCTCATGATGTCACATTTGATAAACTCGTCCTTGAGATGAGGCGGATACTGGCCGTACCGCTGGTCATACTTCTCCTCATAACGCTCACGGGCGCTGACCCCGTCGATGTAGATATGGTCGAACAGATCCTTTCCCTGTCTGGCCAGTTCCAGCTGCCCCTCTTTGGTAAACACTCTTCCGAAAGCCACGTCAAAATTCTGGACAGCGAATTCCCTGGACCTGGGATGGACCTCCGTCATATGCCCCACGGTTCCCCGAAGAAAATCCTCCGCCGCCTTCCCGGTGCCTGCCTGAATCTCCATACGGACCTCCGACATGGCCAGAAGCTCCCAGCTCTTATCCTCCGCCACGGCCCTCATCCCTTCCGCCGTAAAACCGGTCTCTTTCAGAATACGGTTCAGAGCCTCCATCTCCATGGTGCCTACGCCGCCAAATTCTCTCCTGCCGGAAATAATGGCCTCCAGAAAACTTCCCGCTGCCAGCCTGGCAGGAGTCAGATCCTCCAGTTCCTTTTCAATTCCGTCTATGATCTCTTCCACCTGGTCCATGGCCGACTTTCCGGTGCCTTCCTGAACCCGCAGAAAATCCTCCTTTTTCTCATTGACCTCCTGAATGTGTTCATAGCGGTGATCTTTCAGCCTCAGGGCATTGATCCGCTGGTTGAGAGAAGCGTACTGCTCCGTCATGGCACCGTAGATTTCCTGGTATTCTTCCGGTATCCGGTCTTTTATCATCAGGGCCTCTCTTTGGCGTATCCTGGCCTCGATTTCCAGATCATTGGCCACCCCGCCCAGATGGACTCCCATAACCGGCGTATATCGGCTGGCCGGATCTTCCTGGTGGGCCAGGTATCGCTCTTCCCACGGAATCCCCGTATACTCATAGTCAATGGCATCCCTGGTTTTCTGGGCGGAATTGTCATCAAAGCGTCTCCGAAAATCATCTCTCTCCTGAGCCGCTGCCTCATTTTTCTGAATCAGCTCATCATAGAGATCCTCTTCCTTCTTTGACCTTTCCCGCTTCATAGACACCATCTTCCGGCTGTACTCATCACTGATAAAAGAGGTGTCCTGTTTATAATAGTTAACAAAATCCTGTGGTCCGGAATAAATTCCCACAGCGGTTCCGAACGTCATACCCGGGTGCTCCGTAAAGGTATCGCTCTCCGGGGCGAAGGCTTCCGCCGTGAGAAAATAGGTCTTTCCGTCCAGTTCAAAACTTCCCAGTACAGGGGCGAAATGTTGATCCCACTTTAACTCCCCCTGTCGTGTCTCGCCCAGTTCCTTTTCCAGACTCACCTGAAAAACAGGTTCTCCCGTTCTCTTGAAGGTCCGCTCTCCCATCTGACTCCTGGCGTTGTTTGCCAGATCCCACAGGATTCTGTTGCTGTGAGCGCTGCCCATACATTCGGTCGGAACCACCATGTCCATCTCTTTTTCCGGATCCATGGCAGCCAGCCTCTGAATCTCCTTTACCGTCTGTTCATATTTATGAAAAGCCTGCTCCCTTACCTCCCGTCCTTCCTCCTGAAATTCAGGACTGTTGAATTCGGAAGTCTCGTCTCCCGCCATCTCCTCAAAAGCGACCGCGGTGTTGGCCCATCTGCTCCAGAGCTCCACAAAATTGCCCCGGTTAAACATGTTCAACTCATCGCTGGTGACGGACTGGAAAAATGTGATAAAGTCCTCCCTGGCCTCTGCCGGGATCTGAAATCTGTCACAGAGCCAGGCCCCTGACTGAGCCCTTACCTCATCGGCGGAAAGAGTAAGATCGCTGGGATCCACGGCGTTTTCCGAGTAGCTTGGAAATCTGGCCTCCAGCTCCGCCATAAACTCCTGGCCTTTCCGCAGATCCACCTGGCCCCTGTCATTTAGAAACTGCCTCGCCATGCCTTTGGCCAGCCAGTTGTTGTTCTCCCTCACTTTAAATACGGGCCCTGTCTCCGATACGGCCCCGTACTCCGGAAGCCTGGGCCTCATGTCATAGACTCCCTGGTCTTTCTCCGTAAAATAAAAGAAATCCGCTCCGCTTCCCGCCTCGATGGCCGTCTTCACCCGCTCATCTACCTGCATCCCCGTAAAAGCGCCGCCTGTCATGTCCTGGGGTCTGGACTGGTCTGTGCTGACCGCTCCCTCGGGTACAATGGGATTCCCCGTGCCCGCCATTCCGTCTACGATTGTGTAATATTCCGGCATATTCCCTCTCCTTTTTCATATTTCCCGGGTTCCAAGGTCATATATTGACACAGAAGCTGTCATACATAACCTTTGAACCCGGGCATCATAGAATGGGTCTGAATTCATGGCCGTCTATGGCTGCTATGGTCATGGCCTTCGAACCCGAACTCACAGAAATTTCGTAATGGTCAAAATGTTTTTTCCGTCCTCGTAGGAATACCGGATCCCGTCCATGCTCTTCTTGACCATGTAGATCCCCAGGCCTCCGATCTCCCTCTCATCCGCTCCCAGCCCTGTGTCCGGGTCCTCCTTATTTAAAGGATTGTAAGGCCTGCCCCTGTCCAGAAACTGGATCACGATCTGAAGAGGATCCTCCCGGACTTCACAGCGGATCACCGCAAGGCCCACATCAGGACTGTAGGCGTAGTTGGCGATGTTCACATAGATCTCCTCCACAGCGATCTCGATCTGCATAAGCTGCTTTTCGGAGCAGCCGTACCCGTCAAGCTGCTCCCTGACAAAATCCATCACCGCCTCCAGCTTTTCCAGGCAGGCAGATACCGTAATCTCTCTCATACATTCCTCCTTTATCAAGGTATCGGCACGCGCCGCGCCTTCGCGCGTCACCTGCCATGTCGTCGGAAGGCATCCTAGAAACGCTTCGCATTTGCCTTCCTTCTCAAGTCAAGGTATCGGCATGCGCCGCGCTTTTGCGCGTCACCTGCCATGTCGTCGGAAGGCATCCTAAAAACGCTTCGCGTTTGCCTTCCTCCTATAGACAAGGGCAACCATGGTGATATCGTCAAACTGCTCGGCTCCCCCGGAAAACTCCGCCACAGACCGGCGAATCTCCGTCACCAGCTCCTGAGCCCCGGCGGATTCCATCTGGTTCACCCGGTCTCTCAGCCGCTGTTCTCCGAATTGCTCTCTCTCCTCATTTTCCGCCTCTGTCACGCCATCAGTGTAGAGGATCACCTTGTCCCCCGGCTCCAGCTTCAGCATGGACTGTTTATAGAATATATCCTCCATGCCCGCCAGCACAAACCCCGCAGGCGCTTTCAGGTACTCAAAGCCCCCCTGTCCCCGCTTGAGAAGCGGCGGATTGTGGCCTGCGTTTACATAGACCATCTCCCCGTCCGTCAGGTTGATGACAGCCAGCCAGGCAGTGACAAAGAGGCCTGCCTCGTTTCCCTCGCACAGCTGGTTGTTGGTGATGGTAAAGATGTCCGCCGGGTCTGAGCCGAACTGGGCGTGGTTCTTGATCAGGGTCTTGGCGATGACCATAAACAGAGCCGCCGGGACCCCTTTCCCCGACACGTCGGCGATGACCACAGCCAGGTGGTTCTCGTCAACCAGGAAAAAGTCGTAGAAATCTCCCCCCACCTCCTTGGCCGGGTTCATGGAAGCGTAGATGTCGAACTCCTCCCGGTCAGGAAAAGGCGGGAAAATCCGTGGCAGCATGTCCGCCTGGATCTGGGTGGCCACAGAAAGTTCGGCTCTGATCCGCTCCCTCTCCCTGGTGATGGCCTGAAGATTCTCCACATAGTCGGTGATGTCCGTCATCATGCCTTTAAAAGAACCGGACAGCTTCTCGATCTCATCCCCTGTCCTGGCGACCTGAAACTCCCGGATAAACTGCCGATTCCTCTCCACCTCCTTGTGGTCCTGCCCGGCAAACTGATCGGCTGCTGCCGCCAGCTCCTCCAAAGGACCTGAGATGTTTTTCTCCAGATAGACCAGAAACAAAAGGCCCGTAGCCATGAACACGTTCAAAGTAATGGCCACATCGGTGTACACCCGGTTCCAGAGATAGATCCGTTCCGTAGAGACGGTTCGGGCCTCTCTCCAGGATGCGGTTCCTGTGAGAAGAGCCGCCACGATGGCCAGAAGAAGAAAAATCAGGGTCAGTCTCTCATTCAGGGAAAACTGCCTTCTCTGCCGAAATACCAGGAGAATGAACAGAGGCAGCCCCAGCATATAGCTGAAATCCAGATTATTCCAAAACATCACCAGGGTGACCTGTGAAAAAACCTCAGCGATGTGGAAATATTTCATAAGCAGCCCCAAAAGGAAGGTGATCAGCATCGAATCCACAAGTATGATCACCATGTACTTGACCACATGGGCGGATCTGTCCATCTTCGGAAAGCCGGCCTTCGTCTCTCCCCGCGCCGGAATACCATACCACATGACACAAGGCACCAGCCCCATAAGAATCTGAATGGGAAGGCTGCACAGACTCATAGAAAGGGAATAGCCGGACAGCAGATCCGCCGCCAGGTTGGCAATCCCACATCCTATGGCTCCCCAGAAACCGTATATCATGCCAAAAAAGGGAGGCAGCGCCGCCGCCGGCCGTATCTCTGTCACCTCCATCAAGGCAAAATAGAAGCGAAACGGCATGGTAAGGGCAAAAAATGTAAGGCCTGACAACAGAAAACGGCCCAATTTTTTCTTCCACCCCGCTTTTATTCCAAAGATCGACTCTGTCATGACCCGCTCTCCTGTCTGCCGGAATAATACGTGTAAACTGCCTCCTGCCTCTCCACCAGTATAGAATTCTGATTCAGCCTCTCCAGAATCTCATCCATGATGGAAACCAGCTGTTCCTCCCCCACATCATAAAAAGCGTAGACAAGGGTATTTTCCTGGGTAAGAGTATCCGTCTCGTCCATCCACCCGCCTTTTGCCTGAGAAGCCGTGTAGCCCCCCGTATATTTCACGCAGATCGAACTGACCAGGTCTCTGGCTTCCTCATCGGAGAGCAGCTGGGTGTAGGTGTCCTTGTCGTTGAGACCAATGTAGAGAAGATATTTCTCTCCCGTCCCCAGCTGATCCGACAGCACGCCGCCGCCAATCCGGTTCTCTCTGCCCCCTCTCCCCTGCCCCATGACAAGGTACCCCATGATGCCGCCGGTGGCCATCAGATTCATTGCCAGAAGCAGAATCACGATCATCTGCCCTTTTCCTTTTTTCCTGTTATTCATCTTCTATCCCCTTCCTGTTCTTTCCCAAAGGCAGTCCGCACACCGCCGCCAGAGCCAGAGCGGCCAGAGCGGAAAGTATGTACATTGCCCAGTGATTCAAATGATACCCCATGTAGACCCCGGCCATGATCATGAGCAGAAACACGGTCTCTGCCCCGAGAATCCATATGGCCCATTTTCCGGGTTCCAAAATCCCCCCTCGTCTCTCTGGCAGCCTCATCTCAAGACAGACACTGTCTGATGTCATCAGGATAAAGACGGGAAGCCCCAGAGCCACGGAAAATCCCAGATTATTCAGCAATACATACTTGTAAATCGATTCTATCCACAGGCCGAAAAACAGTTCGAGACCGAATCCCAGAATCCAGGCGCAGCACAGAGCGCCTATACAGGCCGCCCACAGATAAATCAGCAGATTTTTCCAGGTTCGGACATTGGGCCTTTCTTCCCGCATCAGATACCAGACCCGGTAAGGAAGGTAGGCAGCCATAAAATTACCTGCCAGCCCCAGCAAAGACGTAAGATTCAGGGTTCCGAAACAGTCCGCGATCAGATTTCCCACGGCGCAGCCCAGTCCTCCTATGGCGCCAAAAGCCAGTCCTGCTACGACAGGTATGGCGTTGGCCGGCCTCACCTCCGTAAACCCTTCCACCAGCACCATGACTTTGAAGGCAGCTCCCAGAACCGCGAAGGGAACCATGGTGAGCAGAAACTGTCTCAGCGCCCGGCTTTTATGAGAGTGACACGATCCCCGGGCGGCCTGGGGACTTTGCCTCTTTGTTTCCTTCTCCGAAGCAATCGGGGCGGATTCTGCTTTCTTTTTTGTCGAGAGAAAATCCGATCCCGCCACCATGGCCCCCACAGCGATCACCAGGGCTCCCACCAGGGACCTGACGGAAAAACTTTCGGTCTCCCCTCGCATATTAGGGATCAGAAGAGCCAGGGTCAGAGTCACCACCGGCTCCGTGGAGGCGATGACAGTGACACTGATGGCATCGGCGTACTTTTCCGCGTACATCAGCATGATGTAGGCGTATGCCTTGGAGAAAAAGGCCAGAATAAAGATGGATGAGAGCATCCGTTTTGACCAGGCAATATGGGCAAAGGTGGCGGGATCCTCCCAAAACCACAGGAAAAATCCCATGGCCGCCGAAAAGCAGATCTGGAGGACACTCAGCCGCAGCGGATCCGACTTTTTGGAATATTCCGCCGCCGTCACGGTGTACACAGACATGAGAACACATGCCCCAAGCATATACATGGTTCCTATCAGAGAACCTCCTGCCAGGGACACCCCGTTTGATACAAACAGACCGGTGAGAATCACCAGGATTCCGGCCACATTGTTTCTTGACGGAAATTGTTTAAACAGCAGGAGAATCATGGGAACGATCATAATGTTCAGAGACGCGAGAAAGCTGGCGGTAGATGAGGGAAGGTAGGAAAGCCCTCTTTTCTCCAAAAGCATGTTCCCCGCCGTCAGCGCCGCCAGAATCAGGCCCCTCGCCGCCGTCTTTTTGTCCATAGGGTACAGAGACCGGTGAAATACCGTCAAAAGAATCATCCCGGCGATTCCTGCGGTCAAAGTCAGATAGGCATAGGACGACAGCTCACCTGGAAGATCCTTTATGAAAATATAGGAGGAAGCCCAGCAAAGCGTTATGGAAAACAGGAGAATATTACTTTCTTTTTTCGTCATGGCTCCTGTCTCCTTCCCGCCCGTGTCTGATCTGTAAAAATTTCAGTCCTCGTCATCATAACCTCCCATAGAATACTCTGCCCAGCTGTAGCAGATCATGTAATCCTTTCTGTAATTGTTGATGGCAATGGGGTCGCCCTTTAAAAAACGGTAGCTGTCACAGTCAAAGGAATCCGGGTTCACAGCGTAGCTGTTGTGGCCCTTGGCCAGCATCTGGTCAGCGTTCACTTTGGCCAGAGTGCTCCGCAGCTCAGCGTAGATGGTCTGCATATATTTTCCCCGGCCGCTGTCATACTGGCCGTCCTCAAACAGGATATTGGCCGCCTCCCGCAGGGTCACGCTGTTGCCCTGCCGGTCCACAAGATAGGCCAGAAGCTCCTTTGACTTGGTCCGCTTAAACGAAACCGCCTTTCCATCCACAAACACGTCGAACCCGCCGAAGGTCTTCACCTGGATCCGCTTGTACACCTTACGCTCCTGATAGAGAAAGGTCAGCTCCCGGCTGATATCCTCCACGGACACCGGCTTTAACAGATACCCTGTGGCGTGGACGGAAAAGGCATCCACAGCGTACTGTTCGTAGCTTGTGACAAAAATAACGTGAATCTCCGGCTGAATCTGTTTCAGTCTTCTGGCCGTGGCAATACCGTCCAAAGGCTCCATCTCAATGTCCAGAAAGGCGATCTGAAACTTCGTCTTGCCGGCAAAAGAGATGGCCTGGACCGGATCCGTAAAACCGTGGAGCACACATTCCGGCTCCGCCCTCTTAAGCATCCCCTTTAAGTCCTCCAGGGCCAGCTCCTCGTCATCTACTACTAAAAAAATCATCTGCCTCTGCTCCTCCATACCTTGGGTATCCAGATGGTCACTTTTGTTCCTTCCCCGCTGCTGTTGATCATCAGGGTTCCGTTGCACTGGGCTCTCAGCCTCCGCCTCACATTGGCGATCCCGATGTGGCCCGGATCCTCCTTCCCCTCTTCCGCCAGAAACCCTGCCTTTTCCTCCTCAAATCCCACACCGTTGTCCGACACGATGATCATGTTGCCGTCTTTCCACTCTTCCGTATAGATTTTCACCGTCCCTCCCCCGGGCCTTTTCTTGATCCCGTGGCGCACAGCGTTCTCCACAATGGGCTGGAGAATCAGGGTGGGGATCTGAAACTCTCTGGAATTGATGTCATAGATCACCTTCAGCCGCTTGCCAAACCTCTGTTGTTCCAGGTTCAGATAACTCTGGACATGTTCCAGTTCCCGCTCAAAAGCGATAGGCTCCTTGGTGGTCAGGGAATTCATGTTGGCCCGCAGAAATCTGGAGAAATCAAGAATCGACTCCTTGGCCTGCTCCGTGTCCGTGTCGCACAGCTGACGGATAGCTGTCAGGGCATTGTAGAGAAAATGGGGACGGATCTGGCTGAGCATAATGTCGATCCGCAACTCCGCCAGCTCTTTCTCCAGCCGCTTGGCCGCCAGCTCCTTCTCATTCTGCACATTGATATTGATCAGAAGAAGGGCGATGGTGGTCATGATGTTGATGTAGGCCACACCGTAGAACATCATCTGCAGCACCTGGCCTGCCAGAGGCAGGACGATATAGCCCAGAAGAAACAGAAGTTCCATCCTGTGAAACTGGTGCCGTCCTATGTAGATCAGGATTCCGTTGGTTGCGTACATGAGACAGGGAATGATCTGGGAAAGGATATAAAAAGAGCCACGGACATAGTCGTTGCCCGCTGTATAGTAAAAATACATGCCGTTTTTCAGGGACATCAGGGAAAAAAGAACCTGAAGAAATCCAAGGACAGCCGTAAGCCTCCACAGCCCTGCTATGACCCTGGTTCTCACCCCCAGAAGTTCTTTCAGGTATCCCATAAAGCACCAGAGCAGAACCCCGGGTGTCCCGTAGAACAGGCACATGCCAAGAGGCGCCACCACGCAAGCCAGCTGCCCCTCTGCCCCGTTGAACATCCAGTCTGTCAGATCCCCCAGCATCATGGCGATGTTGGACAGCAGCATGGCGATAAACCAGTGCTTCTGGGAGTTACAGTCACTTAAATGGCACCAGTGGTAGATCACCAAAATGAAGCATATGACAATACTGTACAGCTCAATGCCAATGTTCATGACACTTAACGGATTCCCCTCCATTCCTCTCCCTCCCCATCATCTGTTTTCCATCATAAACCAGGAAATACTACAAAAGTACTACAATCATTTTTCCTGAATTATCGGATTTCAGGCTTGTCATGTCAATAGATTTGGAACCAATGATATGTTATCAGGTACCAATCATATATTTTTCTTGCCTCCTTCTCTCCGGGCTGATAAAATGATCACAGAGCAAAAGGCGGAAAGGAGACATTCTTCATGACAAGAGATAAAATTGATTTAGAACAGATCACCAGTCTGTCAAAGGAGCTGTTTCACCAATACTATTCCGGAGAATTAGAACTGTGGTTCTCCTGCCTGGACAAAGACAGCGTCTATCTGGGCACCGGAGAACCAATTCTGTTTGGAAAAGATGTGATAATAGAACATTTTAAGCATTGTCAGGGGAAAATTTCCAGGATCGTCCAGGAGGAATATTTCCCCATAGCCCTGGACACCTCCACTGCCCAGGTCTGCGGGGAGATTATCGTGGAAAATCCTGAGGGCAGGACATACCAGGCGATCACCCACTTCACCATGGTCTACCGAAACACCGGCGGCTGTCTGAAGCTGATCCACCAGCACAATTCCTACGAGTACATACGTTCTCAGAAAAACGACATCATAAAGCTGGACCTGAATTCCACACAGTTTGTCCGGGATCTGCTTCTGAAACAGCCTTCCGCCAAACGAATGCCTGTGCGCAGCGGGACTCAGACTCTCTTTCTAAACCCCCTTACAATCATGTATGTCCAGAGTCTGGGCAAGAAAACAGAGATCGTCGGTATCGATCGGGTGATCTCCTGCAACAGCCCCCTGGGACAGCTGGCCAAAGAACTGCCGAACATTTTTTATCCCCTGCGCCGTGGGTACCTGGTAAACACCTTGTATATTGTGGCCATCCGGCGCTTTGAGGCGGAGCTGATCTCCGGCATCTGCCTCCCCATCCCCGCTCTGACCTACACAAAGGTGAAAAAGGATTTTCTGGAGACCATCGGAGGAAAGGCACAGCAAACATAACCTCGCCATAATCTTCCTTCAGGTGCCCGTGTACACGAAAAAGGACGCTGAATTTCAGCGCCCTTTGTGCCGGATCACCGCCCTGACCCCGTCCCCTGTCTTCTCCAGTGTCAGGCTCAGGCCGTGAACCTCCAGGATCTTTCTCGCCAGAAAAAGTCCCATACCCATATGCTTTTTTTCCCGGTTTCTGCTCTTATCTCCTGTGTAGAACAGATCGAAGACGTGGGCCAGCTCCTCATCCCCCATGGGAAGAGCCGTATTTTCCACTGCCCACTCTTCCTTCTCTGACCGGATCCTCAGGGTGCCCCCCGGCAGGTTGTAGTCCACTCCGTTGTCCAGCAGGTTCCACACCGCCAGTCCCAGGTACTCCTTATCTCCCTGTACCAGAAACTCATCTTTCTCCTCTGTCTCTGTGTGAATCTCTTTCTCCTCCAGGGCCGGCCCCAGTCTGGCCAGCTGTTCCCGGGCCAGTTCTGAAAAAGAAACCCTTTCTCTCTTTAAGACCAGCTCCTCCGAATCCAGCCTGGACACCTGGATCATCTTCACCACCAGGGCATCCATGTCCTCCGTCTGGCCGATGATCTGGGCCAGATAGTAATCCCGCTTCTCCTCCATGTTGTGTTCCAGAAGATTTTCCGCCAGGTTCCGGATAACTCCCAGAGGCGTCTTCAGCTCGTGGGCCATGGCGTTGGTGAAATCCCGCCGCCTCTCCTCCAGGGCCCTCTGGCTGTCGTAGACTTTTCCAAAGGCCCGGATTACCTTCCATGCGCAGGCATCGGTCAGGGCCAGCCCCGCCAGATAGATGACCCTCATGGCTTTCATGGCCTCCTGCCAGGGTCTGCTCTCCATGCGGATCTCCAGATAGGAAAAGGGATCTCCCGCCATTCCCAGCTGAAGCTGATACCTGGCCCGGTAGGTTAAGCCGTCTTCATCCACCACAAGAGGAGGCTCTTCCCTCCCCGGCTCCCAGGTAAACTCCGCCCTGTCCGGAAAGTCGTGAAGATAAGGGCTCTCGCTCCATCTCTTCCACCGGTCATAAGAGCCTTTTTCGTAAATCCCCATGTAGGGAAACGTGACGCTGGTGTCGAAGATGTCCGCCGTCTTCCTGACCTCTTCGTCCACGTCAGGATTGGTCCACTGCCACACCACCTGGCTGCCGGTCTCATAGTAGACCTTCCCGTCACTCAGCTCCTCCCCTGTGCCGTAATCGATGATCCCTCCGCATTCCGCCGTGTGTCTGCCCCCGCTCAGAGGGTCCTCATACCACTGTCCGTCCCACTGCTCTTCCTCCTGCCATGTGATCTCCTGGACATAGATCGCCCACAGCTTTCGGCTGTCCGGGGAAGTCTGAATGCTGAACCGGTAGCTTTGGGGAAGATTCATGTCCATGGAACCTATGGATTTCCACCAGTACTCTGCCAGCTGCTCCTTCTCCTGACCGGAGAGATAATCATTAAGCCCGAAGGACAGATACGTTTTCTTCGTCCCGGATCCGGTTCTCGTCGTATTTCCCCCCACCTGCTCCCGGTTTTTGGCCATGAAACTTCCGTCCCGGTCATAAAAAGCAGCGCAGAGCTCAAAATCTCCCGAGGACAGGACCCAGTGATTTCTGTCAGCCAGGGACTGGTAAAAATCCCGCCGTTCCTCCCCGCTCCACTCCTCTCCCTCCATGTCAAATTCCTTGTTGGCCGCCTCCCGGCCCGTGGCCCCCGCTGCCTCCCGAAACTGCCTTTCGTAGTCCCTCACCAGCTGTTCCTTCACCAGATAAGTGGCCAGCCCCATGGTCAGGACATACACGGCCCCAAAACCTGCCGCCACTGGTCTCCAGAACGTCTTCTTACGTTTTCTCATGATCCACCTCCAGCCTGTAACCGGAGCCCCGAACCGTCTGGACAGAGCCGCCCCACAAACCCAGGGCTTTCCTCAGCTTTTTGATGTGGTTGTCCACCACCCGCTCATTTCCGTCAAAATCATAGCCCCAGAACCGAATGAGAAGCTGCTGCCGGCTGAAAATCCTGCCCGGATTCTCCAGGAAAAACAGGAGAAGCTCATATTCCCTGGGAGGCAGGGACAAACGCTCCCCGTCTCTCCACACCTGCCTGCTTTTCGTGTCCACCCTCAGTCTTCCCGCTTCCAGAAACTTTCCTTTCCCCCGGACCCGGCCTGTCAGAGCCATGGCCTTGGCGTACAGCACCGGCAGGGAGAAAGGCTTGGTCACATAGTCGTCGGCTCCCAGAGAATACCCGTTCAGCATATCCTCCTCCATCACCCTGGCCGTGATAAAGATAACGGGCACATCGCTGTCCCTCCTGATCCTGCGGCACAGGGCGAACCCGTCCATCCCCGGCAGCATCACGTCCAGGAGAATCAGATGGAAATGGTTTCTCTCCAGGATCTCCAGGGCCCGTACTCCGTCGGCGCATGTCTCCACCGCCCAGCCCTTTCCCACAAAATAGTCGGCCCCGGCCTCCGCCAGCAGGCGGTCATCTTCCACGATCAGCAGTCTCTGTTCCATCGGCGTTCTCCGTTACAGTGTTTTGATGGTTTCATGATACCACTCTAATATATCCTTTTTGTATCCTGGTGTAAACGGTTATCTTTTTTCCTGCCTGAGAAAAGACCCAGAATCAAGTCGAATACAGGTTCAGGAAAGCAATGGAATGAATGGTAACTTTATGTAATACATATGCTTGCTTATAGCATACGATAGTGTTATAATAGTCATAATTCGAATACGAAAGGAGTGATATCTATGGCACTTGCTACCTTAACCGCAAGAGTAGACGAAAAAGACAAGGCCAGCTTTGATGCCTTCTGTTCCAATGTTGGCCTGAATACTTCTACCGCGATCAACCTTTTTGTGAAAGCGGTTTTACGGGAAAATCGTATCCCATTTGAAATCGGCCAAACTGCCGACCCATTTTTTTCCGAGGCAAACATAGCCTATGTGAAGAAATCTGTCCAGGAACTGAAAGCCGGGAAAGGTACCGCTCATGAACTGATCGAGGTGGACAATGAGTGAAAAAATATGGTCGGACGACGCCTGGGAGGATTATCTATATTGGCAGACGCAGGATAAAAAAACATTAAAGCGAATCAATCAGCTTATCCAGGATATCGAGCGGAACGGCTGTGTGAAAGGAATCGGGAAACCTGAACCACTCTCTGGTGATCTACAAGGCGAATACAGTCGACGCATCAACGAAAAGGACCGTCTCGTCTATCACCAAGAAAACGGACGACTCTACATCGCCCACTGCAGAGGCCACTATGGAGATAAATAACTCAAAGGAATCCCTGCCTCAGACACAGGGATTCCTTTATCTTCCTGCCACGGCAGAACCTGCGCGTTTTCAGGACAGCCTCTCTTTTTTTACTTCAAAACATCTTTCAAATCCAGAGTCTTTGTTCCGTCTTCCAGGATAAAGCAGGGAATCCCGATTCCCCCTCCCTCTTTCACCTTCTCGTACATGGCCTCGGTGTCACGCAGCTTTAAGTAGACCTTCAAATCCGGCAGAGAGGCGGACAGGTTCTTAAATTCAATGTCAGCTCCCGCCTCCACCAGCTTGTTCAGGGCGTAAAGGGTATCCGGGCATAAATGGCTTCCTACGACTGTTACTTTCATGACTATAATCTCCTTTTTATAAATTTATCTGATCCTTCTCCTGTTTGAGAGAAAGGAACATTCAGCTTTTCTTCACGGCAATGGCCTCGATCTCACACAGAACTCCCCTGGGCAGTTCTCTTACAGCCACACAGCTCCTGGCCGGTTTGGAACAGAAATATTCGGCGTACACCTGGTTGAAAGCGGCAAAATCTCCCATGTCTGCCAGAAAACAGGTGGTCTTAAACACATTCTCAAATCCGAATCCCGCTGATTTCAGGATTGCCCCCACATTCTCACAGCTCTGTCTGGCCTGGGCAGCGATCCCCTGTGGGATCTCCCCGGTCTGGGGATTCACCGGGATCTGTCCGGAGACAAATACCAGTCCGTTGATCTCAAAGCCCTGGGAATAAGGGCCGATGGCTCCTGGAGCCTTTTTCGTTTCAAGTACTTTCATCTGAGAATCCTCCTATCTTTTTTCTTATTTTTGTCCGGGTCTGACTCCCTCCCAAGCCGGACCCGGTTTCTTAAACTCGCTTTATGCTTCCACTTCCCCGCTGGCCAGGCGTTTCTCCAGCCAGTCCTTTCCTTCCACCAGCCGGGCGATGATCATGGAAGCGATGGTATCTCCGCTGGCATTTAAGCAGGTTGCCGCCGGGTCCACCAGGAATCCGATGGTGGCGATCAGGGGAAAAGCCTCTGCCGGAAATCCGAACAGGCTGACGATGAGCATCTCTCCTACCAGGCCGCCGCCGGGAGCCCCTGACAGCACGAAGGCGCTTAAGATGGCGACCACAATGGACATGGCGTAGGTTCCCACGCCGGCGTAAGGCATCTGGAACACGCCGAAGAGGAAAGCGATCTTGGTGATGGCGGACAGCACGGACCCGTCCATATGCATGGTAGCGCCCATGGGAAGCACGATGTTGCTGATATCATCGGGAACCCCGATCTTTCTACAGGCCTCCATGTTTACCGGGAGAGTGGCCACAGAACTCTGGGTGGCGAAAGCCGTGACCGCAGGGTTGAAAATATGCTTCAGCATCCGGGAAATTCCTGTCTTTCCAGCGGCAAAATAGCTGTACAGGGGGAAGAATATGAGGACATACACCACACACATGGGATAGTAGACCACCATGGTCCTCCCGTAATCGCCGATGAGCTGAGGCCCGAATTCCCCTACCAGGTTGGCAAAATAAGCGCCCAGGCCAATGGGGGCCAGCTTCATGATCATGTCCACCATCATCATGATGATATCATTCAGGTTGTTGAGCAGCCTTCCCGCCGCGCTCTCCTCCCCGCCGCACTTTGCCACGGCAAACCCGGACATGATGGCAAATACGATGATGGGAAGCATGTTGCTCCGGCTCATAAGACCGCTGAAATCATTGACCGTCAGGGCCCCCACGATCATATCGCTGATACCTGCGGATTCCGCCATCTCCGCCGTGCCCATGGTGATGGCCGTGTTGGCGGCCGGCGGCCAGATATTGACCACCACCAGAACCAGCGCCGCGGCGAACCCTCCTGTGACGATAAAGGTACACACCAGGCTCCCCAGAATCTTTCCCAGCCTCTTCATATTCACCATGTTGCCCACAGCGGTGGTGATGGACACATAGACCATGGGAACCACGATGGTGAACATCAGGTTCAGGAAAATGTCTCCCAGAGGAGCCAGCACCCTGGCCTTCTCCCCCAAAATAATCCCCAGGACGGCTCCTGTGAAAATGCCTCCCAGCAGCAGCAACGGAAATTTGTAGCTGTCCCATATTTTTTTCGCGTTCATAAGTAAGTTACCCCTTTCCTAAGTTCCGGCTCTTCGGCCATAATGGTATGGTTTTAAGTTTTATCCTTCTCTGTGTACCGCTTCCTTCAGCTGTCCCATGGCCTTCTCCAGGATACTCCTGGGACAGGCGGCGTTGAGGCGCATGTATCCGCTCAGGCTTCTCCCGAAGGTATATCCCTCATTCAGTCCAAGCCCCGCCTTCTCGATCATGAATCTCCGCAGAGTCTCGTTGTCCATGCCCAGCCCCCGGCAGTCCAGCCACATCAGATAAGTGGCGTCAGGCACATTGACCTTGATCTCGGGAATATTCGCTTCACAGAAAGACCTTACATACTCAAAATTGCCGTCCAGGTACTCCAGAAGCTGTTCCAGCCACTCCTCCCCTTCGTTGAAGGCCGTCTCCATGGCCACGGAGCTGAAGGCGTTGTTCCGGTGGATATCCATGTTGGTCCAGAACCGGTCAAACCTTTTCTTGGTCTCCTCATCGGGAAATACGGTGGTGGAGGCCTGAAGGCCTGCCAGATTAAAGGTTTTTGTCCCGGAGATACAGCTGATGACCTTGCCTGCGATCTCAGGAGACACCATGGCTGTGGGAATGTGCTTCTTCCCGTGGAAGACCAGGTCGGAATGGATCTCGTCGGAAACCATAAGGACCCCATTTTCTATACAGATCTCCGCCATTTTCTTTAACTCTTCCCTGGTCCACACAATGCCCAGAGGATTGTGGGGGCTGCACAGCAGGAAAATCCTGGCCTCCCTGGCTTTTTTCTCAAAATCCTCAAAATCGATGGTCCAGCGGCCCTCCTTCTCCACCAGCTGATTCTCCACCACCACTCTGTCCCATGCCTCCGTCACATCATAAAACTCGGAATACACAGGAGTCTGAATCATCACCTTGTCCCCCGGCTGGCTGAACACCTTGACGATGGCGGACAGAGCGGGAACCACGCCCAGGGACCAGCTGACCAGTTTTTTGTCAATGGTCCAGCCGTTGCGGCGCTGCTGCCAGTTTAAAATGGCCTCAAAGTAGCTGTCCGGCCTGGAAGTGTACCCCCAGATCCCCTCCTCCGCCTTTTTTTTCACGGCGTCGATGATGGGCTGGGCGGTCTTAAAATCCATGTCCGCCACCCAGAGGGGAATCACGTCCATGGTCCCGAATTTCTGGAGCCTCTCGTCATACTTGGCCGCCCGGTTGGCACTGCGGTCGATCACCTGATCAAAATCATACTTCATGTCATTAACTCCTCTCGTTATATTGGCAAACACATGTGAGATTTTGTGTTTGGCGCTGATACTCTATTATTGAGCAAAATCCGTGCCAAATCCGTGAATCAGGCAAAAAAAATTTCAAATCCTGAAGTCTTCCTTAATATATGGAGACAACAGGTACCAGGTTCAAAAACCGACGCAGGCCTGCTGCCATGAGGAGCTTTGACCCTGGCGTCCGCCAGAACAAAAAAAGAATCTGTTTGTTTTTTTAACCATTTTACTTATTTTTAACCATTAAATTTTCGTCAACCGGATTTTATAAACGGAAGCAAAACCTTTTCGCCAGTGGGAGCAAAGCAGAGCTATGTATTTGGCATATTTTTTGCTATACTATATAGATGAGAAGAATCCACATACAGAAAAAAGAAAAGGAGAACACTATGGGTAAAAAAATCATTATCGTAGGCGGTGTGGCCGGCGGCGCTTCTGCAGCCGCCCGGATCAGAAGGCTGGACCCGGAGGCCAGAATCATCATGTTTGAGAGGGGGAAGCATGTGTCATTTTCCAACTGCTGCCTTCCCTATCACTTAAGCGGCACTGTGGCCAGGAGTGAATCCCTGGTGCTGATGACGCCGGAGCGTTTTCTGGAACAATATGATATCGAAGCCCGGGTACAGGAGGAGGTGACGGCTGTGGACCCGGAGGCCAAGAAGGTGACGGTCCGGGACCTGAAGACCGGGGAGGACCGGGAAGAGGAATATGACAAGCTGATCCTGGCGCCGGGGGCCAACGCCATCATGCCGAAGGCCATAGCAGGAATCGGACGGCCCCATGTATTTTCCGTGAGAAATGTGACGGATATCCGGGCCATCAAGCAGTATATTGACGCCAATCACGTTCAAAAAGCCGCCGTGATCGGAGGCGGCTTCATCGGCATCGAGGTGGCGGAAAACCTGAACATGGCCGGTGTCTCCGTGTGTGTTGTGGAGGGAAGCGATCAGATCATGGCGCCCTTTGACTACGACCTGGTCCAGATTCTCCACAAGGAAATGCTGGATCACGGCATCCGTCTCTGCCTGTCCAGCCTTCTGACAGAGATCAAAGAACATGAGATTGTCATAAAAAGAGGGGAGGCCGCCGAGACCGTCCAGGCGGACCTGGTTATCATGTCCATCGGCGTGACCCCGGAAACCACATTAGCTCAGGGTGCCGGACTTGCCATCGGCCAGACAGGAGGCATTCTGGTCAACAAAAATCAGCAGACCTCTGACCCGGACATCTACGCTGTCGGGGACGCCGCCGAAGGCTTTCACCGTCTCCTCCACCGCCCCGGCCGTCTGGCTCTGGCAGGACCGGCCCAGAAACAGGCCAGGAGAGCAGCGGACCACATCTGCGGCGGTTCGGACAGGGACCGTGGATTTATCGGCTCCTCCTGTATCCGGATCTTTGAGCAGAACGCCGCCTGCACCGGGCTCAGCGAAAAGGCGGCCAAAGCGGCAGGGATCGTTTGTGACTTCGCCTATGTGATGTCGCCGGACAAAGTGGGAATCATGCCTGACAGCCATTATCTGAATTTTAAACTGGTCTTCGAGGTCCCCACGGGGCGGATCCTGGGCGCTCAGGCCATCGGCAGGGGGGCGGCGGACAAGCGGATCGACGTCATCGCCTCCATGATCACCATGGGAGCGACCCTGGAAGACTTAAAAGACCTGGAACTGTGCTACTCTCCTGTCTTCGGCACTGCCAGGGACGTGGTCAATCAGGCCGCCCTCGTGGGACTCAATTTGCTGAACTGCCGCTTCTGCCAGGTCCCCGTGACCATGGCAAGAAACCTGGTGGAATCCAACGCCTGTATTATCGATGTGCGGGAGGAAGGAGAATTCCAGGCAGGTCATCTGAAAAACGCCGTCAACATTCCCCTGAGCCAGCTTCGCCGGAGAATGGAGGAAATCCCCAGAGACGTGCCGGTGTACGTCCACTGCCGCACAGGACAGCGCAGCTACAACGCCATCTGCTGCCTTCAGGGCCATGGATACAAAAACCTGTGGAACATGTCCGGCTCTTTCCTGGGAATCAGCCTGTATGAATACTTTAACGACCAGACCCAGGGGCGGACCCCCATTGTCACCGGATACAACTTCAAATGACCTGATATTTAAAACCTATCCTGATGATCTTCCCAGAGCCTGCGCCCCTTGGGAGTCAGCCGGCTGCCTCCACGGCCCCGGCTGACTCTGGCAAGGCCCTGTTCTGACATTTCTGACAGGACGGACCGCACCTCCTGCTGAGAGACGGGAAAGTGACGCTCCCTGGCCCTGGCCAGGATCTTCTCCCTTCCCAGAAAGCTCCCCGCCTCCGAGGCCTCATAGAGCTGACCCAGGACAAACCAGAAGGCCTCCCGGTCAAACGGTTCCTCTTCTCCGGAAGATTCGCCGGCAAAATGCTCATTGTCCGAAGCCCTTGTGACAGGAACCCTTCTGTCGGAAGTTCTGCCCCGGGCAGGCGCCATGACCGGCCGCAGGTCCTGCCGTCCACGGCGAAGCACTGTGGGCGGCAGATCTTCCATGGTAATCTTCTCATGGCCGGTGTAGATAAAATACTCCACCACATTGCGCAGCTCCCGGATATTGCCGGGCCATGAATACTCCCTCAAAAATTTCTCGATGGGCTCTGTCAGCTCAAACCTTCCCCCCAGCTCCTCCTTAAAGCGGTCTATGAGGAGAAACATGTCGCCGCCTCTCTGGGCCAGGGGAGGGATCATAATGGGCAGGGTGTTCAGACGGTAATACAGGTCCCGCCGGAAACTTCCCTCCTCCACCTTCTCTTCCAGGGATTCGTTGGTGGCCGCCACGATCCTCACATCGATGGTGATCATGCGGCTTCCTCCCACCCTCATCAGCTCCTTCTCCTGCAGCACCCGAAGGAGCTTCACCTGGAGCATGGGACTCATGCCCTCCACCTCGTCCAGAAACAGGGTTCCCCTGTGGGCAAGCTCCAAAAGTCCCGGTCTTCCCCCCTTTTTCGCCCCCGTAAACGCGCCCTCCTCATAGCCGAAAAGCTCGCTCTCCAGAAGATTTTCCGGAAACGCCGCCACATTGATGGCCACAAAGGGCTGATCCTTCCGCCTGGAAGCCTGGTGCAGGGCGTGAGCAAACAGTTCCTTTCCCGTTCCCGTCTCTCCGATGAGAAGCACCGGGCTCTCGCTGACCGCCATGCGCCCCAGGATCTCCCTGGCCCGGACGATAGCCTGAGAATCGCCTACAATATCCTGAAAACCGTATTTGGCGTAATGCCCCTTGTGAAGCAGCTGCTTTCTCAGTTCATTCTGCCTCATCTCCACATCGTTGAACCGCTGCAATATGGCAAAGGCTCCTATACAGGTCTCCTGTCTAAGCACCGGAACCACCTCCACGCTGACATTAACCCCGTTTATCTTTTTCACCTGAGCCTCCACCCGGCTCTTGTTCTTAAGACAGCCGGAAAAATCAATATAGGGAAACACTTTTTCTCCCCGCCTTCCCATAATCAGGGAGCCGTTTACTCTTGTAATCTCCTCAGCATGGTGGCTGCAGGCGAAAATCTCCCCCCGCTCATTGACCCCGATGACCCCTTCTTCCAGAATCTCCATGAGAATATAGAACTGACTCTCCAGCCGGACTGATTTGGCGAACATCTGGTCAAAGCTGTAATTACTGGTGGCAATGGTCTTAAAATACTCCTGAAACGGCTTTGTCTCCAGCAGATATTCCAGCTCCAGCCTCAGGGCGATCTCGATCATCATGCCCGAGGTACAGGGACGCTGCCCTAAGTTGATCTTCGTGGAAATCCCCTCCGGCACGTAGCGCATCTCGTCGGGCGTCACCGCTATGGACACTTCCTCCTCCAGCACGGCGCCCGGGTAGAACGGGATCAGCTGGATATGATTGATCCCGAACTGATTCAGCTGAGTGATGGCCTCCCTGGCCATGGTCTGGGTCATATTGACAAACAGCACCCTGGTTCCCGCAGGAATCTCCTTCAGCTTTCTCAGCTCACTCCACCGAAAAGACACCTCCACCGCCATGGTCTGGCAGCCTATGGGCACATGGCGGGCCACCTCCTCGGCGGAACCATAGGCGTCAGTGGACACCACAAAAAGATCGGCTCCGGGAAGAACCCCAGCGGCAGAGCCGTCCTGCACATTATACACAGACACATGGGCATAATCCCCGAACAGACCTGCGATCTCCCTTCCATAAGATTCCCCCGCCCTGAGGTCCAGGCTGACAACAGAAATACGTTTTTTCTCCATAGGTTTTCTCCAGTTTGACCATTTATTTTAACCATTTTCTCATATATGAGGGGAATTTGCAAGGGGCAAGGGTGGCAATAGGGTCCGTCGAGAAACATTGCTATTCCCATTCGGGAGCGCTCTCGCTCTTGTTCGCCATGCGTGCCGAAAAGCCGCCAGTGGCGGGTTTGAGCGCTGCCCCTGCAGCGGTACTAAGCTCGCAAACTACGCGAGCTAAGGACCGGCGGGTCAAATGTCCCTCATTGGGAATAGCAATGTTTCTCGACTACTATATTGGCACGCTTGTTGAAAATTCCAGAAAATGAAATGCTGACCCGGAAGGGAATGAATAGCTGAGTGGAATAAAGACAGTGAATCCATGTCACTTAGCTTAGGTATTCGCAGGGCCCTCTGAGAGCGGTCTCTGGTCCGGACTCAGAATTGCCAGACGTTCCGAAGAGCCCGAAAAACAGGTCTCTTCTCCACGGCATTAATTCGCCCGGACCAGAGGCCGCTCCCAGAGGGCAAAAGCAGAATCCGCTTAACCCATTGACATCGGACAGCGAATACTGACCAGAAGAGGACAGGTGATCAAACGGAATAATCTTGTAAATTTCTCTTAAAAAAGAATGACTGTCTAAACGCGATAATTCCAATCAATGCCACTCCCTAAAATGTCCATCTAAAATAGCCATCTGAGAAAAATAAAGAAAGAAATAACAAAAAGACAAGTCGGCACAATTGGCACAGTTTTTGCTTTATATACTCCGTAGAACTACCAACAATTACACGGTCAGCGAATAGGATTATTGTGAGGCGTAAACCTGGCCGAATATTCTGACAATATATTCCAGGAAAAGCCATTACGCCATGGAGCTGAGACCATAGCAAACAGGAGGGCCTCTGCCCGAGTGTTTTCTGCTTTACTGGGCTCAGCGGAATGCCCGGCGTACCAGGCTTTGTATGGAATATATTGTCAGAATATTCTCTCAACCCCAGCCCTCCCTCATAATCCCCTATTCCTACCCACCAGAGAGGAGCATTTATATGATCACAAAAACTGAATTATTAACCTTACTCCGCCAGGAGGTCGTTCCCGCTTTAGGCTGTACGGAGCCTGTATGTGTTGCCCTTGCCGCGGCTGACGCCTACCATGCCATCGGAGGAGACATTGTCTCTATCAAAGTCGAAGTAAACCCGGGTATTTATAAAAACGGTATGAGTGTGGGAATCCCGGGATTTGACCGAGTAGGCTTAAAGTACGCCGCCGCCCTGGGGGCCTGCCTGGGAAATCCGGAAAAAAGCCTCCAGCTTTTGGAGGATATCAACGAGACCGTATCCAAAAAGGCCATAGAACTGGCGGAAGCCCACCATGTGATCGTCATGATCAATCACAGCGAGACACAGCTTTATGCCAGGGCGGAGATCATCACCACGGCAGGGATCGGAATCAGTGAGATCCGCAATACCCACGCCAACATTATTCTGACCAAGAGAAATCATGAAGTCCTTCTTCAGAAAGAGTACGAGACCAGCTCCAATGACGAGATCCATCAAAGACTGATGGAGATGACCGTTGCCCAGATCCGGGAGGTGGTGGACCAGTGTCGGGAAGAAGAACTGGCCTACATGACAGAAGGAGTGGAGATGAACGGACGGCTGGCAGACTATGGGCTGGAACATTCCATCGGTATCGGCATCGCCTCTGCCCTGAAAAAACAGATCGAGACAGACACCATGGGGGACAACCTGTTCAGCCGGACCATGACACGGGTGGCCAGCAGCGCGGAGGGACGCATGAGCGGCTGTCCCTATGCGGTCATGAGCAGCGCGGGAAGCGGAAATCACGGCCTTACAGCCATTCTTCCTGTGGTGGAGATGGCCGGTTATGTCCACGCCTCCAATGAACAGCTGGTAAAAGCTCTTGCCTTCTCCCATGCCCTCAATGTCTATATCAAGTCCTTTACAGGGAAGCTCTCCGCCACCTGCGGCTGCGGAGTGTCCGCCGCCACTGCCGCCTCCGCCGCCATGGTCTGGCTAATGGGAGGCAATGACACCCAGATCGGCAACGCCATTATCAATATGAGCGGAAATCTGACGGGAATGGTCTGTGATGGAGGCAAGATCGGCTGCGCCCTAAAGCTGGCCACGGCCGCCAACGCGGCCCTGATGTGCGCCTTCCTGTCCATGTCTGACGTGGTTCTTCAGGGCACTGACGGCATCTGCGGATTTACTCCCGAGGAAAGCATCCGCAACATGGGCAGGGTCAGTAATCCGGGAATGATCCAGACCGACCATACCATCCTGGATATCATGATGGAAAAAAGCTGTTAAGACTACATAAAAATGAGGCAGGGGAGAATCCAATATCACTTAGTTAAGCGAATTCTGTTTTTGCCCTCCGTGAGCCTGGACCGTCAGGGCGAATTAATGCCGTGAAGAAGAGATCTGTTTTTCGGGCTCTTCGGAACGTTTGGCAATTCTGAGCCCTGACGGTCCAGGCTCACGGAGGGCCCTGCGAATACCTAACCTAAATGACATTAAGGGAGAATCTTCTTCCCTGCCGCCTGCATCCGCTATCCTACACCCCCATTCCCCTCTGCCTGGAATCGGGTATGTTCATCTGTATCCTGTATTTTGCCACTGCTCTTCTGGAAACCGGGATCCCTTCCTCCGCCAGTCCATGGGCCAGCTTCTGGTCGCTGAGAGGTTTCTTTCCCTCGGCGGCGATCATGGCCCGGATCCGCTCTTTGATCTTCTCCGGGGAAATCCCCTGCCCCTCCCCCTCTTTGGACAGAGAAGAGGTAAACAGGCTCTTCACCGGTTCTGTCCTCTTGTACTGGACATATTTTCCCTTCACCGCCCGGCTGACCGTGGACACATGAATCCCCAGATCTCCGGCAATATCTTCCAGCCCCATAGGCTCCAGGAGATCCTTTTGTTCAAAATAGTCTTCCTGCCGTCTCAGAATCGCCTCCATGACCCGGACAATCGTTTTCCTTCTCTGTTCCACACAGTTCATGACAAACCTGGCCCGCTCCAGGCGCTCCTTAAAATAGGCGGTCAGTTCCGGGTCCTTGGCTTCCTTCATCATGTGAATATAGTAATCGCTGTACTTGTACTCCCCAATCCACTGGTCATTGATCTCCACTCTCCAGCTGCCGCCAGGGCGGGACACGATGATATCCGGCACCACACAGGAGGCTACCTCTGTCCACATATCCATGATGGGGCGGGGATTCAGGCTACCGATAAAATGAATATATTCCTTCACCTGGACCGTGGAGATCCCCAGGCTTCTGGAAATGACCCCGATCTGGCCGCTAAACAGCTGAGGCAGGTAATCTTTCAGGATCCGGCACAGAGTCTCATCCTTCACGTCTCTCGCCTCCAGCTGCTTCAACAGACATTCCACCAGACCGGAGGAGAAAATTCCAGCAGGCTCCAATTCCCGAAGCACCATAAGACACCGGTCCAGCTCTTCCTTTTTGTACCCCGAGGCCGCGGACAGCTCTTCCAGATCATGAGTAAAAAATCCCTTTTCATCAAGACAGTCCACCAGATAACTCATAATCTTCCACTGTTCTTTGGAGTAGTCCTTCCAGTTCAGCTGCCCCAGAAGATTTTCCTTCAGACGATTCCCTTCCCTGGCGGACAGCTCTCTCCGGTAAGGCTCCTCTTCTTCAGGACTGCCCGGATGCTGATCCCCGTATATGGCCTGGCTGTCGGAGAATTTCTCCATACTGGTCATGATCTCGTTTTCCTTCTGGTCACTGCGTTCCAGAATGGGATTTTCCAGGTACTCGTTGACCATAAAATCCTCCAGCTCCTGGTTCGTAAACGCCAGAATGTTCAGAGCCTGTACCTGGCCGGCAGATAATGTCTGCTTTTGTTGTACTTCTATGTAACTGTTCAGCTCCATGGGTTTTCTCCTTTATCTTTTTTGTATGTATCCCGTTAATTTAGAAAAAGTCCCCCGCCTCACAGCGAAGGACCATACTCTCCACCCATAATCTGCTATTACGGATGAACAACCACCTTGATAGACTCCGCGCTCATCTGCATGTGGATAGCCTCGTCCATATGCTCCAGATCGTAGACATGGGTGATCAGTTTCTTAAGCTCCAGCCTGCCGCTGTTGATCAGGTTCACGGCCCGCTGATGAGTATCTGGATTGATCATGGAGCCCACAATGCGCAGCTCCTTTTTATATACGTCAAACAACGGCAGAGGCACCGTGGCATCTACTCCAGGCACGGAGAACAGAAGAATGGTAGCCGCAAAACCTGCCGCCGCAAACGCCTGCTCCACGGCAAACGGCCTGCCCACACACTCGATAACCACGTCCGCACCGCCTCGTCCGCAGATCTCCCTGATACGTCCAGGCACATCTTCATGGATCGGGTCGATGGCAGCGTCTGCCCCCACCTCCATGCCAATCTTCCTGCGCATCTCCACCGGCTCGCTCAAAATAACCGTGGAAGCGCCGCAGAGCCTGGCCATCTGCACCATCATAAGGCCGATGGTTCCGCCCCCGATCACCAGAACTGTCTGCCCCGGCTGAATCTGAGCCTGATCGATGCCGTGCACCACACAGGCCAGAGGCTCCGCCATGGCGGCCTCGTCGAAAGAGATGTCATCTCTCACCTTGAAACACTGTGTCTCCGGGCACAGGGCATACTCCGCGAATCCTCCGTTGACATTCACCCCCAGGGCAAACAGGTGCTCACACTCCTGTTTCTTTCCCATACGGCAGGCCATACATTGTCCACAGTACATGTTGGGATCCATAGCCACATGATCTCCCGGCTTGACAGTGGTAACTTCGGCTCCCACCTGAGCCACCACACCCGCGAACTCATGTCCCAGCACCACCGGCGGGGTCACCTCGGCGGACCCTTTCTCCCCATGATAAATATGTACGTCTGTCCCGCAGATTCCACAGGCCTTGTTGTTCACCAACACGTCGTGGGGACCAAGAGAACCAAAAGTCATCTCCCTCACCTGAAATTTCGGATTCTGATCCGCGCCCACAAAAAAACTTCCCTTCATTTTCTTCTCCCTCCTCTTTTTAATTTCCCGGATTTACGCAAAAAGCCATGCCCCACTCTGACCGATGGAAGCATGGCTTTTATCCTGACTATTTCTCCAGAAGAATCTCCCCGTTGCTCTCGATTATGTCTTTATATCGATAATAAGAGTTCTTGATCTTCCTCTCCAAGGTTCCGCTTCCGTCATTAAAGCGATCTACATACACAAAGCCGTAGCGCTTTCTCATCTCGCCTGTACCTGCCGAAACCACGTCGATGGGTCCCCAGTACAGATATCCCATCACATCCACGCCGTCCAGAATCGCCTCATGGATATACTTTAAGTGTTCTTCCACATACTCCATGCGGAACGGGTCGTCAATCTTGCCGTTCTCATCCAGATTCTCGTCAAGTCCGATGCCGTTCTCCACGATAAACAGCGGCAGGTGATACCTGTCATAGTACACATTCAGCACGTAGCGGATGCCCTTGGGATCGATAGGCCAGCACCAGGGCTCCGGTGAGCATCCGGTGAGGTAGGGATTCTCCTTGCCCAGAAGTCCGCCTGTATCTCCACTGAGAGCATACTCTTTGTCGTAAGTAGAAGACCGGTAGTAGCTGAAAGACAGATAGGATACCGGATAATCCTTGATCAGCCGAATCTCCTCATCGTTCATAACCGGTTCACAGTTGTGCTCTCTCCAAATGCGCTTCACATAGCCGGGAATAATTCCCAGACAGAAGGGATCCGCAAAATAGAAGTTAGCCATCCGCACGGACTCATAGGCTCCCATCACATTATCCGGATCGCAGTTGTATGGATAGGTGGCCACGCTGGAGGCAGTCATCATACAGCCCACCTTGGCCTCCGGGTCGATCTCCTTGCACAGCTTCACGGTCCAGGCATTGGCAACCAGGATGTTGTAGTAGCCCTGCCACTTCTCTTTCTCTGTGGTAGAACCGATGGGGTCATCGGGATCGGCCGGATCGGTAGCCAGAACGCCGCCTGCTACCAGAGGATTGCGGAGCAGATTGTTTACCTCATTAAATGTCAGCCAGTACTTCACCTTGCCTTTATATCGCTCAAACACCGTGGACACGTAGCGCTTCCAGAACTCGATCAGCTTGTGGTTGCTCCAGCCTCCGTACTCTGTCACCAGGTGAAGAGGCGTCTCGTAGTGGCTCAGGGTGATCACCGGTTCCATCCCCAGCTCCAGCATAGTGTCGATCACTTTGTCGTAGAACTCCAGTCCCTTCTCGTTGGGAGTCTCCTCATCCCCGTTAGGAAAAATCCTTCCCCACGCGAAAGAAGTCCTGAAACAGTTAAATCCCATACCCGCCATCAGCTCCAGATCTTCTCTGTAGCGATGATAGAAATCAATTCCTTCATGGCTTAAATATTTCTTTTCAGGATCCAGGGCCATCTCATATTTCTTTTTCTCCTTATTCCACTTGATCCCCGGATTCCTTGACATGATGCCCACCAAAACATCTGTGACATTGGGCTCCTTGCCGTCTTCAAGCCAGGCTCCCTCACACTGATTGGCAGCTACCGCGCCGCCCCACAAAAACCCCTTTGGAAAACTCATAATTCTCCTCTCCCCTCAGTAATATTTGATAAGAAAAGTGTAATACATCTCCAGCATTTTTGTCAAGTTTTTTAATATCCTGCTTTTTCCTCCCTGCCCCAGCCTGAAAAGCAGTCTTCCCAAAACCGCCTGCGAACAGCCTTGCGGCCGCCGTCAAATTATGATATAATTCGAAAGAAAGCGACTATTATTGATTATACAAAGGAGATTTCTTATGAAACGAACTTATATATTGCCTCTGGTGTTTTTAAGCTCATCTGTCATCATGTTCGGCTGCGGAAAGAAACAAGAAGGGGCAGATCTTTCTGGAATCCACACTACTGCCCAGACTCAGAAGGAGACCATGGCTCCCACTACCGCCCCTGTGGAGGTCACTACAGCCGGGGAAACCACTGAGGCAGGGACAAAGACCGACACCCCGGATTCCACGGCAAACGTGTCTGCAGATATCCAGACCTTCCGGGACGGCTCCGTCTCCATACAGTATCCCGTGGTCTCAAATCTAAGTGATTCCAAAACCCAGGAAGCGGTCAACGACCTGCTCTTGGCCAACGCCACCGCCATCGCCAAGTCTGCCGTCGAAGGCTCTGCCATAGATGTCACATGCAAGGTCATATCCGTTGACCGCAGCCGTCTCACTGCCGTGTACAAAGGGACCATGCAGGCTCAGGACTCTGCCTACCCCACCAATATTTTTTATACCAACACGGTGGATTTAAAGCAGGTAAAGAGCCTCGGATTTAACGATTATTCCGATGCCTACACCATGGCAGGCTATGTGATGTCCGATGACGTGGAATTTTATCAGGCCTCCCCCGACATGACCACTGCGCTTTTGCAGCACCGCGCCTCCATGTCTGTGGAGCAGTATACCCAGCTGTTTGACCAGGCGGATTTCCCCTTAAGTTCTGCTGAAGACGCATCTTTTCCTGAATCTTTCAGCTACACTCATGAAGGGGTCCTCTACTTTTCCATCCCTGTTCCCCACGCCCTTGGGGACTACGCTATCGTAACGTTCAATATTGACGGCAAGTAACCGGATCACAAGTCCGCTTAAAGAAAGGAAACAGTATTATGGACAATGTAACCATTTTCGATCACCCGCTTATACAGCACAAGATATCCAAGCTGCGGGACAAGAACACCGGAACCAATGAGTTCCGCTCCCTCACCGAAGAGATCGCCATGCTCATGGGATACGAGGCTCTGCGGGATCTTCCCCTGGAGGAGGTGGAGGTGGAGACTCCCATAGAGACCTGTATGACTCCCATGATATCAGGCAAAAAGCTGGCTGTAGTCCCCATCCTCCGAGCAGGATTGGGCATGGTGAACGGGATTCTGGCACTGGTTCCCTCTGCCAAGGTAGGCCACATCGGACTGTACCGGGATGAAGAGACTCATGAACCCCACGAGTACTACTGCAAACTTCCAAGCCCTATCGAGCAGCGCACCATCGTTGTCACAGACCCCATGCTGGCCACCGGCGGATCCGCCGTCTCCGCCGTCAACTTCATCAAACAGCACGGCGGAAAAATCATCAAATTCATGTCCATCATAGCAGCTCCCGAGGGGCTGAAGCGTCTCCATGAAGCCCATCCGGACATACACATCTATGTAGGCCATCTGGACCGTTGTCTCAATGAGGACGCCTACATCTGTCCCGGACTGGGAGATGCCGGAGACCGAATCTTCGGGACAAAGTAAAAAAGCATGACAAAACCCCGGACGTTCCATGGAATAAGCCTCCAGGAAATCCGGGGTTTTGATATGATTTTCGACGTCACCGCTCCTCTTTCTCCACAATGACGCCCTCTCCCTTGTAGATAGAATTCTCGCCGACACAGCCTCTCACGCTGGACAGAGGATAGATGTTGGAATGTCTTCCCACCACGGTTCCCGGGTTGAGAACAGAGCCGCATCCCACCTCCACATAATCGCCTACAGCCGCGCCGAACTTCTTCAGGCCGGTCTCGATATCTCCGTCCTCCCCGTGAACCTTCACCAGTGTCTTGTCGGACTTTACATTGGAAGTCAGAGAAGCCGCCCCCATGTGGGACTTGTAGCCCAACACGGAATCGCCCACATAGTTGTAATGGGGTACCTGAACACTGTCAAAGATAATCACATTCTTCAGTTCTGTCGAGTTGCCCACCACCGAGCCTTCTCCAACCAGCACATTCCCTCTGATAAAAGCTCCCGGCCTCACCTCCACATTTTTCCCCAGAATGAGAGGTCCGTTCAGGGTTGCGGTGGGAGCGATGGATGCGCTCCTGTGAATCCACACATTCTCTCCCCGCTTCTCGTACTCCTCCTCCGGCAGTTTCTCACCCAGCTCTTTCACGATCTCTCCGATATGGGGAAGCACCTCCCAGGGATATGTGTACTTTTCCAGATATTCTTTTGCCATGGTCTTCTCCGTGTCAAACAGCGCCTCGATGGTCATCTGATCTCTTCTCATGTCTTCTTTCCTTTCCCGGCAGAAGCAGCAGACTCTGCTTTTCCGCCTTTATAATATTTTGCCGCTGCGTCAAAATGTTCCCGCAGCTGATACTGATTGTTCAGCCTCAGCACATAGTTGGTGCGCCCCGCCACAAAGTGCTCCAGTTTCTCCATGTACTCCTCCGGAGTAATGCTCCCCTCCGCCACATAGGTGAGCCCCTTCTCCCAGCTGGCTGTCAGATCCGGGTTTAAAAGCTGCCGGATAGAAGCCCCCACCACATCAAAGATCATCTCGCCCAGAAGGGTGGGTGTGATCACCTGCGTCTTGCCGTTTAAAGCCAAATATTTGATGTTCACCAGTTTTTTCAGGATCTCTGCCCTGGTGGCGCTGGTTCCGATACCACTGCCCTTGATCTGGGCCCGCAGTTCTTCGTCCTCAATAAGTTGTCCCGCGTTCTCCATAGCCAGAATCATGGAGCCGGACGTATACCGTTTGGGCGGCGAAGTTTCCCCTTCCTTGATGGCAAACCCGCTGATATCCAGAATCATGCCTTTTTTGAGGGAGGACAGCATCTTTATGAATTCCGGATTATCTATATTCTTCTGAAACTGCTCCTGTCCTTCCCCGTCTCTTGCCGTCTCTGTCTCACCGCTGTCCATGTTTTTCTGACCGTCCGTTTCTTCCCCGGATACCTTTTTCTTTCCTGCAGACACGGCGGCCACTTTCAGATACCCCTGCTCCACAAGAACCCGATAGGCGGCAAAAAAATGCTCTCCCATCCGCACCAGCTCCACATTGTACTTCTGGTAAACAGCAGGAGGATAAAAGATGCTCAAGAATCTTCTCACAATCACCTCATAGACTTTAACCGACAAAGAAGACAGACTCCTCAAAGCCCCCAGCCCCTGGCCTGTGGGCACGATAGCATAGTGGTCCGTAATCTGTTTGTCGTTGACATATCTGGTTTTGGCAATGTTTTTGTAGGCTTCCTTCTCGAGAATCTCCCCCGCGAAGGCTGCCATCGGCTGGAAATTCTTAAGGCCGGCAATATTTTTATAAATTTCTCTGGCAACTGCCGTGGAAAGCACCCTTGCATCGGTTCTGGGATAAGTCACCAACTTTTTTTCATACAGTTCCTGAACTACCCGCAACGTCTCGTCAGGGCTTATCTTGAACATCTTGGAACAGTCGTTCTGCAGCTCCGCAAGGTTGTAGAGAAGGGGCGGATTCTTTGTCTCTTTTTTCTTCTCGATCTTCACTGCCTCGGCAGTGAGAGGAGGTTCTTTCAAGAGCTGATTTATAAGCTCCTGAGCGTGCTTTTTGTCTTTAAATCCGTTTTCTTTGTAGAGATATGGAGTCCCGAAATACCGTGAACCCGCCACACTCCGCCACTCTGCCTCAAAAGAAAGCCCCCTGCTCAGGAAAGTTCCAAGCACCCGGTAGAAAGGCGTCTTCACAAAGCTGCGGATCTCCCGCTCTCTGCGCACTGTCATCCCCAGGACACAGGTCATAACACGGCCCACAGAGAGCACTGTTCTGTCGGTTTTCAGATAGTTTGATATGGTATTGCCGTATTTCAGTGTCAGAAGACGTGAAAAATTGATTCCCATCAGATAGTCTTCTTTTGCCCGCAGATAGGCGGATGCCGAAAGATTGTCGTATTCACCCCAGTCTTTGGCATCCCGGATTCCCCGCAGGATCTCGTCTTCTGTCTGAGAATCAATCCACACACGCTTTCTCTTTTTTCCGTGGACACCTGCCATCTGGTCCACCAGGCGGTAGATGTACTCTCCCTCCCGCCCGGAGTCGGTACAGATATAGATGGTGTCCACGTCCTTTCTGTTGAGCAGGCCGCTGACAATTTTAAACTGTCTGCTCACGTTTTCGATGACCTGGTACTTGAATTCCTTTGGCAGAAACGGAAGAGTTTCCAGACTCCACCGCTTATACCGGGGGTCGTAGGCCTCCGGATAACTCATGGTGATCAGATGGCCTACGCACCACGTCACCACAGCGTCCTCAGCCTCCATATACCCGTCGTTTCGCCTCCAGTTCCGCTTTAATGCGCCGGCGAACTCCTGGGCTACGCTGGGCTTTTCCGCTATGTATAAAGATTTCGTCAAATAATATGTCTCCTTTACAGCACGCCAAACTTATAGATGGTAGTGGTCTTGTACTCCTCTCCTGCCTTTACCACCGGCGACGGGAAGTTTTCCCTGTTCACCGCGTTGGGATAATTTTGGGTCTCAAAACAGTAGCCGTCCCTGGCGTTGTAGCAAATGCCGCCCTTGCCCACAAACGAAGGCTTTAAGTTGTTGCCTGTGTACATCTGTACGCCGGGAAGATCCGTATACACTTCCATAACCCGCCCGCTGGCCTCATCCTCCGCCCTTGCGCACAGGGACAGCTCACCCGGCTTGTGGTTAAAGCACCAGTTATGATCATAGCCGCCGCCCTGCTTCAGCGGTTCATAGTCCGCCTCGATATCCCGGGCGATAGGCTTCATCACCGTAAAATCCATAGGTGTTCCTTTTACGGACACCAGCTCTCCCGTGGGAATAGAATTGTCGTCGGTGGCTGTAAAATAATCTGCGTCCATCCACACCTTCTGGTTCATGGCACAGCCGGAGTCATGACCTGCCAGGTTAAAATACGCGTGGTTGGTAAAATTGGCGATCGTGTCTGCATCACACACCATATGATAATCCAGTTTCAGGCTGTTGTCGGGAGTCAGGGTATAGCTGACAGTCACATTGGCATTACCCGGGTATCCCTGATCCCCGTCCGGGCTGAACAGAGAAAAATGAATCGCTGTCCCCAGGCCTCCCTCTTCCACTTCCACATCCCACACACGGTCTCTGTAAAAATCCGGACCGCTGTGAAGGTTGTTGACTCCCGAGGAATTTTTGGCCAGCTCATAGGTTTTTCCATTCAAAGTAAAGCTGGCGCCGCCGATGCGGTTGGCATACCTTCCCACCGGCTCTCCCAGATGGCCGGAACCGTGGAGAAGCATATCCACCGTATCATAGCCCAGAACCACATCCGCCATATTGCCCTCTCTGTCCGGAACCATCATGGTCAGCCACACGCCCCCCAGGTCCGTGAATGAGGCCGACACACCGTTTTCATTGGTCAGTGTATACCTATATACCTTTCTGCCGTCATCCATAGTTCCAAATTCTGTTTTTGTGTAACCCATTATCTCTCCTCCTGGTATTATATTTTTCCAATTACCTTGAAAGTCCCCCGCCGAATAGGCGGGCATCAATTCAGGGATGCCAAATGTGCCCGCAGACTTTCACGGGTGGTGGAACACCCGCCCGCCGGGCGCATGAAGGTTTACTTTGCTTTGATATACCCCTGAGCCGTCAGAAGCTCCGCGCACAGCACGGCTCCGCCTGCTGCTCCCCGCACGGTATTGTGGGAGAGTCCCACGAACTTGTAGTCGTACACCGTATCCTCTCTCAGCCTTCCCACGGAGATCCCCATACCGTTCTCAAAATCCACATCTGCTTTTACTTGAGGACGGTTGTCTTCCTCAAGATACTGGATAAACTGCTTCGGCGCGCTGGGGAGTTCCAATTCCTGAGGAAGTCCCCTGAATGAGGTCATTTTTTCGATAAGTTGTTCCTTTGTGGGTTTCTCTCTAAACTTCACGAACACCGCCGCCGTATGTCCGTTGAGCACCGGAACCCGCAGACACTGGCAGGTAATCACCGGCTCCTGGGCCTTCACGATGACTCCGTCCTCGATCTTTCCCCACAGCCTCAGCGGCTCCTGCTCGCTTTTCTCCTCCTCGCCTCCGATGTACGGAATAATGTTCTCCACCATCTCCGGCCAGTCTTTAAATGTCTTTCCCGCCCCTGAAATCGCCTGATACGTGGTGGCTACCACCTCATAGGGTCGGAACTCTTTCCACGCAGTCAGCACAGGAGCGTAGCTCTGAATCGAACAGTTGGGCTTAACGGCGATAAAGCCTCTCTTTGTCCCCAGACGCTTTTTCTGAAACTCGATCACCTGAAAATGTTCCGGATTGATCTCCGGGACCACCATAGGCACGTCCGGCGTCCATCTGTGGGCGCTGTTGTTGGATACCACCGGGGTCTCGGTCTTGGCGTAAGCCTCCTCAATGGCTTTGATCTCCTCCTTACTCATGTCCACGGCACTGAACACGAAATCCACGCCGGATGCCACCTTCTCCACCTCATTTACATTCATGACAACCAGCCTTTTCACTGCCTCCGGCATAGGAGAAGACATCTTCCACCTGTCTCCCACCGCCTCTTCATAGGTCTTTCCCTCGGAACGCGGACTGGCTGCCACAGTAACCACCTCATACCATGGATGGTTCTCCAGCAGGGAGATAAATCTCTGCCCCACCATACCTGTTGCTCCCAGAACACCAACCTTCAATTTTTTTTCCATCTTCATATCCTTATTCTCCTCATGTCCCATTCAGAATCTTTTGACGGGATTTCCGCCGAACAATATAGTAACCCATAGCGGGGAAAAAGTCAAATGTCCGTGTAATAAAGACATACTATCGATCACCGCTCATGGCAATCAGAAACAAACGCAGCTGCTACACATAGCCGTAGATTCCCCTCACCGACACTTCTCCTGAACGGACATGGCAGAGCTGTCCGTCTTCCCGCTCCACCAGCAGCTCCCCATTCCGGTCAATCCCCCGACAGACTCCGGAATATGCCCCAGACGGGTTCATCACCGTCACCATGCGGTTCATATTTACCAGGCGGCTCTCGTAATCTGCCTTTAAAGCAGACAGATCTCCGCTCTCAAGAAAGATCCGGAAGTACTGCTCAAAAGCATCCGTCACGGCGCTGATAAGTGGAGCTCTCTTCCATGTTTTCTTTGTCTCCATGTACAGGGAGGTGGCCGTCTGTGACAGTTCCTCCGGAAATTCCTCCATATTTACATTGATTCCTATGCCCACCACCACATACTGTATGGTCTCTAGCTCCGTGGACATCTCGGTTAGGATCCCGCAGATCTTCTTTCCCCCGAGCACAAGGTCATTGGGCCACTTTATCTCCGGCCGAACTCCGACTGTCTGGAAAATCCCCTCAGAAACCCCCAGAGCCGCCACCAGGGTCAGCATAGATGCCTGAGAGGGAGCCATATCCGGTCTCAATATAAAACTCATCCAAATACCTGTTCCCGGAGGAGAAACCCAGCTTCTTCCCCGCCGTCCTTTTCCCGCATTCTGCCGTTCTGCCACCACCAGGGTGCCTTCCCCGGCACCCTCCTCGGCCAGGTACTTAGCTCTCGTGTTAGTAGAGTCCGTCTCGTCATAACAGACGACTCTCCGCTCCCTTCCTTCTCCGGACATACAGCTTTTTATCTCCGCCTCAGTCATCACATCCCCGCCTTCCAGCAAGCGGTATCCCTTGTTTCTCACCGCCTCGATCTTGTATCCCTCGCTCTGAAGCTGCTTAATCACTTTCCACACGGCGGTTCTGGATACCCCCAGCCTTCCGCACAGCTCCTGGCCGGACAGATAATCTCTGCTTCCTTTTAAAAGCCATAAAATCTCTGTCTTCACATCCTACCTCCAGATGCTGAATCCGCTGATGACCGTCATGGCCAGAAGAAACACCGCAATCGTCAGAAGCCCTATGGCCAGGGCCTTCTTTTTCTTATCCCGCCCGCTCTGCCTGTACCTGTAAACACCGTTCACCGTATTCAGCACGGCAGTCAGAAAAAAGATCACCGGGAACAATATCATATTGTTTTCCGGATCGATAAAGGCGATGACTGCCATGGCTACCACCAGAACACCTATTATAATATGGAGCCAGTCCAGAATCAGCGTGGTGTTTCTGGGACTTTTTCTTCTTCCCTGTCCACGTATCATCGATTACTCTCCCAGTGTGGCGGCCATCACGGCCTTTATGGTGTGCATCCGGTTCTCCGCCTCATCAAACACCCTGGAGCAGGGCGACTCGAACACCTCGTCCGTCACTTCCATATCCCCAATGCCGAACCTTGCCCCCATATCTTTTCCTATAGTAGTCTTCAGATCATGGAAAGCTGGCAGGCAGTGAAGGAATATAGCCTCAGGCCCTGCATTGTCCATGACATCCCTGGTCACCTTGTACGGGGTCAGCTCACGGATCCTCTCTTCCCACACTTCGTCAGGCTCTCCCATGGATACCCACACGTCCGTGTAGATCACATCCGCGCCTTTAGTTCCCTGCTCCACGTCTTCCGTCAGTGTGACGGAACCGCCGGACAGGCAGGCATACTCCTGACACTGCCTCACCAGTTCCTCCTTGGGAAAATACTTTGCAGGCGCGCAGGCCACAAAATCCAGCCCCATCTTCGAGCAGGCCACCATCAGGGAATTGCCCATATTATACCGCGCGTCGCCCATGTAGACAAGTTTTATTCCCTTTAATCTGCCGAAATGTTCCCTGACAGTGAGAAGATCCGCCAGCATCTGAGTGGGGTGGTACTCGTTGGTCAGCCCGTTCCACACCGGCACACCGGCGTGTTTTGCCAGCTCCTCCACGATCTCCTGACCGAATCCCCGGTATTCGATGCCTTCATACATCCGCCCCAGAACCCTGGCCGTATCGGCTATGCTCTCCTTCTTACCTATCTGAGAGCTGGCCGGCTCCAGATAGGTGGTCCCCATGCCCAGGTCATGAGCCGCCACCTCAAAGGCACACCGGGTGCGGGTGCTGGTCTTCTCGAATATCAATGCCACGTTTTTCCCTCTGTGGCTGTCCATCGGGATACCTTTTTTCTTTTTCTCTTTCAGATCAGCCGCCAGATTCAGAAGATACTCGATCTCCTCCGGGCTGTAATCTTTCAATGTCAGAAAATGCCTTCCTTTTAAATTCATGTCGCTCCCTCCCTCTGTCTTATGGAATAATACAGAATTATAGTATATTATCTATAATCATGCAAGTCTGAGTTTTTCTGTCAGTTCCTGGGGAGTATACACACGGAAACGGCTGATTCGACGCCGTCTCGCCGCCTGCTCCAGAAGCGTCAGGTAAAGCTCCCTGTAATCCCAGCCCGGTTTCAGCTTCCAGTGTCTGGCCATGGTGGGATACAGCACCTCCATATAGTAGCGGTACCCTGGAAGCTCCTGCTCCCCCTCAGTCAGAACGGCCTCCAGCTCCGGGGGGAGCTGAGTTCTCCACAGCCCTGTCTCCCGGACGAGCCTGTCCAAATACCAGGCTTCATCCTCCGGCGCGTCCAGATAGTACCACCGCCCTTTCAGCCCGTACAGAAAGCGAAGTCCGTCGAAATACCCCAGTTTCATGTTCTTCCTGACCCGCTTTTTCTCAAACTCCAGAATTCCTCCCAGATTCTGGCGGGGCGCGATGTGACCTACCTCCACATCTTCAGGAATCTCGGTGACTTTCTCCGAATCAAAGCCCAGTCCGTAGATCCGGACCACGATAATATCCCTGTAGCCATGGTCCAGAAGCACATCCAGGGGGACATTGTTCCATCCACCGCCGTCCAGATACTTCCGCCCGCCCAGCTCTTCTCTCTTAAACACAGGCAGGTATGCGCTGGCCATAAGCATATCCCCCACAGCCCCGGGCTGGATATCCCGGACGCTGACCGTGAGAAGCTGTCTGTCGCTGACAGAATAGGTGGTGACATACAGTTCCCGCCCTGAACCTCGAAGCCGCTCTTCGTCCACCGTGTTGGCTATGAGCTCCCTCAAAGGTGTGATATCAAGCCCTCTGTCATGGAGAACCCGCTTGATCTCTTCCGTCAGCAGCTTCATGTCAACGGCCTTCAGATCTCTGCTCCTCACGCCCGCCATGACGCCGTCATCGATGTCCATCACTTTTGAGTAGCTGATATTCTCCCAAATATACTCTGCCTTTTCCAGGTCATCCATACAGATCAGCGCACCGTTGAGAGCGCCCACGGAGGCACCAGCCACTCCTCTCACCTGAATCCCCGCCTCCCTAAGGGCCTTCCAGGCACCAATCTGGTATGCCCCTTTAGCACCTCCTCCTTCCAGCACCAGCCCGTACTCTTTCGTTCGGTCCACCTGCAGTTTCAAAAAACATCACTCCCTATCTCAAAAGGGGAGCCTGTTTCCAGACGCTCCCCTTATACACTAACCGCATCATCAATCCTTAGCGATCTCTTTTATAGAAGTCACAAGTCCTGCCAGGCTCTGAAGCTCCGACGGAATGATGATCTTAGTGGCCTTCCCGTCAGCCGCCTTGATGAACGCCTCCAGACCCTTCAGCTGAAGAACCGCCTCATCGGCCCCCACTTCCTTGATATACCTTAGGCCTTCTGCCGTAGCCTGCTGGATCTTTAAGATAGCCTCGGCCTGACCTTCCGCCTCCTTGATCCTCTTCTCCTTCTCCGCCTCGGCCCTGAGAATGGCGGACTGCTTGTCGGCCTCCGCATCCAGAATCACCGATTCCTTCTTTCCTTCGGCCACCAGAATAGTGGACTTCTTCTCTCCCTCTGCCCGGAGAATAGCCTCACGGCGCTCCCGCTCCGCCTTCATCTGCTTCTCCATAGCATCCTGGATGGCGGCAGGAGGGATAATGTTCTTAAGCTCCACCCTGTTCACCTTGATTCCCCAGGGATCCGTGGCCACATCCAGAGAGGCCCGCATCTTTGTGTTGATCGTCTCTCTGGAGGTGAGGGTCTGGTCAAGCTCCAGGTCTCCGATGATGTTTCGCAGAGTGGTAGCCGTCAGATTCTCGATGGCCATGATGGGATTCTCCACACCGTAGGTAAACAGTTTGGGATCCGTGATCTGGAAAAACACCACCGTGTCAATCCGCATGGTTACGTTGTCCTTGGTGATCACAGGCTGAGGCGCGAAGTCCACCACCTGCTCTTTCAAAAGCACTCTCTTCGCCACCCGGTCAATAAAGGGAGCCTTAAAATGAAGCCCCACAGACCAGGTATCCTTGTAAGCTCCCAGCCTCTCCACAACCATAGCCTGAGCCTGCGGAACCACCTTGACACATGTAGACAATATGATCAAAATAACGATCAGCAATACGATAAAACCGGTAAAACCAAAAATAAATCCCATTTATTTCTCCTCCTGCACATTCCTGACAATCAGTTTCACTCCCTGTATGGCACAAATCTCAACCATATCTCCCACGGGATATCTGTTCATGTCCTTCTCTGCCCTGGCCGTCCACTCCTGGCCGTTGACAACGGCGGAACCGATTCCCAGAGCGTTGTCAATCTCCGATGTAACCCTAGCCTGCATCCCCACCAGACTGTCCACGTTGGTCTTTGTGGCATGACGGTTCACGTTTTTCACGGCCCACGGCCTTATGAAAGCCAGCAGGGCAAAAGACACCACCACAAACACCGAGAGCTGGACATTGACACTGGCGCCGGCCAGACATGCCACAAAAGCCGCCGCTGCACCGCCCGCGAACCACATGGTGGTCAGTGCCAAAGTCAGTCCTTCAATCACCGCCAGAACGACAAAAGCAATCAGCCAGTATATGGGTTCCATAATATCCCTCCTCATCTTCATGTACTCTGCTTCTGATATCTATTATACGCAATATGAGCGTTTCATTCAACTTAAAGATTCTGAAAATAATCTTACGTTTTCTTCCTGCGCTGTCTTGCCGCCTCAAACATGAGAACCGAAGAAGCCACCGCCGCGTTGAGGGATTCCACCTTTCCCGCCATAGGGATCCGGATAAACCTGTCTGCCATGGCCGCGGTCTCATCTCTCAGCCCCTTCGCCTCGTTTCCGATGAGAAATCCTGTATCCCCGGTATAATCCTCCCTGTCATAGTCCGCGCTTCCTTTTAAATGCGCCGCATAAAGGCACACACCATACCCCTTTAACCGGGACAGAGTCTTGGCCAGATCGTCCGTGTACAAAAAAGGAACTCGACAGACAGAACCCATGGTGGAGCGAATAACCTTGGGATTGTAGATGTCCACGGTAGTCTCGTCCATGATCACACCGGTGATTCCCGCTCCCTCTCCCGCCCTCAGAATCGTCCCCAAATTTCCCGGGTCCTGAATAGTCTCCAGGACCATGAGCAGCCGGGGCCTTTTGGTCTCCAGAAGGTCATCCATGGAATATCGGTACATCTCGGCCACAGCCAGAATGCCCTGAGGCGTCTGGGTATCCGACATGGCTTTCAGCACCTCATCTGTAACTGTCTGTATATCTTCTATCCCGTCAGCCACCCCTGAGTGGGAAGGATCCTCAAGAAATCTGCCGGTGGCATACACCTGGCGGATGCGCTCTCTGGGCAGTTCCTGGACCATCCTGGGACCCTCCACCACAAAAAGACCTGTCTCTTTTCTGTATCTGGCTTTTTTCGTCAGCGCCGACACATGTTTTACCTGGGCATTGGCGGTGCTGGAGATCATGACAGTTCCTCCGCTTCCTTCAGCCACAGGCGGCTGCTGGCGTCGCTGGGCATCCGCAGATCTCCTCTGGGAGACACGGAAACGGAGCCCACTCTCGGGCCGTCGGGCAGACAGGACCGTTTAAACTGCTGGCTGAAGAATCGACGGTAAAAGACTTTCAGCCATTTTAAGATCGTCTCCCGCTCATATTCTTTCCCAAAGCCATGGAGCGCCATGCGGAAAATCCTGGACGGGCTGTAGCCGAATCTCAAAATATAATACATGAAAAAGTCGTGAAGCTCATACGGGCCTACCAGATCCTCCGTCTTCTGAGCAATGACGCCGTTCTCCGGCGGAAGGAGTTCCGGACTCACAGGAGTGTCCAGAACGTCGTACAGCACCGCCTGAAGTTCTTTCTCCCCACAGGTGTCCGCGTAGTAGCGCACAAGATGGCGAACGAGAGTTTTTGGAACCGAGGCGTTGACCCCATACATGGACATATGATCCCCGTTGTAGGTAGCCCAGCCCAGAGCCAGTTCAGACATATCGCCTGTTCCCACCACCATGCCGTTTATCTGATTGGCTATATCCATGAGAACCTGGGTCCTCTCCCTGGCCTGACCGTTCTCGTAGGTCACGTCATGGTTGGACGGATCCTGACCGATATCTCTAAAATGTGCAAGCACCGAATCCTTTATATTCACTTCCCGGAGCTCTGCCCCCAGCTTCCCGGTGAGGGTGCAGGCATTTCGGTATGTCCGGTCTGTGGTCCCGAAACAGGGCATGGTCACCGCACATATGTGATCTCTGGAAATTCCAAGCATGTCAAAGGTTCTGGCCGTCACCAGAAGCGCCAGGGTAGAATCCAGACCACCGGAGATCCCCAGAACCGCCCGGGTGCTTCCCGTATGTTCCAGGCGTTTTTTCAGGCCCATCGCCTGAATGGAGAGAATATCTTCACAACGCTTGTCCCGCTCTCCCGTATCGCGGGGAACAAAGGGTGATGGATCGATAAACCGGTTCAACCGCAGTTCTTCCGCCTCCAGTGCAAACTCCACCGAAACGTAGTCCTCCCTGCAGCCTTCGGACGCGGCAGGAAAAGTGGTGAGCCGCCTCCTCTCGGCGGCAAGGCGCTCCAGATCCATATCCCCGTAGATCACGCCGGAGGTAAACCGCTTTGACACGGCCAGGCTGGTTCCGTTCTCCGCGATAATGTTGTGCCCCCCGAATACCAGATCCTGGGTGGACTCCCCCTCACCCGCGTTGGCATAGATATATCCGCAGATCAGACGGGCCGACTGACCCGTGATGAGAGAATTGCGGTAGACATCCTTCCCCACAGTCTCATCGCTGGCAGAACAGTTGGCGATCACCGTAGCCCCTGCACAGGCATGGTCGATGCTGGGAGGACAGGGAACCCACACGTCCTCGCAGATCTCCGCCGCCAGGGTCAGTCCCGGCATGGTGGTGCAGACAAAAAGCAGCCCTGACCCAAAAGGCACCTTGCCGCCTTCCCACGACACCCACACAGGTTTTCTGCTGCCTGAGACAAAATGGCGCGCTTCATAGAATTCAGAATAGTTTGGAATGTTGGTCTTTGGAACCAGACCCAAAAGTTTTCCCCGGTGAACCGCTGCTGCCACATTGTAGAGTTTTCCGCCTTCCTGCCACGGAAGCCCTACAAAAGCTATGATATCCAGCTCCCTTGTGGCCTGCAGTATGACGGACAGCTGATGTCTCGCCTCCTGAAGAAGAGAATTCTGCAAAAACAGATCGCCGCAGGTATAACCCGTGAGACACAGTTCGGGAAACACGATAATCTTCGCGTGCTCACCCCAGGCCTGTTTCATCATCTCTATCACCTGACCGGCATTGTGCTTCGGATCTGCCACGATAATCTTCGGAGTCGCGGCCGCTGTTCGTATAAATCCTTGTTTCATAAAAAGCTCCTCTTATTAAGTATATTGTCTTCTTAAACTGTTGCCTTTTATGACTTATTATACACTTACTTTTTAGAAAAGGGAAGTTTACTTTTGAAAGAGAAACATGTAAAATGACTTTAAAAGGAGAGAATATTGATGATACATGAATTTTCACGCACAGAACTTCTTATCGGTCAGGATGGACTGAAACGTCTGGCCTCCTCCGTCGTCCTTGTGTTCGGCGTAGGCGGTGTGGGCTCCCACTGCATCGAGGCTTTGGCCCGCAGCGGCGTAGGACATCTGATCCTGACAGACCCCGACCAGGTAGCTCTCACCAACATCAACCGGCAGAGCATCGCAGCACACAGCACCTTGGGACGGTACAAAACCCATGTGATGAAAGAGCGCATCCTGGACATCAATCCCAAAGCAACTGTGGACACCCGTGAGCAGTTTATCCTGCCGGACAACCTGGAAGCCTTCTTTGACAGCCTCCCTTCGCATATCGACTACATCATCGATGCCGTCGACACCGTTTCCGCCAAACTAGCCATCGCGGAATACTCTCTGAGAAATCAGTTTCCTCTCATCTCCTCCATGGGGACAGGCAACAAACTCCATCCCGAGATGTTTGAGATCACGGACATCTCAGAAACCTCCGTGTGTCCCCTGTGCCGAGTCATGCGCAGGGAATTAAAACGCAGGGGCATAACCCGACTGAAAGTTCTCTACTCCAAAGAGATTCCTGCCGTGGCACCGGCTCCTCCGGAAGAATCCTTCGGAAAGCGCTCCGTACCTGCCAGCATATCCTTTGTGCCGCCGGTGGCCGGCCTTCTCATAGCGGGGGAGGTGATACGGGAGCTGGCCGGGGTGGACTGATCAGCCGCCCAGGCGGCTTTTCAGGTGCCCTGACAACAAAAAAAGTCTGTTCGCACAGACTTTTTAACTTGATGACCAATCCGGGAATCGAACCCGGGTTTACGCCGTGAGAGGGCGTCGTCTTGACCGCTTGACCAATTGGCCGTACCTTTAACGCTTCTGTAGTATAGCATGTTTCTCTTGGCTTGGCAAGTGTTTTTTATCATTTTTTATCTTTTTCTTTTTTAAAACTGCAGGACTGACAGTCACTCCTCTAAATCGGCAAAAAACATCTCATAGAAATCGTCCTCGCCTTTCAGCACCGGCGAATTCTCTCCGCCTCCGTTGGTGCTGCGCTTGATAGCCGCATAGAATCCTTCTCCTGCATCGATCAGGTCCGTCTCGTAGATCTCATATCCCATCTGCCTGCACTTTTTGCAGAAAGCGGACATGGGAGTTTTGTGATGCCTGGTTTCCAGAAATTCTCCCCGAAGATTTGGATCCTTTTTTGCCTTTGACTTTATCTCGTCCAGCATCTCGCCTATATTGTCCACGGCTTATCCCCTCCTGTATCGGCTGATTCGTCCACAAAAACACGTTTTATTTTACACCAAATAAGTACATTTATCAACCTGTTTATCCGCCTACTTGTATCGTTACTGTTTACAGGTACAGGTATCCTGTAAACAGTAACCTTGTATCTTCTGTAGAAATCTTGTATAATAATCATGCAAACGAAGAATAAAGGAGCAATAAATATGGCATTTGATGGAATCGTTATAGCAAATCTGACCAGAGACCTGAAAGCCAGGCTGGAAGGCGGCAAGATCAACAAAATCGCGCAGCCCGAGAAAGATGAGCTTTTATTTACTGTTAAAAATAACCGGGAAACCCTGAGGCTTCTCATATCCGCCAGCGCGAGCCTCCCTCTCATCTATTTTACAGAGAAAAACAAACCGAGTCCTCTGACCGCCCCCAATTTCTGCATGCTGCTGCGCAAGCACATCGGAACCGGAAGAATTCTCCAGGTGACTCAGCCGGGGCTGGAGCGGATCATTGAATTTAGAATTGAGCACCTGGACGAGATGGGGGATCTGTGTCAAAAGAGACTGATCGTAGAGCTCATGGGCAAACACAGCAACATTATTTTCTGCAGGGAGGACGGTGTTATCCTGGACAGCATCAAACATGTGTCCGCACAGGTGAGTTCCGTGCGGGAGGTGCTTCCCGGCAGAAGCTACTTTATCCCCAAGACTACCGAGAAAGGAGACCCTCTCCACATTACACTGGAAGAATTTTCACGTCTCATGAGAGAGACCCCTGCCCCGGTTCACAAAGCCCTCTACTTAAAACTGACAGGCATCAGCCCTGTCATGGGAGAGGAACTGTGCTTTCTGGCCTCCATAGACGGAGATCAATCGGCCAACCAGCTGCCGGAGGCGGAACTTGTCCATCTTCACCGCACCGTGGCGCTGGCCATGGAGGACGTGGAAGAGGGGAATTTCTATCCCAACATCATCTACCGCCACGGAGAACCTGTAGAATTTTCCTCCGTTCCCCTCACCTGCTTTGACGGCGGAGAATATGAAGCCAGAGGGTTTGAGAACATCAGCCTTCTCCTAGAGAACTATTATGCCGAAAAAAACACCCTCACCCGAATCCGCCAGAAATCCGTGGACCTGCGTCGGATCGTCCAGACAGCCCTGGAACGGAATTACAAAAAGTACGATCTGCAGATGAAGCAGCTGAAGGACACGGAAAAACGTGATAAATATAAGGTGTACGGAGAACTTCTCAACACTTATGGCTATGAACTTGCAGGCGGAGAAAAGGAACTGAAATGCCTCAACTATTATACAGGCCAGGAAATACGCATCCCACTGGATCCCCAGCTGACAGCCAGAGAAAATTCACAGAAATACTTTGACAGGTACAATAAGCTGAAGCGCACCTGTGAAGCGCTGTCTGATTTGACAAAAGCGACAAAAAAAGAGGTGGAACACTTAGAATCCATCAACACGGCCCTGGATATCGCTCTGAAAGAAGAAGACCTGGTGCAGATCAAGGAGGAACTGACCGAGTACGGCTACATCAAACGCCGCTATATGGGCGGCAAAAAGCCCAAGATCACAAGCCGCCCCTTCCACTATCTCTCTTCCGACGGATTTCACATCTATGTAGGAAAGAACAACTACCAGAATGAGGAGCTGACCTTTAAGATGGCCACCGGAAACGACTGGTGGTTTCACGCCAAGGGAATCCCCGGCTCTCATGTCATTGTCAAATCGGAGGGACAGGAACTTCCCGACAGAGTTTTCGAGGAGGCAGGGGCCCTGGCCGCCTACTACTCAAAGGGACGGAACAATGACAAAGTAGAGATCGATTATATACAGAAAAAACATGTGAAAAAAGCTGCAGGCGGGGCTCCCGGTTTTGTGATCTACCACACCAACTACTCCCTCCTGGCAGACCCTAAGAAGCTGCCAAGGGAAGCAGATTAAGTTGTATAATATCAGCCATACATGACAGGGTCGTTCAGGGAGGAAAAGTTAAGATTTTTCGTACCGCGACGATATAAACTATAGTGGAATTGTTGTGGATGGAAAGGGGGTTTTTAAATGAGCGTCATGATGGTCACTTCCCTGAATACCTACGCCAAAAATATGGAACTGAAGATGAAGTGGCAGAAAAAGCAGACAGAGAAAGCCGTTCAGGACACCCAGAAGGCGGGCTCCGAGGACGGCGGGGACAGTACTGTGCGCAGACAGCTGGAGGAGATCCGGGAATCTCAAAAAGACAACTCCGCACAGATGGCAGCACAGATCGATATGAAACTGATGTCGGGAAAGCGGCTCACCGCCCAGGAGATGGAGTACTTAAAGGAGCATGACCCTGAGACATACAAGAAGGCTAAGGCTGTAGAGATGGAGCGGGAAGCCTATGAGAGGGAATTGAAAAACTGCAGGACAAAAGAGGAGGTACAGCGGGTCAAAGCCGCCCACGCTGCCGCCGGTCTGGACCAGGTAAACAATATCAAGAACAATCCCAACATCCCCAGCGGCAAGAAACTGGCACTGATCAAGCAGGAGCTCTCCAAATCCACGGCGTTGGAGGATACCATGCGCTCCTTTGTAAAAAGCGGCGAGTACAAGAAACTCCCCACAGAGGCAGAGCGCTTAAAGGCAGAGAAAGATATGGAGGAAGCCAGAAAGGCAGAACTGGGGCTGGACGAAGAAGCAAAGGCAGCTGAGGCAGAGAAGGAAGAAGAGGCAGCTGATCGGGCCGACGAGGACTCTCAGGTATCCGGCGATGCCTCACCCTCTATAAAAATTTCCGATTCGGCAGGTAAAGACAGCACAGGAGAGGCAGTAATCGACTCCGAGGACGCCAAAGCCCGCGGGACAACCACTCCGCGCAAAAAAACCAGAGTTCAGGCCGAGGTGACTCCGGAGGCCCGCAAAGTCCGGCATGCCAAGGCCAAGGCGGCATACACTGCCGGGCAGCTGCAGATCACCGAAACCCAGGCGCCCACCATCGACATCAAAAAATAACGACAGCCCCATGACAAGGTTTTCCTGTGCCATGGGGCTGTTCTATCATATCCAGGCTCTGATGCAGGCAGCGCTGGGCAGATACCGGATTATTTTCTGCGGATCTCTGTCTTTCCGCCCATGTAAGGCTGCAGCACTGCAGGAATCTTCACGCTCCCGTCCGCCTGAAGGTTATTCTCCAAAAAAGCGATAAGCATCCGGGGTGGAGCCACCACCGTGTTGTTCAGCGTGTGGGCGAAATACTTGCCGTCCTCACCTTTCACCCGGATCTTCAGTCTTCTGGCCTGGGCGTCGCCTAAGTTGGAGCAGGACCCTACCTCAAAATACTTCTTCTGACGGGGAGACCATGCCTCCACATCACAGGATTTCACTTTCAGATCAGCCAGATCGCCGGAACAGCACTCCAGAGTGCGCACCGGAATGTCGAGGGACCGGAACAGATCCACCGTATTCTTCCACAGCTTGTCATACCACATAGGAGATTCCTCCGGCCTGCACACCACGATCATCTCCTGCTTCTCAAACTGATGGATACGGTAGACACCTCTCTCTTCAATGCCGTGGGCGCCTTTCTCCTTCCTGAAACAGGGAGAATAGCTGGTGAGAGTCTTGGGAAGTTCCGCCTCCGGTGTGGTGGTATCAATAAATTTTCCAATCATGGAATGCTCGCTGGTTCCGATGAGATACAGATCTTCTCCTTCGATCTTGTACATCATGGCATCCATCTCCGCGAAAGACATAACCCCTGTGACCACCTTGCTGCGGATCATAAACGGCGGCACACAGTAGGTAAATCCTCTGTCGATCATGAAATCTCTGGCATAGGATATGACGGCGGAGTGGAGTCTGGCAATGTCTCCCATGAGATAGTAAAAACCGTTGCCCGCTACTTCTCCCGCGGCGTCCAGGTCGATGCCGTCGAAAGACTTCATGATATCCGTGTGATAGGGAATCTCGAAGTCGGGAACAGCCGGATCGCCAAATTTCTCCAGTTCCACGTTCTCGCTGTCATCCTTTCCGATAGGGACACTGGGATCAATGATGTTGGGGATAGTCATCATAATCTTCAGTATCTTCTCCTCCAACTCTTTCCCCTGAAGTTTCAGCTCCTCCAGACGGGCTGCGTTGGCAGTGACCTGCGCTTTCACCGCTTCTGCCTCATCCTTTTTACCCTGAGCCATCAGCTGTCCGATCTGCTTGGACAGCTTATTCCTGGAGGCCCCCAGGCTGTCCGCCTCCGCCTTGACCTTCCTGCTCTGAGCGTCCAGCTCAATGACTTCGTCCACCAGAGGGAGCTTGACCTCCTGAAATTTATTTCGAATATTCTGCTTCACCACTTCCGGGTTCTCTCTGACAAATCTGATATCTAACATGATTTCCTCCTATTTAACGTCCCGATTTATACTCTGTGTGATTATACATCACTTTCAATAGAAAGAAAACCCCTATTCGGCACAAAAAAATTTTCTCTTTTTTAGCACGCGGGAGCATTTTCCACATATGATATACCATAGCGCTTGCATCAGCAATGTAACAGAAAGGAATGTCTATGTATATTGATCGGAACGGACTGAATCTCACCCGCTCTCTCTCGGACACTACAGACGGAGCACAGACGGCTGACCCCGGCCAGACTGCCGCAGACAACTCTCCGGGCTACTATCCCATCTCCCCTGAGACTCCTTCCTGGGGGCCGCCAGGCAGCGGTGGCGGCGACACCAATTCCCCCGGCTTCTACCCTATCTCTCCCGATACTCCTTCCTGGGGGCCGCCAAGCAGCGGTGGCGGCGACACCAATTCCCCCGGCTTCTACCCTATCTCTCCCGATACTCCTTCCTGGGGACCGCCGAGCGGAGGAAATAACAACAACTCGGGAAACAACCGTCCGGTCATCATCGTTCC
>CATLBR010000007.1 GCA_949879795.1 uncultured Hungatella sp.
GTCAACTGTTTTTTTACTTTTTTTGGATTCTTTTTTGAACCCCGCCTCTTGTCTCAAGCGGCGTGTTTTATACTAGCAGACATCCTTAGGTTTGTCAACCTCTTTTTTGCTTTTTTTACAATATTTTTCACACAGCATGCCAGCAGTTCAGATACCCTTTAAACCATTACGGCATACGGCTGCTGGAATCACCATGTGATGACCGTTTGCCTGTAACTGTTACATGTCTCCTGCGGTCAGCGTCATGAGCATACAGATTGCTTTTTTGACGGTATTTCCAGGAAAGCGCCGTCCAGCACAAACCAGAATTCTACCCCATCTTCCACGTTGCGCACGCCGCATTCTTTATTGTGGGAGTCCATGACAGCCTTGACGATGGACAGGCCGATGCCGCTGCCCCCGTAAGCTCTTGTCCTCGCCTTGTCTACTTTATAAAATTTAGTCCATATATTTGGAAGATCCTCCTGGGGAATAGGCGCGCCTGTATTTTTTACCGTCACCCGGACAGTCTTCTCCAGTTCCTCCACCGTGATCCTGATTCGGTTTTCTCCCGCCAGATGGTTCAGAGCATTGCTGATATAGTTGGTCACCACTTCTTCTATTTTAAACTCGTCTGCCCACACATATACCGGATGACTGCAGGCAAATTCCACAACCGCGTTCTTTTGTTCTATGAGTATTCTGGTAGCGGATAAAACTCCCTGTATCAGTTCCGTCAGGTCAAAACGCTCCATGGAGACGTGATCATTTCCCGACTCCAGGGCATTGAGAGTCAAAAGCTGCCGCACCATCTTGTTCATCTTGTTGGCCTCGTCCATGATCACCTCACAGTAATAATCCCTGCTCTCTTTCTCCTCAGCCAGGCCTTCCGTCAAACCCTCGGCGTACCCCTGAATCAGCGCAATGGGAGTTTTCAGTTCATGGGACACATTGGCAATGAACTCCTGCCTCATCTTGTCGATCTCAATTTTTTCCTGTATATCTTTTTGCAGTTCAATGTTGGCTGATTTCAGTTCTCCGATAGTCTCCTTCAACTTGTCAGACAAAGAATTCATGCTGTTGCCCAGAACACCCACTTCGTCCCTGGCATTCCCGTGATATTTGGCGTCAAAATCCAAGCGGGACATTCTCTCGGAAATATCCGCCAACTGAAGAATGGGGGATGTGACCATTTTCATGGCAATGTACATGATCACACTTCCCAGCACCATAGCCGCCGCGCCTACATACACAAGAAACCGGTTGGACAGCTGAACGCTCTCTCTGATGCTGTCCAGAGGGATTGACATGATGAAAATAGTCCTGTCATCTGAATAATATCCCCAGCTTTCCAGATAAAAAGATTTCGACCTGGGATCAAAGCTCTTCTGTATGGTATAGTTTTCATTTTCTATCATAATCTCTGTCTTCGGATTGTTACGGCCCAGCATGTACTGAAATACCCGGTCCATCATGAAATGAATGTCTCTGTTGGAGGCTACCAGCGGCATGTTGGTGAAACTGTCAATGATCAGCAGACTGATGTTGTACTGATCACTCAGACCGCGAAGAAGTTCAATGGTCCGCACTTGTTTCTCATCATCGCCGTCAACTCCATCCATGAAATCATCGCTTATATATTCGTCCTGACTCAGTTTTTCCATGACCAGCGTGTTCATCTCCGAGTACGCCAGTTCCAGAGCATTTACTTTTTGATTGATGTAATAGCCCTCCAGCATCCAGTTGTTCACCGCCCAGATACCCAGAAGGATCGCGGCCATGAGGCCGATAAAAATCACACTAAAGCGAAAGCGTATGCTTTTCGAAAATCTTTTCATAACCGTCTTCCACCCCTGCTATCCTGCCACGTCGAATTTGTAGCCCATACCCCAGATAGTCTTTATATAATCTCCTTTTTCACCCAGTTTGCTCCGCAGTTTCTTTACATGGGTATCTATGGTTCTGGCATCCCCAAAATAGTCGTAGTTCCACACATTGTTCAAAATCTTCTCCCTGGACAGAGCTATCCCCTGATTCTCCACAAAGTAGGTAAGCAGTTCAAATTCCTTGAAACTCAGATCCACAGGCTTCCCGTCTATAGTCACCTGATGGGCTGCCTTGTTGATATCGATTCCCCCTACACGGATGACATCGCTGGCTGCCGCATTGCTTCTCCTCAGAATGGCTTCCACCCTGGCCACCAGAATCTTGGGACTGAAGGGCTTGGAAATGTACTCGTCCACTCCCAGGTCAAATCCCTGGAGTTCATCTCTCTCTTCTCCTCTGGCGGTAAGCATGATAATGGGAACCTGAGAATACTGACGGACGGATTTGCACACCTCCCATCCGTCCATCCTGGGCATCATCACATCCAGAATAATGAGCGCTATATCTTTCTGGGAAAAAAAGATATCCACTGCCTCCTCCCCGTCTCCCGCCTCTATGACTTGAAATCCTTTTATTGTCAGGAAATCTTTTACCAGTTTTCTCATCCTGGCCTCGTCGTCCACCACCAGCACTTTCAGATTATCCACGGCAAAATCCTCCTTCTTCTATGTTATGAAAGCTGTCTCTATAATTAACGCCATTTTAGCAGATTTCTATCCGCATTTCCACATGTTCACAGAGATTTCACACACAGACGGCAGTTTCCCACCGACTGTCCGCCGCAAATAACTGTTTAAATCTTTCACACAGCTTCCACATGCAAAGGGCAGGTGTGACTCCCGCGAGCCACACCTGCCCTTTGTTGAGGACTGCCTGTTTCCTCACAGCCCATTAATCTTTTTAGTCAGTTTCTCGTTTCTTTCGCAGCAGTCCGTCAATAGCCACAAGCATACCGGATATCAGGAACAGAACTCCTGCTGACGACCCTGTCCTTCCTGTCTTGGGAAGGCCGGCGAGCGGTACTTCCTCATCCAAAATCACAACCTCTTCCGGATTATCCCCAGTCTCCCCCTTGGGCAGATCTGCCAGAGGAACTAAGGGAGTATCAATCGTCACCGGAGGCTCATCCCTTCTCGACGGGGTGCCACCGCCTCCTCCTGGTCTACGCGGCGGAGGTGCTGTAGTGGTTTCTGTGGTCGACTCTGTCGTGCTTTCTGTGGTCGTTTCCGTTGTGCTTTCTGTAGTGGATTCCGTTGTAGACTCTGTGGTCGTCTCTGTCGTCGTCTCTGTTGTGCTTCCAGTAGTCGACTCTGTCGTTGTCTCTGTTGTGCTCTCTGTGGTCGTCTCTGTTGTACTTTCTGTGGTCGTTTCCGTTGTGCTCTCTGTAGTCGACTCTGTGGTCGTTTCTGTTGTACTCTCTGTAGTCGACTCTGTGGTCGTTTCTGTTGTACTCTCTGTAGTCGACTCTGTCGTCGTTTCTGTTGTGCTCTCTGTGGTAGATGTTGTAGACTCTGTTGTGCTTTCTGTAGTCGACTCAGTTGTCGTCTCCGTCGTTGTTTCGGTGGTGGTCTCTACATGCGGCTTGTTGATAATACATATTTCATATATATCTTCTTCAGCCTTTTTCACCATTGCCCCAACTTCGCCTTCCCAGCCCTCCACAGATTCTTCTTCTACGGTATATTCCGCTTCCGGAAGATCTTTGAACTCGTAGCTCCAGCCAGTAGCGTTGTTTAACTCTACAGTTTCAAGTTTAGTATCTGTAGTTTTGTTTACCAAAGTCACCTTGATGAATTTCGGATGGTTTTCGGTATTGGTAATGTCAGCTCCATCTTTATCCAGCCATGTTTTCACGACCCTGACATCAATGGTTTTTACCTGCTGCTTGTTGGTGACTGATATCTCATAGATACCTGTCTCCTCATTTTTTGTCATATCGCCGACTTCGCCGTCCCAGCCGTCAATTGCCTCCTCCTCTACTGTATAGTCGGCTTCCGGAAGACTTTCGAACTCATACTTCCAGCCGTTATTACTGTTTAATTCTACAGTTTCAAGTTTGGCATTTGTATCTTTGTTAATTAAAGTTACCTTGATAAAATCTGGAAGGTTTTCATTGGCGATAATATTAGTTCCATTTTCATCCAGCCATGTCTTTATGACCTTGACATCCATTGTTTTGACCTGCGGCTTGTTGATAACAGATATTTCATAGATACCTGTCTCTTTATTTTCTATCATATTGCCGACTTCGCCAAACCAACCCTCCACTGTCTCTTCTGTTACTGTATATTCGGCCTTCGGAAGGTCTTTGAACTCATGCTCCCAGCCATTATCGCTGTTTAATTCTATGGTTTCAAGTTCGGTATCGGTATCTTTATTCACCAAAGTTACTTTTATTGATTTTGGATGATCTTCTTGAGGAATGTCGGCTCCGTTCTCATCAATCCACTTCTTTACTACTTTGACATTGATATCTTCGTCTTCTCCCATGATTAAGGAACCGTTAAAAGCGATACCGCCGCCTTCCTCTTCAGCTGAATTACCTCTAATAAACAACTTATAATAACTGTCTGTTTCGTAGGTACCGTCTGTTTTACTGCGAACTCCAATACCATACTTATTGTCATACCAATTTTGTATATAGCTGTTGATATCAGGAATCACACCGTCGCCGGTCTCTACATCAATCAACTTTTGCGGATGCTGATACCAGTCTACTTTTTTTCCGTCATGAAGTCTGTTGGGTAAATGAGGTGCTATATAACATGGCTGTGTAGTAAAATCACTTCCCCACTTAACTGCGCTGTTATCAGTTATAACTCCTCCTCGTGTCGCATAGATATACCCTTTTCCATATGGGCAACTCCAGATCCCGCCTCCGTCTTTGCCAGCGCTATTTCCGGCGATCATTACCTGTTTCAAAGCTAACTCACTTTCCCGGGAAACATAAATGCCTCCGCCTGTATAGGCCTCATTTTCAGAAATTATTCCGGAAATAAGCTGAACTTTATTATTGCTGCTCTTGTAATCTTCTCCGATGCAGATACCGCCGCCCTTACCATTGCCCGTCTGCCCCCAGGGCCACATTCCTCCTCTATCTTTACACGCAATATTCTTGCTTATTTCACCACCATTCATAATAAAACTGCAAGAACTTCCTACAAAAATACCTCCGCCATAACTAACCGGATAATAATAATTGCCTACTTTATTTTCACTAATTTTTCCACTATTTAAAACAACTTCTCCTTCCATGATACAAATTCCACCGCCATATGCGTCTCCTTTTTGTTCACCAGAATGAGCAGTATTATTAATGATCTCTCCGTCATTAATGACAAGATTTCCGCTTTTTACATAAACCCCTCCGCCATATGCAGCATCCCTGTTTCCATCGCCTTGACTTATTACGGTATTATTGCTGATTTCTCCGCCGTTTATCGTAACCTCACCATTATTCTCTATCGTTAATCCGCCGCCTCTGTGGGCTGTAAAACCAGAAATCACACTGCCCTCTTCCATGATGAGACTGCCGCTGCAGATGATTGGGGTAACTGTGCTGGTACTCTCAACAGTGCTGGTACCCTTTAAAACAATCTCTCTTAAAGTAAGTTTTCCGCCAGCTTCAATCTTAAATATTGTAGAAATATTATCTCCGTTTTTAGCTCTGCTGATCTCCGCCCCATTCTCCGCCGTGATTGTCACTTCCTTATCAATCTCGATGGTCTCTTTCAGGCTCTCACTCTTCATCAGAACAATCTCATCGCCGGATTGTGCCTCCTCGACGGCTTCTTCCAAGGAAGAATAACCTTTTGCGCCGATCCTTGCATTCCCCTCTACACTCCTCACAGTCATAAACGTAGGCGCATACAGGGAAAAATGCTCCGCCTCAAACTCAATCTCCTCAACACTCTCTTCTCCTGCCACGTTCACGGAATCGGAGACTGTCTCAACGGAAACCACATCTTCTTCCCCGATCTCTGCCTGAGGAATGTCCTCACTGGCAGTCTCCACATACATGACCTCTACCATATCCGCGCCCCGGCTGTACTCCTCGATCATGGGGCCGGAGAAAGTCACCTGTACGGAACTGTTCCATGCCGCATTATCCAGTTTCTCACCGTCTGCGTCCAAAAGATCGATATTGTAAGTCAGAGAAGCCACAACTTCCTTCATTTCGCCGGACTGTACAGCGCCTTCCTCTACCTTTTCCTTGATCACATCGTCAAGTCCTGTCACGACGTCTGCCACTGCGGTAACTCCCTCGGGGAGAACGCCTTCTTTCGCAGAAATGCGGATAACAGTTCCGTCAGACATCAAAAGCTCTGTCTCAAATGCGGGAAATCCCTGAACATCTTCCAGAACTTTCAGTTCTCTCAGAGTAGTAGTATAAGCCTTTGCGGTACTGCAGTTTCCTATTCCTACCAGATCTGCCGTACTCTGTTTCTTTGTAGTGCCGTTGGAAGAGGTTGCTCTGTCCTCCGCGCTGTCGGTTCCTGTTTCCAGACTGGCCGCCACTCTGAAGACATCACGGCGGGAAACGGAAACCATAAGCCCGTCAGCTGCCTCTGTCTCGGCTTCCGTCTCATCCAAAACCGAACTTTCGGTCTCTTCTGCTATATCGGAAACCTCTTCTTTGCTTTCATCTGTCTGATCTTCTTCAATTTCATCGTCGGCCCCGGTCTCTTCCTCAGCCGTAGTCTCATCGCCGACTTTGATCTGCTCTTCTTCCTCGGTTTCGCCGTCGGTCTCTGCCTGTTCCTCTGTCTCGTGACCGCTGTCTGCCTCCGCCCGGTCCTCACCTTCTGTTTCGTCATCGGCCTCTGACTGATCCTCGGCCTCAGTTTCGCTGTCTGCTTCCTCCTGACTTTCCGCTTCGGTTTCATCGTCGGTCTCTGACTGATCTTCAGCCTCAGTTTCGCTGCCTTCCTCCTGCTGTTCCTCTTCCGCAGTTTCCTCATCGGCCTCCTGCTGCTCTTCATCCGCAGTTTCGCTGCCTTCCTCCTGCTGCTCCTCTGCCGCGGTTTCGTCGCCGTTCTGGCTGCCATGACTCTCTAAAGTCTCTGCCCCTGTCTCCTGAGCATCACCTGTTTCCTGCTTCGTCAGATCCTTATTCTGATCCTCTCCTGCTGTGGTCGGTTCCTGTGCCTTTGCCTGGGCAGCTGTCCGAGAAGACTCCTTGTGGTCTGCCTCCCCGAACGCCTCATCATATGCCTTTACGGAAACTTTTCCCGTCCTCTTGACTTTCTGTTCCCCGCCTACGTTTCTCAGTACATTGGTGGTAAACCTGAGAGTCTCTTCCCCGTTGTTGATGTAGAGAAAGATAACCTCCTCATCACCGGTCAGTTCATAAGTATCGTCGGCGTCTTCCGGCAGCCGGACGAAAAATCTCACATCTCCGTCCGGGGTCCCGCCGTCCAGAGACGGATAGACCTCATACACTTTACCTGTATCCAAAAATATACTCTCAAATTTGTCCACTGCGCCGTCGGTAAAATCCAGATCATCCTCTGTCACCGGCAAACTGTTTTCTATGGCTTCCCGAACCGAATCTACCAGATCAGAACCCTGAATTTCGAATTCAACCGTTTCTGTCTGGGCCGCCCAAACAGCGCTCAGATCACCGCTGACATTGGTAAAGACCATAGCTGCTGCCAACAGTGCAGGTAAAAGATTCCTTTTTATGGAAAAACCGCGCTTCTTTTTCATAATCCACTTTCCTTTCTTAAACATATGGCTGCGCAAACAGCCGACTTCCCCTTATCTGAATCAAGTATAGCAGGGCAGTCGTTATGTCATATGTTATTTTTCCCCGTCCTTTTTAGCCTTTTTTCCAATTTTTGCAAATCAGGCTTTCTTGTCACGGCACACAAGCTGATGACCAGAGATATGACAGAAAGTGTCAGGCCTGCTTTCATGCCCGGCAGATGATATTCCAGACAGACCGTAGATCTGCCCGGTTTAAGCCTTATACCCACAACTCCCCCATCTCCCAAGGGAACCAGCTCACAGGACTCACCGTCCACCGTCGCCTTCCACCCTTTTTCCCATGGAACCGAGGTCCAGAGTATTCCTCCGTCCCTGCTCTCCACCTCCCCTTCCAAAAAAGTGTCCCCCCATCTGGTGATCTTCCACGGTTCCCCGGACAAAATCTCATATAGTTCCTGGTAGGCCTGATCGTCATATTTTGCTGCATAGATCCTGGCCTCTCCCGTCTCGGCGAATTTCATTTCATATTCCGACCGATTGTTAAAGGGAAGAGTAACCTGTAACCTTTTTCCCGCCGGTATCTGCCGCAGGTCGAACAGACTCTTTCCCACAGACAACTCCCTGTCCTGCCTCTGGCCCTCCCATTCATAGATGAGGCGCTTTGCCTGGCCCGCCTGAACCCAGAGGAAGTAGTGACCCTCCTCCTGAACGGATAATTCTCCGTATAATTTGGGAATCTGTTCCAGGTTATAGGGATCGTCCACCTGATATCGAAAATAATTGTCTTCCGACTCTGTGATCTCCATATGCTCCGCCTCAATATTTTCCAGGGGAACCAGAGTAAACAGTTCCTTCTCGAGTCCTGCCCTGCGCCCGAACTCATTCTGCACTTGGAAAGGGCAGGCCTGATCCGTATTCCACTGCTCCATCTCGTAAGGAACTACAAATCCGGGACCGAGAGCCCGGGGATTCTCATAGATCTCCATGTTGTCTATGGTATCTGCATAAATATAATAGGGATTTTTCATACCTCCGTTCCCGTCATCCGTCTTCTCCACTACATAAGAAATGTCAAAAATTCCGTCCAGAAGAGGCGTGGGATCGTAATACCGGTAGGAGTTTGAACCTCCTGAAAATCCCAGGCGGCCCATGAGCCGGGACATCCCCCCCGGAGCCATGGAGGAAAACTGACTCAGTCCGTGGTAGTGAAACAAGGCTCCGTCATTGACGGTCAAAAAACGCCGGAATTCCATACGATAAAAATCTCCCCGCTCTTTTTCATCCAGATACTGCCGAACTTTGTCCGCTGTTCCCTGATTCTTGACATAATTTTCATAAGAAGTCTTTCTCGTCAGGCCATTGTAACCGGAATAAAAGCACTCCCCTGTTATCAGACACAGAAGAAGCAGAAAGCCTGCCTTGTTCAAGCCGTTTCCACCCTCTCGCCTATGCCCTCTCCCGTCCCGGAGTATCCCTATCAAAACCAGACTATAGATCGACAGCAGAGCCATATTTAAGATTATCTCCTTCTCCGAATAGAGGCTCACTAAATCTTTTATGGCGGGTACCACCACATACTCCGATGCCAGGAGAACTGCCCCCCAAACTAAAGCTGCCGCCAGAACCATATATTCTGTCAGCTGCTCCCTCTGTCTCCACATATCGTATCCCAAAGTAAGTATCAGAAAAACGTAGATAAACATAAAACGGTGAGGCAGGTTCGCCGGAAAATGCATGCCGTGGATCACAAAATCCAGGGGCCGGAACACACAGCAGCATAGGAGAAACAGGAGAGCTCCGCCATACACCGCTTTTTTCCTCTTTTGTATCCCGGGATTTAGAAAGAAACACATGGACAGGATCAGTACCAGGATTCCACAGCCGATGTTAGGCGTCTTGTCATTGCCCGTCAGCACCTGAGGCGCTGCTCCCAGAAGATGGCTTTCCCCCATCTGCCAGAAATTCTGATATATTTCAAAGCCGGAAAGCTCCGCTGTCCCTGCCGCCGTCTGGGACAGTGCTATGGCCGCCGGAACGATAAGAAAGCCACTTAGCCCCGCAGCCAGAACCGACAATCCCGCATATCGAAATCCCTTTTTCAGCCATTGTCTCATCTGCTCCCTGCGAAACATACATCCTGTCTCTGTCAGGACATAGAGAACCGAACCCACACATACTAGAAATGCCATATAAAAGTTAAACAGGATCCCACAGGACAGGGCCGCCAGATAGAGTCTTCCGTCATCTTTCCTCAGCAGCCGGTCAATCCCGGCCGCCACCAGCGGAAATAAGGCCAGATCGTCCAGCCACATCACATTCCAGCAGTAGGCGGTCATAAAACCGCTGCAGGCGTAGAGGCTTCCCCACAGAACCGCGACAGCGCTCTCCTCCTCAAAATGCTGTTCCAGATAGAATGTAAAACACCCTGCCGACAGAGACAGTTTCCCTACAATCAGAAACAGCATGAAATCCGCAATCCTCTTCTCAGGAACAAGCAGACACAGAAAGCTTAAAGGGCTGGCAGTGTAATAGGCCAGCTGGGGAAAAAAGGCCTTACCCAGCCCGCCCTCCCAGCTGTAGATCAAGCTCTTTCCCTCCATAAGACGGCTTCTCAGTTCTTCCTGAAAGGGAGTATACTGATGAAACAAGTCCACCTGAAGGATGGTGTATTCACCAAAAGGATGGAATTTTTTCACAATTGCCAGAATCACAAAGATTCCCAAGACCAAACAGAACGCGCGGACAGGATTTCTGAGCTTTTTCATATATTCCCCCCTGTCTGTTCCTCGGTCATATCCTGCCGGTACTCTGTGATAGCCGAGAGAGGAGGTACATCCTTTATAGAAGAGACATAAAAGCTGATCATATAGTTGGGAGAAGTGTTGACCTGCCGAAACTTCTGGTCGATCCTCCCCGTGACAATCGAGCATTCTTCTCTGGTGATCCCGTTGAGCAGCAGCAGATACTGGGACAGGCTGTAGCTTGTCATCATGTCGGAGCTTCTGGCTGACTGCATAATCGCCTCCTTCAGCTGGCCCGATATTTTCTCCAGCTTGTTTTTATTTTCAATAATTTGTCCGTCGGAAGTGGTCACTGTACACAATATGAGAAAAGACAGACATCGGTTCCTCTGCATCAGTCTGCCGGATATCCGGTAAGCGTCGATAAAACTTGGAAAACTGCAGTAGTATGCTCTGCCCGGCACAACCCGGTCATCCAGCATCTCCCGGATATTTCCGATAGTCTCCAGAGATTTCTTGGGGTTCTTGTTGATGTCCCGAAAAATACCCGTAAATTCCCGCGACGGCTGTCTCCCCAAAGTATCCACCATGACTTTTATGGCCTCTTCATAGACGCGATAAGCCAGCGCAGGTTCCTGCATGGAGAGAAAAGCCCTGATCTGAAGCAGATACCATTTTTCATCCGGCATCACAGACAGCAGGCAGGTACAGACAGGCACAATCTCTTTCTGCCTTCCCTGATCTTCCAGAAGCCTGTAGAGAACATCCATACACTCCCCCAGCTTTTCCCGGTATTTGAGTTCTTCCTGAATCACCCATGTCTCATTTTCAAACAGCGGCAGAAATCTTCCTCTATAAAGGCTTACTGCCCCCAGCAGAGCCTGCGTCTTCTCTTCTGCCATTGTGTCTTCCATACCAAGACCTCTCTCCGCCTGGGCTGCGAACAGCTCAGCGTCGATCTCCAGAGGACACAGCTCATCGTTCCACCCATAAGTTCCCTTGTGGCTCAAAATGCAGTCGCCCTCCGGCAACCCCAATTTTTTCAAGATCTTTCGCAGTCGAAAAATCACGGCCCGCAGATTATTGCATGCCGTCTCTTCATGGTCCTCTCCGTACAACATATCCAGAAGCCGGGAACGGTCTATCATCTCCCCATGATGATAGAGCAGACATGCAAGAAGGTGAAGCAGTTTGACAGAACGGTTGCGGAGCATGGGCGATGTAAATATCTCATCGATTTCCTGTCGTTCATCCATGCAGACGCAAAAAGGTACTCCAAGCATATATACATACATGGTCTTTCCCCCCACTTTATAGCGTGCTGCCATGACCTTCAAAGTCTTGGTCCACAGCAGGCATCACAACGATAAATAACCAAAATGTATACATTTTGATAACTTCATTCATCCGCCGGCCTTTTGTGGGTATCCCCAATAGAAATCGCTTATTGACTTGTAATTTTGTGGATTTTATGCTAAGATTATGCTGTTTTGAAATGTCAGAAAATATTGCCAAAAAGTATACATTCTGGCTTTGTTCCACCTATCCGCACACTGAAATTATAGATAAAGAATGTCTGTTATACCACAAAAAATGGGGCTTATTTCAGCCCCATTAGTTCTATATATCCATGCCTGTCAGCCTTCAGCCCGGCACGCTTCTCAGATACTCGGCCATCTCCTGCGCCTGGCTGTTCTCGTTGATCAGCGCGATTTTCATTTTCCCTCTTCTTCCCCGGAAACCTCAATTCCCAGTTCCTCGAGCTGCTTTGCATCTACTGGCGCAGGAGCCTCTGTCATCAGACAGGAAGCGTCCTTCACCTTTGGAAACGCGATAACGTCCCGGATGCTGTCGGCACCCACCATCAGCATGGCCACGCGGTCCATGCCGTAGGCCAGACCTGCGTGAGGCGGAACACCGAACTTAAACGCATCTAACAGGAAACCAAACTGTTCTCTGGCCTGCTCCGGGGTGAATCCCAGAACCTCAAACATCTTAGCCTGGATATCCGCCTGGTGAATACGGACAGAACCGCCTCCCAGCTCCGTGCCGTTGAGCACGATATCGTAGGCTTTCGCCCGCACCGCTCCCGGGTCTTCGTCGATCTTGGACCAGTCTTCCTCCATGGGCATTGTAAACGGGTGGTGCATGGCCACAAAGCGCCCCTGCTCCTCCGAGTACTCAAGAAGCGGGAATTCTGTGACCCACAGAAACTTAAAGTCGTCCTTCTTCAGCAGTTCCTGCTGCCTCGCCAGCTCCAGACGCAGATTTCCCAGAACATCCCAGACCACCTTGTCCTTGTCAGCCGCGAACAAAAGCAAATCTCCCTGCTGTCCATCCATGGCCTCTACCAGGCCATGCAGTTCCTCCTCGGTCATAAATTTGGCGAAAGAAGACTTGAAAGAGCCGTCGGGCTGGACAGCCAGATACGCAAGGCCCTTGGCGCCGAAGCCTTTGGCAAATTCCACCAGGGCATCGATCTTCTTTCTCGGCATGGCTCCCTGTCCTCTGGCATTGATTCCCCGAACGCTGCCCCCCTGTGCAAGGGCATTTTTAAACACAGCGAATTCACAGTCTTTTACCGTCTCGGACACATTTTTAAGTTCCATTCCGAACCGCAGATCCGGCTTGTCAGAGCCGAAACGGTCCATGGCCTCCTGCCAGGTCATTCTGGGAATAGGGAGGGGAATCTCGATATCCAGGAGCTCCTTAAACAGCTTGTGGATCAGGCGTTCGTTGACATCGATCACATCGTCCACATCCACAAAAGACAGCTCCATGTCGATCTGGGTGAATTCCGGCTGCCGGTCTGCCCTCAGATCCTCGTCTCTGTAGCACCTTGCCAGCTGGAAATACCGGTCATATCCGGAGCACATCAATAGCTGCTTAAACAGCTGGGGAGACTGAGGCAGCGCGTAGAAGGAGCCGGGATGCACCCGGCTGGGCACCAGATAATCTCTCGCCCCCTCCGGAGTGCTCTTGATCAGCGTGGGCGTCTCGATCTCCAGGAATCCCTCTTCGGCCAAAAACTGCCTGGTAAGCACCGCGATCCTGCTGCGGAACATCATATTCCTCTGGATATCCGGCCTTCTCAAATCCAGGAAACGATATTTGAGGCGAAGCTCCTCTTTAGTCTTGGAGTTCTCCTCGATAGGAAACGGCGGTGTCTCCGACTCCGACAGAATCCGCAGAGATTCCGCCCGGACCTCAATGGCTCCCGTGGCCAGATTCTCGTTGACTCCGCCGGAGCGGGCCTCCACCCTTCCTGTGACGGCGATGACGAACTCGCTTCTCAGTTTCTCGGCCTTGGCAAAGCTCTCGCTTCCGCAATCGCTCTCCTCGAAAATAATCTGCAGGATACCGCTCCTGTCCCGCAGATCCACAAAAATAATTCCGCCCTTGTTTCTGCTCTTCTGTACCCAACCCATGACGGTGACATTCTCACCCGCATTGGCCGTGCCCAGCTCCGTACATCTGTGGGACCGCTTAAGTCCCATCATTGACTCTGCCATATTCTCCTCCTTATTTCCGTGCCCTGTCTCACTTCAGGGCTTCCCTGTAAAATTCCCTGATCTCCGTGTAGCCGTCTTTTGCCAGCTGCTCCTTCTGGAATTTCTTGTTCTTGTTCATCTGGGCCACCAACACCTGGGTCCCCGATGCCCGCTCTTTCATGGCCTCATTGATCACCTGTCCCAGACGGCTGCTGTCAAGCCCCTTCTCAAAGAGATAGGCCACCTTCTGCGCCTCTGAAGGAACCTTAAAGTTCTGATCCAGCAAAATAGTGACAATCCTCTCAAAGCCGATGGAGAATCCGCAGGCCGGGGTCTCCATACCCGTAAATTTGCCGATCATCTTGTCATAGCGTCCGCCGCCGGCCACGGAACCGCCGAAGCCCTCCATAGCCACCTCAAAAATAGTACCTGTATAGTAGGACATCCCCCTCACAAGAGTGGGGTCAAATTCGATCTTAAACTCCGCCACAGCCACATCTTTTACCGTGTCCATAATGTGGGCCAGACCTTCGGTGACGGACAGAGGCATCACATCTTTCAAAGCCTCTCCCAGGCTGCGGACACCCGGGGCATCCTTCGTCACGGAAGCGAACAGTCCCAGATACTTGTCCACCTGCTCCCGGGTGTAACCTGCCTCTAAAAGTTCCTCCTTCACCCCCGCTTCACCGATCTTGTCCATCTTGTCCAGAATGATAAACACCTGATCACAGGACTCCTCCGGAAATCCGCAGAAGGCGGCCATACCTTTTAGAATTCCTCTGTCGTTGATCCTCACCGTAAAGGAATTGTCCGGGCATATCTTTCCCAGGGCCGTTGTGGTAGCCAGGATCAGCTCAATCTCCGCCAGGGATGTGGCATCCCCCAGAATGTCGATATCACACTGGACAAACTGGCGGAAACGCCCTTTCTGGGGACGGTCCGCCCTCCACACGCTGCCCATCTGGAGAGCCTTGAAAGGCGCAGGGAGCTGGGCCGCGTTGTTGGCGTAGTATCTGGCCAGCGGCAGCGTCAAGTCATAGCGCAGTCCCCCGTCCACCAGATCCGCCTCCGTCTTGGCCGTCTCCACGTTCAATTTCTCGCCCCTCTTCAGTATCTTAAATATGAGTTTTTCATTATCCCCGCCCTGCTTGCTGGTGAGATTCTCAATGTGCTCCACACAGGGAGTCTCGATCTGGGAGAAACCGAAGGCCCGGTAGGTCTCCTGGATCTGGCTCATCACATAATTGCGGATCTGCATCTCCGCGGGCAGAACATCTTTCATGCCGGTTACCGGCTTTTTCTTCAATGCCATGTCTACTCTCCGTTTCATGAGGATTAATGCCTGATTAGCGCCGCCCCCGCCCTTAAACCGGCGGGACGGCTGCCTGTTTTGTGTAAATGATTATACTATTGTCTTCCGAAAATGGCAAGTCTATCCTGACAGGTGGTTCTCCCCCGACGGTTCCCCGGACAGCAATACCCGTTCAATACAGCAGTAAGACAAAAAGGAAACAGCCAGCACGAGAAGTAAGTACGCAATAAAAGAAATACGTGTATCCAGCCGCCAAATGCCCATGACATCCTCCCAGACACGTATAAGGGGAATATGCCACAGAGAAATCGACAGGCAGCACTGACCGGTCAGCTGGAGCGCAGGGACAGACAAAATACGGGCAAACACCCTGCAGGACAGGGCCATCACCACCAGCCCGGCGCATATCAGCGAAATCCACCAGCTGAAATCCCCGGGAAGGTCATGCAATCCAAACAGGAGCATCCATGTCACTCCAGCAAACACGGTCATACAGCTTACCAGACATTCTGTGGTCTGAATCCTTTTTAGTGATTCTGTTCCCCGGGCATGAACCATATTTCTCATCTCTCCAATGGCCGCACCCAAGAAGAAATTCATGTAACCTTCCCCGCAGACACGGAACATAAACGGGATATTCCAATTGAAACTCTCCAAAGCAGCGCCTCCCACAATAAAAAAACAGCACAGCGGGAAGTAAGCGGCAGGGAATTTCGCCGAGATTCGTCCGACACCAGAATAGATAATATAGCAAAGCATCAGGACGCAGATAAACCACGAGGGAAAATTATACGGCATATCTCCCCCGTAAAACCATCCCGTTGATACCATCAAAAATGTGGCGGCAGTTCTTTTCCATGAGAAGACAGCGTAACCTGACACAAGAATCGCAAGGTTTGAAAGAAAATAAGTGGGGTATAATCGCTGGAATCGTTTCAGTATAAACTGTCTTATCTGTCCCCAGGAGGCCAGACGGTCTTTATACCGCATAGAGATCAAAAGACCGCTGATGATAAAGAATATATAATTCCCAAAATATCCGCCATATTCAAACACTGGAGAAAGCACCCTGGAAAACGGGGCGTCAAACACTGTATTTACATGATAAATGACAATCCCCATGCCGGCAGCTGCACACAGCCCGTCAAGAGCTGTCAGTCGATGGTTTTTCATCTCCCCGGTCCCCCCCCTGACAATCCAGATTAATCTTTTCACTGTAATCCCTCCCGCCGTCACATCCCAATCATATCAAACTCTTCAAAGGAGATAACCACCTCATAATCCTTTTTGGGATTGGGATATTTTATCTGGACGGACTTGAGAGTCTGGCTGTAATACCACCCCTCCTCAGCCGCCTCAAATTTTTTCCGGTACAGAAAATGAGGAAGTTCCCTCCCGTCCGCCGTCACCCAAAACGGCGCCTTTTCCCTGTGTATGGCATCGATATGCATCTGTTCTACGGCCGTCTCATAAGTCCCCTCATTTCTGAAAGCAAGCACGGTGCGCATCCCTGCCTTAACCTGAATCTGTGTTTTCAGGTATATGCCCCTCTCGTAATCCAAGGTGACACCGTCATCCTCATACAGAGTAAACCGGCTGTCGCGGTCCGGAGCGCACAGAAGCCGTATCCCCTTAACCTGTTCTGTGGCCAGGTTATTCATCTGGTTCAGCGCCATGGGAATCACGGCGCCGCCCCGCACAAACATAGGAATACTTCCCATGTCCACGGGAACCTCTATGGTCTGCCCTCCTTCGAAACCTTCCCTTGTCTGGAAATCGTAGAAAATCTCATTCTCGGGAAGGTACACACGCCGTGTCTTCGCGCCTTTCTCCACCACATTGGCCACCAGAAGGGAATCTCCTACCATAAAGTCCACTCCCTCTTCATAACATCGCGGGTCATGCTGAAACACACTGCACATAGGCTCCATGATCGGAAGTCCTGTCTCATGGGCCCGCTCCATCAGGGAGTACAGATAGGGAATCAGCCGGTAGCGCAGTTTTACGGCATCCCGGATGTAACCCGTATAATTCCCGTACATCCACGGCTCTGTCACCGTATTGTCCGTATTCACAGAGTGCACGGAGAACCTGGGCTGGAATATACCGTTCTGCACCCAGCGCACCATCAGCTCTGCCTCCGGCGAGGGGCCGTAAAAACCGCCGATGTCGCAGCCCTGGTTTGCCACCCCCGAAAGACCCATTCCCAGAATCGTAGCGATATTGTACCTAAGAGACTCCCAGCATGTGAGATTGTCCCCTGCCCAGGTCTGGGCATACCTCTGGATCCCCGCGTGGCCGGAGCGGCACACGATAAAGGGACGGACATTGCCGAATGTCTCCTCTATAGCCTCTGCTGTCACATGGCACATAAGATTGGACATGGCCGCCTTCACCCGACCCACAGTTATACCTCTGCCCTCAAAATCGCACCTGCAGTCTTTATCCACCAGGCTGTCGTACTCACAGTTGTCATTCCACACAGAAGTAGTCCCCATTTTCAGGACATGCTCTTTGAGCATCTCCTTCCACACGTCCCTGGCTTTCGGGTTGGTAAAGTCCACAAAAGCCCCTGGGCCGCCCCACCAGGTTCCCACTCCCGGCTCGTCCCTCTCGCTGTCCCTCACAAAGATTCCCCTGGCCTTCATCTTCTCAAAATCAGGGTGGACAAGGAGAATCCCCGGTTTTACGTTGGGAGAAACCGTGACCCCCCTCTTCTTCATCTGGCGGAAAAACCATTCGGGATCCTTAAATCGCTTTCCGTTCCACGTAAATACACATCTCTTTAACCCTTGTTTTGTCTCCTGTGAGGTATAGCCGGACGAAAGCTGGAAGCCGTCCACAGGGATGTCCTCTTCTTTTGTGGTATCGATAAAATCTATGATGGCCTGGTCACAGTCTTCCTCCAGTTCCGGGTAGTACATAGAAGACCCCAGATATCCCAAAGCGGTCCTGGGCAGCATAGCCGACTTGCCTGTCAGATCCGTATATCGCTCCACCACCTGCCGGACAGAGGGCCCCGAGATAAAAAACAGATCAATATCCCCCGCATCCGTTCGATACCTGCTGTGCATTTTCCAATAATTGCTCTTCTCACGCCCCATGTCAAAATCACATTCTGCCGTGTTGTGATAAAAATACCCTGCCGCCTTTCTGCTCTCCCTGTTCACCTTGATATAAAAGGGGATATGCTTGTACAGGGAATCCGTCTTCTCCGGGTCATAGCCCATAGCGTCCTTAGGACTCATACACATATACTTCTGCGCCTTATTTAAATCTCCGGTTTTCTCCCCGAACCCGTAAAAGCAGTCCTCCTGGGAAATCTCGCTGGTGTGGATTCGCCGATGGTTGGAGTCCTCCTGGTATGCCAGATCCGGAATGTCCCGGTGAAGCGCACCCCCTTCCCCGTCATAGATCCCGATACAAAATGGCTCCTTCTCCACCTCTACCTTCAGATATTTCCCCTGAAGAACAGCTTTGTCCCCCAGGTCCGTGAGAACGGCCTGTGCAGGCTCCACCCTTTTCCTGTACTGTCCCATGAGACAGTCCGTCCTGTCTTCCCACGCGGTCGTCACCAGGCTGTAAGAGGCCTCCTCAAAATCCCCGTCAAACCCTGCCCGGATTCTGACCACATGGTCGGTGACAAACCACACACGCAGTTCCACACAATTTGTCGCAACAGAAAAATATCCGTTCCTCTCACAGATATCCAGGGCCTTCCTGCATATTTTCATAGACATACCCTCCATTTATTCCTTAAAAACCGCAAAATCAAAGGTGCTCCCGGATATACCATGATATGTGACGATCACATACTTTTTATCTCTCGTCAAACGGGTGTAATCCTTATACTGCCACCATTTACCATCATAGACATGCTGAATATAGACAGCCGCGTTTCTCCCGTATTGATCCGCAGGTATGTAAACCGCAACCTCTCCCGGACGGTTCTTCTCCACGGAATAGACTTGGGACACCTGCTCCCCTTTGAAATCCCCCAGTTCCAGCCACACTCTCTCACCCCTTGAAATCCGGAGATCTCTGCCCTCTTCCCTGTCCACACAGCTGAAAATCATTCCGTCAAAATCCTGGAGCTCAAAGCGGCAAAATCGTTCCCCCTCCTCATAAAAAGCCGCGTAGGAGCAAATATACAATCCGTCGTTCCAAATGTCAAAATCAAGAAGGCCGCCTCCCCCATAAGTGTGTTCATACCCCTTATGATAATCCTCCTGGCTTCTGTAGGAGATCACCACGGCCTGGAATCCGTAATCCGCCGCGTATTTTTCGAAAAATTCCGCCGCCTGGGGCCGACTCTCCCTCATATCCGTCAGATCCCTGTCTCCGCAGTCGTCGATCCTGGCACTTACAGAATAGGCCTTCAACAGCCGCTCAAAATCTCCGGAATTGTAGCGTTCGCTGATAAAACCATTCTGATGACAGTGAGGGAACCGATCATCCTCCTGATTCTCCCTGTATTCCAGGTACACATCATATATCTCATACCCCAGCAGAGCCTCAAAATATTCTCTGGCCTCTTTTACTATGAGCTGGTTCTGAAAATCATCCCGCCCCTGCCGGGTAGTTTCCTCCCCGCTTATGTGAACATGAAATATACTTTCCTCATGACGCATAACGGCCAGCACATACCCGTTGGCCCAGGGACGCCGCTCCCCGTCGTCTCGCTCCATACACAATTGAATGTCCTCTGTCTCCGGCGTAAAACCATATTTCTCCTCCACATAAGCAACTGCGTTCTCCCCGCCCAGCTTTTTGATCGCTTCCATGCGCTCCTTTTCTTCTCTTGGATAGCCGCATCCCCACAGGAAGAACAGCATGACAAACATCATCGCCAGGCCTCTCCGCCTCCACAAAGTCCGTGCCATATGCCCTCCCTGTCCTCATACAACACCATATCCCAGCCCTGCCGGTTTCTTCACAAAATTTTATCATGGTACACATTAAATAGCAAGTCGGCATTTTCTGATACGTAAGAAAATCTCAATTAATTTTAAAAATTTTTTATATTTCTAATATTTTCCTGATCTGATATACTATATTATAGACAGCTTTTCAGTACCCAAAGGAGTGACCAAAACCATGACCAAATCTCTAAGTTTATTCCTGGCGTGCCTCGGCACGGCCGCCCTTCTCTCTGCAGGCTCTGCCGCCGATACCATGGCTTCTGGCCGCCTGGATCCGGTGCGCATCTGGGGGCCGGTGACTAAAACCGAGGCAGGCGATGAAGATATCAAATTTTTCTTTATGAACAATCAGTCCGGCCAATCTCATGCCGGCGAGCTGCAGGTGATCGTATCCAATGTGTATACCCGCATCCTGGATGCCACCACCGGACTGCCTTTTCCTTACGACAATATGAAGCCCGGAGATACCGCCTACGTGTATATCGGACCTGCCTTGTCCGCCAGCCTGAATCCCATGGCCAACGCTTCCCTGGTGCTGTGCAACGTTCCCGCTGGATACAAGGTTCCCGACTACCTCACCGTAGAAAGCCTGTCCTGGAACAGCGCCAAAACCGAGGCTGTCCTGACCGCCACCAACGGTTCTGTATATACCGTTCCGTCCAACTGCGAGACCACTCCTTACCTGAGCAAAAATATTGTCACCATCGACGACCTGACGCCGGGAACTTCCTGCCTTTTGTGGTCCGACGATCACGATCAGGCTTCCAGAATCATCAATTTTTCCAACCCGGGTATTCCTGTAGAAGAACTTCCCATGGAACCCGGATGGCAGAAGCTCAACAACAACTGGTATTATTATGACAGTAACCGGACCATGGTTCACGGGTGGGTTATGATTGACGGGAAGAAGTACTACATGGACCCTGAAAGCGGTATTATGCACACCGGTTTTCTCACTCTGGAGGGCTCCACATACTATTTTCAGGAAGACGGAACCCTGCTGACCTCCTCCAGGCTTTTTACCCCTGACGAAAACGGGGTTCTCCACTAAATTTTAAAAAATTTATGTTACAATTCCCCATGTTCTGCGTTTTTAATATATTACACCTGACAAAGGAGGAACGAACATGTGGGAAATATCCGTCTTTTACTGCAGTAACTGCGGCTACTATGCCTTCCATCAGCCATCCGATGTTCAGGTTTGTCAAAAGTGCTCTAATCCTATGACATTGCTGAACATGCACTATCAGGATTTTATGAATTTGAACTATTCCCAGAGAGACCTGGTTATCATTCAGCATATGCTCCAGGCCTCTCCTACCCTGTCTGCCGCCATTGCCGCTCCCCGTAGATTGTACTATAAACGGGAGCTGGTAGGCGCCATAACCCAGCAGGTTTTGGAACTGGAACAGGAGATTCACGAACTCAATGAAACCATCGAATGGATGCATTCGATCATATGGGAAGATTTTTACACGAAACACCAGCTGGAAGAGGAGATCAGGCAGCTGAAAGACACCCTGAAGGCAAAAGACAGAATTATCCGGAGCATTCATGAAAAACCCAATCGCTCACGCCAAAAACACAGGCGAAGAAAGTGAGGCCGGCGACAACACAAAAGGGTGAGGCTTATCCCTCCCGCCCCGTTGCAGACGGCGAAAGCAAGCCTCACCCTTACCGTAAAGATTCTACAGCCTGTGAATAAAGATACCGCTGCGCAGCTTTGGTTCAAACCAGGTGGATTTGGGCGGCATCAGTCTCCCCTCGTCCGCCACTGCAAACAGTTCCTGTATGGAGGTAGGATACATGGAAAAAGCCACTGTCATATCTTCCTCCACTCTTCTCTCCAGTTCACCCAGACCCCGGATTCCCCCGATAAAGTCAATTCTCTTATCCACTCTCGGATCATCGATTCCCAGCACCGGACCCAGAAGAAGATCCTGAAGCAGCGACACGTCCAGGCCTTTCACCGGGTCGTCCGTTACCGCCTCTGGTTTTACCTTCAGCATATACCACTCTCCGCCCACATACATGCCAAAGTTCCCCTTCTCCCCGGGGGTATAGGCCTTCTTTCCCATCTTGGCCACATCAAAATTTTCATGGATCGCGGTAAAGAATTTTTCCATGGACAGGCCGTTCAGATCTTTGACCACCCGGTTGTAGGGCATGATCATCAGCTGTTCTTCCGGAAACAGAACAGACAGAAAATAATTGTAAGACTCTTCCCCTGTGACAGCCTCACCGCCGCCGGCTTTTTCCTTTCTTTTTTTCAATCCCACTTTGACAGCCGAGGCTGCCCGGTGATGACCGTCCGCTATGTAGGTGCAGGGAATCTTCTCAAAGGCCGCCTCAATGGCTTTCACCATATCCTCGTTCCCGATGCGCCACACCTTATGCCTGATTCCGTCTTCGGTCTGAAAATCATAGAGAGTTTCTGTCTTTGTCACTTTCTCCATGATTTCCGCCAGCTCCTCATTGCTGCGGTATGCCAGGAAAATCGGACCCGTGTGGGCTCCTGTGGCCTCCACATGGCGGATCCTGTCTTCTTCCTTCTCCTCGCGGGTGTTTTCATGCTTTTTGATAATCCCGTTTACATAGTCGTCCACGGAAGAGCAGGCCACCACCCCTGTCTGGCTCCGCCCTCCCATGGTCAGCTGGTACAGGTAGTAGCAGGCTTCCCTGTCAGTCAGAAAAGTCCCGTCCTGAATCCGCCTGTCCAGCAGTTCCCTGGCCTTCTGGTATACTCTGTCGTCATAAGTATCTACATCGTCCCCAAACTGAGTCTCCGCCCTGTCTATATTTAAAAAAGAGAGAGGATTGCCTGCCACCGCTCTGCATGCCTCCTCCCGATTGTACACGTCATAAGGCAGAGCCGCCACCTGGGCTGCCACCTTCTCATCAGGCCTTATACAAAAAAACGGCTTCACCACCGCCATGGTCTCTCCTCCTTAGCCCAGGGAATTTTCAGGGAGCATCGGCGAACCCCCGCCCAAGAAGGGGGAGTCATGGTTCTGACATCCCCCTGAAGAAATCCCCTCTGTCATTGATTCTCTACTTTACTACACGCACCCGACACACGCCCTTGATGGCCTCCAGCTTCTGGATGGTGATATCCTCCACTCTGGACTCCAGATCCAGCAGCGTGTAGGCGTATTTATCTCTGCTCTTGTTGGTCATATCGGAGATGTTGACTCCTGCCGCCGCCAGCGTTCCGGTGACCTGGCCGATCATGTTGGGGATGTTCTCGTGGAACACCGCCACACGGCTGGCTCCCCGGCAGACACCCATATCGCAGTTGGGGAAATTGACGGAGTTTTTGATGGTTCCGTTTTCCAGGTAAGCCATAATCTCCTTGACCGCCATCCTGGCGCAGTTGTCCTCAGACTCTTCCGTGGAAGCACCCAGATGGGGAATGGCGATTGCTCCCTTCATGTTCACCGACTTGGGATTTGGAAAATCGGTGACATACCTGGCCACCTTCCCTCTCTCGAGAGCCGCCGCCATGGCGTCGTCGTCCACCAGCAGATCTCTGGCGAAGTTCAGCACCACCACACCGTCTTTCATCTTGTCGATCATATCGGCATTTATCATCTTTTTTGTGGCATCCATGAGAGGCACATGGACGCTGATGTAGTCGCACTCCTCATAGATGGTGTCGGCGGAGGTGATGTGCTTCACATCTCTGTTGAGTCCCCACGCCGCGTTTACAGAGATATAGGGGTCATAGCCGTAGACCTCCATGCCAAGGGCGGCCGCCGCGTTGGCGACCTCGGCTCCGATGGCTCCCAGGCCGATGACGCCCAGTTTCTTTCCCATGATCTCGCATCCTGCGAAGTCCTTCTTTCCCTTCTCCACCGTCTTGGCGATATTGGGGTCATCCTTGATACCCTGACACCAGTTGATGCCGCCCACCACGTCTCTTGAGGCCAGAAACAATCCTGCCAGCACCAGCTCCTTCACCCCGTTGGCGTTGGCTCCCGGGGTGTTGAACACCACGATCCCCTCCCGTGCACACCGCTCAAGAGGAATATTGTTGACGCCTGCTCCCGCTCTGGCAATAGTCAGAAGATTCTCCGGCAGCTCCATATCATGCATGGAGGCGCTGCGCACCAGAACGCCCTGGGCCTCATCTATGGAATCTGTCAATGTGTACTGATCTGTAAAAAGATCGGTTCCGCACTTGGAAATATTGTTGATGCAGTGAATCTTTCTCATGCCTTATGTGCCTCCTCAAACTCTTTCATAAACGCCACCAGCTTCTCCACCCCTTCTATGGGCATGGCGTTGTAGATGCTGGCTCTCATACCGCCTACGCTGCGGTGGCCTTTCAGGTTCACAAACCCTGCCGCCTCTGCTTCCTTGATGAACAGAGCGTCCAGTTCTTTGTCCCCTGTGACAAATGGCGCGTTCATGAGAGAGCGGTCTTTCTTCTCCACGGTTCCTTTGAACAGGCTGCTCTCATCCAGGAAATCATAGAGGATCTTGGCTTTTTTCTCGTTGTACTCCTTCATTGCGGCCAGGCCTCCCTTGGCCTTCAGCCACTTGAACACCTTGCCGCAGATATAGATGCCGTAGGCAGGCGGGGTGTTGTACAGGGATTTCGCGTCTGCGTGAGTCTTGTACTGACACATAGTAGGCGTCCCCGGAAGAACATCCTCCGTGATCAGGTCTTCCCTGATGATGACGATCACCACACCTGCCGGGCCGATATTCTTCTGTACACCGCCGTAGATGACACCGTATTTCGTCACATCCACCGGCTCGGACAGAAAACAGGAGGACACGTCCGCCACCAGGGTCTTTCCCTTGGTGTCGGGCAGCTCCCTGAACTTGGTTCCGTAGATCGTGTTGTTCTCGCAGATATACACATAGTCCGCTTCCGGATCTATGGGAAGGTCGGAACAATCCGGAATATAGCTGAAAGTCTTGTCTTCGCTGGAGGCTACGGCGTTGGCCCTGCCATACTTCTGAGCCTCCTTGAATGCCTTTTTGGCCCACTGACCCGTGATGATGTAGTCCGCCACCCCGTGTTTCATAAGGTTCTGAGGGATCATGGAGAACTGAAGATGTGCTCCTCCCTGTAAAAACAGTACCTTGTAATTGTCCGGAATGCTCATGAGCTCGCGGATATCCGCCTCCGCCTCCTGAATAATGGTCTCAAATGCCTTGGAGCGGTGTGACATCTCCATCACCGACATCCCGGTCCCCTTGTAATCCAGCATCTCTGCCGCCGCTTCCTTTAAAACTTCCTCCGGCAATACAGCCGGTCCTGCCGAGAAATTATACACTCTGCTCATAACTCGTTCCCCACTCTCCTCTGAATTTTCAGTGCTTTTAAATTTTTAAATCTTTATCATCAAATGCGTCAGAAATAGCCGCACCTGGAGATACCATCGGAAATACTTTGTCGTCACAGTGAATCTGACAATCGATAACCACCGGGATATCAAGGGCCATGGCCTCCTCGATCACCGGTTTTAACTCCTCTTTTCTGGTCACCCTGTAGGCTTTTGCACCCATGGCCTCCGCCACTTTCACAAAATCCACATGATCATTCAATATAGTATGTGAATACCGTTTCCCGTAGAACAGGGTCTGCCACTGGCGCACCATACCCAGAACATGGTTGTTGACAACCACCTGGATCACGGGAATATTGTACCTGGTGGCGGTAGCGATCTCATTCATGTTCATGCGGAAGCATCCGTCCCCCGCAATGTTGAACACTTTTTTGTCCTTTCTCCCCATCTTGGCTCCGATAGCCGCCCCCAGGCCGTAGCCCATGGTTCCAAGACCTCCGGAAGTAAGGAGGGTGTGAGGGTTCTTGTACTTATAGTACTGGGCCGCCCACATCTGATGCTGTCCCACCTCGGTGACGATGACGGCGTCCCCCCCGGTGGCCTCGTAGATGGCCTCCACCACTGCCGGGCCTGTCAGCACCTCCTTATTATAGCTCAGGGGATACATGTCTTTCAGCCGCTCCACGTGGCCAACCCACTCGTCGTGGTTCTGGGGGTCCAGGCGGGCGTTCAGCTTTCTCAAAATCACTTTCAGATCCCCGATGACATGGGCATCCGTGCGCACGTTCTTGTTGATCTCCGCAGGGTCGATGTCCAGCTGGAGGATCCTGGCGTTTTTGGCGAATTTTGCCGTGTTGCCCGTGACACGGTCACTGAACCTTGCCCCCACCACAATCAGAAGATCGCACTCTGTGATTCCGAAATTGGAAGCCTTTGTGCCGTGCATACCCACCATACCTGTGTACAGCTCACCGGTTCCGTCATATGCTCCTTTGCCCATCAGGGTATCGCCTACAGGGGCGTGGACCCTCTTTGCAAACAGACGCACCTCATCTGCCGCGTCCGCCAGGTTGGCGCCGCCGCCTACCAGGATAAAGGGCTTCTCGGAATTTTTGATCATCATCAAAGCCAGCTCCAGATCCTCCTCCTCGATGGTCTCGGTCTGTCTGGCCACCTCCTCCGGAGCCTCATACTCGTAGTCGTAGGAATTGCCGGTTACATCCTTGGTGATATCCACCAGAACCGGACCGGGCCGGCCCGATTTGGCGATGACAAACGCCCTTCTCAGAACCTTTGCCAGTTTGGTAATATCTTTTACTATAAAATTGTACTTGGTGATAGGCATGGTTACGCCTGTGATATCGATCTCCTGAAAACTGTCCCTTCCAAGAAGGCTGACGCCCACATTGCAGGTGATAGCCACCATGGGAATGGAATCCATGTACGCGGTCGCGATCCCCGTCACCAGGTTGGTTGCTCCGGGGCCTGATGTGGCCAGGCACACTCCCACCTTCCCTGTGGCCCGCGCGTAGCCGTCTGCCGCGTGGGCTGCCCCCTGTTCGTGGGAGGTGAGAATGTGGGTGATCTCGTCCTGATGCTTGTAGAGAGCATCATAGATATTCAGGATTGAGCCTCCCGGATACCCGAACACGGTGTCCACACCCTGTTCCTTCAGACACTCTACCACTATTTCTGCTCCTGTCAAAATCTGCATGGGTTCTTCTCTCCTTACTTCTAGTCTTCCAGAATTGCTCCTTTATCTGCGCTGGTCACCAGTCTCCTGTAGCGTTTCAGGTATCCTGATACCTCTTTCGTCCTGGGAGTCCACGCCGCCCGGCGTCTGGCCAGCTCCTCGTCTGATACTTTCATGTTGATGGTGTTGGCATTGATGTCTATGGAGATGATATCTCCTTCCTCCACCAGGCCGATGGGGCCGCCTGCAGCCGCCTCCGGGCTCACATGACCGATGGATGCTCCTCTGGACGCGCCGCTGAACCGCCCGTCGGTGATGAGAGCCACTGAAGCCCCCAGACCCATGCCTGCTATGGCGGAAGTGGGGTTGAGCATCTCCCTCATGCCCGGACCTCCCTTGGGGCCTTCGTACCGGATCACCACCACGTCTCCTGCCACGATCTTGCCGCCCTTGATAGCCGCAATGGCGTCCTCCTCGCAGTCAAACACTCTTGCCGGTCCCTCGTGCTTAAGCATCTCCGGAACCACCGCCGATCTCTTGACCACACAGGAGTCGGGAGCCAGATTGCCTCTCAGCACGGCGATACCGCCGGTCTGGGAATAGGGATTCTCCGCCGTGCGGATAACCTGAGGATTCTTGTTGACACAGCCCCTGATGTTCTCCCCCACGGTCTTTCCCGTGACGGTCATGCAGTCCAGATTCAAAAGCCCTAATTTGGCAATCTCGTTCATAACTGCGTAGATTCCTCCTGCCTCGTTTAAATCCTCCATATATGTAGGACCTGCGGGAGCCAGATGACACAGATTGGGCGTCCTGGCGCTGATCTCGTTGGCGATATCCACGTTGATCTCCACACCCGCCTCGTGGGCGATAGCAGGCAGATGGAGCATGCTGTTGGTGCTGCACCCCAGAGCCATATCCATAGTCAGGGCGTTGCGGAAGCTGGCCTCCGTCATAATATCCCTGGGACAGATGTTCTTCTTCAACATGTCCATGACAGCCATGCCCGCATGCTTTGCCAGGCGGATTCTCTCTGAGTAAACCGCAGGGATGGTGCCGTTCCCCTGAAGTCCCATACCCAGAACTTCCGTGAGGCAGTTCATGCTGTTGGCCGTGTACATACCGGAACAGGACCCGCAGGTTGGACACACCTTGCACTCAAACTCCTCCACGTCTTCCGCAGTCATGGTGCCTGCCGCATAGGAGCCCACCGCCTCGAACATACTGGAAAGGCTCTTCTTCTCCCCCTTGACGCGGCCTGCCAGCATAGGGCCTCCGCTGACAAATACCGTGGGAATATTGAGGCGGGCCGCCGCCATCAAAAGTCCCGGCACGTTCTTGTCGCAGTTAGGTACCATAACCAGGGCGTCAAACTGATGGGCGATAGCCATACACTCTGTGGAGTCGGCGATAAGGTCTCTGGTCACCAGAGAATATTTCATACCCTCATGCCCCATGGCGATGCCGTCGCACACCGCGATAGCTGGAAATACGATGGGGGTTCCCCCTGCCATGGCCACGCCCTGCTTAACCGCATCCACGATCTTATCCAGGTTCATATGTCCCGGAACGATCTCATTATAAGAGCTCACAATCCCCACAAGAGGTCTCGCCAGTTCTTCCTCCGTCAGTCCCAGCGCCCGGTAAAGGGAGCGGGCAGGCGCCTGCTGCATCCCTGATTTCGCGTTATCACTTCTCATAATAATCTCCTCCTGTTCTACTTTACAGCTGCCGCAATCAGATCCCCCATCTGGGTGGTTCCCACCTTTGTACAGCTTTCCTGATATATGTCTCCTGTCCTGTAACCCCCGGCCAGCACTTCCTTCACTGCCGCCTCCACGGCCGCCGCTTCCTTGTCCAGGTCAAAGGAATACTTAAGCATCATGGCTGCGGATAGGATGGTGGCGATGGGGTTGGCCAGATTCTTTCCTGCGATATCCGGCGCGGAGCCGTGGCTGGGCTCGTAGAGTCCGAATTTGCTCTCATTGAGGCTGGCCGACGACAGCATCCCTATGGAGCCGGTGATCATACTGGCCTCGTCCGATAGAATATCTCCGAACATGTTCTCCGTCAGAATCACGTCAAACTGTCCCGGATTCATCACCAACTGCATGGCACAGTTGTCCACCAGCATGTGGCTCAGCTCCACCTCCGGGTAGTTTTGGGCCACTTCCTCCACCACCTTCCTCCAGAGTCTGGAAGAATCCAGCACATTGGCTTTGTCCACACTGATCACTTTCTTTCTTCTCTTCATGGCGATGTCAAACGCCTTCACGGCTATGCGGCGGATCTCCTTCTCGTTGTAGGTGAGAGTATCCACAGCCGTCAGGACACCGTCCACCTCCCCTGTATGCCGCTCTCCAAAATACAGGCCTCCCGTCAGTTCTCTCATAATCACCATGTCAAAACCGTCGCCGATGATCTCCTCTTTCAGGGGGCAGGCCTGGGCCAGCTCTCTGTACAGATAGGCGGGACGGATGTTGGCAAACAGTCCCAGACCCTTGCGGATAGCCAGAAGTCCTGCCTCAGGCCTTAAGTTTGGAGCCACGTTATACCATCTGGAGTTGCCCACGTCTCCGCCTACAGCCCCCAAAAGCACGGCGTCGCTCTTCCTTGCCGTCTCCAGAGCCTCCTCTGTCAGCGGTACTCCATAGGCGTCAATCGAACATCCGCCCATGAGAATCTCTTTGTACGCAAACGTGTGACCATACACCTGCCCCACTCTGTTCAGAACCTTGCATGCCTCCCTGACGATCTCCGGTCCGATTCCGTCTCCCGGTATGGTAACAATCTTATATTCCATGCCTCTACTCTCCCTTTTTCCTCTTTTCTGCAAGAAATCCTGTCCTGTCCCTGCCAGAACGCAATTGTTTCTCTCCATCATATCTCATTTAGCCGCAGATTTCAAGAATTCATAAAAAATTCTCTTAAACTTATTTGGAATTTTTGGTATAACCTGGGGTCATAGAAAGGGCCCGGAATAGCTGACCTTGGTCAGCCATTCCGGGCCCCTGCCCTGGGGGTATGCCGCCCCGCTGTTTTCTGCCTGGTACCTCCGCCTCTTTTTCTGCGGTCTTATGGTTCTACTCTGGCACCCTGCTCATCTACCTGATATCCGTCCGGTGTGGTCTCTCCCGCATACATGGCGCCGTGAACCCTCTGGCCTGCCACGGAATCCTCCGTCTGGCCTGTCTCGGGGTTCAGAACCTTCACCGGTACAGGCTCCACAGGATTGAGATAGTACCATTTGTCGTTTACCAACTGCCATCCAGTAGTCATGGCGCCGCTGGCATCCATGTAGAACCAGTTGTCTCCGCTGAGGAGCCAGCCTGTGTTCATCTTGCCGTTGTAGTCCCGGAGATGATACCATATGCCGTTTAACTGAATCCATCCTGTCTTCATGGCACCTGTCTCTGTCAGGTAGTACCAGCATCCATCCTGTGCCTGGTACCAGCCTGTGTTCATGTTTCCGCTCTGATCCATGTGATACCACAGGCCCTTCACGTAGATCCATATATCTCTGGCGTAGGAGCCGGTTCCCAGCTTAAACTTCCACACGGTTCCCGTCCACTCCCAGCTTCCCGCCGTCTCGGAGGCAGTAGCCACAGGCTCCCGATAAGTGCCCATGGAACTGCTGCCGCCGCCTCCGCTGCCTCCGCCCCGGCTGGGCCTGCGCACAGGCGCAGGGTCAGGTTCGGCAGAACCGCCGGTTTCTCGGATCGTAAAGCTGTTATCGTTCTCCTGATCGCCCAGGTCTATATCTTTCTTCTGCCCGTCTCCTGCGATCTTCGCCTCCTTGGCATAGATCTTGACCTGCTTGGCTGATTCCACCATAACGGTTCCCAGTTTTTGCGGCTCCCCGCCCCTGAGGACCGTTCCGTTGCCGGCCATGAACACGGTGAGAACCATCTCCTGGGAATCATAGACAGCATCCTGCACAGTGATATCTTCATTCTTCTGGATCCCGCTGTCAAAGACAAAGCTGACTTCCAGTTCTTTGTCTTCTCCCTGGGGCTCTAACTGAAACGCCACCTGCAGAGCCGACACGCCTCCTGCTATGTCATTTCGCTTCAGAAGCTGAACCGTCACGCCGGCCTGGCCTTCCTTGTTGTCCTGATCCCAGGACACCAGGGGAGAGACTGCCGCCCAGGCGCACAGGCGGGGGACTGCCACAGCCGCCGCCGTAAGGCAGACAGCCAAACCATATCTGATTCTTCTTATTGTCATTGAGCACTCCCTCCTGTTCCTTTGTTCAATTTGATCGCCGGCAGGGAAACCGGAACCTCCACGAACACGGTGGAGCTGACCAGACGCTCTCCCTCCTGTGTCTCGGCGTTGTCCACACGGTAGAGCTCCGCTCTCACCTTCTTGCCCTTCAGCTGATCCACGTATGACGGGTCAATGTAGTATACCCAGAAGCCGTCGCTGACCTCTCCCAGCATCCCGTTGCCCGGATCCGGGGCAAAGATCATCTCCTCAGCATTGATACTGCCATCCTCTGCGGTTCCTCCTACAATCTTGCCGTTCTCATCCCACAGCAGTACTGTGTTGAACGCCGGATTGCCTTTGTAGGTACCTGTGAATATGAGAGAGCCCTTGGGAATCCTGGCTTCTCCCTCCACGTAGTCCTCGCTGAGAATGCCGATGCCGCCGCTTCCTTCCAGACAAACGTCATCCCCGGTCTGTCCCAGAAGAGACAGCTCGCTGACCGTCAGGCTCTTTCCTCCCTGTCCCGGAGCAGTCACCTTCACGCAGGACGCGTCATAGGTGTACAAATTCTTGCCGTCGGTAAAGTGGATAGTCCTCACATCTCCAGCCTGCTTGATGCCGTCGGCGTGGGTCTTGACCTCCGTCCACTCCTCTCCGGTCTCGCTGACATAGATCTTCATATCCCCTATGGCAGTTCCTTCGGCAGCAGTATATTTCAGGCCGGTGACCGTCTCCACGTCGTTGAGATGGATCACAATCTCCGGAACCATATTCCCCTCGGTGCTGCCCGTGAAGCTGGTGGCCGGATCATTGTCAATCATCAGTTCCAGATCAGGCTGATTCGGGGTCTCCGGATCGTCATCATTGGCTCCTTCCAGAGCCTCGTTGGTCAGGTTCGTGGTGACCTCCCACAGACTGTTGTCCAGTGTTCCGTCGTGACGTACCTTCACGGTGCCGATCTCCACCTTCTTGGTGGGGTTGAGCCACTTGTCGTAGCCGATGATCTCGTAGGTGAAGGTGTGGTTGTTGATGGTTCCTATGACATCTGTAAATGTGGCCTCCCCGCCGTCTGCCTGAGCGTATCCTGCGGGCCTTCTCTCCACACCGTCCTTGATCCTCTCGTAGCGGTAGATCTCATACATCCAGATATCTCCGCCGGCCTGGGGAGCCGACAGATGCAGAGTAACTTCATTGCTGCCGTCTGCATAGTCGATGGTTCCTGTCACCGTGGCCGCTCCTGCTATGTTCTGATACTCGCCCGCTTCTATCCGTTCCACCCGGTTCTCGTCGTTGGCGAACCAGATGCCTCTGGTCTCCTCCTCAAACTTGGCGGCGTAGGCTATGGTTCCCTCATCCGGTTCCATGCCCCAGTGTTCAAAGAACGCCAGCAAATTCTTCTGAGCCGACGCCATAGCCAGGCGCATCAGTTTGTTGTCCGTGTCCGCCCCACTGAGATCCAGGCCTTCCGGAGCCTTCCTGGCGTAGGAATCCACCCTGGCGAAGAACAGGTTCTCCAGCTGCTCCTCATTGGTGTCGTAGATCTTAAAATTGTAGCCGTTGTCGTAGGCCAGGTGCAGCTGCCAGTACATGGCCAGCTGTACGAATACATTGGAGGCCTTGCCCTTGGTTCCCGATGTCACCTTATCGAACACCTTGTCGTAGGTAAAGCGGACAGAGGTGTTGGTGTCCCGGGCCTGAGCCAGAAGGGAGAAATAGTTGTTGGTGATCTCCGCCACCGCGTAGGCTCCCTCATTGATCTCGTGGCCGATCTCGTGGGCGATGCCCCAGCCGAAATACTGACCGCTGATCCACTTTCCGCTTTCGTCTCTCACCACCGGCTTTCCGCTCACCATACCGGAGAGCTGAGCCCACTCGATGCCGATATGCCTGCCGCCGGCGTACATAAATGCTCCCGCGAACATTCTCTGGTAACGGATATTGATGCGGCTCACAGGCACCCGGTTGTGAGACGGAGCCGCCGGGTCCTCGCTGAGACCCTTGTGCTGGTAGTACAGATACATCATCTCGTCCATGGCTTTGAGAGACTGGGCCAGAACCTGAGCCTTCTCCTCTCTGCTTCCGCCTCCAAGACCTGCCAGAACCCGATCTGTGGCCAGAGACAGCATGGTATATCTTGTGACAATGTCCGTGGCCTCATAGACACAGTTCTTGGGATCCCAGTCATAATCCGTGTGGTTGTCCCTGTGAAGCTGTTCTGCCTTGCCGCTCATATCCTCCAGAGCGTCCACATAGGCCAGCAGTTTCTCTCTGCACTGCTCGTCTGCCATGGGATCGTCCATGGTTCTGAGAGACGCGTCGGACAGATCCAGAACCGGAATCCTGGTTCCGCCTACCACTCTCACACCGTACTCCGCGGCTCCCGCTCCTCCGGTGTAGACCACATACAGCTGGCCGCCTCTCTCCAGATCCATATTGTCCACGCTGGTGATCTCGATCTCGTTGGGACCTGCCTTCAGCGCGCCTGCGGACTTGAACACCGCGTTGGAGCTGCCATGATACTGGGAGATCATCAGCTGCATACTGGTGCTGTCCCCCACGTTCAGCCTGGGTCCTCCCACGTAGACGGTTATAGTGTCGCCCGCCCTCACGGTCACTCCCAGAGGCTGGTAGACATTAAGCCCGCCCCGGAAGGTGATATGGGAATCGGACCGCTCTGTGTCCTTGTTGTCCACAGCCAGGATATCGGCCGCACTGCTTCCTTCCTTCAGGATCCTCTCCGCATTCACAAGTTCTGCCTCCAGGATCTCGGACTTGGGATGCAGCTCGCCGCTGACCTCGTCCTTGGTCTCCAGACGCTTCCTGAGTGCGTCGATATCGCTCTGTGTCACGTCCTCCCTCAGGCTTACATGGTAATTGTCCGTGTACAGTCCAAAAATATCGCTCTCCAGAGAATCATAGTAGTAGAACTTGTATTCCGCAACGCTGATCCTGCGGGAGTAGCCGGTAGTCATGGCCAGCTGGACTCTCTTGGCCGTAAAGGGATGGTCCGCCTGAACCATGTAGTATGTCTTGCTGTTGCTCTCTTTCCTGTACAGTCTGGTCCCCACGGACTTTTTGTTGTTCTGTGCATCCCAGTAGTCGATCCGCACTCCTGCCAGGCCATATGCCTGAATCTCGTCGGGGATAAGAGCCACCGTGTCCATCTCGTACTCTTTATCCAGAGTCACTATGGGAGATTTGTTCTCACCCGGATAGTGGTATCCCGCATCCCAGTCTTCTCTCACCCAGCTGGTAGCGTAATCGCCGTCAACCACATCAAATTCATGTCCGTCGACGCCGCCGTAGGCCACGGACTCCACATGGGCCGTGTGGCTTCCCGTCACAGGGGTATTGATCAGCTTGTAGTTGGGCGTCACGGGAGGTTCGATGGAAACCGTAGTTCCCGTGTAATGAATAGACGCAGGACCTTCGCCCAGAGGATTGGTTCCTGTGAGGTAGATCTCGTACTTTGTCTTATCCTCCAGCCCCTGAAGCTCATATCTGTTCTCGATAATTCCCGGTATGGACAGGAAATTTCCGTTCACGTCATCTGCTTTCCGGTAGTACAGAGTGTAGCTGTCTGTGTCCTTCATCTCTTTCCACCCGATGATCAGACGCCTGTTTCCGCCTGTGATGGACAGATTCTCCGGCGCGGGAGGAAGACTTGTGGCTCTGGGGTGAGCCGTGGTTTCGCTGGACGGACTTCTCCAGGAGCCGTTGACACTGTAGACCTCCACCTTGTACTCTTTGCCGTTGACCAGCTTCTCCTCACCTATGCTTGTGATTTGGATGGATGGGGCGGAGGTATCCATAGGCTTCCCTGTGATCTCTTCACTGCTCACCACCACTTGATAGCCGGTTACGTTGGGCTGCCTTTTCCAGCTCACTGTAAAGGAGGCATCTCCGTCCACCACCGTCAAAGGCTTGGGTCCTGTCATCTCGATGGCGGGAATCCTGTCTGCCATGTTGTTCAGGAACTCTACCTTTGATATCTCCACCAGATCCAGGGAACGGAGAGTTGCCGTGACCTTGATGATGATCTTCTTCACCGGCACCTGCCCTTTCAGATCGATGGCTATGGGAAGACCCTGAAGCATGCCATCGTCCTCAGCGGCCAGCCCCGTCTCCGAAGCATCCTGCACGGCGGCATCGAATACCAGCATCCTGGCACTGTCCCCGTCGATCACCTTCCCGTCACGGATCCGGAATGTGCGGACGGAGCCGTTTTCAGCCGTAACCTCCACCTCTCCGTCGCGGATGCTGCCGGCGGAGCCCATAACCGGTTCGATGACAAAACCTGCCATGGTCTTGGGAGCCACAAACTCGGTTCCCAGAACAACGGGTTTCTCATCGGTGATATTTTCACTGGACTTCACAGTCAGAGCTCCCTCTCCTGACATCACTTCCTTCAGGCTCCCCGAGACGGCCTGGGCATTGCTCAGAGTAGCCTCGTGTATGTCCTCCTGCCTTACCAGCACCGCTTTCACAGGCACTGCCTTCCTCTTCTCGATGCCGGTCTTGTAGTATCTGGTAAAGCAGGTCACATCCAGAAGATCCACCTGGCCGTCGCCGTTGAGATCTGCTTTCAGGGAAACATTCTCATCTAAGCCAGCACCCTCCCCAGTCTTTCCAGACACCAGTTCCAGAAGTATCTCTTTGTCCTTATCGGTGATCTCGCCGTCTCCGTCTATGTCTCCCATGGCCAGAACTCCGATCTTTTGGGTCTGATCTTTCTGCCCCTCATAGTAAGATTCAGGCAAATCATCCATAAACCGAAGCACTGTCAGATCACTTTCAACAGTAACGCTCTGCTCATACGCCATATATGGACTTTTGTCCGTATCCGACGGGAACAGCAGAAGATCATATGTTCCGTTTGGAATATCCCGGATCACAAGCTGAGCCTGGGAAAACTCATGGTTCTTGACGGCCGGAAGAATCAATTTTTCCTCCACTGTCTTTCCGTTCTTTCCGTCGCCTGCCGGGTGGAGTTCCACTGTCCACTCCGTCTGCGCGGCCCGGGTCACGCCCTCCACCTGGAGCCTCAGCCATCCGGTTCCACTTTCTGTCTCTTCAGACACGGCGGAAGCTGAGTCACTGGTTTTTATCTCCTCCGGCCAGACCGTCTGATTCTCGCCGTTAGATGATGAGGCTGTCATGTCATCGTTTTTTGTCAAAAGGCCGTCTTTGCCGCTTTGGGCAGCGAAGGCCGCCGCGCCGGAATTCATACTCTGGGCCGGACCGCCCAAAACCAGCACCGCTGCCATAATGAGCGCTAACCTTTTTCTCATTACCACTTCCTCCTTAAATTATTTTTCACACTTTAAATCTTTACCTTTGTCCATGCTCCGGACCGGAACCTCCACCTGGTAAGGATAAACCGACACAGCTGGTCGCACACGATGCCCAGCCAGATACCTATCAGTCCCAATCCTGCCGTGTAGCACAGCCCGTAAGAGCTGATAGTCCTGACAAAAGTGACGCTGATGGTGGAGGCCACCGTGGTAAACAGCACGTCTCCTGCTCCTCTCAGACACCCCATATAGATTACCTGAGATATCTGCAGCACCACGATAACCACTATGATTCTCATGATCTCCACGCCCATGGCAATAATATGAGCCTCCTGGAAATACAGGCTGAACAAGAGCCTGCCGCCCAGAAGATAACACACGGCCAATACCAGAGAGATAGCCGCTCCCATCTTCTGGCAGGTGGCCCCGTAGATCTTGGCCAGCTCCGGCTTCTCCTCCCCCAGACTCCGCCCGATAAGGGCCACGGCAGCCACCTGCATGCCGTCCCCGAAGGAGAAAGACAGGCTCATCACATTCATCCCAACCTGATGGGCCGCAAACGCGTCGGTGCCCAGCTTGGCCGTCATAACCGCCACGGCCATAAAGCCCACTCTCAAAAGAATCTGTTCCAGGAAAATGCTGGAACCCATCCGAAAGATGTTCCTCAGGCTGGACATCCGAAATCGGATCTTTCTGGCCATCATATAGGGAATACTCACAAAACTGTCTCCGGGGATGATGGAGGCGATGCTCATGCCGCAGGCCACCATGGTGCCGAACACCGTGGCCAGAGCAGCCCCCCGAATCCCCAGTGCCGGAAAGCCGCAGTTGCCCCCGATAAGCAGATAGTTGCCAATCATATTCAGCAAGTTGGCAGTCACGTTTGTCTTCATGGCGATCCTGGTGCTCCCTGCTCCTCTCTGGGCCGCATTGATCACCAGGGACACAATGTTGAATATCATCCCTCCCATAATAATCTGAAAGTAGACCACCGCCGCCTGGTGGGTATCCTCATTGGAGCCGCACAGGCGGATGATCGGGTCCGCGAAGGCCACACAGGCCAGGCTCACCACGATCCCCGCCAGGACCACAAACACCATAGCCGCCACCAGAACCTGGTTGGCTCCGTCCCGGTCCGCCTGCCCTTTTCGGCGGGCCACGATAGCGGACACCGCCACATTGGCCGCCACGAACATAGCCAGACCGATAAACTTGGGCTGGGTGGTGAGTCCAACCGCCGCCACCGCGTAGGCCCCGATGGAGCTGACCATCAGAGAATCGATCATGCCGGCCAATGCCACGAAAAAAGATTCCAACACAGCAGGCCATGCCATCTGAAACGTCTCCCGCATGATTCCTCTGGTCTGACCTGCTGCTTTCGATTCCGTATCCATATATCCCTTCCTTTCCTGTAATTTATCGTTGCCTGTAAACAGTAACAATTATCTGTCACCTTATGTAAATCTCAGATAATCCTCCCCTCTCTTCAGCCGACCCCCGACAACACCTCCTTCAGTCTCTCCACATCCCCGTCCGCAAAACAGTACCCGTCCATCCCGCATTCCCTGGCGCCCTGAATGTTTGCAGGCAGGTCATCTATGAAAAAGCATTCTTCCGGCCTGAGCCGGAACCTCTGAAACAGGTGGCGGTACATCTCTTTCTGAGGCTTCATGCACTTTTCCTCCGCCGAGAACAGCACACCGTCAAAGAGCCTGATCCCCGGAATCACGTCCAGATAGCAGTCCAGCATCCGGAGGGAGGCGTTGGAGCACAGATAAAGCCCATAGCCGTTTCCCTTCAGCCAGGTCACCAGCTCCTCCATCCCCGGCACCGGCCACATACAGTACTCATGCCAGTGCTCCAGGCACATTCTGGCCGCCTCCCTGGCATGGCCCTCAGGGAGTCTGGCCTGCATCCTCCTCAGAGCTTCATCCTGGGAGATCAGTCCCATGTCCAGCAGAAGCCATTCCGGAGACACAAACACCGACGTGTTCACCGCCTCCATCTCCTCCTCATCTGCGGCGAACCGCCGGCTGGCCCGCCGGGAATCGTAAAATACCAGCACGTTTCCCATGTCAAATACAAAGTTTTTGATCTTCATACCGTTCACACCTCCTGATTTCTCCTGCTTCGATTCCCCCCATGCCAAAAAACCGCCGTCGGTTCCCAAAACATACCTTCCGGCGCTCTGAGAACCAGCAGCGGGTTTTGGACGGATCATCCGTTCACTTACTCCGGCTTCTCCACCTGCACAATAGCTGTCTTCTGCATGGGAATCCGACAGTTCTTGTTGTTGCCGAACTCCACGATCACCGTGTCGTCAGTCATGTCGATAACGACACCATAAAATCCGCTGGAAGTCAGAATTGTATCACCCACGGCGATACTGGCCAGCAGCTCTGCCATCCTCTTCTTCTCTTTATTCTGGGGACGGATAGCGATAAAGTACATAAGTCCGATCAAAAACGCGGCATACACTACCCAGAATCCTACTCCGCCCATAGCGCCTGCAGTTACCATAAAAAATCCTCCTTATCCGGTATTTCCGTTTAATTTTGTCCACTCGTCATACTCTCCAGCTTCTGCTTCTTGTACTGGGCATAGCGGTGTTCTTCGATTGCGTTGCGAATCTCTTCCATCATTGTATTATAAAAATACAGATTATGCAAGACACATAATCTCATCCCCAGCATCTCTTTCGCCTTCAGAAGATGACGAATGTAGGCTCTGCTGTAAGAACGGCAGGCGGGGCACCCGCAGCCCTCCTGGATAGGCAGGGGGTCCAGCTCGTATTTCTGATTAAACAGATTCAACTTCCCATAGTCGGTGTACACATGTCCATGACGGCCGTTTCTCGACGGATAGACACAGTCAAAAAAGTCCACTCCCCTGTCCACGGATTCCAGAATATTGGCGGGAGTCCCCACCCCCATAAGGTAGGTGGGTTTATCCGCCGGCAGGCAGGGCACGGTCTCATGGAGAATCCGGTACATCTCCTCGTGTGTCTCCCCCACTGCCAGGCCTCCCAGGGCGTACCCGTCCAGTTTCATCGCCGATATCTCCTCGGCGTGGGCCACACGTATATCTTCAAATGTGCCTCCCTGGTTGATGCCGAACAGCAGCTGCTGTCGGTTGATGGTGGACGGCAGGGCATTGAGGCGCTCCATCTCGGCCTTGCACCGTCGAAGCCACCGGGTGGTCCGGTCCACGGAATTCTGCATATACTCTCTTGTGGCAGGATGAGGCGGACACTCGTCGAAAGCCATGGCGATGGTGGAACCTAAGTTGGACTGAATCTGCATACTCTCCTCAGGCCCCATGAAGATCTTTCTCCCGTCGATGTGAGAGTTAAAATACACTCCCTCCTCCTTGATTTTGCGCATCCCTGCCAAGGAGAACACCTGAAATCCTCCCGAGTCCGTCAGAATCGGCCGGTCCCAGTTCATAAACCGGTGAAGACCCCCAAACTCCCGGATTAACCGGTCTCCGGTACGCACATGGAGATGGTAGGTGTTGGAAAGTTCCACCTGGGTACCGATCATTCTCAGGTCATCGGTAGACACGGCGCCCTTGATAGCCCCCACAGTGCCCACATTCATAAACACCGGGGTCTCTATGACTCCGTGAACCGTGACCATCCGAGCCCTCTTGGCCCGGCCGTCTCTGGCTATGATCTTATATTCCATATCTTATGATTCTTCCTTAACAGTCTTTTTCTTCATGGTCAGCACATACCACAGGGCACCTGTGACGCAGATAGAAGAGTAACCTCCGAAGATGATGCCTGCCATGAGCGGCAGGGCAAACTCCCGGATAGACGAAACTCCCAGAAGGAACAGGGCAAATACCATGATAAACGTAGTCAGCGATGTGTTGATGCTTCTGGTGAAGGTCTCGGTGATACTGCGGTTTACCAACTCCGCCAGGGACTCTTTGTGGCTCTTTGTCTGCAGATTCTCCCTGATGCGGTCGAAAATAACGATGGTAGCGTTGATGGAGTAACCCACGATGGTCAGCATGCAGGCAATAAAAGTGGAGCCGACGGACCACCTGGCCACCGCGTAGCAGGTGAGCACCACCAGCACGTCGTGAACCAAGGCCAGAACTGCGCTGGCCGCAAAGCGGATATCCTTAAACCGGAACCAGATGTAGATCAGCATGCAGATTGTAGCGATAAGCACCGCCAAAAAGGCATCCTTCTTCATCTCCTGGCTCACTGCCCCGGAGATGCTCTCCGCCGTGATCAGAGCCTCGTCCACACCGAATTGATCTACCATGGCCTGATTCAGCGCCTCTCTCTGATCCACGCTCAGCGCCTTGGTCTTGATGATCACCTCGTTTGTTCCCGCCACCTTCTGGGTCTGAACCTCCGGATCACCGGTCACCTGCTCGATCACCGGCACAACCCTGGAGGAGATATCCTCCAGACTCATGTCTTCATTGAATGTGATATTGGTGGAAGTTCCTCCCTTGAAGTCCAGGCCGTAATTCAGAGCGCCCTTTCCTGAAGCCGATCCCATGCCCATGAATACCCAACCCAGGACGATAGCCGCGATAGACGCCGCAAAAAATAATTTTTTCTTTCCCAGAAAATCAATAGCATTCCCTGCCTTCTTCACGCCGTAGTACTTTACATCCTGGAAGCCTATGCCGTACAGGGCGTACAGGGCCCCTTTGGTCACAAACAGAGCCGTGAACATGGACAGGAGGATACCGATAGCCAGCGTGGAGGCAAAGCCCTTCACCGTTCCGGAGCCTCTCCAGAACAGCACCACCGCTGCGATGAGAGTGGTGATGTTGCCGTCCACGATGGCGGACAGAGCTTTCGCGAAACCGGTCTTGATGGCGGACCTTACGGTCTTGCCCACACCGATCTCCTCCTTGATGCGGGTAAAGATAATCACGTTGGCGTCAACTGCCATACCGATGGACAGGATGATACCCGCGATACCCGGCAGGGTCAGGGTCACCTCAAAGGCCGACAGCAGGATAAGCTCCAGGCCTACGTACAGGCACAGTGCCAGCACAGAAGCTACTCCCGGAATCCGGTAGGCAAAAATCATAAACAGAGACACAACGGCGAACCCGATAAGGGCGGCCTTCAGGCTGGTGGCGATGGCCTCCTGCCCCAGCTTTGCTCCCACCACGTTGGAGCGCAGCTCTTCCAGCTCCAGAGACAGGGAACCGATGCGGATGGTGGCTGCCAGAGTGTCTGCCTCCTCGTAGGATCCCATGCCCTCGATGTAGCATTCTCCCCCTGTGATCACCGAGTTGACCCGGGGATATGACTTGATCTCGTTGTCATAGATGATATAGATGATCTTTCCCAGATTCTCCTCTGTGGCCTTGGCAAAAATCTCGGCACCCTCCGGGGTAAAAGTCAGATTCACCGTGTTCTCCCTGATGCCGTTCTTCTCAATGATGCCCGGCTTGGCGCTGGACACCTGATCTCCCGTGAGAATCACGTTGCCCGCCTCGTCCATAAACATCAGGGAACCTGGCTTGCCCAGCTCCGTGAGAATGGCGTTGGCGTCATTCTCACCTGGAATGTCGATGTTGATCCTGTTTCCGCCTTCCTGATACACCTCGGCTTCAGTGCTGTAGCCTTCCACTCTCTGCTGCAGCTTGTAGACCGTATCGGACATCTCTTCTGCCGTAGGGTTGTCCTTAATCGCCTGGTAGGTGATGCTCACGCCTCCCTCCAGGTCCAGTCCCAGTTTAATGTCATCCATGGTGTCATAGCCGAAATATCCGAACACTCCGATACACACCAGGATGGCAAGCAGGCCCAGGAAGCCTTTTCCTTTACTACTTTTCATGATGCTTTAGTCTCCTTTAATTTGTACTTTAAAAGCTCGCCGCCGATTAGGCGGCATCGATTCAGGTATGCCAAATGCGCCCGTCAGACTTTCATGTGCGGCGGTGCGTCCTCCTCCGGGCGCATGCAGGTTTACTCTGAAAGTGCCGCTTTGATCATAATAGAACACTCAATCCTCTTCTTCTGCATCTCGCACCCGATATCATAGGCATCTGTGATGGAGCCGTGGAAGTTGTAGGAGTTGGCGGCACATCCGCCGCTGCAGTAGAACCGGGCAAAGCAGTTTCTGCACTTCTCCTTGGCATAGACGTTGCACAGTTTAAACTCATCTCTCACCTGAGTGTTGGTGATGCCCTCATCCACATTGCCCAGAAGAAATCCCTCCTGACCTACAAACTGGTGGCAGGGATACAGATCCCCCCATGGCGTCACCGCCAGGTACTCTGTGCCGGAGCCGCAGCCTGAGAGGCGCTTGGCCACACAGGGCCCCTGCTGCAGGTCGATCATAAAGTGGAAAAAGTTAAACCCTCTCCCCTCTCTCTTCCTTTTTATATATTCCACCGCCAGCTTGTCGTACTCCTCCAGGATCCGGGGAAGGTCCTCTTCCCTGATGGCGTAAGGCTCCTGTGGAGAAGCCACCACCGGCTCCATGGACATCTGCTTAAACCCCAGATCCGCGAAATGAATTATGTCCTGGGAAAAGTCCAGATTATTTCTGGTAAATGTCCCCCGCACATAGTAGTTTGTCTGCCCCCTGCTCTCGGCAAACTTCTGGAACTTGGGAACGATAAGGTCATAGCTGCCTGCCCCCCTGAGGAAAGGACGCATCCGGTCATTGACCTCCTTCCGACCGTCCAGACTGAGGACCACGTTGCTCATCTCCCGGTTGCAGAACTCCATAATCTCATCGTTGAGCAGAACCCCGTTGGTGGTCAGGGTAAACCGAAATCTTTTGCCGTGAAGTTCTTCCTGCGAGCGTCCGTACTCCACCAGCTGCTTTACCACCTCCCAGTTCATGAGAGGTTCCCCTCCGAAGAAGTCCACCTCCAGGTTTCGTCTGCTGCCGGAACTGGCGATGAGAAAGTCAAGGGCCTTCTTTCCCACTTCAAAGCTCATGAGAGCCCGCTTTCCCCGGTACTCCCCCTCCCCTGCGAAGCAGTAACGGCAGGCCAGATTACAGTCGTGGGCGATATGAAGGCACAACGCCTTCACCACTGTCTTTCTCTTTTTAAAATCTGCCACATAGTCACGGTAGACATCCCTGGCAAACAACTCCTCCCTGTCGATCAGCTCCTGGATGTCATTCAGAGCATCCTCAATATCCTGAGCCTCATAAGTCTCTCCCAGACAGCTTCTCACCTGACTTTTCAGCTCCTCAGACACAGGCTCCGGCTTTTCCATCTCCGGTATCTTTCTGTCCAGAAAGGCCACAGCGTCATACACCACATCATCCACCACATGGACGGCACCGCTGTTCACATCCATGACAATATCATACCCATTATTTTTATACTGATGAATCACTGTTCCCTATCTCCTTCTATCCAGACGGGCATTTTTACGGACACACCAACTGTCACACAAATTACCCCTACAATCTCAGCGACCGTAGGGGTATAGATTACCTGCCTGTCTTCTGTAATACCGGCTCGATTAGCGCCCGCTGTTCTCACAGCTCTGGTTTCCCACTGTACAGGAAGTCTTGCACGCAGACTGACAGGAAGTCTGGCACTCCCCGCAGCCGCCCTTCTTCATGGTATCCTTTAAAATGTTATTGCTTAAAGTTTTTACTTTCTTCATGTTTATCCTCCATTTCCAGGGCATATATATACTTTCTGCCCTTTTTCCGTTGCGCTTTCCTGATTATAGCATAAGTCCGACCTTCGTGCAAGAACTTGTTGCGGTCCCGTCACTCTCCGTCGTAAAATCCACAGTCGCATCTGCCGTTTTCTTTTACTTTATACAGGGCCCTGTCCGCCTGACTGTACAGTTCCTCAGGAAATCCCTTGTCGGAAAATGCCACCCCCACGCTCAGGGACACACCCGGCAGACCATTCTCCTGCTTCTGAAGAATTTGATTGACCATGCTGATCTTATTGTAAATCAAGTTCTGCAGCCTCCTGGGACAGCTTGTCATGATGACGGCAAACTCATCTCCGCCGATTCTGGCCACATAGTCGCCGGAGCGGAAGCTGTCTGTCAGCTGCTTTGCCACCTTCTTGAGAATCTGATCCCCGATCTCATGGCCGTAACCGTCATTGACTGTCTTAAACTTATCTACATCGATGATCATAAACGCAATAGGTTCCGAAGAGGCCTTCAAAAGTTCTCTCATCTGCTCAAACGCTCCCCTGTTGATCACCCCTGTCAGCGGGTCATGTTCCGCCTTGTGGCGCAGCAACACCTCGTTGGCCGCGTTGACCTCATATATATCGTTGTAAGTCAGAGCCAAGTATTTAAACTCGTAGGCGCCGGTGATCTTCAGCATCTTCTCCTCTTTGATACAGTCTATGTATATCTGCAGCGGCTTCACGATCAGCATGATCACCAGAATAAAATTCAGGGCATTGAGGGCGAAGAGAACGACGATGCATATCCTCTGCTGAATCATAATCGTCTTGAGCGTGGCGACGCTCTCCGACTGCTTTCCCCTGGTCCACGCCGTGATGGAATTCAAGAAATAATCTGTGTTGCTCATGATCAGCTCTTTGGCATTCTGATATTCCAGATCGAACACCATGATTCTGGCTTCATCCACCATCTCCTGGGGGCCCAGCAGCCGATCCTCGTCCCGGAGAGCCACACTCCTCACTTCCTCGGGAAGCGAGGCCTCGTCGTACCCCTGGGAACAGGAGATCAGTTTCATAGCATATATCTCCGTCTCCGTCAGCTGGTTGGATTTATCAAGCGCCGTCTGGAGATACCTGTATGCCTCCTGGCCGGTCTTGTATTCCTGCAGTTCTTCCAGGGCTCTCTCCCTGCGCCTGTTTACATTCTTCTCTTCAAAATATGCCTCCATATATGACGGATCCATGGTGACCGCATACATGCGCACCTGCTCCGTGAGATAGTCGGATCCCTCCCGAACCAGAGTCGCGTCCTTCTCGCAGCTGATATAATTCTCTGTGGCATCGATCAGATTTTCATACTTCAGGGAAACCTGAATCGTGGCGTAAACCAGAACCATATACAGGACGGCGGCCGCTATAATCATACTATAGTTCAATGTCTGTATCTTTATTCCCTTGACTCTCCTGCCCGTTTCCTTTTTCATACTGCCGCCTCCACGATCTTTATAATCTTGTACATATCCCTGTGTCTGTGCGAATATATTTACATCAAGAAAATTTCAAGGAGTTTTTATGGAATCATCCACCCCCGGGGCCCTGCTTCATTCCCTGCTTTTTTCCTATATTTTTTCCGGTCTTCTGCTGGCAGCCACCTCATTCGCGCTGTACAAATTCCACCTGAAAGAGAGTCAGGTGGCCATGGCCGTCAACGGGATCTATCTCCTGTCCTGCGCCCTTGCAGGCTTCCTCATGGGAAAACGTCTGCAAAAGCAGCGGTTTTTCTGTGGCCTTCTGGCCGGGCTGTCCTACTTCCTGGTGCTTTTGGCCGTGTCCTTCGTCATCCACCAGGGGATCACCTCAGACACTCCCCGGCTCCTCACCACACTGGCCTTCTGTGTGGGAAGCGGAATCATCGGAGGAGTCGCAAGCTAAAGAGCAGAGTCAACCACGTCAGAAGAGGGGGAGGGGTCAGCGCCGCTTTCCTTCTCCTGACTGTCCTCCGGCAAAATCATGAGGATTCGGTCAATCCTGTTTTTGTCCACACTCTCCACGATAAACCGGATTCCCCCATCGGTGACCTCCTCTCCTTCATCAGGCAGATGATCAAGCAGCCCGATGACCAGGCCGCCCACAGAATCGTAATCCTCCGACTCCAGGTTCAGACCCAAACGGTCGTTGAGATCATCCAGCTTCATGGCCCCTGCCACCGAGTACTCTCCCGGTCCTTTGCACTGAACACTCTTTATCTCGTCCTGATCGTACTCGTCCCGTATCTCCCCCACGATCTCTTCCAGCATATCCTCCAGAGTCACCAGGCCTGCTGTGGCTCCATACTCGTCCAGAACGATCACAAGATTGCTGAAGGTTTTCTGCATCTCCACCATCAGTTCTGCCGTCTTCTTGTACTCGTAAGTGTACATGGGCTGTCTCAAGTAGTCCCGGATATTGAACTCTTTATGGTTCTCAATGAGAAGCAGATCCTTCACATTGATGATTCCGATCACATTGTCCGTGGTCTCCTCGTACACCGGAATTCGGGTATACTGCTCTTTTCTGAAAATATCCAGCAGTTCATCATAAGTCGCGTCTACATTTACAAATACCATATCGATTCGGGGAACCATGATGTCTTTTGCCAGAGAATCCCCAAAATCAAATACATTGGTAATCATCTTTTTCTCTTTTGTCTCGATAACCCCCTCCTCGTGGCTCACTTCCACGATGGTGCGCAGCTCATCCTCCGTGATCATCTCCTGCTTTTTGTTGGGGTCCACCTTCATCAGCATCAAAACTCCCAGAGACAGCTTGTTGACCACCACGATCACCGGGGTCAGAATCCACATCAGGGCATAGATAACCCCCGCACTCCTCAGTGCCATGGACTCCGCGGATATGGTGGACAGTGTCTTGGGCGTGATCTCTCCGAACACCAAAATAAGCAGTGTCAGCAAACCGGTGGCCAGACCTACCGCCTTGTTTCCGAAGATCTTTATGGTCAATGTAGTCATCAGGGAAGAAGCCGTCAGATTGACGATATTGTTGCCAATGAGAATCGCACTTAACATCTTACCCTGCTGTTCGATGACCTTCGACAGGGTAACTGCCCTTTCAACACCAGACTCGGCGAGAGTCCTGACACGGATCTTATTCACAGTGGTAAGCGCGGTTTCCGACGATGAGAAGAATGCCGACAATGCCAATAAGATAATTAACGTAAGCAACTGTATGACGTCACTTGAATCCAAAAAATATCACTCCTTGTTTTTCCATATTTTAGGTGATATTGTACATGATAATCCGCTTTTTGTCAAATACCACCTGGCGCGTTGCAGGAGGGAGGCTAAAAGGCCGTCCTGCCGGGGTATGAATACCCCGGCAGGCACATCTTCGCCGCTCTCCGCCTTCTAAGGAGACACCTTACCTCTCCCTGACGGTCTCGATCAGTTCAGCCGTGAACATAACCGCCGCTCCGAGAAAGACAGCTATATCTCCCAGGTTGAACACGATCTTTTTCAGCTTTTCCACCCGGACGCTGAAGTAGTCCACCACATAACCACGCTTCATCCGATCATAGAGATTGCTCAGACCTCCGCCCAGCACAAGGGCGGCGCCCACCTTCTCCAACCTGTGTCCTTTTCTGGGAAAAAGCCACAGAAAAATCCCCGTCACCGCCGAGAGCACAGCCAGCGGAATAAGCCTCACCAGCTCCGGCCTGTCCTTCAGCATTCCCATGGGAAGGCCCTGATTGCGGCTTTGATGCAGGGTTATAAAGCCTTTCGTACAGTCCAGCTCCTTTGGAAAATCTTTTGGGTCAGCTTCTTCTATGGTGGATTTGACAGCCAGATCCGCCAGGAGGATGATAACAATCAACAATATCAGTGCCATAGTTTTGTCTCCTTTTTTTATTCATTGTACTATGATTATCTTTTTCCGTCCAGTGGGTTATCATTCATTTTCTGCATATAATAAAGAAAAGATTGCTGGAACCTGAGTTATGAGCAAATGCACTGCTAATGTGGCCGGCCAGGAGTATGCCGATTTTGTCTACCGGCACAGCTCGGCCACCCTGGACGAACTGTCCCGGATTCTGGATACAGACTGTATCAGCTTTGTAAATGAATCTTATGTTGTCTACTATGTTCCTCTTAATGAAGCCATGCCTTTAAACATTCCCAACCACTCCTATGAGTCGATTCCAACCCTGTTCGGCCTCATGGATACCACCAGCATGGAAGCCTCCGGCGTCCTGTCCACCTTCCGTCAGCCTACTCTCGGCTCCAACGGCGAGGGTGTCCTTGTCGGTCTCATCGACACCGGAATCGATTACCAGAACCCACTGTTCCGCCGCCCCAACGGCACTACCCGCATCCTGGGACTGTGGGACCAGACGGCAGAGGACGGCGGGTTTGAGCTGCCCGGCAACCGGCCCTTTCTCTTTCCCTTTCTTTTCGGAAAAGAATATCTGGAAGAAGATATCAACCGCGCTCTCTTTCATCAGGACCCTCTGTCCATAGTACCTTCCGTGGACACCAACGGTCACGGAACCTTCTTGGCAGGAATAGCGGCAGGGGGCGTTTCCCTGTCTTCTGACTTTATCGGAGCGGCTCCTCAATGCAGCTTAGGGATAGTGAAACTGAAACCTGCCAAGCAATATCTGAGAGATTACTATATGATACCCGACGGGGCTGACGCCTACCAGAGCAGCGACATTATGCTGGCCGTCACCTATCTCACACTTCTGGCCCGGCGCCACCGCATGCCCCTGGTGATCTGCCTGGGCCTGGGAAGCAACTGCGGAGGACACACCGGCGCTTCCCCGGTAGGCGAAGTTCTCAACGGCCTCCGCTCTTACCTGGGAGTGGCAGCCGTCTGTTCTGCAGGCAACGAAGTGGGCCTCCGCCACCACTGCCTGGGGCGCGTCAGCACTCCTCCCGGAGGATCCAGAGATTTTGATGAGATCGAGCTGAGGGTGGGAGACGACGAAAAAGGATTTATGATTGAGCTGTGGGCCGACTCCCCGGAAATCTACACCGTAGGCTTTGTATCGCCCACCGGAGAAATAATACAGAGAATTCCGCTGTCCCTTGGCAGCGAGACCGTCGTAAATTTTTCCCTGGAGTCCACCAGTATCGTCGTGTCCTATGCCACCGCCCTGGGAACCCAGAGCAGTTTTCTGGCTTCCCTTCGATTCATCGATCCCATTCCGGGAATATGGCGGATACGTGTCTATCCCGTGATCGTGTTCTCCGGTGTCTACCACATGTGGCTTCCTATACAGGGATTCATCTCACCTGACACCTACTTTCTTCAGGCCGACCCTTACACCACGATTGTATCTCCAGGCAACACCGACTTTCCCATCACGGTCAGCACCTACAATCATATGGACAGCAGCCTCTTCATCCATTCCAGCCGCGGTTATACCAGAGACGGGCGCGTCAAACCTGATCTGGCTGCTCCCGGTGTGGATGTATACGGTCCCGGCATATCCTCTGTCCCCGGAGAATATCCCATGGTGCGGATGACCGGTTCCTCTGTGGCCGCCGCCCATGTGGCAGGGGCCGCCGCAAACATTTACTCCAGGCAATATCCCGCCGGTTCATACCCCAATATCGGAGGTGATCTGGTAAAAGCCTCCCTGATCCGAGGAGCTGCCAGAAATCCCAACTACACATACCCCAACCAGGAATGGGGCTACGGCACACTGGATCTCTACAATTCGTTTCTCTCTCTCCGCCAATAGACAACACAACTCCAAAAACGGCTGGGTGCCATCAGCACCGCAGCCGTTTTCAATGCCTGTTGCTATATGAACATACAAACTACATGGTTCCTCCTGAACACCGGTTTCCTCCGCACCCGTGTCCCGCTTCCCCACAGCCGTGCCCATCCCCGTGGTGATGCCCTTCCCCATGGTGATCGCAGCGGACATCCGGGTCAAAAACCAGGTTCCCAGCAAGCAGAGCCTCCACCGCTTCATCTGCACTGCCGGAGACTCCTCCATAAAGCCGGATCCCTGCTTCCGCCAGCGCAACCTGCGCGCCTGCCCCGATCCCTCCACAGATCAATGTATCCACCTTCAGTCCCAGAAGCAATCCCGCCAGGGCCCCGTGGCCGCTGCCTTCCGTGCTCACGATCTGAGCGCCTGTCACCTTTCCATCCTCGATGTCATAAATCTTAAACTGCTCCGTATGCCCAAAATGCGGGAATACGTTTCCGTTTTCATAGGTAACCCCAATCTTCATAATTCCGTCTTCCTTTCTTTTCCCTGCAGTCTCTGCCGCATATTCTGTCCTGATGCATTTTTTGCCGCGACAGCTCCGCGCTGCGCCGTCGCAAAGCACATAATTTCCGCCGGAAATACACAGTGTTTTTCCATTGACAATACAGTCCGCGATCTTTGTCCGGGCCCTCTCATACATTTCCGTCACCGTGGTGCGGGAAATCCCCATCTGCCTGGCACACTGTTCATGAGTCCTCTTCTCGTAATCGATGAGACGGACCGCCTCAAATTCATCCACTGTCAGCAGAATCTGCTCTTGGCTCCCCCCTTTGCAGGGAGCAAAGCTGTCGTATTGGGGCTCAAAACAGATTCTCCTGCATCGGACCGGTCTTGCCATACATCCACCTCCATTTCCGACATATGACGATAATATAATACCACGAAAGTTTAGAGAATGCAAGTCCGTCTCCCGCTCTACCACAATGAATGTCCCAAAACATAAGTTCTGATATTCCTGATAAATCCTGCCACATAGGAGGCGAGTATAATTCCAAGGGCAATGGCTCCTGCCTCCATCAGTACCTGCTTGGACGAACTTCCAAATTCCGCATATTTTCCCTGAACCAGATATGACATGGTATAATACAGATCGCCTCCGGGAATCTCCGGAATCAGCATGGGCACCAGCATCATAATCACCGGTGTTTTCAAAACGCGGGCCAATACCTCACTGAACACCGCCACAAGGAGACTTGCCGCAAAAAGTCCCGTAAATATACTGTATCCGTTGACGGTACACAGAAGATACACTCCCCAGCCTGCCCCGCTTCCCAGGGAGATCCACAGAAGTTTGCGGTCAAAAACACCGAACAGTATGGCAAAGCCTACAGATCCCAGAATCCCCATGGCTGTCTGGACTACATAAAATCTCATCCTCCACCTCCCGCAAGCAAAACTACCGCAAATCCCATGGCCACCGAGACCGCTTTCAGAAGCGCCTCGCTCATATTCAAAAGCCCGCTGATAGTATCGCCGCCGATCATGTCCCGAAGAGAGTTGGTCAGCTGAATTCCCGGAATCACCAGCATGATATTGCCGATCATGATCTTGTCAGGGTGAGTCCCGATACCGGCTTTTACCAGCAGCGATACTGCCACTGCCGTCACGGCGCTGCAGACCATGGTCTGGAGAATTCCGTTCAATTTCAAAAGCTCGCTCCCTTTAAGCGTCTCAAACAAAATCATACCCGAGATGGCGGCAGCCAAACCGTCCAGCCAGTTTCCCCCAAAGAATACGGAGAGGGATGAGGAAATCAGCATGTACATCCCCAGCTTCAGTCTGTCGGGAATCTTTTTCATATTTTGAATATCCCTGATCTCACAGCGGATCGCCTCCAGAGCCATAGGATTTTCGCATATTTTCCTGGACAGCCCATTTACCAGCTCCACCCTTCTCAAATCCGTATCCCTCTCTTTGATCCTTCTGGTCTGGGTGATGGTCCTTCCGTCAGGAAGCATGGCGCTGGCCACGATACTGGATGTGATGGTAAACACATCAGAGCGGACAAATCCGCAGGCTCTGCACAGACGGGAGATGGTATCCTCCACCCTGCCCACCTCCGCCCCGTGGGCGAGAAGAAGTTCACCAATATCCATAATCGCAGACATATAACAGCTGCTCTCGTAATCCTGATTATTCTCAGTGCTCATAAATCACTTACCCCCGCATCTCGATCCGGGGGCCGCCGCTCTTTTCCAGATACTCCCTGGTGATGACCACGGTCCCTATACCCGGATCCTTCGGAACCTCAAACATGATATCCAGCATAAATTCTTCCATAATGGCCCGCAGAGCCCTGGCCCCTGTGTCCCGCTTCATGGCCTGGTCCGCGATCCATTCCAGAGCCTCCTCCTCAAACACCAGCTTCACCTCGTCCATGGCCAGAAGTTTGATGTACTGCTTTGCAATGGCATTTTTAGGCTGCCTGAGTATATCCACCAGCATAGACTTGGTAAGTTTCTGGAAGGTGACTACCACCGGCAGCCTTCCCAGGAATTCCGGAATCATGCCGAACGTGCGCAGGTCCTTGTTGACTGCATATCTCAGGATATCGGGATCGTCGTCGTATCGGTCCTTGAGCTCCGCCTTGAAACCTATGGACGAGGTCTTGTTGAGACGCTCCTTTATAATGTTTTCCAGATCCGGAAACGCGCCTCCGCAGATGAAGAGAATATTGTCCGTGTTCACTGTGGCCATAGGCGTCAGGGCATTCTTCTGGTTGGATCCCACAGGAACTTCCACCAGGCTGCCCTCCAAAAGTTTCAGCAGTTCCTGCTGCACCGACTCGCCGCTCACATCCCTGGCGTTGGAATTGTTCTTCTTGGCGATCTTGTCGATCTCGTCGATGAAGACGATCCCCCTCTCCGCCTTGGCCACGTCGTTGTCCGCCTCCGACAGAAGTTTGGAAATCACGCTCTCGATATCGTCCCCGATATAACCTGCCTCCGTCAGAGCTGTGGCATCCGCAATGGCCAGAGGCACATCCAGAAGGCGGGCCAGGGTCTTTACCAGGTATGTCTTGCCGCTCCCTGTGGGGCCGATCATGAGAAGATTGGATTTTTCAATCTGGACATCATCATCATCCGTCTCCTGCCTGCTCTTGGAAAAGACCCTCTTATAGTGGTTGTACACGGCCACGGAGATGGCCTTCTTGGCCTTCTCCTGACCGATGACATACTCGTCGAGGCTGCTTTTGATCTTGTGGGGAGCAGGGATATCCTTGATATCAAAGGACGGCTGCTTCTCCTCCTTTGCCTTCTTCCGGATTCGTTTCTTCTCGGGAATGACCGTATCCGGTATCTTGATATTGGCCAGATCCGAAAGGTTTAAGTTCATGAAAGGCATATTGGAAATCTTGGAAAAATCCAGCCCGCCCTTTGTCACAGCGTCAAATGATTTCTGCATACAGTCGTGGCAGAGACACATATTGCCGGGCATCTGTATCATGGGGCCGGCCTTGCTCTCCGGCCTGCGGCAGATGTAGCATATCTTCTCGTACTCATCCTCGGTATGCTGGTTCTGATTCGAATCTTTTTCTTCCAAAACAGGTTCTCCTTCTAAATATCTCTTGTACTGGTTACACTCCCCTGAGGCAGAGGAGCCGTTCCCTTCTGATTATAATAAATTTCAGGCCCCGGTACAAGAACCGAGGCCTGAAATTCAGAAAATTTTTAAAGTTTTACCTGTCTCTTTGGGATCCTTCCCGGGAAGACTCTTCTCCCAGCGTCGCTCTGCCGCCCAGAGTGATCTCGATGACACGCTCCACATACTCGCCGTTTTCCAGAGACTGAACCGTCATGGTCACAGTCTCTCCCTCCTTGTAATACTTCAGCATATCCTGGAGGGCGGCCATGGTGCGGACTGTCTGATCATCAAACTTGGTGATAATGTCTTTCTCTCTCAGATCCGTCTTGGAGGCCGCTCCTCCTTCGATGATCCTCGACACAAACACTCCTGAAGGCATCCCCAGCTGTCTCACCATACTGTCCTCCACGGTAAAGCCCTGGATACCTAAGTATCCTTCTTTCCCTTCCTCCACCGCGTTGCTTCTGGTCCTCTTGGTCATCAGAGAATTGATGATATCCTCCGCCTTTGAGATAGGAATGGCATAGCCGATTCCCTCCACCTCTGTAGAAGAATACTTGGCAGCATTGATGCCGATAACCTCGCCTTTCATGTTCAAAAGGGCTCCGCCGCTGTTGCCCGGGTTGATGGCCGCGTCGGTCTGGAGAAGATTCCTTGTGGTTCCCCCCTCCGTGGTCACTTCCCGGTCAAGAGCACTCACCCAGCCTACTGTCACCGACTGTCCATAGCCCAGGGCATTGCCGATGGCGATGACACTCTGCCCAACCTTCAGCGCGTCCGAATTTCCCAGCTTGGCAACTGATATCTGTCCCAGGGTGTCGGCGGGTATATCCCTCAGAGGAACTGCGATCACCGCCAGATCCGTCTCCGCGTCCGTACCCTTCACCGCCGCGTTTACCGATGTGGAATCAATAAATACCACCGACAGATCATTGGCATTCTCCACCACATGATTGTTGGTCACAACCAGCAGTTCCTCATCGTTCTGTCCCACTATGATACCGGATCCGCTGCTGGGCACCTCGTAAGTCTGTCTTCCCCCAAACCATGAATTGCTCTCATAGAGCATGGTATTGTTGATGGCCACAATAGACGGCATAGAGTTCTCTACTATGGAAGATACATCCATGGCAAGAGCATTGCCTGCCTGGCTTCCCCCGCCGTTGTTTGCAGGTCTCTCCTGAACCGGAACATCGGACTCCTCCAGCACTGTGGCCTGGCTGACCTGGGGGTACGTCTCCTCCTTCATGGAATCCGCCAGCATATTGACTCCCACCATGGTTCCGCCGGACACCACACCGAACAGAAGGGCCGCCGCCGTGATACCTGCCGCCTTAGCTGCCAGTCCTCTCTTCTTTTTGGTCTTTCCTGCAGTATTGTCGAATGTCTGCCACGACTGCTGAGACTGATTTCCCGAAATCTGTCCATAAGTCCGACTGCCCGCAGCCCCTGTCTGGCTGTAGTACCCGCTGTTCATTCCCGAAGCCGGCCTGCTGCCGTTCTCTGACTGCCAGTACGGATTCTGGCCGCCCTGTCCAAAGTCTCTCTGCTGACTGCCAAACGTTCCTGTCTGAGGCCGGCTCTGATTCGGTGCAGGCCGCTGCTGACTGTGGCCAAAAGTCTCTCCCTGAGACCAGCTCTGACTGAAAACCTCTCCCTGGGGCTGATTCTGGCCGAAAGTCTCTCCCTGGGGCTGACTCTGGCCGAATGCCTCTCCCTGGGACTGGCTCTGGCCGAAAGTTTCCCCCTGAGACTGACTCTCCGTGAAAGTCTCTCCCTGGGGCTGACTCTGCGCGAGACGCTCCTGGGTCTCACGGGCTTGGTTCTCTCTCTCCGGAACCGGCTGCCCCTGACTGATGCTTCCCGGTCTGGACGGGTCCGCTGCCTCCTTCATGATAAAATTCGGTTCATGTTCCTCCGATCTATGGTCATCAGGATTCCCATTGCCGTCAAACCCCTGGTTTCTGTTTTCTTCGTACATATGATTATCCCCTTTCTCTTTATATCCATATTTGCTCTTGTTTATGAGCATACTATATCAACGGATTGTGACCAAAATGTGACGGAACTATAATAAAATTATGAAGCCATAAAGTCTCATTCAGGCATGCGGCCTACCTGGTCGCCCGCCGGAATAAAAATACAGGGAAAGCCCGGGCTCACACAAGCCTCAGTCTCCCCTGTATTACAAAAATTCTTCTATAAACCAGGCCCCGATTCGCCTCCCGGTCCGCCTCCGTTGTCCGGCTGGCCGGAAGACTGCTCTGCCGGCGGCTGCGGATTGGATGTCTGGCCGCCGGAAGGCTGGCTGCCTGACCCCTGAGGGCCGGCTGTCTCTCCTTGAGTCTGACTGCCGGAGGGCGGCTGGACCGAGCCGGGACCGCCTGTCTGTCCGCCGTTTTCTCCTGTTCCCGGATTCCCGGAACCACCTGGCGAGACCCCTCCTGATGAAGTGGCACCTGTGGACGAACTTCCTGATGACGTAGTGTCCGTGGGGGAACTTCCTCCTGGTCCCATATTTCCTGTGCCGCCCGGTCCCTCATTACCGCCGGGAGTCTGGCCGCTCATATCTCCCCCTGACGGCTGAGTTGTTCCCGGCTGGGATTCCGAACCCGGAACAGTACCCGTACCGGGATTGTGGCTGGCAGAACTTTCTGACGGAACCCCGGGCCTTCCCGAATTCTGTCCGCCTGTTCCTCCCGGCCCTATAGAAGTCCCCGGCCCCACAGGTCCGGTTCCCGTCTGATTATTGTCTCCCGGATACAGGGGATCCTCCTCGGGCCAGTCGTCGATAGGAGCATCTATAAGATTTCCGTCCTCGTCCGTCTCGTTGGGATACAGAATCATGTTTCCGTTTTCATCTGTCATCGGCTCCCTGCTTTCTTCAGACTCTTCCGCCTCGCTGGTCTCCTCCGTCTCCTGGGCCTCTGTAGTTCTGGGAGCCGTAGTCTCCTCCGGAACATAGCTGTCGGTAGCCAGAGCGCTCCCCTTGGACGGTTTTCCCTCCCGGTGCATACCGCTGTCGGCAGCAATCTTGCTGCTGATCTGCTTTACCTGCTCCGTGGGGCTGTAGCTCTCGTCTCCGAACAAAAATGTGTGAAGCTGGCTCACATTGGACTCCAGGGTCTGGGGAATGACACAATCTCCTTTTCCCGGCATGTTAGCGTTACCCTTGGCAAAAGGAAATCCCGCCGTCTCGCCGATATGGTACTTGCCAATACTCAGCGCCAGACCTGTCAGATCCGAGAAATCCAGGTTAGTGCTTATACTTGGCAGTGTGGTCACCAGAATGTTATTAAGAGTGGCATAGTCCGCTTTCTTTGCCTTGGCAAAGGCCAGCTCAATGATCTTCCTCTGTCTCTCCGTTCTGGCATAGTCCGTGTCCATAAGCCTCAGACGCCCATAGGCCACAGCCTGCACCCCGTCCAGATGATGAAGGCCCGGAGCAGGAAGCTGATGAGAACCGATGTTGGTGGCTTTCACCGTCTCTGTAATAAACGCATTGATAAACCGGAACTCGGACCGGGTGATCTCCACATCCACACCGCCCAGAATATTGATTCCTTCTGCTACCGCCTTCCAGCTGAAGGTGACATAATCCGTGATATTCAGATCCAGGTTCTTGTTCAGCGCTTTCAAAGCCTGCTCCGGACCTCCGTTGGAGTAGGCTGCGTTGATCTTTCTGTATGAGTTGCTGTCATTGATGTTTAAGTAAGTGTCCCTGTACACCGAGACCAGCTTGATCTCTCCCGTATCCTGGTTGATGCAGCAGATCATATTTACATCCGCCTGATTTCCCGCACCCACACTGGTGCTTCTGCTGTCCACTCCAAATACGGCAATCATCCAGTAACCTTTCATCTTGGTCAGGTCTTCCACCGAAAGTTCACTGTTTTTCACATCGTCTTTGTTGAAATCTTCTCTCTGTATCAGATTCAGACGGCGGGCAAAATAGCCATAGGTGAATATAACGGTCAGCGCCAGGCATTCGGCGATGATCATGGCGATAAGCCGTCTTTTCCGCTTCTTCCTCTTTGCCTTCTGGATCTTGGCCTGGGCAAGTACTTCCCTGGGACTTTCACCCATCCCCCTGATCCCTGCCGCCTTTTTGTTCCTTCCGGTCTCCCCGGAACTTTCTCTCACATTCAGCTCGCGGGCGGACGCTTCCTCTCTTCCTCCGCCGGAACGGCCTTCCTGCTGATATTCCCCGGAATTTCTTCTCGTCTCTCCGGTCAGCCGGCCGTTTTCCTGCGTTCTTCCCGCCTGACGCTCAGCCATACCTGTTTCCCGGGGCATACGCCCTGTCCCTGCCGCTCTCTCTGATTGACGACCAGCCATATCGGCTTCCTGAGGTATTCCCCCCGTTCTCGGCGGTCTTCCCGGCTGCCGCCCGCCCATACCGCTTTCCTGGGGTATACGCCCCGTTCCCGACGGCCTCACAGGCCTTCTCCCCCGCTCGTCTTCCTGCCTGCTGTTTCCAGCAGGAGTCCTCTCCGGTCTGCGCCCCGGTTCTCTCTGAAAACCATTTCTCTGATTGCTGCCGGGCCTCTGCCCAAACTCATCATTATGCTCATAATTCATAGATGTAACCTCATCTTCACCATGTCCTCCCATCAGTAGGCATTCTTATTGATAAAACCCCTGAAGAATGTGAGAAGCAGGATTCTGAAATCCAAGCCCATCGTCCAGTTCTCAATATAGTACAGGTCATGTTCTATTCTCTTTGCTATGGAAGTATCTCCCCGGTACCCGTTGACCTGGGCCCACCCGGTCATCCCCGGTCGTACCTGATGCTTGATCATATACCTGGGAATCTCCTCCTTAAACTTCTCCACAAAAAACGGCCTCTCCGGCCTGGGCCCCACCAGACTCATATCTCCCCTGAGCACATTTAGAAACTGGGGCATCTCGTCGATGCTGGTCTTGCGGATAAAACGACCCACAGGCGTCACTCTGGAATCGCCCGGGGTGGTCCACCGGCTTTTTTCCGCAGACGGCGGCTGCACCTCCATGGAACGGAACTTGTACATCTTAAAAGTCCGGTTGTGGAGCCCCACCCGCTCCTGACAGTAGATCAGCGGCCCCGGAGACGTAAGTTTAATAAGGATAGCCGCCAACAGCATGACGGGAGAAAACACCACAAGTCCGACTATAGAACCCGCGATATCCACCGCCCTCTTCATCACCTTGTTGGCAGTCTCGTTGAGAGGCACATGCCGGATGTTGATCACCGGCAGCCCCATAAGATCTTCCATATAAGGTTTTGTGGGAATCACATTGTTGTAATCCGGTATAAATTTGGTGTGAACTCCCGACTTTTCACAGGAAGCCACAATACATTCCAGCTTCGCGTACTCCCCGATGCCCAGAGTGATGGCGATCTCGTCCAGAGTGTTCAGCGCCAGAATAGAATCCAGCTGGGCGATGGTCCCGACCACCTTAACCCCCTTGTACTCCCGTCCCACAAAGGCAAAATCGTCCAGGATACCATAGACCCTGTACCCCCACTCCGGATTGTACCTGACCCGGTCGATAAACCCTTCCGCCGCCCTGCTGTAACCGATGAGCAGTATGTGCTTCTGATTATACCCTTTGCCCCGCATGGACCGGAGAATCTGGCGAATCACATTCCTCTCCACCGTCTCCGCCACAAGATTAATCGCAAAGAAATAAAACACCATCCTCGTGGAATACTGCTGAAAATAAGGATTCTTTTTCAGCAGCAAAAGCAGCATGGAGATAATGAGAAGGCCTGTGAGATTAGCCTTGCAAATATTCGCGAATTCATATCTGCGCTGCTGCACCCTCTTAGGCGTATACATATGAAAGAATGCATATAAAACCAGGTACAGCGGCACAAGAACAACGAGGACAGAAAAATAAAACTCGGGTGACAGAAGCTTTTTCTCAGGACTGAACATCTGATTGCCCAAAAACAGCACCAGCCACCCGCAGGTATACGACAAGATCACCACCAGCGCGTCCAGCACAACATGGAGAGTGTTCAGCTTTTTCTGGTTAGCTTTTATCATGAATTTTCACCTTAGTATTAATGTGCTGCCATATTTCATCTATTATACATGAAAATACCAGACCAGACATTAAAATTCTCTTAAGAAAATATATGTTTTCATTTTGGGGGGAGCGGTGACAGGTCCGCCTGGGAGTGTTCCTGTTCCCGTCCGAGGCATTTATCCCGCCAACCGAAACGCTTTTCCCCACTCCCCCGGATCCCCTCCCGAAAGGCCCCCGCTTTCCCGTGGCTTTCCTCCGAGCCTGCCAGAATAGTAGTCCAGGAGAGACTTGTATTCCCAATGAGGGGCATTTGACCCGCCGGTCCTTAGTTCGCGTCTTTTGCGAGCTTAGTACCGCTGCAGGGTAGTCGAAAACACGCCCCTCTTAAAGCAGAATATAGTATAGCTCAGCTTCCGGGAATATTCAACCTAAAATTTTCTTAATGCCTTGTTGGCCTGGCGCCTGGAGAATTCGCAGATGTAGATGAGTGTTCCCCATATAAGCTCCCACTGAATGGCCAGATAATTGCCCAGGTTCTCCTTTCGGTAAACTACTTTCTGACATGTCCCGGCGGTGGAGAACCCTTCCCTAAGGCCTTCCGTGTACGCCTTGTCAAATCCCAGCTTCTTGAAAAATCCGTATTTCACCCCGATGCCCAGTGCCAGAGGCAGCCCATTGACCAAAAGCTGAGGCCAGGGCATGTTTTTGTAATTCACATAAATGTTGTTCCGAGCCGCCAGCTTCACCTTGAAATCGTTGTACTTTGAGCCGCTGGTGGCGCTCCCCAGGTGGTACACCACCGCAGTTGGACAATACAGATTGTGATACCCGAAAATCTTGGCCCGGTAGCACACATCGATGTCCTCCAGATAGGCGAAATGCTTCTCGTCAAAATAGCCGATGGTCTCAAACACCTTCCTACGGTAGATGGCCGCCCCTGCGCAGGCAGAGAACACTTCCTTTGGACGGCAGTACCTTTTCACACTCTGTCCCACGCCCCTCTGGTAAGCCCATCCAAGCAGCGAGTACATGTCCCCTGCGCTGTCCATCAGCTCCCTGTTGTGGAACTGAACCATCTTGGCGCTCACCGCGAAAATCTTCTCCGAGCGGCTGATGGACCGTATCAGCTCCCCCACAAACTCCTGCTCTGCCTGGGTATCGTTGTTGAGCAGAATCACATAGGGAGTTTTTGAAGCCCGGATCCCCCGGTTGACGGCTCCGGAAAATCCGGTGTTGGTCTCCAGAAAGATCCCGGGAATGCCCTGCTCTTTTATCCACCCCACGCTGCCGTCCGTGGAGCCGTTGTCCACGATCAGTATATCAAAATCTCTGCATTTCTGTCTCTTTAAGGCCTCTATACATGGCTTCAAAAAAGAAAGACCGTTGTAGTTGGGTATCACTACCGTCGCCTTACGCCGTCTGTCTTCCGTCATCATGGCTTCTTCTCCTCCTGTCTCATCAGTTCCACTATGGCAGGGTCCAGCTTGTACGGTTCCCCAATCCCCTCTTTTTTCAAATCTCTCAGAGCAAAATTTGATTTGCGCAGCGTGAGATTAGGGTTGTAATAAGGGTCGCCGTCCCTCAGGATATCCGGCCACTTCCTCCCGAATTTGGCCACCTCCCGGTTGAATCTGGCCACCTTCTCCGGCGTGTCCTCAAGCCCTCTTGATTTCGACTCATAGTGGTACAGGAGAGCGTAGGGAGCATAGACCACCAGCTTTCCCAGACTGCGCACCTTCATACAGTAGTCTATATCGTTGAAAGCCACAGCCAGATCCTCGCTGAAGCCCCCCACCGCGTCAAACACCGTCCTCTTGCTCATCATGCAGGCAGCCGTCACCGCACTGTAATCCTGGGCGCACATAGCCCGGTGGAAATAGCTGTTCTCCGCCTTGTGAAGACCTATGAAGGTGTGGCCTGCTATGCCCCCGAAGCCAACCACCACCCCTGCATGCTGGATGGTGTCGTCCTGGTACAGAAGCCTGGCTCCCACGGCGCCCACATCTTCCCGCTGGCAGAAGCCCAGCATCTCCTCAACAAAGTTCTCCGCGATCAACTCCGTGTCATTATTTAAAAACAGAAGATATTCTCCCTTCCCATGCATCACGCCGAAGTTGTTGATGGCCGAGTAGTTAAATTCTCTGGTCCATGTGACCACCCGCACCTGGGGAAATTCTTTCTGAACAGCTTTATAATAGTCGAAGGTCTCCTTCTTCGTGCTGTTGTTCTCCACCACCACAAACTCCAGATTCTTGTATGTTCCCCTGGTGATCATAGTCCTGACGCACAGATCCAGATCCTGGTGATGATCTTTGTTGGGGATGATCACCGACACCAGAGGGTCTCCCTGAATCTTGAAAACGGTGTGGTAAATGCCGTAATCCACCCCTTTTTCCACCCTCACAGCTTCGATTCCCACACGGCGGTAATGTTCCATGATGGCCCTCGCCCCCGCCTCAAAGGCGTAGAGCTTGCTCTCGGGATTGCTGGCCGTGGAGTCCTGATGACATCGCCAGTGGTACAGAACTTTGGGGATATGATAGATCCCCTCCGCCGCCTCGGTGCACCGGAAGATAAAGTCGTAATCCTGCGCTCCGTCGTACTCCTTCCTCAGCCCTCCCACCTTTTTCACCAACTCCCGCTTCACCACAAACTGGTGACAGATATAGTTGACGCTGGTGAGAAGATCCGGATTAAAGTCCGGCTTAAAATGAGGGTCAAACAGGGCTCCCCCGTCCATGTCCATCTTGTCCTCGTCAGAATAGATCACATCGCACTCCGGATGCTCCATTATAGCCCTGGCACACTCGTAGAGGGCGTTCTCCGTCATGGCGTCGTCATGGTCGGCCAGAACGATATAGTCCCCCCCGGCCATGGCTATCGCCTCGTTGGTGTTCACCGAGATGCCTCCGTTGTATCCCAGTTTTTTATACCGGAACCGGGAGTCTTTTGCCATGTATCGCTTCACAATCCTTGACACGTCCTCCCCCTCAGGGCTTCCGTCCACCATACACAGCTCCCAGTTTCCGTAAGTCTGATCCCTGACCGAGTCGAGCATCTCCCTTAGATAGCGCTCCGGGGTCCGGTAGAGAGGCATGACAATAGAAAACATGGGGCCCTGTGCCCAGGTTTCCTGCTTCTGACGCTCCAATTCCTGGTGGTCCGGCCTGGTGAGGGAATACCACTCTCCGTAGTCATAGTCATTGTCGATGCCCTGGAGCTTGTGGAGGGACTTCACAAACAGTGCCCGCAGACCGTTCTCTTTCCAGAAATCAAGGGCCACATGAACTGTCTCCATGTTCATCAGATCTTTTATTTTCTGAAGACGTTTGTGGGCCACGCTGGACCGCTTCTCGATAAGTTTTTCATTGTATCTGACCCGGACCGTTCTGCCGTCGCACCGGATCACCAGATAGTAGTCGCTGCCCCGCCTGTAGGGAAACTGAATGTCAAATCCAAAGTCTCTGTCATACACCTTTCCATAGTAAATCTGGCTCACATCGTCCCGCCTGGTGGACACGTACTTAAATTTCACAGGTTTATGGCGGCCGTTCTCCACCCGAAACTCCGGCTGTGATTTTGGCGTCTTCCCTATGACCCACCCGTTGAGCTGTATAGAATTCTCCCGGACCCGCACCACATCAATATTATGCTTCATCGCCCTGCTCCTCTTCCTGATCAAAATTGATCCTCTCTTCCTCTATGACCAGTGGGCGGTTCATAACTCTGGAGTTTATGGCCAGAATGTACTCTCCCACCATCCCGATAAAGAATATCTGAACCGAGCCTAAAAAACACATGCCGATGAGAAGAGGAGCCATGCCGGCTGCGAAACGGTCCCAGTACATCAGCTTCATCGCCAGGTACACCACCGCCACCACCATGCTGACACAACAGCAGATACTTCCGAACACCGTGGCCAGCCTGAGACCTGCCTTGGTGTAGGAGGTGACGCTTAGCATAGCCGCGTCATACAGCCTGTAAAAATTGTTGCTGGTCTTTCCCGCCCGCCGCAGAGGCTGCTCGTAGGGGATCTCTTTCCTGCAAAACCCCAGCTCCGCCACAATTCCCCGCAGAAACGGGGTCGGATCATCCAGGTCCCGCAGCACCTGGATAAATCTTTTGTCGTACAGGCCGAACCCTGTAAACTGTTCGATCTGCTCCACGTCCGACAGCTTTTTGATCATCTTGTAGTAGCAGCCCCGAAGCCAGTACATCACCGGGTTCTCTTTGCTGGACTTTTTGATGCCTATAACGATCTTGTATCCGTTCTCCCACTCCTCCACATACCTGGGGATCATCTCTACCGGGTCCTGGAAATCAGCAGCCATGAGCACCGTGCAGTCCCCGGTGCTCTGGAGCATGGCATAGTAGGGGGAGTTGAACTGCCCGAAATTCTTGGCGTTGAAAATCCCTTTGATTCCCCGGTCTCCTGCCGCCAGCCTGCGGATGATATCTCTGGTACTGTCTTTGGAATCATTGTCAATAAAAATAATCTCATATCTATAAGAAGGAAGACTCTCCCTGAACATGGCCCGCAGGGCGTCCGCCAGAGCCTCCACATTTTCCTCTTCATTATAGCAAGGCACTACGATGCTGATGGTCTTCATAGCATTTCCCTTTCGTTCATTGTCACCATAACCTTCACCAGGTCCTGAGGCTTTTCTTTCATCAGATACAGGGCATCCTCAATTCTGTCAAACCCTGCCAGACAGTGGGTCACCAGGCGCTCCGGATGAATCCTCCCATACCGGGCCATCTTCATCATCCGTTCGATTCTCACCCTGCCGCCCTCAGCCAGCTCTGTCCGTATAGTCTTTCCCGCCATTCCCCGTCCTCCGGAGAATTTTGGAAAGGGAAGATTCCCTGTACCGCCGAAGTAATTCACGTTGGACACCGTGCCGATGCCGTACCTTACCATGTCCACCGCCTGGGCAAACACCTGGTCGTCTCCTCCGCAGACGATGACACTGTCCGCCCCCAGCCCGTCTGTGCGCTCCATAACCTGCTCCACCACGTCCCCGTTCCTGTAATCCAGCACCTCCGCAGCTCCCATCTCCAGAGCCAGAGCCGTGCATACCGGGCGGCTTCCCACGGCCAGCACCCTGGCTGCCCCCAAAAGAGAAGCTCCCGCCACCGCCATAAGGCCGACAGGGCCGATGCCCATGACCACCACGGTGTCTCCGAACCGGATACCTGCATTCTCCGCTCCCGTAAAACCGGTAGTGACCACATCCACGCACATCAGCGCCTGTCTTATGGACACCCCTTCCGGAATCTTTGCCAGAGTAGTGTCTGCATCGGGGATCAGAAAGCGCTCCGAGAACACTCCCGGCTGACTTCTGCCCAGCTGATGGCCGGAAAACGGAGCCGACGCATGTTTAAAATTGTGTTCCTGTATCCCCCTGGCTCTCCAATCCGGAGTGATAGCAGGAACCGCCACTACCTCTCCGGGCCTGAAATCTTCCACATATTCTCCAACCTCCGCCACTCTGGCCACACACTCGTGGCCCAGCACCAGATTGGGTTTCTTTCTGGAACCTCCGCCAAACACCGTGTGGACATCTGAAGAACAGGGGGCCATAGCCACCGGCTCCATGATAGCCCCGTAAGGCGTCAGTTCAGGTTCCTCCACCTGAGCCCATCCTACAACCCCGGGCTCTCTCAGTACAAATGCTTTCATGACAATTCCTCCACGTGATCACTGCGCAGAGCCATGAGTTCCACCCTGTCCCCCCAGCGTCTGCGGATCTCCCGGGCGATCTCCTCCGTATATCCCGGCGCCGCGATGAAAATCACATCTGTCGGATCCTTCTCATATTCCTCCGGCGCCACGATGGGCAGATGAGAGGCAGGGGCAAACCGTCCCTGCTTAAACGGGGCAGAGTCCAGGATATACCTGGCATATTCCTTCAACGCCGTTGTTGCCGCCAGTGTAAAACCCTGGTGCCCCGCTCCCCACACGGCCAGTGTCTTGCCCCGGTCTGCCAGCTTCCTGCAAAGACTCTCTATCTCTCCCGGGATATCTTCAAGGCTGGCCCTCAGGCCGCTGACATCCAACGCCGCCGGCCGTCCTGCACCTTTTCTCATATCTGCCGTCTCCCTGTTCACCGACGGCGCCGCCTCTCCTGCGGGCAGATCTTCCGGTGCTCCTGCCTTCGCCTTTTCTCCCCCCGATGTTCTTCTGACAATCACCGACAGGGTATCCCGGTTCACCAGTTCCTCCTCCAGAACCCGGAATCCGTGGCTCTCCAGCAGGTATCTCAACGTGTCAAACGTATAGTAGGCGATGTGATCCCGAATCAGTTCATAGTATCCGTCATACCTGAGAATATACTCCAGGCTGGGAACCGTGATAAGCCCCATGCCCTCCTCTGTCAGATTATTCCTGATACAGTCCAGCATAACCCCCGGCTCCGGCTGATGCTCCAGAAAATTGAAAGACAGAAACACATCATAAGGCCCGTCGTCTCCAAGGACCGTGTCTGCCTTCTCCGTGAACCCCTCAGTCACCTTCATCCCCAGAGCTGCCGCCTTCTCCGCCAGCTCTTTCCTGTGTTCCACCCCGTAGGCTTTCACGGGAAATCCTGCGAGCATCTTCAGAAATTCTCCCTGGCCGCATCCGACCTCCAGAAACTTTTTCCCCTCCAGGCCGTAGGTCTCTATGAGATGCCTGTACTGTCTGGTCCGCAGTTCTTCCATGGTAGTGGAATACCCGCCCGACCGAATCACGTCCCTGTAGTAGGCTACCGGCGGGCAGTCAAACTGTACCAGGCCGCACCCGGAACACTGATGAAGGTTCAAGGTGATCCCCCTGTCTGCCTCCACCTCCTCTGCCCCCGGGATGTCCTGGGCCGAGGCAGGCATGTTCCCAAACTCCATCAGCCGGGTTCCCTCAAGGCGACGGCCGCACAAGATACACCTGCATCTGCGGCTTCCACCGTCTTTTATGTGAATCATACGCTTTATTCCCTCTTCAAATGATATTTCCTGCTTCCACCCGGTCTGCCGCTGAAATTTCCCAATGTCCGGAATCAGATTGGCAGGTCCCTCCGCATTGGGGGACAGTCTTCCGTAGACGCGGCTTCCCTGCCTTCCGCACAGCTGATACATCTGCTCCACATACTCCCTGAGCACCCTGGTACTGCCTTCATCTCCTGCCAAGTTGTAGATCCCGTCGTCCTCCGGGGGAAGACTGCACAGTGCCAGGGACAAAAGCCCTCTCACCAGATCGTCTATATAGAGAAAATTCCACAGCTGGGTACACGCTCCCAGCTCCATCCTGCCTCCAGCCAGAAATGTGTCCAGACAGGTGTTCACCAGAGACCAGGGATGGTCCCCCGGCCCGTAGACGCTGAAAATCCGGGTGTGAATATACTCCATGTTCCACTCACCCTGCTGCCTCCAGAGACTGCACAATCTCCGTGCCTCACGGCCGAAGTCCACCTTTGCCTTCCCGTACTCCGACACAGGGCGGCACTCCATATCTTCCCTCATGGCCGTTTCGCAGATACCGTACTCCGCCTGGGAACCGCTGAATACAAACCGGCGGCACCTCAGACTTCTGGCTCCCATGAGAGCCTTGATGCCGTCCTCCACGTTTTTCCGCTGTACATCTGCCTTCTGGCGGTTGCTGCTCCCCGAGCCGTCCCACCCGAAATGAAAAAACACATGGCACGGCTCTTCTATCCTGTCTCCTATCCTGTCCAGCTCCTCCAGCTCCATTTCAATAATTCTCGCTGGAATCCCATCCAGAACTCTTCTGTTGGCTGAACCGGGACGCACCACCCCGTAGACTCTCCAGCCCCTGCGGACCATCTCTCTGACCAGAGCCGCCCCCAGAAAGCTGGTGGCCCCCGTGACTACCGCGCAAAGCTGTCTTTCCTGCTCCACTGCCCTCTCTCCTGTTCTCATTTCCTGATCTCCGCCTGACATCTTTCGCTCTGCTCTCTCACTTTCAAATTTCTTTCCGATATATTTTGTCTGCCCTCTCACTCCCGGATTCTGGGAATCAGCATATTCCTGTCCATCTCCTCCTCCGGCAAGAACGGGAACATGTCCTCCAAGGGCGGAGACACCATGGTTCCGTCCGGCAGCCTCTTTGCCGCCGACTTGGGCTCAAAATTCTGATCCACGGTCACAAAAACCTCGCAGACAGCCGGCCCTCTCTCCGCCAGTGTCCTCTCTATGGCAGCTCCCAGTTCACTGTTGGTGCGGGCGTTGGTGTAGGGATACCCGTAGGCCCAGGCCAGTTTCTCCATGGACGGGAAGCTGAGATCCCCGCTGTCCCCGCCGATACCCACCAGCGGCTCCCCGAAGAAATTCTTCTGGGTCTGGCGGATGGAGTGATAACCGTTGTTGTTGATAAGAAATATTTTCACAGGCAGCTGATGGTGGATGATAGTCTGCAGTTCCTGAATATTCATCTGAATGCTCCCGTCGCCTGTCAGCAGAATGATATCCCGCCCGGGCTCCGCCATAGACGCGCCGATAGCTGCTGGAAGGTCATAGCCCATGGAGGCCACCGCGGAATTACTGATAAAACGCTGCCCTCTCTTTATAATGTAGGCATGTCCGCCTGCCACACAGGCAGAACCGTTGCCCACCACCGTGATCTGATTCTCCGGCAGGCGGGAACTCAGCTCCTTGACCATGGCATAGACATTGGCCGCTCTGGTGTCGTCCGTCTCCAGATGCCCGGGCTGCACCACCGGGTATTTCTCCTTCCACATCCTGCAGGTTTCCACCCATGTCATCCCCTCCAGCCCGGCTCCGCCGCCGAACACAGGGATCCCCTGCTCCCGGTCTATAACACGTTCCAGCGCCTCCAGCAGATCCCCAGCGTCGGCGTGCACCGCCATGTCCACACGGACGCTGGGTTTTTTCAGTTCCTCTTCATCGATATCGTTGACAATGGTGTACGCCGCCCTGGCCCACGTGTGATAATTATACCCAACCTGACGGATGCTCAGGCGACTGCCCACAGAAAATACCAGGTCGCTGTTCTGGACGGCAAAATTCCCTGCCCGATCTCCCATGCCTCCTGCTCTGCCCACGTAGAGAGGGTCGTCGTCAGGCATCAGATCCTGACTGTTCCACCCGGTAACCACCGGAATTCCCAGCTTTCTCACCACCCGCTCAAACACAGGGTAGGCCCCTGCGATACGGATGCCGTTGCCTCCGTTGAGAATCGGCCGCGAGGCTCGGCGGATCTTATCCAGGATCTCCCTGGCAGTCTCATCGCTCACCTTTCCCGGCAGCCTCTGTCCTTCCTGCCCCGCCTCAAACGCCTCAGGGTCAAACCCCTCCAGCTGATCCGGATCAATATATGCCCCCTGGACATTCAGCGGAATGTCCAGCCACGCCGGCCCCGGCCTTCCCGACTGAGCCACATAGACAGCTCTCTCCAGGCAGTACCGGATCCTCATGGGATCCGTCACCATCTCACTGTACTTTGTCATGCAGCCCACGGCCTTCACGATGTCAAACTCCTGATCTCCCATGGCCCGGATCCCCACTCCCGACCACCTGGCCGTAGTGTCATACCGCACCTGTCCCGATAAAATCAGCATGGGGATGGAGTCCAGCCAGCCTCCCAGCACACCTGTGATGGCGTTGGTCCCCCCTGGCCCCGTGGTCACACACAGAACGGCAAGCCGGTTGTGAATTCTGGCATAGCACTCCGCCGCCATGGCACAGGCCTGCTCATGGTGTTGATACAGACAATGCAGTTCCTCTCTGTGCCCCAGAGCGTCGTTTAAATGCATGGCTCCGCCCCCTGTCACCGTAAACACCTGGGTAATGCCCTGTTCTGCCAGAACCTGGGCAATGTAATCAGAAACTTTTATCTTCATAGATCTCACCGCTCCTTTTTTATTTTTTCCGTCTTGTACATGTTTCACATCACAGTTATGTGTGATTTCCTGCTTTTCACACCTGCCAACAGGAAAATCACAATTTTTTTACAGGGGGATTCCACCCTCCCGTCAGCCTCCTGCCAGGCAGAATCCATCGAAAAAGCCCGTGTTTTAAGACATTTTCTTAAGATTTCTCCCTGTGCCGCATATTTTCATAAGTATACCACAAATGCCAGCACTATAAAAGTCTTTTTAAATCCTCCCAGTTCTTCCACCAACCTGCACTTTCGCGGGAGACCCCTGTGGGTTATAATGCAGGAGTAATGCAGATATGGATTTTCACCAACCACAAAAAAGGAGAGAATCGATTTATGAAGAAACAAATCAAATGGACCGCAGCCTTTTCAACCGCAGCTATGATCACTGCCTTTGCCCCTGTCTTTGCCGCCCCTGTCATGGCAGCCTCCCAGGAAGGATGGATCGAGAGCGACGGCACATGGATGTTCTACGACTCAGACGGCTACGCCCTCACCGATTCCTGGAAGAAGCAGGACGGAAACTGGTACTACCTGGACGAGGACGGACAGCTGACCTTTGACAGCCAGATCGACGAGTACTATGTGGGGACAGACGGAAAGAGAGTCTACAATCAGTGGGTAAAGGTTGCCAATGAAGACAGCTGGAGTTCCGAGGATCCCGAGTTCTACTGGTATTATTACGGAAAAGACGGCAAATCCCTGGTTTCCAGATTCAAAACCATTGATGATAAAGAATACTACTTTGATGCCGACGGCCGCATGGTCACAGGACTGGTTCAGATTGACCAGGACACCTACTACTTCGGCAAGGACGATGACGGCGTCATGAAAAAAGGTTGGATTCAGATGGAAAATGAAGACGACTACGGCGACGGCGAGTCATACTGGTGCTATTTCACCTCTGAGGGAAAAATGGTGGAGAATGAGATCGACAAGAAGATCAGCGGCAGCTACTACACCTTTGTAGACGGCAAGATGCAGACAGGCTGGTTCAAGATGCCTGCCCAGGCCGACGGCGAGAACGCTACCGCTTCCAACGCGGATGCCGAGAAGAAATCCGTGCAGCCGTCTGCGGCCGGGTATCAGTTCTATGACGAGGACGGCAAACGTGCTTCCGGCTGGAGAACCATCGAAGGAATCTCCGGACTCAGCGAAGAAGGGGAACTGTACAATTTCTATTTCAAAAACGGTCAGCCGCACTTTGCCCAGACCGGCATCCAGGTATTTAACGCTGGCTCCGATAAATACGGCTTCAACACTAAAGGCGAGATGCAGACAGGGCTTCAGTCTGTAACCTTGGAGGACGGCACTACCGCCAACTTCTATTTCGGCACGGACGGTGTCATGAGAACCGGCAAGCAGTCCATCTTCAACGAGGATGACGGCGTCACCCAGACCTGGTTCTTCCACACCGAGGGCGCACAGAGGGGACAGGGCTTCCATGGAATCCGCGACAACGCGATCTACGAGAACGGTCTGCGCAGACAGGCAGACTCCGACTCACGCTACGCAGCTGTCCAGTTTGAAGGGAAAAACTATCTGGTAAATGCTTCCGGCACCATCCAGAAAGCCTCTGCCTCTTCAAAGTCCAGCTCCCGCCCGGACCTTGGCAAAGGATTCCGCGATCTGAAAGATGCCAACGAAACCATCTGGACCGTGGATGTAAACGGCAATATCCAATAAACACCGAATTCACAATTAAACACTTTATCATTCATCCGTTCAAAAACTGCCCAACAGGAATATTTGGGCAGTTTTTTTCATATATTCTGTTACAAATCCCCTTATTCTCCGTTTATATAAGGTCAGGTATGCTTCGGTATATGCCGTTTATGTGCTCTCAGCCGCTTCTTGTGCCTGATTTCAAAAAATACTTTGCCCACTGAGCATACATCTTTAGACACTCATAGATGACTTATCCATTGACTATATTTCCATACATCCGGGGGAGACAGCTGCAGCACCAGATACAGAACAGATTCCGAGAGTGCAAATATACATATGGAGGATTTTATTATGAGAGAATTATCGGTTTTTTACTGTAACAAATGCGGATTCTATGGTTACTATCAGCTTCCCAAAAATGCTGTCTGCCATAAATGTTCCTGTGCCATGACTCGTCTGGATATGACACACCAGAAGTTTGTCGGCTTAAGCTATGAGGAACGGGACCGCCTGCTTGCAGCAAAGATGATCGAATCAGCACCCTCCCTTGCCTGCCGAATCACCGCTCCTGAAAAGCTGTACCGTCAAAGAAAACTCGTGGGTGCTCTGACACAAAGGATACTGGAGTTAGAAAAAGAAGTGGATCAACTGAATGAAACTATCGAGTGGATGCATACAACTATATGGAATGCCGTGCGCCAAAGGCAGGAACTGAAGGAGGAAATTCAGTTTTTAAAGGAATCCTCCGGTCCCGATCAGCCCGCCGCCACCGACATCTGATATAAAAATATAGTGGGAAGTGGGGAACCGGCAGTTCCCCACTCTTGACTTATACTGTCTCTTTCCCACCTGAAACATAGCGGAGAATCAAACGGTTCAATGTCACGTTCATCTGATCTACAATATTCTGCAGCATGTCATTGTCGTTCTTCAGCCGGTCATTCTCTAACTTCAATTTGGAGATAATGTCTGCTTCACTCATCTTGTTGCCTCCTCTTTTCTAGAATGCCTTAACTATACATTATTTCCATATTTTTGGAAAGTACATTCAAACGCAGGATTCGACAAAGCTGTCGTCCCAAGAAAACAGGCTGCATTTCCATTTTTTAAGTTCTTCTTTTTTCTCACTATATATGCTGCCGCCTGTCGGTTCCACCCACTATCTGTGGTTATTCATCTCTGCAGCGGCAGTCTGTATCCCATGTCGAAATCTGTCGCATAAAAATTTTCACCGCACAAAAAAAATTACAATTGTATTCTGGAATCAGTAAGAAACTTGTACCTAAATCGTAAGATTTAATAGTGGTTTTTTACTGGAAAACCTATATTCCATGTGTTATAATATAGCTGATTAAAAAGAGAAGGAGGTTGTGATAGCATGCATAGAAGAAAATTTTCCGTAATCGCACTTTCCTTCCTGTTGATGCTTTTGTCCGCGTCACCTGCCTGGGCAGGCACATGGACGGAACACGATGACGGCACATGGACTTATCTGAACGATGACGGTGAAAGCGTTGTCGGATGGATTGAAGATGGGGAAGATCAGTACTATCTTGACAAGGACGGCAACAAGATTACCGGATGGTTCAAAGAAAAGGGATGCTGGTATTACTTTGATGAGGACGGCATCATGGCATCAGATACCTGGATTGACAATTATTATGTAAATTCAGAGGGCAAGTGGAAGGGTACAAGATGATCTTTACCAGGAGAGATATGGCGCTGCTGTATCTCTTTTTTGGTGCTCAGCGCCGAGCAAAGAATTGGCCCGATCCTGCCCGACGACAAAAATACAGGTCTCACAGACATCAATCAGTGAGACCTGTATTTTTACCGCACAAGAAAAGCGGAACTACTCAAAGACTACACAGCCCACAACTTTTTTCTCAAGGTCGCGCACCTTCTCCAATTCCAGCTCCACATGACTGTACTTGGAGTTTCCGCACTGTTCTACAAGAATCACCCCGTCGCACTCCGGAAGTTTTTTCAGACTCTCCTCGTCCTGAAGAAGGTTGCCCCCAAGGGCCACTTTCACCCCTTCAAGTTTGTCGCTCAGATTCTCAGCAACCTGATCAAGAAAAGCCTTCTCGGCGCAGCCCAAAACCAGAAGAGACGAAACCCCCTCGATGTAGTTCCCGATATTGGCTCGGATCAGCCCGTACTCATGCTCTTCGTCTTTTTTGCCTGAGCGGCCTTCCATCTGATTCAGCCAGTTGTCGATCTTTCCCGCCTTCTTGGTTGATGTCAGAGGCAGGGTGCCCAGGATTTTCAGCTTAAACCGGTACTTCAGTTCTTTTGCAGAGTACACCTTGTCGCTGAGGACAAAAATCACGCAGGCGAAGAACGCGATGGCAAAGATGCCAAGTACACAGCCGATCACACCATACTTGATGCCGTCTTTCAGAGCGGCGACTCTGGAAGTCTCAGGCTTCTCCGGCTCCTCCATATTCTCCAGTTCCCTCTGCTTTGTCTCCAGACTGTCATTTAAATCGAGAAGACGGTCGCTTTCATTTTTCTGCTTATCCGCCATGGACAGTTCCACCAGAGAGCCCAGGCTGTTGCCCACTTCGGTCACCGTGTGGTCGCCGATACTCTTCTGAATCTGCACCCGAAAACTCTTCACTCCGTCCACGAACTCCTTCAGGACCGCCTCGGCGCTGTCCTTGTCTTGATGTCTCACCTGGATGACCAGAACGTTGTTGTTCCTGACAGAGATGGTCACCAGCTCTTTCAGGAAACGGCTTTCCAGCCCTGAATCCTTGGCCACCTTGTCCATAAACTCGGCGTTGGTCAAAGCCGATTGGTAAGACTGGATCACGGTTCCCGTAAGGTCAACATTCTGATACGTCATACCCGGCATAATCATATAATCCGTCTTGATAAAAAGTTCTGCCCTCGCCTCCCACACATCGTAGGGGCTCATACTCATGAGAACGGACTTCTCCAGATATTCTTCCTGGTTGACGATATCTTCCTTCAGATCCTCGATCTCTCGCTCACGGTTTCTCTTCTTTTTATTGAAACTTCTGAGATCTTCCTCATACTTTTCCTGAGCCTCCTCCACGGTTTCCTTGTCGCTTACTTTTTTGTAAGTCTGCACCGCCTTATAGCCTCCCAGAGCCGCCGCGATAATCACGGCGGTGATAAACATCAGACGCCACTTATGGAGCACAGAAAACAATAACTCTTTTAAATCAATTTCCTGCTCGTATTCATTGTTGTAATCCATGTGTCAATCTCCTTTACCTTTCTTATCTCTGCCTTTTATATACGCGCCCTCCGTACGGGCGGCTTACAGCCATCATACCCTCTATCTGGAACCTCGTCCTGCCAGAACCACCCAGACCGTCATAAACAGTATCTTGATATCCTTCAGTATGGACCAATTATCAATATACTGCATGTCCAGTTTGACCACCTCGTCGAAATCCTTGATATCGCTTCGCCCGCTGATTTGCCACATGCCGGTGAGACCCGGCGTCATGCTCAGACGGCACTTGTGTTTCGCCTCGTACTGCTCAAACTCGTCTACCGTAGGCGGCCTGGTTCCCACCAGACTCATGTCCCCTCTCAGCACGTTCCAGAACTGGGGAAGCTCGTCGATGCTGGTCTTTCGGATAAACTTGCCCACTTTAGTGATCCGCGGGTCATCCTCCATCTTAAACATAAGCCCGTTCATCTCGTTCTGGGCCATCAGTGCTTTCTTCCGCTCCTCCGCGTCCTGATACATGGAACGGAACTTATAGAACGTAAACTTCCTCCCGTTCTTCCCTACCCGGGTCTGCCCGAAAAACACAGGCCCCGGAGAATTCAGCTTGATGGCGGGCGCCACAAATACGGTAGCTACCGCCAGAATCACCATGCCCACCAGACTTCCCACCACATCAAGCGCCCTTTTCGCCGCCATCTCTCTGGTAGAAAACAGATTCCTGGCAAAGGTGACAACCGCGTACTTTCCTACCCGGTTTAAGTTTTTCTTTCCTGCATGGGTGATGTCGAACACGTCGATGTTCACATCCACAATAACTCCCATCTGCTCCAGTTCCCGAACCCAGGTCTCCAGCAGGGGGGTCTTGCGCATCTCCCCGTCGATGATGAACACTTCGTCCACATCGTTATGTATCACATAGTCCAGAAGAGAATCCTTATCCGCCACAACGGGGATCCCGCATATCTCCTGTTTCACTTTTCCGCCTGTCAGAGCGATACCCACAATCAGCCGGTTCCACTCCTTATAATCCACGATATCCTTGATCACGCTCTCCGCCCGCTCCGACGTGGTGACGATAAGCAGACGGCTGCTGTACTTGCTCTTCTTGTACCCGGTGAGCATGCTCTGTTTGAAGATCAGGCGCACCGCATACATAACCACGGTGTTGGTCACTATAAAGTAGCCGAAAATCAGTCGGGACATATCGCTGCTCCTGTGAATCAGAAACAGAATCAGCACCAGCGCCAGCCCGAACCACACCTCCGCCCTGATCACGTTCACCAGTTCCTCAAAAGGCCCCCTTCTGAAAAAGTGATCGTTAAAATCCACGAAAATATTGACGGCGGCATAAAGCGCCAGAATAAACACCAGCAGCCACATCTGATCGCCATGGACATCCCTTCCGAAGATCACCTTGTATCTCATCCAGAACGCGAAAGCCAGGCTGACGGTAATGCTCAAAATATCCAGTCCCAAAATCAGTATATTCTCAAAGGCTTTTCTCTTTTGATACATCTCTCCACTCCCGCAACAGTCGTATTTGTCATTATAGCACAAAATCTTCTGCAATGGCCTATTTTTAACAGTTTTTTCGTTTTTTTTAAATTTTTTGTTATTTTTCACAGTTTTACGTCTCTGCCACAGAACGTCCATGCATATAACAGTCAAAAAAGCATTCTGTATCCGCAGATATTATATGCAATTCATATACTTTTTCAGCTGCCTTTACAGATGATGCCGCACCTTGCATCTCCGGTATAGAAGTTTTGCTCCCTTTGAGGGGGTCAAACCTTCATGCCCCTGTGTTATGGTCTATAGTAACACATCTCGCAACATTTTAACAGGCCAAATTGCCGAATCCTGCTGGGGGATTACTTGAAGTCGTGGAAGAAGGTGGAAAGCCCAAGCCTTCCCTGCCTACCACATCTTCCTGTACTCCCCCGGCGCCACCCCTTCCACCTTCTTGAACACCCGGGCAAAATAGGCGGGCTCGTCGATGCCGCACTCCCGTCCCACCTGCTCCACGGTCAGATCGCTGAACCGCAGAAGCTGTTTCGCGTGGGTCACCCGGACCTGGGCCAGATAACTGTTGATGGACGTGCCGAACTGTTCCTTAAATATCCGGGTCAGATAAAACTTGTTTATAAAAAAGCGCCGGCTCAGCCCGTCCAGAGTGATCTTTTCCTTATAACAGCAGTCCAGGTAATCTTTCACGTCCTGGAGAGACTGGCGCTTGGAACCTATGTGAGCTCTCAGCTCCGGGTGCCAGCTCTCAGCCATGAGCAATGCCAGCAGGCCTGTGAGTTTTTCAAAAATATGCATATCCCGGATATAGTCTGCCGAGCCTGCGATCTGATACAGCTGTCCGAGAAGCACCTCCCACGGCTGAAGATTTTCCGGGCGAAACACAGGTCTCCCTCCTCTTTCCACATACTTCTCGTAGATTCCCGTCATGTTGGGCCCATAAAAATGAGCCCACTTAAGGGTCCACAGCTCCTGGGAGGATCTGTGAGAGTACTCTCTTCTGCAGTCGATAAACGCACAGTCTCCTGCTGACAGCTCATACCGGTCCCCATCATAAGTCACGGTTCCGGAACCTGCCAAAACCACGAGAAACAGATAGGAGACCAGGCCTCTCCTGCTGCTGGTGTGGGGCCTGAGCGCCTGCAGTTCCCCTGTCTCCTGAAGATGAAGAAGATTATTTTTCGCGAATTCCGACGGCGTGTAGATGATTCGCCTGGCGTTTACAAGAGTTCCCTGGAATAAAGGGTCCACACAATCACCTCCCGGACTGTCACAAATCTTCTGTGGCCGTGACAGCCGTCTTTCACCGCCATTGTACCACATAAGTCAATATTATACCAGACTATATCAAGATCGTAGATTGAAACCCAAGCCTTATTCCTGTAAAATGTCCGCTAAAGAATCCATATGAAGGAGTTAGAATTATGAAAAAAGCATTGATCACGGGCATTACCGGGCAGGACGGTTCCTATCTGGCAGAGTTTCTCTTGGAAAAAGGCTATGAAGTACACGGCATCACGCGCCGCGCCTCCATCTCCCACACCGGAAGGATCGACCATCTGCTTAAAGACGGCGCCGTCACCCTCCACGACGGGGATCTCTCTGACACCGCCTCCCTGATGCGCATTACCAATATTGTCCAACCAGATGAATTTTACAATCTGGCGGCCCAGTCCCATGTCCAGGTATCCTTCGACGTGCCGGAGTATTCGGGGGATGTGGACGCCCTGGGAGTGCTGCGGGCCCTGGAGGCCATCCACATTCTGGGGCTGGAAAAGAAAACCAGATTTTACCAGGCTTCCACCTCGGAGCTGTACGGAAAAGTGGAGCAGGTTCCTCAAAATGAAGACACCCCCTTCCACCCCTACAGCCCCTACGCGGTGGCGAAACAGTATGGTTTCTGGATCACAAAAGAATACCGGGAAGCATACAACATGTTCGCCGTCAACGGTATCCTCTTCAACCATGAATCGGAGCGCAGGGGCGAGAACTTTGTCACCAGAAAGATCACCCTGGCCGCCGGGCGCATCGCGGAAGGCCTTCAGGACCATCTGGAACTTGGCAACCTGGATTCCCTCCGGGACTGGGGCTACGCCAAAGACTATGTAGAGTGTATGTGGCTCATGCTTCAGCAGGACAAGCCGGAGGATTTCGTCATCGCCACGGGAGAGCAGCACACTGTCCGGGATTTTGCCCAGAAGGCTTTCAAAACCAACGGAATTGATATAAACTGGGAGGGAGAGGGCCTGCAGGAAAAAGGTTATGACGCCAGAACCGGCAAGATGCTGGTGTGCGTAAACCCTGCATATTTCCGTCCCACGGACGTGGACAATCTGTGGGGCGATCCCACAAAGGCGAAAACCGTTCTTGGCTGGAACCCTCAGAAAACCACCTATGAAGAGCTTGTGGCCATCATGGCAAAACATGACCGTGAGCTGGCAAAACAGGAAGGAATGAGACGGATATGATGGAAAAAAACGCAAAAATTTATGTAGCAGGCCACCGGGGAATGGTGGGCTCCGCCATTGTCAGGGAGCTGGAGCGCCAGGGTTATACAAACCTTGTCACACGGACACACCAGGAGCTGAATCTGTGCCGCCAGGAGGCGGTGGAAAACTTTTTCGCCCGGGAGAAGCCGGAATACGTGTTTCTGGCCGCCGCCAAAGTAGGCGGCATCGAGGCAAACCAGAGTGCCCTGGCAGATTTTATGTATGAAAATATGATCCTGGAGATGAATGTGATCCATGCGGCCTGGGAAAACGGATGCAAGAAGTTGGAATTTTTAGGCTCCTCCTGCATCTACCCCCGCATGGCTCCCCAGCCCATGAAGGAGAGCTGCCTGCTCACCAGTGAGCTGGAGAAAACCAACGAGGCCTACGCCCTGGCCAAGATCTCCGGCCTGAAATACTGTGAATTCTTAAACCGCCAGTACGGGACCGACTACATCAGCGTCATGCCCACCAATCTCTACGGGCCCAACGACAACTACCACCCCACCCACAGCCATGTGCTGCCCGCCCTCATCCGCAGGTTCCACGAGGCCAAAGAAGCCTGCCTTCCCTATGTGACCTGCTGGGGTGACGGAAGCCCTCTGAGGGAATTTCTCTATGTAGACGACCTGGCGAACCTGTGTGTATTTCTGATGAACAACTACAGCGGAAACGAGACCGTCAACGCAGGAACCGGCAAAGAGCTCACCATCAGGGAGCTGACGGGGCTGGTAGCCAGAGTCATCGGCTATGAAGGCGAGATCCGCTGGGATTCCACAAAGCCCAACGGCACCCCGAGGAAACTTTTGGACGTATCCAAAAGCGCCGCTCTGGGCTGGACTTACAAGACGGAGCTGGAAGACGGCATCCGTCTGGCCTACCAGGACTTTTTACACAATCCCATGAGGGCAGAACGATAAGGGAGGTGTTTTAAGCACAATGAATATAGTATTGCTGTCAGGAGGGTCCGGCAAACGGCTGTGGCCCCTCTCCAATGACATCCGTTCCAAACAGTTTATCAAGATATTTAAGACCGCGGCAGGAGGCTATGAATCTATGGTCCAGAGGGTGTACCGGCAGATTCTCGCCGCCGACCCGGAAGCCACAGTCACCATAGCCACCTCCAGGACCCAGGTCTCCTCCATACACAACCAGCTGGGTGAGAAAGTTGGAATCTCCGTGGAGCCTTGCAGAAAGGACACTTTTCCCGCCATCGCCCTGGCTACCGCCTACCTCCACCATGTCAGGGGAATATCCGAGGATGAGCCGGTGGTAGTCTGTCCCGTTGACCCCTATGTGGAGGACGACTATTTTAAAGCTCTGAAGACTTTGGGGGAGCACGCCGCCGCCGGCAGGGCCAACCTGGTGCTCATGGGCATCGAGCCAACTTACCCCAGTGAAAAATACGGGTATATTATCCCGGAAAGCGACAGCCCTGTCAGCATGGTCTCCACTTTTAAAGAAAAACCGGATATTGACACCGCTCGGAGCTATATCAGTCAGGGGGCTCTGTGGAACGGAGGCGTGTTTGCCTACAAACTGGGCTACGTTCTGGACAAAGCCCACCAGATCATGGATTTTACAGACTATGAAGATCTGTTTGCCAGATACCACACCCTGGAGAAGATCAGTTTCGACTACGCGGTGGTAGAAAAGGAACCTGCCATAGAGGTTATGCGTTTTTCCGGGCAGTGGAAGGATCTGGGAACCTGGAACACCCTTACCGAGGCCATGGAGGAGGCCAGTATCGGGAACGCCATGATGGACTCCTCCTGCGGCAATGTTCATGTCATCAACGAGCTGGACGTTCCGATTCTCGCCATGGGCCTTCAGGATGTGGTCATCTCCGCCAGCCCGGAAGGGATCCTGGTCTCCGACAAGACACAGTCCAGCTATATAAAACCGTTTGTAGATAAGATCAATCAGCAGATTATGTTCGCCGAGAAATCCTGGGGAAGTTTCAAGGTCCTGGACGTGGAGCCCGGGAGCATGACCCTGAAGGTGACTCTCAACCCCGGTCACCGGATGAATTACCACAGCCACAAGCACCGTGACGAGGTGTGGCATGTGATCTCCGGCAAGGGCAGGGCAGTGGTGGACGGACTGAACCAGGAGATCCAGGCCGGCCATGTGATTTCCATGAAAGCGGGATGCAGACACACGGTTATGGCCGAGACGGAGCTAAAGCTGATCGAAATTCAGATAGGGAAAGACATCAGTGTACATGACAAGGAAAAACATATTCTCGGGTGATTTGTTCCACTGAAAATATGAAAGGATCGAAAGTATATGGACAACATTACGGATTTGTATCACCTCTGGCTTGAAAAGGCTGTAGAAGATCCGGAACTCATACCGGAACTGAAGAGCATAGCTCAGGATCCGGATAAACTCAAAGACGCATTTTTCCAGAATCTGTCCTTCGGAACAGGAGGACTGCGAGGAGTCATCGGCGCCGGGACTAACCGGATGAACATATACACCGTAGCCAGGGCATCCCAGGGACTGGCTGATTATATATGGAAGGAAACCAGTTTATGGAGAGACAGCAGTTTTGCAACCGGAATCGGGGTTGCGTCCTCCGTGCCTTCTGCGCCAAAACCATCTGTCCGAATTGCCGTCAGCTATGATTCCCGGATCAAGTCAGACCTGTTCGCCAGGACTGCCTGCAGCGTGTTTGCCGCCAACGGACTGGAAGTCTTCCTCTATCCCTCTCTGATGCCCACCCCCTGCCTGTCATTCGCAGTCAGGGAACTGGGCTGCCGAGCCGGAGTCATGATCACTGCCTCTCACAACCCGGCTGTCTACAACGGCTATAAGGTCTACGGTGCAGACGGATGCCAGATCACGACCCGGGCTGCTACAGGTATCCTGAAGGAGATCGAGAAACTGGATATTTTTGCCGATATACGCAGAATATCTTTTGAAGAGGGGATGAGGGACGGAAAGATACAATACATCCCCGACCAGGTGTTTACAGATTTCATCCACGCCGTAAAAAGTCAGTCCTTGGACGGCGGGCAGAAAGAGGGAGATTATGACCAGTCAAAAAAACAGCTCTCTGTGGTTTACTCGCCCCTCAACGGCACAGGGCTGAAACCGGTCCTCCGCGTCCTGGAAGAGACGGGATTCACCCATATCACTGTGGTGGAGGAACAGCGAGACCCTGACGGCAGTTTTCCCACCTGCCCCCGTCCCAACCCCGAGATCAGGGAAGCTATGAGCCTTGGGGTAGAATATGCCCGCAGGACTGGAGCCGACCTGGTCCTGGCCACGGACCCTGACTGCGACCGGGTGGGGATAGCGGCAAAAGATTCTGATGGTGATTACACTCTGCTCTCCGGCAATGAGACAGGACTGCTGCTTCTCGATTATATCTGCTCCCGCAGGACCTCCCTGGGAATTATGCCGCAAAAGCCTGTATTTATGAAAACCATCGTCACCACAGCCATGGCGGAGGCCGTGGCTGCCCGCTACGGAGCCCGCACTGTCAATGTTCTCACAGGTTTTAAATTCATCGGGGAACAGATAGGAATGCTGGAAGAAAAAGGGGCGGCAGATTCCTTCATCTTCGCTTTTGAGGAAAGCTACGGATATCTCAGCGGTTCCTATGTGCGGGATAAAGACGGAGTCGGAGCCAGCCTCCTGATCTGCGAGATGGCCGCCTGGTATAAAAGTCTGGGGATAAGTCTTCTGGAGAAGCTGGAGGAACTGTACCGGACTTACGGTTACTGTATGGACACCCAGCACTGTTTCCATTTTAAGGGGGCCGAGGGGTCGGACAGGATGCAGGCGGTCATGGGAGAATTGAGAAAAGGCGCAGACGCCCTGGGCGGAAAAAGGGTCACAGATATTCTGGATTACGGCGGCGGTCTGGACGGACTGCCAAAGTCCAACGTGGTGAGATTTCTCCTGGAAGGCGGCTGCTCTGTGACTGTGCGGCCTTCCGGCACCGAGCCCAAACTCAAAGTGTATATATCGGCCCGCGGAGGGAGCAGGGGAGAAGCGCAGTCAGCCCAGAAGACCATTGCCGCCAGTCTTGAAGCCATGATTTTTAAAGAAACCTCTCTTGATTAAAATGATATTTAAAAAGAGCGGAAATTCCCGAAACAGGGATTCCCGCTCTTTTTCAGTTTCTTCCTTCCGGGCTGTACCACAGAATGGATTCTTTCTTCTTACTTCCCAGATGAACCGCCAGCAGCGCGTAGGCAAATGGATTGTATGCCACTTCCAGAATATGATGGGCGATCACACAGTTGAGAGAGATCAGCGCGATGGCGAAGAGGAAATACATATCCCCTCTATTCTTGTAACAACAGACCATATACACGCCCACCAGCACCAGCAGAAAAACGATCCCGTAGCGCAAAAGTACATGGACATAGGAACAGTCGATGAAAAAGTAATTCTCAGGCAAATCAGTAGATCCCCCAAACCCGTTCATCTCGATCGTCCGCCCAAACAAAGACACCCCATAATCCTTCCAGCCTTTCTGCCCCAGAGCCAGCCTGCTGGAAAACAGTTCGTCCAACTCACTGAACACCTGATTTCCCGAGTCGAAATATTTTGTCGCCAGGACCGAGACCAGGGCCCAGAAAGGCATGGAAAATATTCCCAGCCTTCTCCACAAAATATTCCATCCCCGCCTGACCCTGGGAAAGGCATATCTGACATGTGTCATAAAACTGTGCGTCCCATATATCAGCGCCACCAGAAGAATACAGATGGAATCCACCCTCGCCTTACAAAAATGGTACACCAGACCGGAAGCGACCACCGCGCCCCCATAGTGCCGCACCGTCAGGGCGGGCCCTTTTAAATAAAAGTATACCAGCAGCAGGAAAAACACATATGCGGCAAAATCTGTGGTATACACGATGCCAAAAGAATTTCTCACTCCCCTGCCCACATGGGTATACTGAAGATTCTCGATCACACCCATGAGAGAACAGCAAAATGCCAGCAAAACGATGGAGCCTGCCACTATGAGATATATCTTCAGGATCTTGCTAAAGTCAACATCTTTGCTCCCCATCACCAGAAAAATCCAGAATACCGCATTCATATAATGGCTGGAGACGAGAACTGCCCCTGCACACAGAACCAGCGCGGCCATCCCGGGTATCATTATAAAAGAATACCTGTCAAAGAGAATGATCTTAAGCCCCATAAGCATCAGCGCCGTCAAAAGACAGATCGTGCTGAGCCTGCCGGGGAAGGGAAACATAGTGCTGGTCCACACGGCCCTTCCCAGATAGATCATATATCCCAGAAGAAACAGATTCTCTCCTGTGACCAGGCCCCGCAGGTTTTCCAGCTTCCTGTTTATCTGTACAGCTTTCATGTATTTCATCCCCATTCTCTTATTGGATCACAAGACAGCCCAGTATCTCCACAGAGAAGCGGCGGCACAGTTCCATATGCTGCTCAAGCTGGCGGTAGGTAGTCTTTCCCGCCTGGGCCACCAGAATCGCATGGCGGCTTGACACCATATTCTTTAATTCCGCCCCGTCGTCATATACATGGGCGCCGCTGACCACAGACAGCTGGTCCGTGGACAGGTCTTTCTGATAGAGCTCAGCCACCTTTATGGTCAACGGGTCGTCGTTGATGCAGTCCAGATAGATGGATGAAATACCCTGCTGTCCCGCCAGGATCTGAACCGCCATAACGCTGTGTTCCATATCCTTCTGCTCCTTGGCCTTGGCCAGATAACAGCCCAGCACATTGAGCTTGGACTCCACCAGATCGTCCTTGTTCCTCAGACGGTTGTCCAGGACATAGCCGACGGCGCAGAACGCGCAGGGAAGCACCAGGCCGAAAACCGCTCCCGCCAACGCGTATTTGATCAGATCCTTTTTGCCGGTTTCCCCCTCTGAGCGGGACAGAAACTTGGGCTCATTCTTCTCGATAAAAGTTTCTCTGTTCGTCTTTGTGTTAACCAGCTTGGTGTTGAAATCAGCCACATTGCTCTTGTAGTTTTTCAGAGTATTCAGGTGGTTATTCTGATTAGTAGTCACACCCGCGTCAGCCTTGGCATAGTTTGAGCCGTCCATCTTCTTCAGATTAAATTCTCCCTGAACCTTGACCACCTCAGGCACATAAGCCATGATCCTCGCCTCGGCAATCTCCATGATCCGGGCCGCCTGCTCCGCATCATAGTGCATGACCATGAGGTTCAAAACATTTCCGCTGGTTCCGCAGATTACGATCTCACGCCAGTACTCCACATCCATATCCCCGTATTCCTCTGAAAGCGCGGTCTTTAACCCGCCCTCATTGATGTAGAAAACAAGAGAAGACAGGATGTTGCCCACGTTTCCCCCGGACTCCACGGCATACTGAGCCGCCGCCATCTGAATATTCTGGGAATCCAGCTTCATGTAGACGGAATTATCCACATAGCGCTGCTCCTCCTCCGCCTGAGTCTGGGCCAGCTTCAGGCTCTCCTTGATCTCCTGGATAGCCGTGTCATACTCCTCGATTTTCGTGTTGTACTCCTCCAGCTCTGTCTGCTCTTCCTCGGACAGGAATACCTCCGGATTTCCCTTTTTATACCTGAAAAAACCTAACCCTGCAGCGCACACAACCATAAAGCACAGGATAGCGATCTTCTTTCTCCACAGATCCGCCATCAGGTTCCGCAAATATAGTGATTTTAAAGATTTCAAATTGACAATGCCTCCTTATCATAAGATTTCGTCTACTATCATATCAGCGGCAGACGGATTATGCAAGGGGAAGTGTATCGGTCAGTCTTTTTTATCATTTCCGGTACGCTCACTTATGATATAGCGGGGGCGGGCCTTGGTCTCCAGATATATTTTTCCGATATATTCTCCAATTATCCCAAGGCTGATCAGCTGAACTCCTCCGATAAAACAGACAATACACACCATGCTGGCCCAGCCGCTGACAGTCCTTCCGGCTATATACATAGCGATGGACCACAGCACTCCCAGAAAACTCAAAACAGCAATAAACAGCCCTATGCCTGTTATGATCCTGATAGGCCTGATACTCAGGCTGGTGACCCCGTCCAGGGCCAGAGCCGCCATCTTTTTCAGGGGATAATGGCTTTTCCCTGCCAAACGTTCCCGCCGCTCATAATACACGCTGGTGCTCTTAAAACCTACAAGCGGGATCATTCCTCTGAGGAAAATATTGACCTCCTTAAAATTGGCCAGCTCTCTGAGAACTCTGGAGGATACCAGGCGATAGTCCGCATGGTTGAATACCACCTCTGCCCCCATCCAGTTCATCACTTTATAAAATCCCTCTGCCGAAAAACGTTTGAACCATGTGTCCGTATCTCTCCGGTTTCTGACTCCATATACAACTTCACACCCGTCAAGGTATGCATCCACCATATAGTCCATGGCATTTATGTCATCTTGTCCGTCGCAGTCTATGGAGATGGTTATATCGCACAGATCTTTCGCCTCCATCAGTCCTGCCAGCACGGCATTCTGGTGTCCCCTGTTGCGGCTCTGGGATATACCGCAAAAACGGCTGTTGCTTTCTGACAGATTGCAGATGATCTCCCATGTAGAATCTCTGCTGCCGTCATTGACCAGAAGAATCCTGCTTTTGGCATGGATCTTGTTCTTTTCAATCAGTTCGCCCACCTTCGCATCGAACAGCGGGGCTGTCACCGGAAGAACCTCCTGCTCATTGTAGCAGGGAACTACGATATACAAAATCGGTTTCATGTTAGTATACCTCCCTGACAGATTTCTCCCTGTGTTCAAACCAGAGCACCAACCACAAAATATTAAAGCATATGAAACTGATCACCATGCCTGCCCTCAGACCGGGCACTTTATATTGAAAAGAGATATCATATTCTCCAGGTCCAAGCAAAAGAGCCATCATTCCGCCGCTGTTGACAATCTCTTCTCCGTTCCCGTTCACCACGGCTGTCCATCCCTCATCATAAGGAACACTGAAAAAAACACCCCCGCCGTCATCAAGAGACGCTCTACAGTCAAATCCGGCCTGTCCTCGTGCAAAAGCAGTTACTCTGTGTTCCTGATTCCGTCTCACCAGAACCGGCAGTTCACTGTAATCGTCCATATAAGACAAATTATCATTGTGTTTCAGAAAATCCGCAACAGACATTTCGTCCCTGTTGCTGACCACCAGATTATCCAGCATAGCTATGCCCCGCTTATTGACAGGGAGCTGTTTTAATTCTTCCTCCGTGATATAGGAACTCTGGGAAAAGCCTATGGGGCAGACCAGGTCTTCTGTCACATAAAACGTCAAATCATCTGATTTTAATGTGTCTACCGCTTCCTGACCCTGGGGAACCTCTCTGACAATCCGGTATCTGGCCGCCAGCAATTCCTTCAGCCCTGGCACGGAATTTGGATCCATACTGCTGTTCTGGCGTTCAAAATCAAAGAGCAAATCAAAATCATTGACAGAATTGCTTATAGTAGAATTGAAGGAGCCTATACCGACAGCGCCGCCTGTCAAAGTCAGCACATTGTCATTCAGATTATAACGATATTGGCCGTCGTACTCCTTTAACTGCAGGCCCAGACGATACCTAGTCATATACTCGTTCACCCCCTCTGCGTTCTGCCTGTAGAGAGATAACGCGAACATCGTAGTGGCGGAACAAAACACAGAGACACATACAAGCAGCCCGCCAAACACCCTCCTTCTTCCCAAAGATCCTTTTCCGGTACACCAAAACCATGTAGCCAGCAGTCCTGCCAGGGCGATACCGAAGTTGTACAGAAAGATATCATTTCTCAATATGACTTTTCCGTCAATCCAAGAACAGTGATCAAGAAAGAACAACGCGGCACAAAAAGCAAACAGCAAAACCACATTGACACCGATCCCTGCTTTCACCGGATAATTCTCCCTGTCGTCAAGCACCGTGATTGTTGCCGCCGCCAGCATCAGTGCGAACATGAACCACCAGCGTTTGTAGGGCTCTGTAAACATATAAAACGCGGAGTTCATAGCCGGGGAACAGGAAATGATCCATAACACCAGCAAAAGCTTTGTGAGCCAGTCTCTTTTCTTCCTGAGCATATACGCAAACGCCAGGGCTCCTCCTGTCATAGGCAGATAGCAACTAACAGAATACCAGTGTTCCGGCACGACGCAGGACTGATTTCCCATAGACTCTCCGGGAAACAGAAAGCCTTTGGCCGCAAGAAGTACATGCCCTCCGTAATAAAACAATGTCCGCAGACCAAAAAATGGCTCGGTTCTTGAATTGCCCATTATGTACAGAACAGACGGCAAAAAAAGAACCGCAGCCATACCGGTTCCGACAATCCCACAAGCCAGACATTTTAACCCATCTCTTAAAAATGAGATAAAATCATTTCTCCAAAATCTAAAAACATAGTACAAAACCAGAAAAACCACCTCTCCGATGAAGAAAAAATAGTTGGTCATGCAGTTGATAAATACAGCAAAAATAAACAGCGCACACTTTCTCTCAGAAATCAGCTTCTCCAGCCCGATCAGCATCAAGGGAAAGAGCGCCACCACATCATGAAAATGAAAGAACAGCAGGTTTGTACTCTGAAACCCGGAAAAAGCATACAGCAGAGCTCCCAGAACGGCATATTGCCCACATCTGACAAACCTCCGCAAATACACATAAGAAGTCACTCCTGCCGCCATATATTTTAAAATATACATCCAGCCCATAAGGAAGGGAACAGCTGCTTTGGGAAACAAAAAAGTAATCCATACAAAAGGACTTCCGAGATTATAAAAACTGTACGCCCCCACCAGCTGTGTTCCCAGATCTACATTCCAGCACCAGGTTCCAGAAAAATTTTTAAAGTGTGAATTGAGGGAAGTGAGAAATGGAATCTGCTGTGCATTAAAATCTGCGCACACTGTAAAAACACCTTTGTCCTGATACATGCAGACTCCAAAGGAGGCCAACCCTGTCAAAAAGCACAGGAGCATACACATATAAATATTTTTATCCTTCGCTGTATTCAACTTTCTATACTCCTTTCGCCTCTATACACAGGAATGGCAACAGCCATCAAAGATTCATTGGACATAGTTTTTCTCATCCCCCGTGATCAGATTTCTCTTTATCATACCATATTAGACGGCAAAACTTCAATACTATGTTTCAATGCCACGCTTACAGAGCCGGCACGTCTCCATAAAAGCCGAGACAAATTTCCATATTTTTCCATATATTTGATATTTGGACAATATACTTATATGGACAGGGGAGTTTTAATTAATAAGAAGGAGGAATTTACGAATGATTACTTATGAACCACTGTGGAAAACTATGAAAGATAAGAAGGTCAGCCAATACCGCCTGATCACCAAATACGGCATCAGTTCCGGCCAGATCAACCGTCTCAAGAAAAATCAGTACGTCTCCACCCACACCATCGGCGTGCTGTGCACCATCCTGAAGTGCAAGGTGGAAGACGTGATGGAATTCCGCATGGACAACAGCGAATACACGCTTCCCACCCCGGAGATGTCCGACAACCAGGCGGATCAGCTCTCCTGTTGACGTCAAACCGCAAAGGCCCGGCCTCTTAAGCGCCTCCGGGGTCTCAGCCTAGACAAAACAGACTTCCAGTCTATGCCAAGCAACAGGATATGACATTTCCAAACATATTTTCGCCCCTGTCACAGTATTCTGGAAATGTACCAAATATACCGATTTTCAGGTCATGTCCTGAAGCCGGCGCACCTATACCCCATCGGCACACAAGGCAGAGAAAAGGGACAGCCTGTCCTGCAAAAGATATGGCTGTCCCTTCTGTAATTTTTTGTTCTTTCCCGCAATTTCCGCTTTCTGCTTTCTTCTTCCTCCCCTTTCCTGCCGCACACCGTTTTGGTGAACGGGGGGCACACCTGTCACAAAAAACAAAACCTTCCCCACGCCCTCAGCTCTCTGTGGAACATGTGTCTGCTATGGAATCATCATTGATATGCCTTTCATACATCTCTGATGTGGGAAATACATATTCGCTGTTGTCCATAGTGAACTTCATCACATCTTCCACGGAACAATCCAGAATCGTGCACAGCACGCCGATGGTGTGGGTTGATACATATTCATTCTTTTTCAGCCGGTTCAGCTGGCCGGAACTAAATCCATAGTGGGTAATCAGACGATACTGGCTGACCTTTTTCTCCTTCATGGTCTTCCACAGTGGTTCATAGGTAATCATTTGTAAATCCCCTCCTTTCTTCTATTAAAACTCTAATGTCCAAATAAGTGTATTGTCTATAATCGGATTGTATGTTGCTTTGGTGACCTGGGCCGGCCTGCCGAGCACATTTGGCATCACTGGATTCATGCCGCCTATCTGGTGGTGAACTTTCATAATCCCTTGATCATAAAGACAGGAAGGGTTGCCTGTCCTACAATGGATATGGCCGCCCTTCCTGTAACACTTATTTTTCGATTACGCTTATCCTCTCATTTTAACTGCCTTCAGTTCTCTGAGAAACATGCTTCTCCGTCAATTAGGTGAAAGAAATTTCCTGACTCCTCCTGAAATGGCAAATTCATAGTTTCCTCACTTTAGGGGTTTGTCATCCTCACGTCTGAATCCGCTTGCCAAAGAATCCTCATAAATGTCTCTGGTAAACTTGGACAAAGGGCGGTTCGGAAAATCCTCCGCCTCATAATAATTCCCATACAGAATCCGGTACGCCTCTCCCTCGCTTGGAAAAAGAGCTGGGAACTGACCGCAGACAGACTGAAGATAACCTTCCCCAAAAAACATTACCTTTCCTGCGATCTCCTGAACCAAATCCTTATGGCTTTCATAAAGTTTTTTCAGATGCAGCCCTTCCACGCTGCTGATAATTTTCCGGTTACGCTCTTCCAATTCAATCTCAATCAGGGATTCATCTTTCAGAAAGTCCACGCCCTTTATCATGTAATGAAATATCAGATCATCACTTCGGTTGGCGAAGTGATAAGGGTAATAATCAAACTTCTGCGTGGATTTAATCCGATTGCAGGAAGGACACACAGGAATCAAATTGTACAGCGACACCGCAAACATGGGGTACGTGCCTTTATCCAGAAAATGATCCAGCTCAAAAAAACTTTTAAATTCCCTCTCCCCTGCTTTCTCTTCTGTATCCACCATCTGTATAAAATTTCGGTTGCAGTAGGGACAAGTCCTCACTTTGGCAGTGTCAAAGACAATCTTTCTCGCGGAGGATGGCATATCCCCATACAGTGTATTTTCTATGTATCGGTTATCCGCCTTCAAGATGCTCCGGAACTCTTTTGTGATCCATGCTTTCTTTTCTTCCGGGTTCATGTCATATTGCTGTTTTTTCTCCATCAGCTTGTCAGGCGGCAGCAGAACGATTTCTTCAAAGTTCAGCCCCAGATACTCCTTGCATTTGTCGTCTATGTCTTTCAGATAAGACTTTCGCCTGCCTTTTTCTATTTCCTTCAAATACATCCATTCCCTGTCTTTATCATGTTGGTAGTGTAGTGGAATCATCACTCATTCTTCCCTTTCAATGCTTCAATCTGCCTCTCAATCCGCTCTTTTTCCTCTTCCAGCATCCTGAGACGCTCATCATCAGATGTGATATTTGACCTGCGCTCTTCCATCTGCTTCTGCCATTGCCACTCCAATTGCTGTTCTAGCTTTCTTCTTAAAAAGGAATCTCCGATATGGCCTATCCGTTTTCTCAATTCCGGGATCTTTTGTTCCAAGTCCCCGTGATGATTATTGATTTCCCTAATCAAACTGTTAATATATCTTTGAGCAAATTTCCCCATAGTCTGATTTCTCAGATAGAACGCGTCATTTAACAGTTCGTAAAGATTGCAGCCAAAGGTCTCCCGATGCCATTCCTGATCAACCACCGTATTCCCGTGTTCATTTTTCAAATAAATGATGTTTTCACGTGGTACATCACTGAGACACAGAGGCGAATGGGTAGTCATGATAATCTGGACAGAATAACCTTCATATGCCTTTTTTAGTATCATAAGCAGATTATCTATGAAATCCCTCTGCCAACTGGGATGGCAGTAGAGATCAGCCTCGTCGATACACAACAGAATATCTGTTCTGGGAACATAATCTTCCCTTGCCACAGCCTTTGAAAGCTCAGCGCCAAAAGACATCCATGACATCAGATTCTGGAAAGCCCTCTCCCCGGAAGAAAAAAGCAGATTATCAATTATGATATATCGCAGGACAAAGGAACCGAACTTCTTTTTTCCCCTTCGGATCCCCTGGTTATCGCTGATCCGTTCCGCAAGAAACCTGCATATCCGGGCATATTTTGAATCCTCTAAATCTTCCTCGGATAAATCAAGGGACACTTTCAGCCCTGTCTTATCACCTCCGCCATCCATCCACATCTGGCTTACACAGGGTTCCAAACCATCCATTAAATCCCGAAACTTACATATCTCATCATATGCCTCCTGGAAATAACTCCTATACTCATCTTCCCAAAGCCCTCCTGTGCCGTCATCCAACTCATCTCTCAGCCTTCTAAAAAGATCTTCTATAGAATCTGACGGATATCTGTCAAGGAAATCCTCACGCGCCAGCGAGTACTCTGCGATAAAATTCGTTTTCAGAATATATATGGGAGACTGTTTCCCTTGATTTTTGTCATAGCGCCCAGACAAACGGTCAAGCTGTTCTTTTATCTCCTGAAAATATCTCTTTTCCTCTTGCGTCTTCTGATGCCTCTCCATATCATAAAGATTCCTGAATACAGGACAAATCCGGAAAATCAGATCCGTCTGTACAAAACCGGCATAGTCTTTTAATGCCTTTCTCTCAATAAGGCGACAGTAAAACAGCACATCACACAACTGCTGAAATTCCCCGGAACTTTTCCGATCCCTCAAAAATCCGCTGTACTGCTGGAACAGATTCTCCTTCTTCCCACCGTACCTTTCCGGACATATAAACTGAAAAAATTCTCCTGCCACCCCAGTCAGCGCTCCGGGACTAAAAACAAGGGAGTCCAGTCCTTTATGCGACGAAGAACCATTCATAAGGCTATAATAACTATTGGTGATGTGAAATTTTGTAACCTCACAGAAATAATCAGAGAACATTAACGCGGTTCCTGCCATCTTCCCCCTTTGACTTCTATCTACAAAATGTTCGCGAAGCGGACTCACATGACACTCAATTTCTATTTCTGAGGAAGGTATATTTGTAAAGATGAAGACCGTCTCTTTGCTTCTAACGACAGTCACGTTATTTCCTCTATTTTTCCTGCCATTGAGAAACTCTTTAGGATAACAATTGATCTCGTGAACATATTCCAGAAACGTAGTTTTTCCGCTTCCGTTTTCTCCTGCCAAAACAGTCAGATTCACGATCGGATCCTCTCGGAACAGATTATCCTTCCCGCTATATATAATCTCCAATTTCCTGCGGTTGCCCTGGCCTGCCCATTCTTTTACCGTAAATTCCGGAGACAGGCAGAATCCCTGTCTGTGAATACACTCATATTCCTCTATCCATACATATATTAGTTCCATGTTCTTTTTCTATGGTCCTTTCATGACAGACAAAACTCTTTTCAAGTCCGTTATCTTAACTCATCATGATCCATCTGCCAAGACAGCAAGCATATGTATCTTGTCTTTAATCATTTCCACAACATCTTGCTCATCCCCACTAAAATCATAACCTGTCTTTTAAAGTAACTTCAACCAATTCTAGCAAAGCGTCTCCTTTTTTCCCTTACTTTCCTTAAATTTCTTATATATGGATTATATGCCATCTGCTAGGAAATATCAAGGTAATCTTTAAACTGAGAGTACACTTGAAATCCGGCCCGCACATCGGAGACAGATCATCAAATGATTTAGAACCATCCAAAAAAACAAACATAAGTGATGAATAAGATATCACCATCTATGGAAATCCAGTGAGTGTTACTGATTACAATTCAGTATATATATCTCCCAATGTATTCCACTTGCTGCACTCCAGCAAAAGACTCTTTGAAAAAGATGCCTATTCTTTTGCATAGCAGACATTCAACAGCGTATTCATTTATAACGATTTCTATAATTTAATCCTCTACATAAAACTCAAAATTTCCATCTTTACGAAAGGCTTTCAGACCGGCCAAAATTTTCTGTATGAAAAATTTTTGGCCGGTCTGTACCCAAGTTAGAAATCTGTATCGTTTTTAAAAAAACAGACTGAAATCTGACAAAAATTTCAAGCATTTCACTTTACATACAGAATAAAATTCGTACAGTAAAGACAGATGAAAAAAATCATCTGTCTTTACTGTCAACTCATCATAAATTAACTTTATTATAAGGGGACATCCCATAAAAATTTTCTTGTTTATGTCAATGCCTCCATATATGAGTTTTGTTTGTAACAACAATCTTATGGTATACACTCTATAAAACCTGCTCATACTTTCTTTTCATAATCTCCTGCACAAGCAAATAGTCAATTCTTTCGTCTATATCAACTGAATCTGCCTTGTTCATTATATACCCCAGGCTATGCTTTCCAAAAAAATGCCCCTGCTCAAGATATTTATCGATTTTTCCAATAAAAATTGCACCATTCGGTGTATACTCTTTATAATTTTGTCTTCTATAATTTTTAAAATCTGTATCAAAATATTTAAGGCTTAAATCCCCTTCAATTGGTTTAACCAGAACAGCAGAGTACTCTGCCTCTTTTACTGAACATAAAAAATTAAACTTATGGCTGTGCTTGTCAAAAAGTTCAACGGCCTCAATAATATGACTGCTTGTCCTCAAAGGGGATGTTGGCTGAAGAAGAACAAAATAGTCAAAATCTGTCCCAGTCTTGCCAAAAAGATCCACCATATAATCATATGTTGTTGCTGTATCATTAGACACTGACTCATCACGATATATGACCTCTGCACCCGCACTCTCTGCTATTTTGCCATATAATTTTGAATCAGTCGAACAGACAATCCGATTAAACATTTTTGATTTTACAGCAGCTTCAATAGAATAATTCATCATCGGCTTTCCGCATAGTTCAATAATATTTTTATCTTTAAGTCCCTTCGAGCCTGATCTGGCAGGAATAACTGCTAATCTATTCATCATCTTCACTTCCTACTATCTATTGCTTTTCAATTCTCCGGTTCTCACGGTATCTTAAACTCAAAACTCTATATCAAAAAACTTCTTTTTTAAATCGATTTTTCCATGCCCGAAGGTATCTTTTAAGATGGCGGCAATCTTATCCGATGTTTTCCCGTCCCCATATTCAAATGATGGGATATGCTCCATCCTCCCCGCCCTGTCAACCGCTTTTACGATATCCTCCGTTTCCTGCCCGCAGCTGATGACGCTGCCAGCCATCAGGCGCCCCTTCTGCCGCTCCCCGATGTTAACTGTAGGCGTCCCAAGGGAGGGGGCCTCAATGATCCCGCTGGAAGAATTCCCCAGGACAAATTCCGCGTGCCTGACGGCGCTCAGATATCTGCGCATTCCAAGGGAGGCTACCAGTTTCGCATGGCCGCTATGTCCTGCATACTCCTCCAGCAAAGCGTTCACTGTCTCCCCTCCCGCATCCGCGTTTGCCTTTGTAATCAGGTAGAAATACTGGCCCCGCTCCTCCATTGCGGAAATCAGGTTTTCAACCTGCCTCCTCTCGCTGCCCCCCTCCATCGTCACCGGATGGAATGTCACCACCGCGTATCTGTCCTGCACCGGGATGCCAAGGGCCCCGCATACCTCATCCCTGCCAAGCAGGGGGACGTTCAGTATATTCTCCACTCCCAGCGCACCTACGTTGAATACCCGCCCCGGCTCCTCCCCCATCTGGATAATGCGTCTCCTGTAAACTTCATTACATGGGAAATGGAGGTATGCCATCTTCGTGATGGCATGCCTTATACAGTCGTCAACGGCCCCCTCCGTAAGCTCGCCCCCATGCAGGTGCGCTATGGGGACCCCCGCATTCACAGCGGCGGCACAGACCCCCAGCATCTCCGTCCGGTCGCCCAGGACAACGGCGCATGCGGGTTTCTCTTTACTGAAATACACGGCAAACTGGCGGATGGCATTGGCTATGATGAACGATATGTCCATGCCGGTGTTCCCTTCCGTCAAAATTGGGAACCTGCCAAAGACGGGGAAGCCATCCCTTTCGATCTCCCACAGGGTATTTCCATATTTCTCCGACAGATGCGTCCCGGTTACAAGCAGCTGCAGCTCCATATCCCTGTCGCTGTTAAGTTTCCCTATCAACGGCTGCAAGATGCCATACTCGGCCCTTGTCGCCGTCACCACCGCAACTTTCATATTCATACGTCCTCATCGATCAATTGGTCCTCAGCATAATTACGGGCCGCCGTCCTCCCAAGAACCTGATGCCATTTCATGGCGCTGATGCCGGTCCCCGGGCGTTTCACGGTAATGTTCTCTTCCGTGAAGGCCTCCCCTTCCACAATGTCCCTCTTTGCGACGATGCTCTTCCTGGCAGCCGCGCAGTTCTTTTGTTCAGAAGCCGTCCTCCTTTTGGCCCCGTCTCCCAGCCCCGCCTCAATATTGCGGATGGCGGAAACCATCTGCCTCAGCTCAGCGGGGTCCAGGCTTGCCTTATGGTCCGGGCCTTCCATATTTTTATCCAGGGTGAAATGCTTCTCCACCACTGCGGCTCCCAGCGCCACCGCGGCAATCGGGATTTCAATCCCTTCCGTATGGTCAGAATATCCCACCTGCTTCCTCAGCTCCCTCTTTATGTGGTGCATGGCCAGCAGGTTCACATCCTCAAACGGGGTCGGGTATTCTGTGTTGCAGTGGAGGATGGTGATATCCCTTGTGCCGTTCGTTTCCAGCACGCCAACGGCCTCGCGTATCTCCCACATCTCACACATGCCTGTCGAAAGGATCACCCTCCTCCCTGTCCTGCCGATTTTCTCAAGATAAGGCAGATCCGTCACTTCCCCGGACGGGATTTTCCAGAAATCCATATCCAGGCTTTCCAGGAAATCAATGCTTTCAAGGTCAAACGGCGCGGAGACAAAACCAATGCCGACCTCATCGCAGTACCGCTTCAGCCTTGCAAAATCATCATAGGCCAGAGCCAGCTTTTCCAGCATCTGCAGCTGTGACTGTTCCGATCCTGTGGTTTTTTTTTGATAATCCGCCTTCGAGGCATATCTTGAAACCAGCTGCCTTGGAATAAATGTCTGGAACTTTATGTAATCCGCGCCAGCCTCCTTAGCCTTCCTGACCATCTCCTTGGCCAGCTCCATATTCCCGTTGTGGTTTACCCCCGCTTCCGCAATAATCAATACACTCATTTTTTGCAGCCAACCTTTCTGGCAGGCACCCCTGCCACGGTGCAGTCATTCTCTACATCCCTGATCACTGCAGCCCCCGCGCCGACGGTTACATTCTCTCCGATGGTTAAGCATTGAATAACTGTTGCGTTCATCCCAACCTCACTCCTGCCCCCGATTCTGACAGCGCCTGCAAGCTGGCTCCTTGGCCCCAGTGTCACATAGCTGCCGATTTCACTGTCATGGCATGCCATGCTTCCCGTATTCATAAACACAAAATCACCCATCTTTACATTTGTCGAAACGCGGGCATCCATCGCGATGACGCATCCCATCCCGGCCTCAAGGTCACTGCACGTGACTGCGCTGCCTAATATTATATTGGGGAAATGCAGGTGCGGGTTTTTCAGATACCCCTGCGCGATCCTCGCCCTCGCCGCGGAAGCGCCGACGGACAGGACCACATTCAAGTCACGCCCCGCATCCATCAGGTACCCGTCATCCCCTAAATAGGGGATGACCGCATCCCCCACCTGTAACCTGCTCCCTCCTTTAGGCGGTTCCTTGTCCACATACCCTGTGATGTTCCATCTGCCCCCGCTTTTATTATCCTCAAGCATCTGCCAGGCAAGCTCCCTCATGCAGCCGCCTGAGCCGACCATAATCACATCCATCATTCCACCAAGCCCCATGCCCTTTATTCCAAATTCAGTTTCTGTTCCATGCGCTTCATCTCCTCAAATTCACCCATGTCAAGAAACGCCTCCTCGCTGATCGGGTACATGCCCACCTGATACCCCTCCCCCATAAGCAGATCCGCAAGATGCGTCATGTGGAACAGCGTATTGTCCGGGATCTTCTTTATCAGTTCAGGGTTTAATACATAAAGCCCTGTATTGATAAAATAACTCATTTTAGGCTTCTCTTCCATCGACGTGACGATCCCCTGCTCCCTGGAATGCATCACCCCGTAGGGGACCGTTATATTCTTAAGGGCGGATACAATCGTAAGGGCATTCCCGGAAAAAATATGGTGGTCCACCAGATTTTTATAGTTAGCATCAATCAGCGTATCACAATTGGTGACGATGACAGGGGAATCAAGAGGATCGGATATAAGTTTCATGCTCCCCGCCGTGCCCAGGGGCTTGTCCTCCTCCACATAGCGGATATCATATGCAGGGTTTAAATCCGCGAAGTATGATTTTATCATTCCCTTTTTATAGTTAACCGTCAAATAGTACTGGGATACGCCATATTCACAGAATTTGTTAATGATCCTTTCAATGATCGGGATATCGCCAATAGGGATAAGGGGCTTCGGCAGAATCTTTGTATAGGGATACAGCCTTGTCCCCTTCCCCCCCGCCATGATGATCACCTTTGTATCTTTCAGGCTGCCAGCCGCCCCGCCCCCTTCTTCCACAGAGCCATTGGCAAACAGCACATCCGTTATCCTCTTTTCCGCGTCGAGGATGGGCACTGCCTTTATGGAATATTTTTTCATATACTCATATGCCCTCCCCCGGTCCCCCTGGAACAGGAACTTGGGGGAGCGGTTCATGTACCTGCCTGCAGCCGCATCCAGCTTCCCGGTTTTTATCAGCCCTCTCCGTATGTCCCCATCCGTAATGCTTCCGATCAGCTGCTGTTCGCCGTTGACGACAAAAAGGATCCCCCTAGCATTTTTATCAATCTGCTCCATTGCCTCAACAACCGATATGGAAGCGGTTGTTATGAAAGCCTCCAGACTTTTATCTGCCATCTGCATACTCCCTCAGTACAAGTTTTATCTGCTCCGCCACATGCCTGATGTCCCCTTCTTTAAGGTCCGTGCTGCTGGGGAAGTTCAGGATGCGGGAACTGTAATCAGGCGCCTTTTCTATCTTATACCTTGCCGCGTCCCTGTATGGGAGCTGCTCATGGATCAGCCCCCACACGGCCCTGGTCCCGATGCCCCGCTTTTCAAGGGACGTGATGATCTCACGCATGGTGGCGCGGACCTTATCCCTGTCGATTTTCAAGGAGTAAAACCATTTGTTGGAGGAAGTCCCCGGCCGGAACCCCATCAACTCGCCAAGTTCAAAGCCGGAAAACAGTTCCCTGTACAGTTCATAGTTCTTCTGCTTGCGCGCGATAAATTCCTGCAGCTCCTCCATCTGGGCCACGCCGATGGCCGCCTGCACATTTGTCATGCGGTAGTTAAAACCCACCTCATTATGGATATAATAATGAGGGTCGTCCTTGCACTGGGTGGAGAGGTAACGGATATGCCTGACCGTGCCCGCGTCCGCGGCGGTCACCGCCCCTCCCCCTCCTGTTGTGATGATTTTATTGCCGTTGTATGAATAGGCGCCAAAATCGCCGACCGTCCCCGCATAGCGGCCTGCATACCTGCCCTCCGTGTATTTTGAGCCAAGGGCCTCCGTGGCGTCCTCAATCACCTTCAGGTTAAACCTGCCCGCGGTTTCCATGATCCTCTCCATGTCAGCCAGGTTGCCAAACACATGGACGACCACAACCGCCTTCACATGTTTTCCGGTCTGCTTGTAAATAAGCCTGCCGCCTTTAAATTCGCATTCCTCCTCACAAAACCTTTCAAGTTTTACCGGGTCCATACACAGGCTGTCGTCACAGTCCATAAATATGGGCTCGGCAAACTGATATTTCACCGGGTTCACGGCCGCAATGAATGTGAGGGTCGGCACAATGACCATGTCCCCCGGGACAACCCCCGCCTCAATCAGGGACAGATGTAACGCGGAGGTCCCGCTCTGGCACGCCGCCACCTCCTCCACCCCTAAAAATTCCGCCATCTTCTTTTCCAGCAGCGTGATATACTGCCCGCCGGTAGACACCCAGCCCTGGCCGATGGCATCATCTGCGTACTTCCTTTCATTTCCCTCAAAATTAGGGACGCACAGTGGGATAAACCTTCCCATAATCACTCATCTCCTTGTCCGCTTTACATTTTACTGTCAAGGGATCTCCCCTTTTCAATATGGTCAAAATTAGGCAGGTACCCTTTTAGGACCGCGATGATTTCCTCCTTCGACACGTCAGCCCTGCCAAAGGCCGCCTCCAGCTTGTCAAACAGCCCCTCCACCCGTTCTGTCTCCACCAGGGCTTTGCCCGTTATCACGCCCAGCGCTCCCAGCCTGTCCATGTCAACCGTTTCCCCCTCCGTATAAAACTCCTCGTACGCTTTTTCGCCGGATGTGTCGGAAACGGAATAGTGGACAGGGTATTGCCTCCCCCCGCGCCTCACCGCCTCCATCTTATCAACCGCCTCCCCGTCGGTGCCGCAGCGCAGCGGCTCATAGCCGTGCTCCTTGAGGAGGGCTGTGGCGATGGAGTCAAACGTCATCATCTGCGCCTTTGTGAGCTTGGGGAAGAAGATTTCCCTGTTTTCCCCGAGCATGCATGCCAGCATGCAGATCTGCCCGCTCTCCTCCGGAGACACAAAAAACCTCCGCACATCGGAAGGCGCGGACAGGGGCTGGAGCTTGGAAAGCCTGGAGAGGAAGCCTGACGGCAGCGACCCATTTGAGAAGGCCACATTGGCAAAGCGCGCGGTCTTCACAGGGAACCTGTCCGAATAGGAAAAAATAACATCCTCCATAATCCTCTTGCTTGCCCCCATGATGTTGACCGGGTTTGCCGCTTTGTCTGTGGACACACAGAAATAAGTATCAGGCGGGAATTCAGCCAGGAGGTCAAGCAGGGCTTTGGCGTGCAGCACGTTATTCTGGAGAAGGGCTTCCACAGAATAGATATCCTTTTCGCTCCTCACATGTTTATGGGCTGAAAAATTGGCGACGATGTCAAAGCCCCCCCTGCCCCTGAACATCTTCCTAAAAACCCGCGAGGCAAAATCCATAGGGTACGGTATGTAATCCTCTGGCACAAACATCCCTTTTGTAGAACGAAGGTCCCTGGTCAGCTCCGCCAGCGCGTTCTCATTGGTATCCACAACCACAAGCGTCCGGGGATGAAAGGGGAGCACGGCCTTTATGAAGGAAGAGCCTATGGAACCCGCGCCGCCGATCACAAGGACTGTCTTGTCTTTAATCCTCCTGCTCAAGGTTTCTTTATTTTTTTCAATGTCCTGCAGAAACATGCTCACTGGCCTCTTGGTGACTTCTCTTGAAATAAATTCATTTAAATTGAACATCTTCATTCCCTCCTAATCCAATCCGCTTCCTTTGAAAAACGATTCGAAATTCAACATATTCTTTGTTTCATCTTTCTTTATAAAATAGCTTAAAATATGAAAACAAATTTCTATTTATATACAAAACACTTATTAATAAGATTATATTACATAATACAAATATCCATCTGCAGTTATAAAATACATAAAACAAAAAGGCAATTAAAATCAAACAAGTTATAGAAAATGCTGTCCTCATCGTACTATGTATTGATATATAATATTTTTGTCCCCAATAAGTACTCAACGCAAAAAGGACAAAGCCAGATATTGCACTTGCTAATGCAATTCCTAATATCCCCAATAATTTCACAAAAGATATAGCAAATAATAAAAATGAGCAAAGAGAAATAACATGATTCACTAAAACAATTTGACTCTTTTTTTCTATCATTATACCGTAACTTGTAGTTTCCGTTAATGTTATAAAAATTTGTCCCAACATCAAAAAACCCAATATCGACTGATCAGTTCTGTATTCGTTTCCAATAAATAAATATATAACATCAACACCTAATAAAATACCACTTAAAATAAACATGCAAATTACTAAAACCAAATCATGTATTGTTTTTATAAACTCATGTTTATCAGAATAGTGCTTATACATAAAGGGAGACCAAAAAGTAGCAAATCCTGATCTAAATACCGCTATAGATAATGTAAAAAGTGATATTGCTGAATATATGCCAAGATACCCCTCTCCCAATGTCTTCTTAATAATTATTTGAGAAAAATATGTGTTTAAATAAGTAATAACGGTTATAGGACAACTAAATATTGCAAATTTAATTACCTCACTATACCCCACAAAAGATATTTTTATATTACTCCTAAACGTATCTCCGTATTGAATATATAGATATACAAAAGCTAAAATCACAATACCGATCGCATTAATACATAAAATAAACTCCTTATCATTTGTAATAAAAACAGCTAAAACAACAAAAAATTTTAAAAAAATTTGCGTCGTAACACTTTGTACAAAATATTTATGTGCCTGCCCTTTCATCCGGTAAGAAATATTTAAAAATCTAAGGACAATTTGTCCTAAAACATTTACAAATAAAAAAATGGTAATACTCCTACTATTTATTCCTATAACAGCATTCGAAAAAGATGTGGCAAAAAAAAGGCTTATTATTCCCCCCCATAACAACACATTTAGGCAAGCTGCACAAAAACATTTTTTACCAAAGGCCTGCACAGATTCATTATTAGGCGGAGCATAAAAAAAACGTATATAAGAACTATCAAGTCCTAAACACATAACTCCCATCAATAATGTAGACGCAGAATTGAACAAACTTATAACGCCAAATATATCTGGAGAAAATAGACGTGTTAATATTGCTGTTGAAAAAGCCGATATTATTGCATTGATTAGCGAGGCCATCATATATTCAGATAGTGAACATATTTTTTTTAAAACATTAAATTTACCCTCATTCATTCTTTATCACTCGATTCATCTATAATTACTTTAAATGCATCTTCATATTTTTCAATCAGTCTGTTTATATTTCTTTGCTCCAAAAAATTAGAATAAGCAGTTGTTTTATGGTCTTTAGAAATAAATTTTTGTAAATTAATATATTTTGAAACATTTATATAGATCTGATGACGCAATAACCATGTCCTTTTTTTGATGTTATATCTCATTCTACTATTATAATTAAACTCATATTTATTTCCATTTAAAACCTCAATGCAAAAATCAGCAACTTTCATATAATTCTTTCCATTATTTTCACCATACCAATATAACATAGTTTCATCTGAACATGGAAATTGAATACTGTATTTCCCATCCAAAAATTCTACAAATTGTTTATAGCTTTTAAGATATGTATTTGGTCTGTCTAGTAAAGCCATATCTAAATTTTGCGGTATTGTAATTGGCCTAAGAATAGAACAAGATTTTCCCAAAACATACGTATCTGCTATTGAGGTGCTAATCCAATTTGATACTGTGTCACATATTCTTATCCATTGTCTAATGGAATAGTCTTTTATAATTTTAAAATTAGTATATTTCTTATCTAATTCCAGCACTTTTTCACTTAGACATTCAGCTGGATGCGGCCTATAAATAATAATATCCATGTGGGTTTTCAAATAACTATCAAACCAACTTATTAACTCTATTTGTGAACTTTTATGAATTTCAATCAGATAATTTAAATTATATAGTTTGCTTTTTAGTCCATTAATCTGGCTTTTATCTAAATTTGAATAAGCAAAGGAGGAAATAAACAAATGCCATTTTTTCTTATTATCGAGACTGTATATATTCGAAATTTCTTCCCTGCTAAGGAATAATTTATCAAAATATTTAAAATTTAAGTCTAGAGCGATATTCCCTGTTACAGCTATATTCTTTTTACTCACTCCAATTTCCCTAAGTTTATCCCAAGTTTTGGTTCCCCAGGCTAAATGTTGTGCATATATAGCCCACCCGTCAGGATAAAGCGATCTGTTGTTTTCTAATTCAGGAGTTCTGACCTGCTCCCATTGCAGATTTATTATTTTTTCTACTCTACCATAGCATCCATAAACTATAGGATAAATATCATCTGTGCTATACAAAAACGGAGTTAATACAACTTTCGGCTTAACCGGTGTCCAAGACCCATATTTTCTAATTATTGTCGAATATCCTCGCCGTTTCAATTCAGCTGATAAAAGACAGATGTTTTCTATTTCTCTATTAATATGCTCATAATATATTAGAAAATCTACTTTTTTCATTAATTTCCTTTCTTGTTCTTTTTATTTTTTACTACAAATAAATTTATAGATAATCCTAATATTAATGCCAAAAACATATTAACTTGCAAATAGTAATTTCCAAATATTGTTAATACAGTCTGCATTAATAGAAATATATGCCCCCCGTCAAAATCTATAGTATAACATAACATGTCCAGGACTGATACTAACAGTCCAAGAAACAGAATAGGAATAAAATATAATGGTCCACTCTCAAAAATAAAATATTCCAAAAACGTCGCTGCATTAAAACCATTTATTTGACGTGTGGTAAATTGATTGTAATACGCTTCGACTTCTTTACTCCCCTGTATAATCCTTATTATGGGAATGAATAATGCCTGAAATTCACCGCTGTGTTCTCTTTCTATGTATTCTTGCTTCAAAATATCAAAGTTTAATGCTGTATATGCATATATCCAATCTATTGCATTTTTATTTACTATACTTTCTGTATATGTGCTTATATTATACACATTTTTTCCATATCTCTGATTTTGCCTATAATTTCCCCAAACACTAAAAAATGCTAATAATAAAATCATTAATATTATCAAATTTTTTACATTTCTCATGCTTATAAATTTTTTTCCATAAGATATGACCCACATTAATAATAAATATATTCCAATGCGCATCAAATCTCCCCTAGCCGCTGACAATATCGAAAATACTATAACAGTAATTATATTAATAATTTTAACCCTTCTTTTTGCAACAGGAATCATCATAATTGACAACCACATTAGAATTTGTGAAATCCCCGTATGCCCTTGAACAATAAAATTTTCATTGTTTTTAACAGACCACTTTGCAGATATGAAGCGTATACCTGTAATACGAAACAATAAAACTTTACTAATTACAAAAGCTAATAATACTAAAATTGCTATTATGTTTCCATCTATTTTAATATATTTATTTACTTTATACTTTTTATTTTTATCTATCAATATAAGTATACATAGAAATAATAATGCGCCAAAAAAATAATAGTATATATCTATAATATTCTTACTTTTTTGCAATCCGCTTATATTCAAATTATTTAACAATAATGCGCCAAAATAACATACCATAAAAACAGAATATATCGAAATTCCATTATTTGCTATATCATTAATGCCCAGTATTAAAATTAACGAGCATAAAAAAAAACAAAGAATATTAATAGCATCAACTGCTGCATTCCCTATCACCAATCCATAGTACAGATAGATCAGATTAATTATTCCAAATAAAAATACTATTTCTTTTTTTACATACATCTGTAATATTTTCATAGCATTTTCCCTACTTTCTCAAATACGATATCTATATTATCAATATATTGTTTCTGTGTATATTTTTTAGTTATTTTTTCTCGTCCGTTCTTTTCTAAAGTTAGATAATCTAAATTTAACATGATATCAAATATTTTATTTAAATTTCGATCATCACGTAAAGATATTAAATAACCGTCTACTCCACTGTCTATAACATCTGGAATTCCCGCATGGTCTGTACTTAAAACCGCCATACCACTTGCCATTGCTTCCAAAATGCTAATTGGCTGTCCTTCATTGGGATATCTTGTAAGCAAAATAAATATATCGCATTGCTTTAAAAGTTCACGCTTTTTATCATTTTCTACAATACCATGATATGTAATATAATTTTCCAACTCATGCTTTTTAATATACTTGAAAAAGTCTTTTTGATCTGTCTTATTAAAGAATTTCCCTGCGAAATCAAAGTGAAACTTTTTTTTCTCACCTGAATCGCAACGTTCCTTTTCCATTTTAGCAATTTCCAGAACCTTCAGATACCCTTTGGTTTTAATAAAATTTGAAAGATACAATACATGTTTAACTGTACGATTTTTTAATGTCGACAGCTTTTCTTCAAAATCCCTATTTGACATGAAATATTCGTTATCAACACAGTTCGGTACTACATATATCTTCTCATGCTGAATCATTTTATCAAAATTATTTCTTAATGAATTTCCGAGGACAATACATCCCACCAGATTAGAAATAGCTTTATAATTTGCTCTGCGCTGAAAATAATTCAAATCATTCTCTATCAAACTGCCATAGTATCCACCATGGAGATGTACTAAGCATTTCTTATTTTGTAAATCTAAAAGTTTAAGAATCAATAAATCTCGAACATTGCCTGCCTTAGTTTGACTAATAGTAAAGTAAAATAGATCCGCATCGCTTTTGCTTATTCTTATAAGATTTTTTAAAATTTTTTTATTATTTGTTATATTTATTTTCTGAAATTCATATTTTTCAGACAATTCTGAATTATATAGCGTATCTACTGCCTTTGATAATCCATGTATCGGAGGCGGAAACTGGGCAATAAAACAGATCTTTTTTCTTTCCATAAGCATATCCTTATAATTTTTTAATGGCCTCTATATACTTCTGTATACTTCTATTTTTTGTTAAATACTTCACCAAATATTCGCGCCCTCTATCTCCCATATTCTTCATCTCCTCACTTCCGGCATTATTAAGAAACCATTGTATATTTTTTTCAACAATATCATATTCGCCTGGCTCACATACAAGGCCGCAGCCAATCTCTTCTGTCAGCATTCTTATTTCGCTTCCTTTTTCAAGTACAGCAAGTATTGGCCGTGCGGTACTAACTATACCATACCATTTAGATGGCACTGATACACCTTTTATTCCTTTGGCATTCACCACCCAATGAACATCTGCTGCGTTTAAAGAATATATGAGATTATCCTTACTTTGATAGGGTATAAATACTACATTTTCCATATTATGACTATTTACATAATTCCTTAATGTACCCAGCAGCGCGCCGTCTCCTACAAAGGCAAATACTACTTCTCTTCCGTCGATTGTCTTAGTCCCTGGCGCAAAATTTCTAATTACCTTGATTAAATTTTCCAGGTCATAGTATAACCCGATATTGCCAGAGTACATGATAACAAATTTGTCTTCCAGGTTGTACTTTTTACGAAAAATATTTATCTGTTCATGATCTGAGTTTAAAGGATATATTTGTTTTTCATCAACCCAGTTATTTATCATTACATATGCAGGTATTTCTTTTCCTGCAAAACGCTTCTCTAATGTCATGACAAGATCACGTCCTACAGTAATAACAAGATCGCTATGCCCGCAAGAAAATTTATCAACGATCATCATTATTTTTAAGATTAAACTATTTTTACTATAACCAACTGCCATAATCTGCTCAGGATTGAAATCTTGAATACAATAAATCATTTTTGCCTTTTTCTTCCATTTTCCAATTACACCCAACAAGCCGCCAATGAGCGGAGGCTGCGATATAGTAAATATATAATCTTGTTTACCCGTTTTATTGCTGGCGCCTAATGCCCCCAAAAAATATGCAATAATATTTCTAATACGGCTCAATTTATTAGTTTTTGCAAATTCAGGCACTCTTACTCTAATTACTTTTATTCCATTTATATTCTCAAAATAATATTTTTTCTTTTTATATGTATCCTCCACTCTGCCATTATAAGATGGAACCACACAAATGACTGTCACATCAAAATCCTGAAGCATTCCTTCTGCTTGATCTTTTAATATCTGTCCTGTAGATGCGGTATCTGGGTAATAGTAATGAGCAAAAATTAATATCTTCTTTTTGTCCATAGTTCATTTTCCTTTACATTAACTAAGTTCTCTGATCACTTTTGCGGGATTCCCCGCAATTATGCAGTTATCTTTAAATTTTCCGCTCACTACAGCTCCAGCTCCGACTACACAGCCATTCCCTAATACAGTTCCTTTTAAAATAATGCTGTTGCAGCCAATGAAACAGTTTTGCCCAATACTTATGCTTTTACAGGGAATTAATTCTGTCTCGTCTCCACCATTACTATTCTGCATTAGTTGATTACGGGCTTGAATTTCTATCGGATGAAAGTCATTATCCAAAATCTTGCAATTGCCGCCTATACATGTATTATCACCAATTATAATTCTTTTCCTGGCATAAATAGTAGCACCTGAAATTCCGACATTATCTCCAATAATAATCTCGGCTCCAGGAGCTCGTGTGACAATAATTGTATGGGAGTACAAGCCCACCAAATTTGATAAAAAAGAACTTTTTATTGTCACATTCTTTCCAATAGAAAGAACAGCTTTAGAATGATTAAATATGACAGGAATACCTTTTAACTGAAGATGTTTTCCGTATTTAACCCCAGTAAATCTCATTATCACTTTGAACCAATTACTATTCATCAATTTAATCTCTCTTGCAAACTAATCTATATGGCAAAATATATTCAAATATTTTATATTATTTGAACTTTATTGTAGAAAAAAAATATATCTTTTACTTCACTAAATATTTCTTTCACTTATTATCTGTCTGCAAAAGCCCCACTCCTTTAACAAACTATTACACAATATGGCAACCTTAAAGTGAATTTCCATTAACAAAGAGTATAACCACAGATTCCCCTCCCGTCAATAGTTTTCTTCACCCAAATATACCATCGACTAACAAAATTTTCCCATTCTGAATCAAAAACACAAAAATTTTGCATTTCTTCTCAAATTGTCCACACAATCCATCATTTTTTCCTTTCACAGCACAATATTCTCATCATCCTTCTCCCCCCGTCCCCCCCACTCATCCATATCCCCCCTCTAGCACCATCTCCTCAACTGCCCAAGCAGCCTCTCCACCTGCCAAATAGCACTTTCCACCTGTCTCCTGGCATCATTGATCTTGCTCTGAACCATGCAGTCCGCCAGAAAACCGTCCAGAAAAAAATCCGCAAACGTGAGGAACCCGCCGATTTCAATCCCAAGGCCCGCGAAATCCGGAACATCCTTCAATTCCCTCTCAAACACTCTCAGGTCCGCCTTAGCTCTCTCCAGATATGAGGATGCCTCATTGATCCTGTTATGTTTCAGCATGCTGGTGATCAGACCGCCGCCTACGATATCCCAGACTCCCAAGTTTCTGGCGCTGGCAAGCCTGCCCTGGGCGATTCTCAAACTCGCCAGTGCCCGCTCTCCCGCACGCACCGCCTCTTTTATCTCCTGCCTCCTTGTCTCCTCTGTCATAAATCACATCCCCCTCTCAGCAGTTTCCCACAAACACATGCTTCAAATATCCCCTGGCAGTCTCCGCCAGCCGGTACACCAGTCCCACATCCGTGGCCTCCCTATCCGTCATGCAGTACATAGGGAAGAATCTGGTGACATGAAGGGGAATCTCCTTGTTCACGGCTCTCTCCACAGAAGCGATCCACCCGGCCTCCTCAGCCATCTCCTCCCGGGAATCATTCTCCCCCGGCACGATCAGCGTGGTCAGCTCCACATGGCATCCCGCGGCAGCCTGAAAGATAAAATCTTTTACCGTTTCCAGATCTCCCCCGAGTTTTCTGTAATATTCCTCCCGGAACCCCTTCAGGTCGATATTCATGGCATCTACAAACGGAAGCAGCTCCTCAAGCACCTCCGGCGACGCACTGCCGTTTGTCACCAGCACGTTGTCCATGCCGTATCCTTTTACCAGCCTTGAGGTGTCCCTCACATACTCCCAGCCCACCAGCGGCTCGTTGTAGGTAAATGCCACCCCTGCATTCCCCAGGCTCCTGCATTTCCACGCCCTGTCTGCCAGAAGTTCCGGGGAGACATACGCCACCTCGGGTTCATATTCCGCCCCCGCCTTCCTCTGCCCCTGCACGGCCATAGATATCTCATAATTCTGGCAGAACGGACACCGCAGATTACAACCATAACTCCCCACGGACAGAATCAGGCTGCCGGGACGGAACATACGGAGAGGTTTCTTCTCGATAGGATCCAGGGCCAGCGATGTCACCTTTCCGTAATTGCCGCAGACGATAGTTCCCCCTTCGTTCCTCCGGGCGCCGCAAAATCCCGTCTGGCCGTTTTTCAGACTGCACCGGTGCATGCACACCTGGCAGACAGCTCCCATAGATTTTTCCGTTTTCACAGACGTTTCCGCCAACACAGACACCCCCTCCGCTCACATTCTCACCGTCATCGGCAACCTTCATTGCGGCGGCCTTCATCGGCACGGGTTCTTCCACCCTCGGCGACGATTTCCGTCCTTGTATCACGGACACTCCTCCTGCCTAATGGTGCCGCACGACCTCAAACCGCTCCAGTTCCACATCCTCATCTGCCCCGATTCCTGCCTTCTGTTTCGCTATGGCAATCTGCTGCTCTGCGCTGTCCACTCCGTCCAGGTCAGGCAGCAACAGCCCCCGCCTGCCTCCGTTGGACACGATCACTCCGTATCGTTTCACATCCAACTGATCTGGAGAATCGATTTTTTCCCCATCTCCCAGCACATCCACGCTGATAGTCAGGCGATCCAGCTCTTTCTCGGCCACCGGGGCAAATCTCGGGTCAAGAGAACAGGCGCTGACCGCGTTGTGGATGATCTCTTCCGCCAGGGAACCCTGCACGGCCTGTATGGTTCCGATGCATCCCCGAAGCCTGCCGTCCTCCTTGATGGAGACAAATGCCCCCGCCCTTTGCCCGTACAATTCCTCCGGAAGTCCTTCCGGCGCGGATAGTATTCTGCCTGTCCTCACATATGTTTCTATGGTCAGCCTGGCCAGCTTCACGTACTCGTCTTCCTGGTCTCTCAGCATCCGGACACGCTGCTCCTCTTTCCTCTCGTGCTGTTCCAGAAAATCTCTGTCAAGATCTGCCCCCAGAACCTCATAGGCGCATATCCCGTATCCCACTCCGAAGGGCCCTTCATAGGAGAGCATCTCTGTCCTCACGCCGGTCCTGTCCAGAGCCCCCGCCATCATCACAAATGACCGATGGCCGCACTCTGCCGCCTTCTCGCAGAAATCTTCAGAAAATTCTAAAAGTTCCCCGAACATCCCGCTGCCCATGACTTTCATAACCCGCCTGTCATATTCCTGCCCTTCTTTCTGGAATCCGTAGGGGCCGTCCTCTCTCAGCTTGTGGGACAGATCCCCGCTGCCGATGACGACCACATTCCTGCCCAGTATCTCCGCCGTCTCCTGAATACACTGCCCCAGCTCATAGTGCATGGCAAGAGGCAGTCCCGACAGGCCAATTCGCACCAGCCTGTATCCGCTCCAGAACTGATTTACAAAATACAAAGGCACCATAGTCCCGTGATCCAGCCTCCGGTCGCCCTCTCCCCGCACTCCCATAGTGCCTGCCGCCAGCCCCTGGGCCTCCGCATGCCTGCAAAGTTCCTCCACAAACTCGGTGTCATAGGAAACTTCCATCTTCACCTCACCTGCGCGAAACTGCCCAAAGTCACCCCTGGCGCCGTCCCCCGGCGATATGTGAAAATAGTCCGCGTACATAATCTGGTGGGAAGAGATGACCACGATGGTATCCGGCTGAATCCTGCCGATCCTCTCTGCCACCTCCCTGTAGGCGTCGATAGTATTCTGAATTCCCTGCTCTGCTCCCCTGCCGATCTCCGGTATGATCAGAGGCGGGTGGGGAACCATAAATGCTGCCATAATACCCATAATACCCCTCCTTATCAAATATATTGTACACCACTTTTTTCTCTCTGTCATCCACAAATAAAAAGCCCTTGTATCCTCCCCCGAAACCCTATATAATAATCCTGTGGCTTACAAGCCGCCAAATTTTACCTATGCCAGGAAAATATATGAATACGAATATCCGCTCTGTTAAATTTAACTTTATTATGAATGTGATTCTGACCATGTCCACATTCATATTCCCTCTCATCACATTCCGGTACGTCTCCAGAATCCTTCTTCCCGCCGGGACGGGGAAAGTGTCTTTTGCCACATCCCTGGTCACCTACTTCAATATGTTCGCACAGCTAGGGATCCCTACCTACGGCATCCGCGCCTGTGCGAAAGTCAGGGACAACCGGGAAGAACTGACGCGGACGGCCCACGAATTGCTTTTCATCAACTTGGCGATGGGGCTGATCTCCTATATCGCTCTGATCGCCATGGTTCTCTGGATACCCAGGCTTCAGGAGGACCGGGCCCTCTATGTGGTCGTCAGCTTCACCATCCTCCTCTCCGCCATAGGCATGGAGTGGCTTTATAAAGGACTGGAGCAGTACGCTTACATCACCGTCCGCTCCGTCATCTTCAAAATAATCGCGCTGGGAGCCATGTTTCTTCTGATTCACGCCCAGAAAGACTATGTCATTTACGGGGGAATCACCATTTTTGCCTCCGGCGCCTCCAATATCCTGAATTTTATAACCGCAAAAAGGTTTATCGACTGGAAACCTGTGGGAGGTTATAACCTGAAAAGACATCTGCGGGCTATCGCGGTCTTTTTCTCCATGTCATGCGCAACCACCGTGTACACCAATCTGGACACGGTCATGCTGGGGTTTATGACCACTGACCAGGAGGTGGGGTTCTACAATGCCGCCATGAACATCAAATCTATTCTGGTGACTATGGTCACCTCCCTGGGAGCGGTCCTCCTCCCCAGATGTACCTATTATGTGGAACACCGCATGATGAGAGAATTCCGCAGGGTCTGCGGGAAAGCCCTGAATTTCGTGGTCATAACCGCCTCCTCCCTGGCGGTTTATTTCACCATCTTTGCGGGGGAAGGCATTCTCTTTCTCTCTGGTCCTGCATACCAGAACTCTGTTCTTCCCATGCAGATCATCATGCCTGCGCTGCTGTTTATCGGCCTGACCAATATTATGGGGCTTCAGATACTTGTCCCCCTGGGCAGGGAGCATATAGTTCTGCTCTCCGTGACTGCCGGCGCGGTCATAGATTTGGCTCTCAACATGCTTCTCATCCCTGTTTTCGGGGCGTCAGGCGCAGCCGTGGGCACGGTTACCGCAGAACTGGCGGTGCTTGTCATTCAATATTCAGCCTTAAAAAAACAAATATCCGGCATACTGCGCCGGATACATTATATGAAAATATTCCAGGCGCTGGTTCTGGGAAGCGCCGCCTGTTTCTGGGTGCGGTATCTGAATCTGGGAAGTTTTGCCAAACTTGTGGTCTCCTCCGTACTGTTTTTCTCTGTCTACGGAGTCTTTCTCCTGGTCTCCGGAGAACCGCTGGCAGAGGAGGCCAGGCGGCTTGTGGCCGCCAAACTCAGGCGCTGATTGGCTGACACCTCCGCCGTAAACGAACCGGGGCGGCAAAAGAGGCGGCATACACGATTTCTCCTGCTCTGCCGCCCCGGTCCGTTCCGGTTTATCTCACCGCTGCATCAAACCCCTTTTTTTCAGATACCCATAATATTTCTGAGGATCCAGAGTTTTGCCTCTTCTGTCCCTCATCCCGTCTTTCATGGCCTGGGCAATCAGCTTTACACGCAGCAGATCATAACCCTTTATCAGACTTTTTACCATGATTGCTGACAGACGCAATGTAAGACAGACATACCCTGCAAGACGTACAGCCCGATTAGCCTGGAATTCCCGAATCATAAAATAATGGTTGCGGGTTCCATAATACTCCTTCCACCATCCCTCCGGCTTCATATTTTCATTGAGAACCGGCGCGTCCTGATGGTCGATGACTGCCTCTTTGATCAAATATAACGGATATCTGACAGACACTCTATGTGTGTATTCTGTATCATCCCCATAGATAAACAGACTCCCGTCAGCGATTCCCATCTCTCTGATGGTCTTTCCCGAAAACAGTGGGCCCACAAAGGCATTGGCATCTTCTCGTGTCACATCGTCTAAATCTTCATATTGCCGTGCCACCGGCACGGTTTTTAAAATCAATCGGGTCAATTTCTTATGGTGGAACATTTGATATTTTTTCAGATCTATCCCGTAAATCACAGGACACAGCCCTCCCGCCTCCGGAAGTTCTTTCCCATGCGCCAGCAATTTTTCCAAGCAGTCTTCTCTTGGATAGGCATCGTCGTCCATAAGCCAGTACCAATCAGGATTCCACATCCCCAGGGCCTCTCGCATCCCCGCCTCAAATCCGCCTGCTCCCCCCAGATTCTCTTTCAGGATAACCAGATGTATTTTTTCCGATTGAGCTGCCAGCTTTTTCACTTTTCTGATTTCTTCTTCATTGCTCTGATTGTCCACCACCAGAATTTTATCCACTGGCCTGGATTGTGCCAACAACGCATGTAAACACTTTTCTAATGTGTGGGCGCGGTTATATGTCACCGTAATCGCCGCAACTGTTCCATTTTCAAACCTGCTCTCTCCCATAGACCTCCTCCAGCACTTCCTCGCTTGCCTTCCACCCGAAATGCGCTCTTATATAGTCCCTGCTTTTTCTTCCCCTCTCCTCTGCCATCTCTGCATCTCCCAGATACTTCTCTATCTTCTCCGCAAACTCTTTATCTGTCCCTGCCAGTTCAATAACCCTTCCCGCCTCGTCGATGCCCTCGGCTCCCACCATGGTGGTGATCACCATCGTCCCCATGGCCATGCTTCTGAGCACCTTCATCTTGATCCCCGCTCCCTGCATCAAAGGAAACACCGCTATCTGGGCCCTCTCCAGATACTCGTCCACATCGTCCACAAACCCTGTCACGTGGATGAAATCATTTTCCTCTTTCTTCAGCTCCTGAGCCGGCTGATTCCCCACGATGTAGACCTGGAATTCCGGAACCCGCTTTTTAACCCGCTTCGCGATACGCACCAGCTTCATGGCCGCCTGGTGATTCTCCTGTCTCCCCATCTGCCCCAGAAAGCAGATACTGCCCCGCTCTCTTTTTCCTGTCTCGACAGTCCTCTCGAGAATATCGTCGCCGATTCCCAGGAACAGATTCAGGACCTTGCAGTCCTTCCTCCCATAATGCTTTTCTATAAGCCGTCTGTCCTTGTGGTTAAATGTAAAGATGTTGTCCGCCTTCACACAGTACTGCTTTTCTTTTTTCAGTATCCGTTCCAGCTGCCAGCCTATATAGGCCCGTCGCCACCCTCTGCTGTTCCTCAGCTTCCTCTGATACGACTGAGCCGTCATGTCGTGCTCCACCAGGTTAAACTTTATATTGGGATATATCTTTTTTATCCACAGATACTGCCCCATGGAAGCGTACTCGCCGTGGATCACGTCGATCTTATACTTCTTCACCGCCTGTATCAGTTTCAAGGAAAACCGAAAAGAACTTCTGGCAGCAAAATAGTTGGGCATCCAGGGCTCCGTGACCACATGAAACAGTCTGGTCCACCTGTTGATAGCCACGCTGTCATAGCGGCTGTCATCTCTGTATTTCTCCTCCAGTTTTTTGTCAAACTCCGAGGCGGCAAACGTGAGTACATACACCTGATGCCATTTCCTCAGGGTCTCTATCTCCTTGCCCATACAGACCCCGCCTGCGTGGTTTGTGTCTATATCAGGGTAATATGGCGAAATATGCAAAATATTCATCTGTCTATACCTCCTGTTCCAGCAGCGGGAGAACTTTCTCCCTGAGCACCTGCTCCATAGCCTGGCGCGTAAACAGACGCTCATAGAGCCTGCGTATCGATTCCCTCTTTTCCTGTATGGTTTCCGAAATTTCCAGTATCATCTCCGCACACTCATCAGCCTTGCCCTTGCCGCAGTTGACTCCGATCCCGTACTGTTCCACCAGTTTCCAGGTATCTCCCGGGATGTTGTTGATCAGAGGCAGTCCGTAGCAGAGATAATCGATGGATTTCATGGTAAGCCCCACGCACACGCTGTCCTTCATCATGTTGATACCAAAGCTGCACTTCTCGAACACCTGTCTCTTCTTCTCCTCATCATAGACAGTCCCGTAATACTTTGTCTCGATTCCGTGGTCCTTCAGTTCCTGCAAAAAGATGTCTCTGCTCTCCCCGTCTCCCACTATATGAAGTCGAACTTTTTTCCTTTGATTCACCTTTTCCAGAATATATACAATTGAGTCAATATCGATAATGTGATTGGCAGAACCCAGATAGGCCATGTGGATCCGCTCTTTATCCTGCTGAAAAACAGGGGCTTTTTCCGCCTCTCTTTCCTTTGCCCAGTACATCACCCCCGTCTGCTTCAGCCTGGGATTCTTCCGCAGCCCCAGGATCTCCTGATAAAGCCTGCACTCTGTAAAAATCAGGTCGGCAGCGTCAAGATGGTCGTCCCTCAATCTCCGCCAGTATTGGACAGGCCAAAACCTTTTTATCCTTTTCAGAGGCAGAGATTCCGGCCATAAGTCGATAATATCCAGCACCAGCCTGGCATGGCATCTCTCTTTGAGCTCAGCGGCGGCAGGAACCAGGGAATTGGCAGGGATCATGACATACAGAAGGTCAATCGGTTGGTCTTTCAAAGCCTCCACCACTTTTCTGGCAAAATCGTACCTGGAATACAGCCTCCGGACAGACATATTTTTCTTATATGCCACTGTGTCAATATACTGATGACCGGCCACGCGCCGCGTTTTCTTTTTTTTCTCTCTGTGAATAAAATCCGACTCCAGCCACAAAACCTCGTGGCCAAAGGATTGGAGAATCTTTCCCACCATCTCCGCCCGCGGCTCATAATTGGCTGAACTGGTCACGACCACAGCCTTCATAGACTCTTCTCCTCACTTTCTACCCCAGATCTCCGTCGTCTTCCTCATCGTCTCCGTCTGCCTCCGGCTCCACCATGACCGACTCCTCCTCCGAGAAGCCCTCTGTGCTCTCCTTCTCAAAAAGAATCTTTACCGTCCTGAACAAAATTTCAATATCCATCAGGAGAGAATAATTCTGAATGTACATCAAATCCAGTTTCAGCTTATCGTAAATTGTGGTGTTGTATTTGCCATAAACCTGCGCATAGCCGGTAAGGCCGCCTTTTACCTTCAGACGGTACCTGAATTCGGGAACCTTGTCCGCATACAGTTCCACAAGCTCCGGTCGTTCCGGCCTGGGCCCCACCAGACTCATCTCGCCTTTTAAGATGTTCAGCAGCTGGGGCAGCTCGTCGATACGCACTTTCCTGATCAGGTTCCCCACCGGGGTGATACGGGGGTCTCTGTCTGTCGCCATCAGGATTTCTCCTCTTTTCTCTGCATCCACGATCATGCTCCGGAATTTGCAGATGGAAAATGTCTTGCCGTCCTTGGTACACCGCTCCTGGTAGAAAAATACAGGCCCTCCGTCATAAAGTTTTATCGCCAGGGCCGTCACAAGAAAGACCGGCGAAAAGATCACCAGCATCACCAGCGACACCGCAATATCCATGGCGCGCTTGATCACGGCCTGCTCCACCGACAGCCCGTCGTTCCTCGCCAGGAGAAGAGGGGTGTCAAAATAATGCATATTCTCGGCGCTCCGAATGATGATATCCGAAATCTTAGGCATGGTGTAGACCCTCAGGGAGTGACCGTAGCAGAACTTCAGCAGGTTGTTGCGTATGGTCGAGGGCAGGTCGCACACCACCACCCCCTCATACTCCAGCAGAGTTTCCTTGACTTCCTCTATATGTTCCCTGTCCACGTGGATGCTGGAGCTTATGACAAAACGGTCCGCACGGCTGTATATCTTTTCCATCAGTTCCTTCATGGGGCGGTCTCCATAGACCATGATCACCTTTCGGGGAGGATACACTTTCCTGTAAAGCGTGTTGGCAACATACCCCCACCCGACGATGATGACAAACTGCCCTGCCGTCAGCCACACAAGAGGCATAGGCGATCTGAAATGCTTCACCAGCAGAACGATCGGTATATAAGACACCGCGTTGGCGCAGGTGGTGGCCAGGGTATGAGTATAGATTAATTCCCCGTTTTTCAGATAGCCCAGGCGCAGACTCCCGTAAATAGAGCTGAATATATACAAAATCAGCGCGTACACAGCAGCCAGGGCATAGTTTCCCAGACGCTGATAGGGCATCTCCATCTGGTCCTTATAACAGTAAATCCACATATACATAAATATAATAGACTCCACGGCTATCAAACTCACGCCCGCGGCGAAACGTATCAGACGCTTATACTGATCATACTTTTTCACTCGTGTTTCCTGCCTTCCGCAATTCCTCTATAAGTTGGTAGATCTTCTATCGTTTTGCCCCCTCGCACGAACCTCAAAACGGTCATACGGCTATAGTATAGCATTTTACGTTCACCTCTGCAACGCCCAAAAAAATCTGTCTGTCTATTTTTCTGTAATGTCCGGTAGCTGAGTATACGAATTTATACGAATATCTACAGCCCCGCCTCCAGTTCTCCCAATGCTTTCAGAACGATCTTTTCGTCTCCCTCAAACATATGGCTGTATCTTTTAAATATGGTTTCCTGTATATCACCCGATACTTTTTCTATCACAGGCAGAGGCACATTTTTCCTAATAAGATTGCTTATATAAGTATGGCGGAAATCGTGAAGGCGGCACCGCTCTATCCCGGTCTCGCGGCAGGCCTTGGTGATGAGCATGAGACAATTTCCGTAACCATAGTCAAACACCCGGTCGTTCAGTCTGCCGCCTCTCTCCAGATGGGCATCGCGGTCAGTCATATACAGACGCTTCACCACCTCATTCAGAGGAATGGTCCGCTTCTTAAAATTTTTTGGTTCTTTTATGGTTCCGTCCACCAACATGGATTTTGTGATTCTAAGACGCATTCCCTGAAACTCTTCAAAGTCCTGATATGTCAGCGCCAGGCACTCGCCTATGCGTATGCCGGTATAATACAGAATATTAAACATAAACCGGAACTTTGGATACCGGTCTACCCCCAGCCTCACAAACTTAGCCTCATCAAAAAAATTATCCAGTTTCATCCACTCTTCATGGGTAAGAATCCTCACCGCGTCTGTCGTTTTTGTTTTTATATTATCTGCCCTGTGCAGCGGATTATCGTTAATCAGACGTTTCTTATAGACAAGATCTATAAGTTTTCGGAATGTGGCATTGATGGAGTGCAGCGTCTCTTCCGAATAGCCATGTTCCCGGCAGTCGCTGAACACTTTATAGTATATCTCCTCCGTGATGTCTTTAATCCTGGTCTCAAGAGGGAGAAACTGGCCAATCATCTTCAGCTGCTGTTCTGTATTCCTGATCGTGGTGGGGCTAAAATTCCTGGCCTGGGCTCTCACCGTCCACAGCTCAAAAGCTCCCTGGAGGGTGATATCCTTATCCTCCACCTTCCCCGCGTCCATCCTCATCTTCGCCAGCTCCTCCTTGGCCTCCGCAAGTGTAGCGATGCCGTACTTCCACCTGGCCTTGTATTTGTTCCTCTGCGCAAGCGGGTCATAAATCTTATAATTGTACTTCACATCATACTTTTTTGTGTTCTGGTTAAGGTATATATTTTTGTATTTTGTCGTTACCCGTTTTGTCTGTCCGCCCATACCAGAAATCTCCTTTCATATACCTGCGTTTTATACTGTTTCACCTTTATAATACTACGAATTCTATACGAATACAATACTAATATACGAATTTATCCTTTCTATTATCAAAATATTCCTTTAATTTACCTACATTTTTTATTTATAATTATTTATATAAGGAAGTATAATTACCTCGTAATGCAATAGGGATTTCTGATAAGAAAACCCAAAAAACGGAAAAAGGAGAGTGCATTCATTATGAGAAAGCAAACGAAATTAGTTGCGGTATTATCCGCGGCTGCTCTGTTGGCTATCGGTGCATCCATGACTTCCTTCGCAGCCGGATGGACGCAGGAGGATGGAACATGGGTATATCTTGACAGCTCAGGAGACAGGGTTACAGACACATGGAAGAAGTCAGCTAACAGCTACTTCTACCTGAACGAGGACGGCGAGATGGCCGTAGATTCCGTGATCGAGGATGGAGATTACAAGTACTATGTAGATGCCAGCGGCGCAAGAGTTGTCAATAAGTGGATTTCTGTTGACAATGTAGAAGATGAAACTATCGGCGCTAATGATGACATCTCTACTATCTGGTACTACTTCGGTTCCAACGGCAGGGCTTACAGGGATAATGATAAGACTGTTGACGGAAAGAAATACATCTTTGACGACAATGGTTACATGATCTCCGGATGGTACAATTATGAAGATAATTGGTATTATCTGGGCGAAGAGAACGAAGGCTGGGCATACACCGGATGGCAGTATCTTGAGCCCGAAGAGAATATGACTCCTGACAACGGCGAGTATGATGATGAGGAATGGTTCTACTTCAAACCGGCCACCGGCAAGGGGTATAAAGGTAAACGTTACTATATTGACGGCAAATACTATGCTTTTGATGACAATGGTGTAATGCTGAACAAATGGGCAGTTGGTACGCCTGGTTTATCAGATGATGATGTAAATAGTAAATATGCCAATATGGCAACAACACCTGCGGCTCGTTATAGCGAGAGTGGTGCTTTGGCAACCGGATGGTTATATGCATATGCGGTTGATGATCCAGATGAGGAAAAAGATGACCAGTTCTGGTACTACTTAGACAACAAGGGAGTTCCGTTTAACCTTGGCAGTATAGATGCGATTGAAAAGGGATATCCCAATGTTAAGGCGGACAAGAAAAATAACGATACTTGGGATATCGATAAGGTTTCCGGTATAGCTGCGAAGGTAATCAAGAGTAAGACTTATCTGTTCGATGGGAACGGTAAGATGCAGACCGGTGTATTCAAAATCAAGAGTACTGTAGGTCGTGTAGGTGGTTCTGATCTTAAATCTGGCATATACTACTTCACTAAGGGCGGCGGCTCTTCAGAAGGATCCATGGTAACTGGTAAGGCTACTGTAAACTACGATGGCGATACCTACAACTACTACTTCCAGAAGAATGGCCAGGCATACGAGAATCAGATTGTTGATGGTACTCTGTACGGCATTGATGGCGAGAGAAAAGATGCTACGGATGGCAATACTTATGAAGTATATCCTCTTCCGGCGGATGTCTATAATAAAGCTGGGGATACGAAGTTAGTAGATGCCGGTACGACTGTAATCGTCAATGCCAATGGCAAGATTAAGCAGAGCGGAAATGTCAAGATTGATGGCGAAAAGTATAGCGTTGAAAAATATGTCGCTACAAAGGTAGTTGAGTAATCATGTAATGGCGTTATCTGCTGATCAGTAATAAACGGAAAGCTGTTGTTTCACAAAAGAAAAATATGTGGAACAACAGCTTTTTTACTTAATCTTTTCCGAGAGTGGTGGAGTCGGCGTATTGATGATACAAAGAGAATAATTGTAAAAACCGTTGCCCCATAGATTTATCATCTATGGGGCAACGGCCTCTTTGTATCATTGACTATTGATTAGATTATTCCACTACCTCAGTAGCAACATAGTCCTTAACGCTGTACTTCACACCGTCAATCTTAACATTTCCGGATTTCTTGATCTTGCCGTTGGCATTAATAATTACCTGATCGCCAGCATTCAGACCTACATTGTCACCCTTCTTGTCTACAATTGTACCAGCAGAAGCGGGAATTGTATACAGCTCATAAGTATTGCCGTCCTCAGCATCTACTCTTTCACCCTTCTCACCATACAGAGTGCCATCGATGATGCTCCACTCATATGCACGGCCATCCTTGCGGAAGTAGTAGTTGTAGGTATCTCCATCATAGTTTACAGTAGCCTTGCCGGTTACCATGGAGCCCTCTGCAGAACCACCGCCCTTGGTGAAGTAATAAACACCTGCCTCAAGCGGATCGCTTCCGCGAGATACTTTACCCTGAATGTCGAATACACCAGTCTGCATCTCACCCTTATTGTTGAACAGGTAAGTCTTGCTCTTGATTACTTTTGCAGCTACGCCATTAACAGCAGTTTTCCAACTTGCGTTATCTTTCTTGCTCACGTTGGTAGCACTGTTAGCGCCAGTATCCAGCCCCATATAGTTGAACGGAACACCCTTGCTGTCTAAGTAATACCAGAACTGATCGTCGCCATCCTCATCATTATCCGGATATGCATATAACCAGCCAGTTGCCTGAGAACCGTCTTCTTTATAGCGGGCAGCTACATCTGTACCGATATTATAGTCGCCAGTTGCTTCCGGTGCACCTGGTGTACCAACTACCCATTTGTTCTGCATTACACCGTTGCTGTCGAAGGTATAATATTTGCCATCGATATATTTTCTGGTGCTTACATGTGCCTGGCCGTTAGCCGGCTTGAAGTAGAACCACTCTTCATCATCGTAGTCACCGCCGTCATCTGCAGTCAGATCCTCTTCCGGCTCAAGGTACTGCCATCCGGTGTATGCCCAGCCTTCGTTCTCACCACCCAGATAGTATCTGAAGGTCTTACCTGCATCATCAGTATAGTTCTGCCATCCAGACAGCATATAACCATTCTCGTCAAAGATGTACTTCTTGCCGTCGACAGTCTTTACTTTGTCTTTGTAAGCCTTGCCGTTGGAACCGAAGTAGTACCAGATAGTAGAGATGTCATCGTTCTCGCCGATGGTCTCGTTATCCTCGTTGTCAACAGAAATCCACTTGGTGACAGCTCTTGCGCCGCTGGCATCTACATAGTACTTGTCATCTCCGTCCTCGATAACGGAATCTACGGCCATCTCGCCATCCTCGTTCAGGTAGAAGTAGCTGCTTCCTGACTTCTTCCATGTGTCTGTAACCCTGTCTCCTGAGCTGTCAAGATATACCCATGTTCCGTCCTCCT
>CATLBR010000008.1 GCA_949879795.1 uncultured Hungatella sp.
GCAGCGAAGCTGCTTACGCGCTACCCAAACGTAGCGTAGCGGAGTTTGGGTTTCCCCCCGCAGCGAAGCTGCTTACGCGCTACCCAAACGTAGCGTAGCGGAGTTTGGGTTTCCCCCGCGGTGAAGTTGCCTGCGTGCTGTCAAAAGCAACGCAAGGGCGGCGCGGTTTTCCCCCCGCTGAAAAAATAATGTGAGGTAAAATCAGATGAGCAGAAGAAAGATTATTGCCGGCAACTGGAAGATGAACATGACTCCAACAGAGGCAGTTGCGCTGGTAGAAGAGTTAAAACCGCTGGTAGGCAACGACGAGGTTGACGTGGTATTCTGCGTGCCGGCTATCGATATCATTCCTGTGGTCAAGGCCACGGAGGGCACCAACATCAACGTGGGCGCCGAGAACATGTATTTTGAGGAGAAGGGAGCCTACACAGGCGAGATTTCCCCCAACATGCTGAAGGACGCAGGAGTGAAGTACGTGATCATCGGCCACTCCGAGAGAAGAGAGTATTTCAAGGAGACGGACGAGATCGTCAACAAGAAAGTGCTCAAGGCTCTTGAGCATGACCTGACCCCGATTCTGTGCTGCGGCGAGTCCCTGACTCAGAGAGAGCAGGGCATCACCATCGACTGGATCCGCCAGCAGATCAAGATCGCGTTCCAGAACATAACCGCTGACCAGGCGAAGAAGGTGGTTATCGCCTACGAGCCTATCTGGGCCATCGGAACCGGCAAGGTTGCCACCACCGAGCAGGCGCAGGAAGTGTGCGCGGCCATCCGTGTGTGCATCGGCGAGATCTACGACGAGGCCACGGCGGCGGCTATCCGCATCCAGTACGGCGGTTCCGTGTCCGGAGCCAGCGCGCCGGAGCTGTTTGCCCAGCCTGATATCGACGGCGGCCTGGTAGGAGGAGCTTCTTTGAAGCCTGACTTTGGGAAGATTGTGAATTACAATAAGTAATAAGTAAATAGAAAGACGTCGTGCCGGACTGATTCTTATTGGAATGGTTTGGCACGATTTTTTATATGTTGGCAAATGTGAACGTCAGAAACTCAGAAAAATGAGATATGCGGGCGGACGTGGAGAAAGGGGCATTGTGTGAATAAAAAGCAAAAGGCCAGAGTGGCAATTATTTTAGCGGCGTCTTTGACGGCAGTAGATATAACCTCTATGGCAGCCATCGATGTGGGAAGGCCATCTGCGATAGATCATCCCATAAAGGTGACTTTTAAGGTAGGAAAGGGAGGGTATTTTGAGGGGATTCCCCTGGAAGATCCTGATTCTACCAGCTCCAACGCGGACAGAACAAGATGGGTACATAAATTCTATGACCTGGAGGAGGATGAAAAAGGGTATTTTACCACTTTGTCCATAGGTGCCAGGGAATTGGAGAGGGCGGAAGAGGAGCCGGTGTGGAGAACCGCGGCTAATGAGGAGGAGCTGTCCTTCGCGGGCTGGTATTACATGGACGGGAGCGCTCCGGTGCTGATCACTGATCTGAAGGAAATCTACAGTGACGTGGTTCTGGAAGGTCAGTGGTATGACCCGGATCAGATCAAGGGAGATCTGGCGGAATCGGGCCAGGTGACAGCCATTGGCCTTGGAAGCAGGACGCTCACGGCGGATGAGGGAGAAGTAGATTCCGGGATAAGGGAGCTTTTGGAGGCAGAACTTGCCAGGACGGGGCTGGAGAACATTGGGGAAGAATTCTGGGCTCTGGAACTTGACGTTGCAGGAAAGGGAAAGGATATAACCATCACGGCAGCAGTCCCGGAAGACAAGATTGACCCTTTGAGTCCTGTGACAGGGGTCTATGAAGGCTATGATGGGGGCATGGATGTGATTCCCACCGACATTGCCAAGGAGAAAGAGGGATATCGACTGACCTTTACCGTGCCCGACGGAGGAAATGTCTATCTGGCCAATACAGCTGAGCTTCCATCGGAAGAAAACTCCATTTTCTCGTCGGAGAACAAGGCTATGTCAGGAGAGACCGGGCTCACAGGAAAAGGGGAATACGGAGACAATCTCCAATGGAACCTGGATGAGCAGGGGATTCTCACCATCAGCGGTCAGGGGGAGATGGAAAAGGCCTCCAACGATTACCCATGGAGAGATGATTCCTGTATCAATAAAATCAAAAAGATTGTCATCGAGACAGGTGTCACCACCGTGGCGGCCAGCGCTTTCTATGGCTGCGAGGAACTGACGGAGGTGGAGATCGGGGAGTCGGTGACAGAGATTCAGAAGCTCGCTTTTGCTAGATGTGACAAGCTGGCCGTGGTTCAGATACCGGACAGTGTAGTCACCATAGGTGCCTATGCTTTTTATGGCTGTGAAAGTCTTAAGGACGTTATCCCTGTATCCATGGGGGTTCTGAAAACCGATTCCGACATCCGGTGGAAACTGGACAGTCAGGGAACCATGACCATCAGCGGAAAGGGGGAGATGGATGACCCCTCTAAAGCTTCCGCCTATCCATGGGATTCTCTGCGGGAAGAGGTGAAAAAGCTGATTGTGGAGGAAGGGATCGCCAACATCGGGGATTACGCTTTTCAGGGCTGTGTCAATCTTGTGAGCGCGAAACTTCCCAAAAGTCTGACCAGAATCGGAGATTACGCTTTCTCCAGATGCGCTGCCCTGGCGGATATTGAGATACCGGACAGCGTGGAATATGTTGGAGATTACTCTTTTGAAGGATGTACAAGCCTGAAGGACGTGACTATCGTGGGAAAAGGCTCTTGCGGGGATAACCTGCAGTGGGAGGTGGACAGCCAGGGCACTCTGACGATCCGCGGCCAGGGGCCCATGAAGGAGTACCGCTACGGCCATCCCTGGTTATCCTATGACAAAGATATAAAGAAAGTGGTTCTTGGCCAGGGTGTCACCAGTATCGCCGCCAACGCTTTTGAGGACTGTATAAATCTTACCACGGTTCTACTGCCGGACAGCCTGACCAGTATTGGAAACTTTGCCTTCTCCAAATGCGCCAAGCTGGCGGACATCCAGATTGGTGCCGCTGTGGTCATCATTGAGGTAAACGCTTTTTATGAGTGTGTCAGCCTGCCAGGTGCCACTCCGGTGGCCAGAGGGGTCCACGAGGATCGGATCCGCTGGGAACTGACCATGGATGGGAACATGACGATAGAGGGTACAGGGGATCTGCCGGAGCGGGGCAGCTGGTATAAGATCTCATCCAAAGAAAATGTGAAAAATCTTGTGATAAAAGAGGGGATCACCAGCATAGGAACCTACAATTTCTTTAAATTTGTGAACATGGAAACCGTGGAACTGCCAAAGAGCCTCACAACCATGGAAGGACACGCCTTTGCCGAAAGCGGTCTCACCAGTATCGTTATACCGGAGAAGGTGGAGGTGATCAGAAGTGATACATTTACCGGGTGCGGGAAGCTGAAATCCGTGACACTCTCAGAAGGGCTTCTGAAAATTGAGCGCAAGGCCTTTAAGGACACAGCGATCCCGTCGGTGGTGATTCCGAAAACCGTGGAAGCCGTGGCACAGAAGGCTTTTCCCGATGAGACACAGCTTATTTTCGCCAGGTCAGAGGGCCTTACGAAGACACCTCTGGAGGCTACAGGAAAAACCAGTTTCACCAGCACCAATAATAAGTCACAGCACAACTACCCATATTACGCCAGTCAGGTGATGAATTCCTACCTGTACCAGGGAGAGGATGGCAGTCTCTACCGGGTGGAATACAATCCGGATACCAAGAAGATGACCATGGAACAGTATACCTCGAATTTCCAATTTGAGAAGAGCTGGGATGTGCCTATGGAACTGCCCATATTCGGCGGGTTTTATGAGGGGGAAAACCATCTCTACGGGGTATTCGGCAAGGGGAACAAGGAAGATGATAAGACGGAAGTGGTTCGGATCGTCAAATACAGCAAGGATTTGGAACGTCTGGATTCCGTCAGCTTCTACGGGATGAACACCGTGACTCCTTTCCACGCCGGCAGCCTTCGTATAGCGGAGAACGATAAGGATCTGTTTGTCCACACCAGTCATCTGATGTACAGGACCGACGACGGGCTGAGACATCAGGCCAACATGACCATGGCGGTAAACAAAGAAGGTATGACCAGGACCTACTCCAACTTTCTTATCAGCAACAACTCAACCGGCTATGTGTCTCACTCCTTTAACCAGTTTGTCAAAACGGATGGGGATAAAGTGGTGACAGTGGATCATGGAGACGGGTATCCCAGAGGCGGGGCCCTGACGGTCTACAAAGCGGCGGATCTCATAGATGACCCGGATATGTATCTGATCTTCCCCGTAAAAGAGGGAGGCATAGGACACAATTATACAGGTATGACCATAGGAGGGCTGGAGGTTTCTGACAGCAGGTACCTGGTGGCCGTCAGCAGTATTGATCAAAACAATTACGCGAACAGCAAGGAACGGAATATCTATCTGATTTCCGTGGATAAAAATGACCCTGCCAGCGCTCCCAAAACCACCCAGATTACAAATTACGGGGAGGGAAGCGGCCATAATGTGACCACACCTCAGCTGGTAAAGATTTCCCAGGATCTGTACGCGGTCATGTGGGAAGAGGGAAAAGACGGCGGAACCGTAAAAACCGTGTTCTTTGACGGAGAGGGTAGCCGTCTGGGAGGCGGCGCTCCTGGAAGTTTTGAGGGAAATTTGTCAGACTGTCAGCCTGCCGTGTGCGGCGACAGGGTCATCTGGTATGTGACTGATGGAAAGAATCTGACATTCTACTCTTATGCCGCGGAATATCCCGGATCTTCCGCGAACATCGAAGTGACTAAGACTATCCTGAAACCGAAAGGCGGAAGCAGTTCTGGTGGAAGCGGCGGTTCCGGCGGAAGCGGCTCTGGCGGAGGCGGAGGAAGCAGCTCCGGCGGAGGAGGCGGAAGCAGTTCCGGCGGAGGAGGCGGCGGTTCCAAAGGGAGCAGTTCGGCAGGAAACAAGAACACGAACGCACCGGGATTGGCGCCGGGCGGCAGCACACCTGGCGGCTCTATCCCTGTTCTGACGGGAAACTGGCGAAGAGACGGCAGAGGATGGTGGCTGGAACAGGCGGACAGAGGATATCCGAGAGGCCAGTGGGCCAGGATCAACGGCGCCACGTACCTGTTTGACGATGCAGGATATATGGTGGAAGGTTGGAGCCTCCAGAATGGCCGGTGGTACTACCTGATGCCCGGCTCCGGAGCTATGTCTGTAGGCTGGGTGAGGCCGGCTGACAACAAGTGGTATTTCCTGAACGGGGACGGCTCTATGGCGACGGGCTGGATTCAGACTTCCGGCAAGTGGTACTATCTCCACGGGGACGGCAGCATGGCCACAGGCTGGGTTCAGGTGGGAGGCAAATGGTACTATCTCAGCGGAGACGGAAGTATGCTGGCCAATACCGTCACCCCGGACGGCCAGCGGGTAGACTCGGACGGTGTATGGATCTCATAGAGACCGGTTTAAGAGGAGGCCAACAGACATGAAGACAACTGTCATATTTGATCTGGACGGTTTGCTGATCGACAGCGAAGTCATTTCTTACCGCCTGTATCAGGATTTACTGAATAAATATGGACATTCATTCTCTGTAGAGGAGTATGCACAGGATTACAGCGGAAAGACAGGGGTGGGCAACATGGAGACCTTGATCCGCAGGTATAACCTTCCCATAACCATGGAGGAGGGGCTGGCTTTTGCAGAAGCCAGAGAAAAGGAATATTTCGAAAAGGGAGTGGACTTAAAGCCCGGGGGAGGAAAATTGCTGGAGTATTTAAAGGAGAATTCATACAAAGTCATACTGGCTACCTCCAGCACCAGAGACCGGGCTCTGGGGGTTTTGACCCGGAACGGCATCAGAGATTTTTTCCAGGATATGGTGTTCGGAACGGAGGTGAAACGGGGAAAGCCCAACCCGGACATTTTCTTGAAAGCCTGTGAGAAGGCAGGGGAGATCCCGGAGAACTGCCTGGTGCTGGAGGACAGCGAGGCGGGAATACAGGCAGCACACTCAGCTAAAATTGATGTGATCTGCATTCCGGATATGAAGATGCCGGGGGAAGAGTTTCGGAACATGGCGGCGAAGATCCTGGATTCTCTGGAAGATGTGATCCCCTGGCTGGAAAGAGGGAAGGCGCAGAGCGGAGAGAAGGGACTATAAGAAAAGGGCCGCCGCAGGCGGCAGTGACTGTAAGACAGGAAGAAAAAGAAGCCCTGGAATCAGGGAGGATAAAGCGGGAGGCAGTGATCCTTAGGATCACTGCCTCCCGTGCATCAGGCCGACTGTCTCCAGAAGCCCGAGAGCTGTCTGATTTAAACTACCTGATACTTGGCCACATATACAGGGAAGGTATCGGTGCCTTTTACTTCCTTGTCAGCAGAGATAGTCACATTCTTGTCTGTGATCAGGTACTCGACGCAGGCGCCCTCTCCTACAACGGTATCCTGCATAAGGACGCAGTTTTTCACCTTGGCGCCCTTGGCAATCTTGACGCCGCGGAAGAGAACAGAATTCTCCACTTCGCCCTCGATGACACAGCCGTCGGCAGCCATGATATTCTTCACTACAGCGCCTTCGATGTAGCGAGTCGGGTTGTCGTCGCGGATCTTAGTGTAGACGGGGCTGCTGAACAGGGCATCTACATTGGCGTCATCCAGAAGTTTCATGTTCTCGTCAAAGTAGCTCTTCATGTCGCTGATGCGGGCTATGTAACCTTGGAACAGGAAGCCGTGTACTTTCAGAGTATCAAGCTGAGGAGCCACGATATCTCTCTCGAAATAGGAGTATCCACGGACGAAAGCATTGTGAATCTGTTCGATCAGGAACTCTCTGCCTACCACATAGATATTCAGGGAGAAGTCCTGAATTCCCTCGTCCTTAGGATTAATATAGATATCGGTGACAGTCCCGTCTTCCACTTTCAGAGTGTAGTACAGACCGCGGTTGGTGCTGATGGTCTGACGGGCACTTGCAGGGATCTCCTCCTTGGCGTAGGCGATGGTCACATCGGCACCGCTGGCAATGTGCTCATTGATCATGGCTTTGAAATCAAAGTTGGCGGCAATGTTGGTGTCGGACATGACCACATACTGTTCCTTCTGTGATCTCAGGAAATCCAGAATGTTGGACAGAGCCTCCACGCGTCCGTTGTAAACCTTGACAGACTTGTCGGCAAACGGGGGGACGATGTTGAGACCGCCGTTTTTGCGGGTCAGATCCCACTCGCGTCCGGATCCGAGATGATCCATAAGGGAATGGTAATTCTTGCGGACGATAAGGGAGACATTGTCGATGCCGCAGTTTACCATGCTGGAGAGCATAAAATCTACCATACGATAACGGCCAGCGAAAGGAATGGAAGCCATCAGACGCTCGCCTACCAGATCAGGCACTAAGGAATCGTAACTGTTTGGGAAAAGGATACCCAGAGCATTTGCGTTGGAATTTACCATTGTTCTTCACCGCCTTTTACATTATTATTAACCATGGCATTGGGGCCAATCTTGGCATTGTCGCCGATATAGATGCCGGAACCGACAGTGGCCACGCCTTTTTCGGTTTCGGTAGGCATAGCGCCAACCACCGCGTTCTCTCCGATGACAACATTCTCCGCGATGATACAGTGTTTCACCACCGCGCCGGCCTTGATGGTGGTGCCGCCCATGACGACGGCGTCCTCTACCTCAGCGCCCGGTTCTACCTGAACGCCGGCGAAAAGGATGGAGTGCTTTACATGGCCGTGGATGCGGCAGCCGTCGGTGATCATGGAGTTCTCCACCACCGCGTCGGAACCGATCTTGTGCCCGGTCATACCGCTGTTGCGGCTGTAGATCTTCCAGTTCTCGTCGAACAGGTTGATTCCGCTGTGTTCCGGATCCAGAACTTCCATGTTGGCTTCCCACAGGGAGGAGATGGTTCCTACATCTTTCCAGTAGCCGTTAAAGTGGTAGGCGTACATATTGCGTCCGTCTCTCAGAAGATTCGGGATGATGTTGTTGCCGAAGTCGTTCTCCGAGTTGGGGTCAGCCTCGTCCTCAACCAGATACTTCTTTAAGATGTCCCAGTTGAATATGTAGATACCCATGGAAGCCAGGTTGGACTTGGGGTTCTTGGGTTTCTCCTGGAACTCGGTGATCTTGTCGTTCTCGTCGGCTACCATCAGGCCGAAGCGGGAAGCCTCGTCCCACGGAACTTCCATGACAGCCACGCTGAACTCGGCGCCCTTTTCCTTGTGGAATCTGAGGAAATCACTGTAATCCTGCTTGCAGATCTGGTCTCCGGAGAGGATGATCACATACTGCGGGTTGTAGCGTTCGATAAAGGATATGTTCTGATAGATAGCGTTGGCAGTGCCCTTGTACCAGTCGGAGCCGGAGGCCTGCTGATAGGGCGGAAGCACATGAACACCGCCGTAGAGACGATCTAAGTCCCAGGGCTGTCCGTTGCCGATGTACTCATTGAGAACCAATGGCTGATACTGGGTGAGAATACCTACGGTATCGATGCCGGAGTTGACGCAGTTTGACAGCGGAAAATCGATGATACGATACTTGCCGCCAAAAGGAACTGCAGGTTTTGCCAGCTTCTGGGTAAGCGCGTACAAACGGGAACCCTGTCCGCCGGCAAGAAGCATTGCAATCATTTCTTTTGCCATAATATATCCCCCTGAATAGTTTATTATTGCTGATGTTCAAATTGTACCACATTATAAGAGAAAACGGTAGTTTTTTTTATGTATTTTTGAAATCTCTACTTTACGGAAAAAACAACTTGGTTTATAATAGGAAATACATAAATTATATGTCAAAATGGAGGAACAGAATATGGTAAAGATTAACAGTACTATGAAGCAGAAAGAGATTCAGGCTATGTTTGATGGGAAGGAGTACAAGGGGGTTACTTTCCATTTTTCCAAGAAGGTAGGCATGTCCCTGGTTTTTGATGTGGACAATCCGGAGGGAAAGAGCGCGGACGACGTGAAGGCCATCGTAAAGTCTACCCTGAAGACAGATCCCATCCTGAAGGTGCTCATGGTTACCGTTGAGGTGAATCTGTAATCAAAAGCAGGATTTCCTGCGCCGCGGCGCTGAAAGAGATGCAGCTGTGGCCTGAAAGGGCATATGATAAGGCAGACGAGATAGGCTGACCCTATTTCGTCTGCCTTTTGTCTGTCGGCTGTAGCGGCGGACAAGTATCGAATATACAGATGAGGAGAAAAAGTTATGGGAAATGCTGGAAGGCCGGCCGCTGCCCATCTGGAGTTTTCCCAGGAGATCGGAGATCCGGTTTCTCTGGCAGACCAGGTGGCAAGGAAGATCACTACACTGATTAAAGAACAGGATTTAAAAGTAGGACAGCGGCTTCCCAATGAATTTGAGATCGCTTCCCAGTTAAAGGTGGGACGGGGCACTGTCCGGGAGGCGGTAAAGCAGCTTGTGGCCCGCAATGTGCTGGAGATCCAGAGAGGCAAGGGAACTTTTGTAAAACAGATGCCGGGGATGGTGGAGGATCCTCTGGGCCTGGCCTTTATGAGGGATAAGGCGGCCCTGGCCCGTGACCTCCTTCAAGTTCGCCTGCAGATCGAGCCCTGGTGCGCCGGCCTGGCAGCCCGCAACGCCTCCGAAGAGCAGATCAACAGGTTGTGGGAACAGTGGGAAACCTTAGACAGTGCGGCCGGAGAAGGGATCGCGGAGGATGAGGAGAAAACAGCCAGGTACATAGAGGAGGATATGAAGTTCCACACCCTGATCGGAGAGATCTCCGGCAATGTGGTGGTCCCCAGGCTCATCCCGGTGATCTGCAGCGGCGTGGAGCTGCACACCAGGATCAGCAGAGGACGGCGAGATGCCAACGCCATCGCCATGGACACTCACCTGGAGGTTGTAAAACGCATCTCTTCCCGTCAGCATGAGCAGGCGGAGAAAGCCATGTACAATCATCTCATCCAGAATCTGGAGAGCATTGAAAAATATCTGAACCAGTGACAATTTGATAATCGTCATAAAAAAGAAAACAGCCGGCCCCGGTGACAGGAGATGTCGCCAGGGTCGGCACGCCGTTAAACGCCGGGGAAACGTTTCGCGGGAAAATCACCGCGGATGGTCATTCGTTCTCATCCAGAGAGTAAACCGTCTCCCCGCCGATAACGGTCTGGAGTACCTGGATTTTCAGAAGGTCGTGGTCCGCCACTTCCATCAAATCCTGGTCCAGGACCACAAAGTCCGCCAGTTTTCCCACTTCCAGGCTTCCCTTGTCCTGTTCCGTGAACTGGGCGTAAGCGCCCCAAATGGTGTAGCCTTTCAGAGCCTGTTCCCTGGTCATGGCGTTTTCCGGGAAAAATCCTCCCTCTGGCTTCAGAGAAGAGTTGGAGCGGGTCACCGCGGAGTGTATGCCGTCCAGAGGCCAGGGCTGGGCCACAGGGGCGTCAGAGCCGCAGGAGATTCTGCCCAGGGTCTTGAGGACCAGTCCGCCGGCGTACGCTCCGGCAGCTCTTCTTGGTCCCAGGCGGCGAAGAGCCATGGAGGCGCTGTTGGGAGCGTGGGTGGGCTGCATGCTGGCCCAGACTCCAAGGGCCTTGGCCCGCTCCACCGAATCTCCGGTAACGGTCTGAAAATGCTCGATGTGGAACCGGTGGTCCGGCGTCGGAACTTCTTCCAGCACCTTCTTGTAGACTCTAAGCACCTGGTCAATGGCAGCGTCGCCGATGGCGTGGGTGATCACTTGCATGTGGCGCTCTGCCGCCTCCTTCACTTCTTTATAAAATTGCTCATCGGTGTACATCTTTGTGCCGAAATGCCCCGGCCGGTCCGTGTATTCTTCCATGAGAGCCGCGCTCTGGGCACCCACAGACCCGTCTGCCAGAAATTTTACGGCCCTGACCGTAAAATGGTCCTGGTACAGTCCGATCTCAGGACATTTCAAAAAATATTCATGAGCCAGGGGGTCCGCGTTCTCCCCCACAGCCTGGCGGAGAGCGCCGTGGAAGCGGAGCTTGTAAACCCCTTTTTCGTACAATTCTTTCAGATCACATACATTTTCCCAATCCGTTGACATATCGTTGATGCTTGTGACCCCGTAGGCCAGAAGCTGCTTTTGAGCCGCGAGAAGGGCCTTGATCCTCTGGTCCTTGTCAGGAGCGGGAATGTGGCGCTTGATGATGTCCGCGGCCTTGTTGGCCACACAGCCCTGGAGAGAGCCGTCCCTCTGGCGGAAGAATTCGCCTCCCTTGGGGTTTGGGGTGGCGTTTGTGATACCGCAGGCGGCAAAGGCCTGGGTGTTGACCCAGATCATGTGGCCGTCCATGCGGGGCAGCATCACCGGGTTGAGAGGCGCTGCCTCATCAAGCTCCTGGCAGGTGGGATAAGAAGGGTCCTCCCAGACCTCGTTGTTCCATCCCATGCCTCCTATGAGCCACTGCCCCGGAGCCAGGTCCTTCACAGCAGTCTCCACGGCTTTTAAGATTTCCTGGCGGGACAGGTCCCGAATATGTAATTGAAGCAGGGATTCCCCATAAGACTGAAGGTGGGCATGTCCCTCGATAAAACCGGGAACCACAGCGCGGCCTCTCAAATCCGTGACCACGGTTCGGGGACCGATGAGATGTCTGACGGCCGCGTCATCCCCCACGAATATAAGCCGCCCTTTGGCGCAGGCCAGAGCCGAGGCCACAGGCATGGAGTCATTTTCCGTGTAAATATGGCCTCCCAGCCAGACGTGGTCCCCGTAAATCGTGTTTGCTTTTGTGTCCATAAACACCCCTCCATAAAAGTTGATAGATTCACTATAGCACAGTTGTCAGGGAAACTCAATAAGAAATACGACGTCGTATGTCATAAAATTTCCAAAGTCCAGAAAATTTAAGATAAACAGTTATTATGCACAATGGAAAAAGTCAAAATTAGAAATAAGCAAAAAAAACGTACAATTAATTGAAAAAACTGTTGACAAACCCGTGCAGAATTGCTATAGTCTAATTACAATAAACATAAGACGTATGATGTCATATCTTACTAGCCGGCAAAAGAGACATCAGATCATCAAAGATCAAAGAGGGAGAATAATGATGAAAAAAACACTTAAGAAGTTATTGGCACCGCTGACAGCGGCGGCAGTGATGGGGATGGCGCTCAGTGGATGTTCTGGTTCGGACGGGGGAAATTCTTCTGGCGGAAGCGGCGGGGGGACTACCGCGGCTCAGGCAGGGGCGACAGAGGCCCCGGCTAATACAGGCAGTGGAAGCGGTGAGACGTCAGGTGAAAAACCTGTGGTGAAGGTAGGCGTTATGTGTCCTATGTCAGGGCAGTCCGCGAGATTTGGGGAACTTTATCAAGCCTCCATCACAGCGGCTATGAAAGCCGTTAATGAAGATGGTCTCCTGAAAGACTACACCCTGGAATTCGAGTATGTGGACGACAAGGGAGCTACAGACGGAGCACCCACAGCGGCGGCCTACGTGCTGGACCAGTACGGCGCTCATGTTTCCATCGGGCATATGTTGACCACCATGATCTTGGTGTCCGGCCCTATGTTTGAGGAGGCTCAGGTTCCTCTCCTGGGAATTGTGTCCGGACCGGCATCAGTGGCTCAGGGATTTCAGTATCTCTGTATCGAGACAGGAACCGACCTGATTCAGGCGGAGACTCTTCTTCAGTATTTGGTGGAGGAAAAAGGATATAAAAAGATCGGCTTGATCCATATCAACACGGAAGGAGGAACCTCTGCGGCAGATCATATCGAGAAAGTCTTAAAAGAAAAGTACGGCGAAGAGCTGGTGACAAGAGATGCTATGACAAGCGACGATACCGATTTTACGGCCCAGGTGCTGAAGATGAAAGACGGCGGAGCCGAGACCGTGATTTTCTGGGGGTTGAACCAGTCTCAGGGCAATGTTTGCATGAAGAATATCGAGCAGAACTGGGGCAAGGTTCCGGAGGAGATTTTGTTTGCCGGCGGCACCAGCATGGCTCAGAACCAGATGACAGAGACCTGGGACTCTAAAGATGTAGAAGGTGTAGTATTCCCTGTTGGATATATCCCCGATGAGAGCAACCCGGCTATCGTGAGATTTATTGAGGATTTCAAGGAGGCGGATACCTTGAATCAGGACCCGGCGGATGTTCCTGCCCGTGTGTATGATTCCGTGTTCCACCTGGTGGCCGCTCTTAACAACCTGGGGCCCTATGATGTGGATGCCGAGGATTTCAGCGCCAAGCTCAATGAGCAGCTGAGAAAGACCTCCTTCGACGGAGTTCAGGGACATTTTGACTACAGCGCCTTTGACGACGGTGAGGGCCTTGGCCAGATGAACATCGGAGAGTGGGGACCAGACTATTCTCAGAGGAAGGTATTCCCAAAATAAGGCTCCCGCGGGACAAACGCGAAATTTATACAATAACAAAATAGATAACAGCAGGAGGGGCTGCCCCGCCTTCGGTCGTGGGATCGTTGACGCGGCAGCCCCTGTCGCGAAGTGTCCGGCAAACCAGGCGAGGGCCAGGTTTTGGCGGATCATAGGAAGGGAGAACAAAGGATATGACCATGTTCGTGCAGGCTTTGATCGGCGGGATTTCCCAAGGGGCCATCTACGCGCTGATCGCGCTGGGATACAGCGTTATTTACAGCACCCTGAAAATGGGGCATTTCGCTCAGGGTGATTTCTATATGCTGGGGGCGTTTATCGGGCTGTCTCTGTCCACACAGCTGGGGCTCCCGGCGGTGATTGTGTTTACAGGGGCAGGGCTTTTGACTTCCCTGGTGATGCTGGGGCTGGAGCGGGTGGCTTACCGCCCCATGTACAACCGCCCCATGAACGCTCTGCTCATCGCCACTCTGGGTATGCAGTACGTGGTGCAGCAGATCGCCAAGATCATCTGGGGTTCCGATGTAAAAAGATTTCCATCCATGTTTGACAATCAGGCTATCCATGTTCCGTTTATGGGAGACTCCATCGCCATCACCCCCCAGAATCTGTGGGTTATCGGGATCTGCGCGGCGCTCATGATGGCCCTGGTGCTCTTTATGAAGAAGACCAAAACCGGAATCGCCATGAGCGCGGTGAGTATGAACCGGAAGGCGGCTTCCCTCATGGGGGTGAAGATCACCACCATTATCACCGCCACCTACACCATCGCCGCCTGCCTGGCAGCCGTGGCAGGTGTGCTCATGGGCCCGGTGTACTCCGTAAGTTTTTCTATGGGAGGCTCCATGGGGACCAAGGCCATGACGGCGGCAGTGATGGGAGGCTTTGGAAGCATCCCCGGCGCCATGTTGGGAGGAGTGCTTTTGGGGATCGCGGAAACCCTCTGCTCCCTGTACATATCCACGGCCTACAAAGACGTGTTTACCTTTATCATCCTGCTGATCGTGCTGTTCTGGAAACCCCAGGGAATTCTGGGACAGGCCAAGATCACGAAAGTTTAGAAAGGAGGCCCGGATATGCATAAGACAAAGAAATCGACCTGGGTGGTCATCGCCGTGATGATCGCCGTGGCCCTGGCGGCTCCTGTGGCTGTGGGACCAAAGAACAATTACATGCTGAATATCCTCATATCCTACTGCTACTTTGGGATCTTGGCAGCGAGTTTGAATCTGCTCATCGGATATACCGGTCAGATGTCCCTGGGACACGCGGCGTTTATGGCCATCGGAGGCTACGCCTACGCCATCCTCAATAAGACCATGGGACTTCATTTCCTAATCGCCATAGTGGGAGCCGTGGTCATCTCCTTTATCTGCGGATTGTTTATTGGGCTGGCCTGCTCCAAGCTGTCTACCATCTTCCTGGCCATGACCACCTCCGGTTTCGCCAAGGCGGTGACGCTGATCATCATCAATGAGAAATGGCTTACAGGAGGAGCCAACGGATTTACGGGGATTCCCAAGCTGACGGTCTTCGGACACAAGATGGGAAATTTTGAGCTGTACTACGTGGCCCTTGCCATCACGCTCTTGGTATTTTTATTCTGTTACCGCCTGATCTACTCCAAGACAGGAAGAGCCATGCAGGCGGTGCGCAACGCCCCCATCGCGGCGGCGGCCATGGGCATCAATGTCAATGGATACAAGTTTCTGGTCTGCGGCATCTCCGCGGCCCTGGCAGGACTGGCCGGGTGTATCTACGCGGTGAACATGAACTATCTGTCAGCGGATATGTTCAACAAGACCTCCATCACCCTTCTGACCATGACCGTGTGCGGAGGCATGGGAAGTCTCTTCGGCCCTGTGGTTGGAACCTTGGTAATCGGGACCCTCCCGGAGCTTTTGAGGACATTTTCCGGATACCTGGACGGAGTCTACGGCGTCATGATCATCCTGGTGATGCTGTTTATGCCTGAGGGGATCTATGGCGGCATCAAGAATCTGGCGGGAAAGGTTATGACCAGGAAAAACGCGGCCAGCCAGCCGGGGAAGGAGGCACAAGATGGGAAATGAGATTTTGCTGAAAGCGGAGAATGTCACCATGCGGTTCGGCGGCCTAAAGGCCGTAGACCAGGTGGACATGGAGATCAAGAAAGGGGAGATCCACGCCCTCATCGGACCCAACGGAGCGGGGAAGACCACATTTTTCAACGTGATCTCCGGAATCTATATGCCCACGTCAGGTCAGGTGCTTTTTGACGGCCAGGATATCACCAAGCTGAAGCCCCACCAGGTGACACAGAAAGGAATCGCCAGAACCTTCCAGAACATCCAGTTGTTTGAGTCCATGTCCGCCCTGGAGAACGTGATGATCGGACATCACACCAGAACCGACTCCACGGTCCTGGGAACCATGTTTCACACAAAGAAGATGAAAGAGGCGGAGTGGAAATGCTACCACAAGGCAGAGGAGATGCTGGAATTTGTAGGTCTGGGAGACGAGAAGGAGACCCTGGCCAGCAGCCTTCCCTACGGAAAGAAGAGGATTCTGGAGATCGCCAGGGCCCTGGCCAGCGAGCCCAAGATCATTATGCTGGACGAGCCCTGCGCCGGTATGAACGCCTCAGAGAGCAATGACTTGGCTCAGACTATCTATAAGATCCGGGATTCGGGGATCACCGTGCTTCTGGTGGAGCATGACATGAAATTTGTCATGGGAATATCGGATATGGTCACGGTCCTGGACCATGGCGGCAAGATCTGCGAGGGCGTGCCGGACAAGGTGAAACATGACCCCCAGGTCATCGAGGCATATCTGGGCAAGGAGGACGAGGAATGAGCGATCTGAAAAGTTATCTTAAAATAGAAGGTCTTCACGCATCCTACGGGAATATACAGGCGTTAAAAGGCATCGACCTGGAAGTGAACCAGGGGGAGATCGTGTCCATCGTGGGGGCCAACGGAGCGGGGAAGACCACTCTCCTGACTTGTATCTCAGGCCTGATGGCCTACCGGGGAACCATCACCTATGACGGACAGCAGCTGGGAGGCAAGGTGTCAGCGGACAAGATCGTGAAAATGGGTATCGTCCAGGTGCCGGAAGGACGACAGATCTTCAGTGAGCTGTCGGTGGTGGAGAATTTGAAAATGGGGGCTTATTCCAGGCCCCGGGGAGAAGACCCCCAGCCGGACATGGACCGGGTGTTTGGGCTGTTTCCAAGGCTGGGAGAGCGGATGAACCAGAAAGGCGGCAGTCTCTCGGGAGGCGAGCAGCAGATGCTGGCCATGGGCCGGGCCATGATGGCCCACCCCAAGCTGCTTTTGCTGGATGAGCCCTCCATGGGCCTGGCCCCCGTGGTGGTGGCGGACATTTTCCAGAACATCAGACGTCTCCACGATGAGGGGATCACCATTGTTCTCATCGAGCAGAACGCCAAGATGGCTCTGAAAAATTCGGACAGAGCCTATGTTATCGAGAACGGCCAGATCACCCTGTCAGGACCAGCAAAAGAGCTGGCGGAAAATGAAGAGATCCGAAAGGCATATTTAGGAGGCTGACATGGCGCCGTTGTTGGGAATTTATACGGGAAGGCCGCTGGCGGAACAGGCAGCAGAGCATATCGTAAAATACATAATGGAGAAGGAGCTGGGAGACGGGGACAAGCTGCCTAATGAATTTGAGCTGGCTCAGAGCATCGGCGTGGGCAGAAGCACCATCCGGGAAGCCATCAAGATTCTGGTGTCCAGGAATGTGGTGGAGATCCGCCGTGGGGCGGGAACCTTTGTGGCGGAACAGATGGGGGTGGCCGACGATCCCCTGGGCCTGGCCTTTGTGAAGGATAAGACCAGCCTGGCCATGGATCTTTTGAATGTGAGGCTGATGCTGGAGCCGGAGATCGCCCGGATGGCTGCCAGAAACGGGGACAGGGAGTCCGCCAGAAAGCTGGAACAACAGTGCGACAAGGTGGAGGAGATTATCCGGTCAGGAGAGAACCACATGCAGGAGGACATTGTCTTCCACAAAATGATCGCCGCTTTAAGCGGCAATGTGGTGGTGGAAAAACTGGTGCCGGTGATCCACTCCTCCATCGCCTTGTTTATCGATGTGACCAACGGAGCTCTGAGGCAGGAGACCATAAAAACCCACAGAGAGATTGTGGACTGTATCAAGGGAGGAGATGAGGAAGGGGCCAAATGGGCCATGGAGATGCATCTCCTCTACAACCGAATGTCAATTAAGGAAGCGAAACGCAAGTCAGAGAAAGAGGGGGATGATTATGGAATTGATCAGTCAGAAAGCCCGCGAACTGGCACCGGAACTTGACCCGCTGCGCATCGGCACAGGCTGGAAACCAGAGGATCTGTCAAAACCGCAGATCATGATCGAGAGTACCTTTGGAGACAGCCACCCGGGAAGCGGGCACCTGGACCGGCTGGTGGAGGAAGTGAGAAGGGGAGTGGAAGAGGCGGGAGGACATGGGGCCAGGTACTTCTGCACCGACATCTGCGACGGAGAGAGCCAGGGGACAGACGGCATCAATTACAGCCTGGCCAGCCGGGAGGTCATCGCGAGCATGATCGAGATTCACGGAGGAGCCACGCCTTTTGACGGAGGAGTTTACCTGTCCAGCTGTGACAAAGGCCTTCCGGGAAATCTCATGGGTCTTGCCAGGGTGAATGTGCCTTCCCTGGTGGTTCCCGGCGGAACCATGAACGCGGGGCCAAACATGCTGACCCTGGAGCAGCTTGGAATCTACAGCGCCAGATTCCAGAGAGGAGAGATCGATGAGAAGGAGCTGAACTGGGCAAAGCACAACGCCTGTCCCAGCTGCGGCGCCTGCTCGTTCATCGGAACCGCCTCCACCATGCAGATCATGGCGGAAGCCTTGGGCCTGGCCCTCCCCGGAAGCGCCCTGATGCCGGCCACAAGCCCGGACCTTCTGGCCTATGCCTACAAGGCAGGGGTTCAGGCGGTGAAGCTGGCCCTGAAGGAACACACCAAACCTTCTGACCTGGTGACCATGGACAGCTTTGAGAATGCCATCTTGGTCCACGCCGCCATATCGGGAAGCACCAACTGCCTTCTCCACCTGCCTGCCATTGCCCATGAGTTCGGCATCGAGATCACAGGAGATACCTTTGACCGGCTCCACAGAAACGCCCGGTATCTTCTGGACGTGCGGCCGGCGGGAAGATGGCCGGCAGAGGTGTTCTATTACGCCGGCGGCGTGCCTGCCATCATGGAAGAGATCAAACCCTATCTCCACCTTGAGGCCAGAACCGTCACGGGAAAGACCTTGGGCGAGAATCTGAAGGAGTTAAAGCGAGACGGATTTTACGAGAGATGTGAAAAATGGCTGGGAGAGTTCAACAGCCGCTATGGCAGCAGCCTGAAAAAAGAGGACATCATAAGGCCTTATGACAAAGCCATGGGCACAAACGGAAGCATCGCCATCCTTCGAGGCAACCTGGCCCCGGAGGGAGCGGTCATCAAACACACCGCCTGTCCAAAGGAAATGTTCAAGGCCGTGCTGCGGGCAAGACCATTTGACAGTGAGGAAGAATGTCTGGAGGCCGTGTTAAGGCACAAGGTTCAAAAAGGAGACGCGGTGTTTATCCGCTATGAAGGCCCCAAGGGCAGCGGTATGCCGGAGATGTTTTACACCTCCGAGGCCATCAGCAGCGATAAAGAATTGGGGCGGAGCATCGCTCTGATCACCGACGGGCGGTTTTCCGGGGCCTCCACGGGCCCGGTGATCGGCCATTGCAGCCCGGAGGCAGCCGAAGGAGGGGCCATCGCTTTGGTGGAAGAAGGGGATCTTATCGAGATTGATGTGGAGGAGAGAAAACTGGACATCGTAGGTGTCAAAGGAGAGAGAAAGACCCCGGAGGAGATCCAGGAAATCCTGGGAGACCGGAGGAGCAAATGGAAACCCCGGCAGAGGAAATACAAAAACGGCGTGCTGCGGATGTTTAGTGAACACGCGGCCAGCCCCATGAAGGGGGCCTATATGGAATTTGGAGAATAGGGGACCGTAAAACGGGGCCATGGCATTGGGAGTTTACAGGATGCCATGGCCCCGAAGCTGGTTCTGGAGAGATTGTACCTGGGGGGATTCCGGTGAAGGGGATCCTCCCTTTTGCGCGGCTTTTCATCCGCCTGTGCCCATATTGCGTACGCTGCTCCGGATGATCAGCTTGTTTTCCAGATACACATTGTCAGGGCGGATCCCCTGTTCCATGGAGCCCAGAAGCATTCTGGCTCCCTCGGACGCGATGCGTATGGTATTCCTCTCCACAGTAGTCAGGCGGGCATCGGAGTGTCCGGCAAAATCCCAGTTGTCAAAGCCTGTGACAGAGAGATCCCGGGGGACCTTAAGACCTAAGTCGGCGGCAGAGTCTATGGCGCCCAGGGCCATCTCGTCGTTGAAGCAGAGAAGGGCGGTGAGGTCCGGGTGGGCGGTGAGAAGCCGGGCGGCGGCAGTCTTGCCGGTGCGGTAGCGGAAATTGCCGATCTCCACAGGAAGAGATCTGGGATCCAGCCCCCAGTTCCTGGCGGAGATCCACCAGCCTGCATGGCGGCAGAGGGTGGCCTCCAGATTCTGCGGCCCTTCGATGATGCCGATGCGGCGGTGTCCCTGGGACAGAAGATAGTCCATGGCTTTTGCCATGCCTCCCTGTTCGTCGGTGGCCACGAAGGGGATATCCAGGGGAAGCTGGCGGCTGATGGCCACCATGGGAATCTTTTTGGACCATGCCTCTTCAAGGAAATCCAGATCGCTGTCCCACCGGGACATGATGAGCAGCCCGTCGCAGAACCCTGGGTCCAGGGTGCCGGGCTGGTGGGTGTCGATGGCCTTCACCAGAAGATTGTACCGTCCTCCCACCACGTCGGACACGCCGATGACCACCTGGTGAAGCACATAGGGGGAGGACGTGCGGTCGATGGAAGAGAAGCAAAGCCCTATGGTGTGAGATCTGGATTTGCGCAGGGAGACGGCTGCCTGGTTGGGGACATACCCAAGCTCTTTGGCAATTCGGAGAATCTTTTCTTTTTTGTCTCTGGCCACCGGTCCGCTGCCGGTGAGGGCTCTGGAGACCATGGCGTTGGAGACGCCCGCCTTTGCGGCTATATCTTTGATGGTAACGGCCATATAGAACCTCCCTGCTTTTAGAATATTTTTCGGACTGTTTCTTTTTAGTATACCAGAAACTTCATTTCTGGCAAGCGGCAGAGCAGGGTTCAGAGAAAATTGGTTTTCCTGGAAAGCATGTTACATGCTGATTTTCATAAATGAAAAAAAGTGAAAACATTTTCATTATAATTTTATTTTTATGTAAAATATATACATAAGTATATTAATTATTTAGAATATAATAAGTAATATTTTTTAATATAAATAAAATATGTAGATAAATCTATAAGGATTAATCTATATATCGTGATTATACACTAAAAAATATATGTTTATTTATGAAAAATGTATCTATCTTTTTTTCCGCGGTATGGTAAGATGAAACCATGTAAGCGCTTACGCAACTATGGAACCGTAACATGGAAGCCGGAAAAGACGGCACAGGAGGAATCGATGAGAAGACAATTGAAAAAAATTATGGCACTGATGTTGACAGCAGCGATGGGGACGGCTATAACAGGATGTGGAAGCTCAGGAGGAGGCGGGACGACCCGGGCTGCAGGAGAGGGGACCACGGCGGCAGAGGCCGCCAAGACCGAGACTACGGCGGCTTCTGTCCAGGGGGATGGGGAAAAGACTCAGACTCCTGCAGAGGACGCGGCCAAGGAGCCGGTGACCATTCGTTTTTCTTGGTGGGGCGGGGATTCCAGACATGAGGCCACTGAAAAGCTGGTGGCGGCATTTATGGAAAAATATCCTTATATCACGGTGGAGACAGAGTACGGTGCATGGACAGGGTGGGAGGAGAAGCAGTCTTTAAGCATCCTCAGCGGCGAGTGCGCGGACGTGATGCAGATCGGTACCAACTGGGTGACTGATTACAGTCGGGGCGGCACTTCCTACTATGATCTGTACCAGCTGGCCGATATCATCGATCTGACTCAGTTTCCGGAAGACAAGATGAAGTTAAACCAGGTGGACGGAAAGCTGATGGCTATACCCAACTCTCTCACGGGCCGTCTGTTCTACTGGAACAAGACTACTTTTGACGAGGTAGGGTGTCCCATTCCCACAGACGAGGAATCCCTGCTGGCAGCAGGAGCTGCTTTCAAAGCCTACAATGAGGAATATTATCCTCTGGCTCTGGGAGAATATGACAGGATTATTTTCATGGTATACTACCTGGAATCCAAGTACGGCAAAGACTGGGTGACTGACGGGAAGATGAATTACACGGAAGAAGAGATCGCGGAAGGCTTCGCGTTTATGAATAAACTGGAGGATGAGCATGTGATTCCCAGCATCGCCACAATCAGCGGGGATATGGCGGACTCCCTGGATAAGAACTCCAAGTGGATCGACGGCAAGTACGCAGGCATCATGGAATGGGATTCTGCGGTTGTGAAGGTGAGAGATGCCATGATGGACAGCGTCAACAAGCCGGGGCAGGAGTTTGTGATCGGCGAGTTTATCAAATTCGGCGAGTACCAGGGCGGATTTACCAAGATTTCCATGAACATGGCGATCAAGGCTAACACAGAGCATCCGACAGAGGCGGCTATGCTGGTGAATTATCTGATGAATGATCCCGAAGGTGTGGAAATCAACTCCACGGAGAGGGGAATTCCCTGTTCCGCAGCGGCAGTAGCCTATCTGAACGAGAAGAATATCGGCGACGCTATGACCAAGGAGGCCAACGCCAAGGTTTTGGCATACAGCCGTTTTACCCAGGACCCCAAGTTCGACGACAATGACCTGAAGGCCAATCCCGACGGTCTGTACTATAAGTTGTTTGGCCGTCTGAGTTCCAGGGACATCACCCCGGAGCAGGCAGCGGCGGATCTTGTAAAAGGAGTGACGCAAGTCCTGGAGGACCAGTAACACCAAGACAAAGCAGAAAGGTATGGTTAGAAAATGAAATTTTTATCATGGGAGATACAGCTGCCGGATGAACCAGGCAGGAAGAACGGGACAGCCGGGGTAGATGCTTATCTGCTGGACTGGGGAGAGGAGGGAACGAAAAAGGTACGGCCTGCGGTGGTGATCTGCCCCGGCGGCGGGTACAGGCACCTGTCTCCCCGGGAAGGCGAACCGGTTGCCATGCAGTATCTGGCTATGGGCTGCCATGCCTTTGTGCTCCGATATTCCATAGCTCCTGCCCGCTTTCCCACGGCCCTGCGGCAGCTGGCGCTTCTGATGGCGCAGATCAGAGAGCACAGCAGAGAGTGGCTGGTGGATCCGGAGAGAATCGTCGTCTCCGGATTCTCGGCGGGAGGCCATCTGGCCTGCAGCCTGGGGGCGTTCTGGAACCGGGAATTTGTGTGGGGCCCTCTGGGTCTCGGCGCAGAAGAAGTACGTCCGGCTGCCATGATTTTGTCCTACCCGGTGATTACGTCTGGTCCCTTCTGCCATGCAGGTTCTTTTGAGAATCTTCTGGGGGAGGAAGCTGGGGATAAGGAGAAACGGAATCTGGTTTCTCTGGAACGCCAGGTGGGTCCTCACACCCCCAGTACATTTCTCTGGCACACGGCGGCGGACAACTCGGTTCCGGTGCAGAATTCGCTTCTGCTGGCCCAGGCTTTGGCAGAGTGCGGGGTGAGCATAGAGCTTCACATCTATCCGGAGGGCTGCCATGGTCTGTCGCTTGCCACAGAGGATACCAGCAGCGGCAAGGAGAATATGGTAGAGCCCAGGTGCCAGGGCTGGATAGGCCTGGCAGGAGAGTGGCTCAAAGGGATATAGAGAAGGGCAGGAGAAGGGGTATAGGCCAGAAATTGCTTGAATCCTTCTGTCGGTTGTGCTATAGTAGGAAAACAATAAGCAAAACCTTATGGGGAGGAGATGATCCATATGTCCTATTGTCCCAAGTGTGATATGGAATTCGTGGACGGTATTACAGTGTGCACAGACTGCGGCGGACCTCTGGTGGAGTCGGAGGAGGCAGCCATAGCCCTGCGTAAGAAAGAGCAGGAGGAGAACTTTAAGAAGCAGAGGGATTACTTGGAGAAATTGAACAGAGAGTTGGAGCGGCAGGCTGTCCCCGGAGAGTTGGAGGACGGACAGACACAGCATATCCCTGTCCCCCAGCCGGTGGGTGTCTATGAGACCAGCGCGCAGAAGTATGAGAATCTGCGGTCCTCCGCCTCAGCGTTTCTTCTGGTGGGAGTCCTGATGCTGGCCGTCTCCGTTCTGTGTTGGACAGGCGTGGTCAGGCTTCCTATGGCAGGCGGTTCCAGGTATATATTCCAGGGCGCCCTCACGGTTATGGCTGTGTTCTGCCTGATTGTGTTTGTGAAGACTTCAAGGGATGCCAGAAATCTTCAGCCGCAGATTACCAGGGAGAAGCAGGAGACGTCAGAACTGATCTCGTGGTTTACAGGACAGTGGACGGCGGAGGCGGTAGATGCCCAGGTGGAAGACAGGGAAGCTCTGGAGGAGGAGGAACTGAGTCTGAAGCGGTTTCAGATCATTCAGGACCTTCTGGTCACCAACAAGGATCTTCCGGATCCCGCCTATGTGGACTCTCTCTGCGAGGAGATATACAGCCGCCTTTATGAGTCCTAGCACTCTGTTTTGAGACAGAGCGCGGCGGTTTTGCCGGGGGCGGGAATATGCGGGGGCAGGAGGGATAACCGGGCTTGTAACATTTTCGGACCCATCTCAATATGATATAGTAGGCCACAGCCAAATCGCCAAACCTTCAGTTGAGTATAGAACGTAAAAAGAAGCAGGGGAGCTGATCCTCTGCTTCTTTTTGTTCATCGTGAAGACGGCAGCCTTAAGTGTCTGCCTATTTTACCAACAGGGATTTTCCGGTCATCTCTTTGGGCTGTTCCATACCCATCAGCTCAATGAGGGTGGGGACAATATCTGCCAGACGTCCGCCTTCTCTCAGCTTGCAGGACGGATCCGCATTTACAAGGATGAAGGGAACCGGGTTGGTGGTGTGGGCCGTAAACGGGTCGCCGGTCTCATAGTCGATGAGCTGTTCCGCGTTGCCGTGGTCCGCGCAGATAAACAGGATTCCGTCAACCTCTTTTATGGCGTCAACTGCTCTGCCTACACAGGCGTCAACCGTCTCGATGGCTTTGATGGCGGCAGCTTCTACTCCCGTGTGACCCACCATATCCGGGTTGGCGAAGTTGATGATGATCACGTCGTACTTGCAGGACTTGATGCATTCTACCAGCTTGTCGCAGACTCCGGGAGCGCTCATCTCAGGCTTTAAGTCGTAGGTGGCCACTTCCTTGGGAGAGGGTATGAGGAAACGGTCCTCCCCCTTGTTGGGCTCCTCCACGCCTCCGTTGAAGAAGAAGGTGACATGGGCGTACTTCTCTGTCTCGGCGATTCTGGCCTGGGTCATGTTGTGGCTGGCCAGATATTCGCCGAAGGTGTTGGTGATGGTCTCCTTCTTGAAGGCCACCAGCTTGTTGGGGATGGTGTCGTCGTAGTCTGTAAAACATACATACACCAGGTTCAGCCTGTCTCCTCTGTCGAAGCCCTTGAAATCGTCGTCGCAGAAGGCTCTGGTGATCTCCCGGGCCCGGTCGGGACGGAAGTTGTAGAAGATGACAGAGTCGCCGTCCTGAACGGTCGCCACCGGCTTTCCGTCTTCCATGACGATCACCGGCTCAACAAATTCGTCGTACTTCTCTGCGTCGTAGGAGGCCTGGATTCCGGCGGGGCCGCTTGGGGCCGCTGCTCCCTCGCCCCGGGTCAGGGCCCTGTAGGCTCTCTCCACCCGGTCCCAGCGATTGTCACGGTCCATGGCGTAGTACCGTCCCTGGACGGTGGCCACCTTGCCCACGCCGATCTCCTTCATCTTTGCCTCCAGTTCCTCCACAAATTCCTTGCCTGACGCAGGCGGGGTGTCGCGCCCGTCCAGGAAACAGTGGACGTACACTTTTTCAAGGCCATGTCTTTTGGCAAGCTCAAGAAGGCCGTAAATGTGGGTGTTGTGGCTGTGCACGCCTCCGTCGGATACCAGTCCCCAGAGGTGAAGGGAGGAGTCCTTCTTCTTACAGTTTTCCACTGCCTGCAGAAACTCCGGAACTTCAAAGAAATCCCCGTCCTCGATGGATTTGGTGATTCTGGTCAGTTCCTGGTACACGATTCTGCCTGCGCCCATATTTAAGTGCCCCACCTCGGAATTGCCCATCTGGCCGTCGGGAAGGCCTACTGCCAGGCCGCTTGCCTGTCCCTTGACATAGGGGCACTGGCTCATCAGCTGATCCATGACAGGGGTCTTTCCCTCGCAGACCGCGTTGGCCTCACACTTGTCGTTCAGGCCGTAACCATCCAGGATCATTAAAACTACCGGTTTCTTGCTCATGGCTGTTCTCCTTTATACTCTTTTTCCTCTTCTCGCGGCTGCCGGTCCTGCCGTGTCCGGTCGGTTCACAAAGACTGTGGACATAACCCGCCATCGCCGCGCTTGACAATTAATACACAAAGAATATTGTACATGATTTCACACAATCTTTCAATGAGATAAAAAGAGTTTTTTTCTTTTTTAGATGGAAAAAACCATACATTTATGTTACACTAGTAAAACCATGGAGGAAAAAGGGGAGATAAACGAGATGAAGACAGGGGTACTGTTAAAACGATTTATCCCATATTATAAAAAATATGTGGGAGTTATGGCTATGGACCTGTTCTGCGCGGCCCTGACCACAGTGTGCGAGATGGTTCTGCCTCTGATTCTGCGCTACATCACCAACATAGGCATGAGCGATCTGGGATCGCTGACGGTTAGGACGATTCTGACCATCGGGGCCGTGTATTTCGCCCTGAGGATCATAGACGGGATGGCCAGTTACTATATGGCGTACACGGGGCATGTGATGGGAGCCGCCATTGAGACGGATATGAGGGAGGATGCCTTCAGTCATCTCCAGAAACTGTCGGACAACTATTTCAACAACACCAAGGTAGGGCAGATCATGGCCAGGATTACCAGCGACCTGTTCGATGTGACAGAGTTTGCCCACCATTGTCCGGAGGAGTTTTTTATAGCGTTCCTCAAAGGTGTGGTTTCTTTTATTATACTGGCCAGGATCAATGTGCTGCTGACGGTGATCATCTTCGTACTGATCCCGGTGATGGCCGTGTCCTGCACTTATTTTAACCTGCAGGTCCGGAAGGCTTTTAAGCGTCAGAGGAATCATATCGGGGAGCTGAACGCCAGGATCGAGGACAGCCTTCTGGGAAATAAAGTGGTGAGAGCTTTTGCCAACGAGAAGATGGAGATCGACAAATTCAACCGCGACAACCGGGAATTTTTGAAGATCAAGCGCCAGACATACAAGTACATGGCGGCATTCCAGAATACCATCCGGATTTTTGACGGCCTCATGTACGTGGTGGTCATCGTGGCGGGGGGTATCTTTATGATAAGAGGGCTCATCGCGCCGGCAGATCTGGTGGCCTACACAATGTATGTCACCACCCTTCTGGCTACGATCCGTCGCATCATCGAATTCGCGGAGCAGTTTCAGAGAGGTATGACCGGTGTGGAGCGGTTTATGGAGCTGATGGACGCGGATGTGGATATTTTTGACGAGAAGGGGGCGGTTCCTCTGAAGGATGTGGAGGGAGAGATCACCTTCAGGCATGTGTCCTTTGAGTATCCTGACGACCACACGCCGGTGCTGTCCGACATCGACCTGACCATCAGGCCGGGGGAGAAAGTGGCTCTGGTGGGACCTTCGGGAGGGGGCAAAACCACCATGTGCAGCCTGATTCCCAGGTTCTACGACCCCACCCGGGGGGAGATCCTTATCGACGGACAGAACATAAGGAAGGTGACGCTGGAGAGCTTGAGGGGCAGTGTGGGTGTGGTGCAGCAGGACGTGTACCTGTTCTCCGGCAGTGTCTACGAGAATATCGCCTACGGCCGGCCGGGAGCCAGCCGTCAGGAGGTGATAGAGGCCGCCAGGCTGGCGGGAGCCCATGAATTTATAGAAGAGCTGAAAGACGGGTATGATACCTATGTGGGTGAGAGAGGCGTGAAGCTGTCGGGAGGACAGAAACAGCGCATCAGTATTGCCAGGGTATTTTTAAAAGCGCCCAGGCTGCTGATTCTGGACGAGGCCACCGCCGCTCTGGACAACGAGAGCGAGCACCTGGTGTCCGAATCCCTCGACAAGCTGGCCAGGGGAAGGACGACTCTGACTATCGCCCACCGGCTGACTACCATCCACGGGGCAGACCGGATCCTGGTGCTTTCGGGAAGCCGCATCGTGGAGGAGGGGAACCACAGAGAACTGATGGCAAGGAAGGGGCTCTATTACCAGCTTTACACCTCAGCCAGCATCACGGACGGGGCAGAAGCAGGGAAAAAGGTGACTGCCTGAACGGATATAAATAACAAAAGGAGTTGGAGATTATGAAAGTAGCGGTTGTGACGGACAGCAACAGCGGAATTACGCAGGCGCAGGCAAAGGAGCTGGGGATTTTTGTGCTCCCCATGCCTTTTATGATCGACGGGAAGGACTATTTTGAGGATATCAGCCTGACCCAGAAAGAATTTTACGAGAGACTCGAAGACGGAAGTGATATTTCCACCTCCCAGCCGTCTCCCCAGGCGGTGACCGGGCTGTGGGATGAGATTTTGAAAGAGTACGATGAGATTGTGCATATTCCCATGTCCAGCGGGCTCAGCGGTTCCTGTCAGACGGCGCTGATGCTTCAGGAGGATTACCAGGGAAAGGTGGAGGTGGTGAACAACCAGCGGATCTCCGTGACCCAGAGGCAGTCGGCCCTGGATGCCAGGACCATGGCGGCGGAGGGGAAGACGGCAGCTCAGATCAGGGAATATCTGGAGGCAACCAAGTTTGACTCCAGCATCTATATCATGCTGGATACGCTGAAATATCTGAAAAAGGGCGGAAGAATCACACCTGCGGCGGCGGCTCTGGGAACTCTGCTGCGCTTAAAGCCGGTTCTGCAGATCCAGGGGGAGAAGCTGGACGCCTTCGCCAAGGCCAGAACTATAAAGCAGGCCAAGAACATTATGATGACAGCCATGGCTCATGACATGGAGCAGAGATTCGGCGACGGGACGGGAAAGACGATTCATCTGTTTATAGCTCACACCCAGAACGAGGCAGCGGCCCTGGAACTCAGGGAAGAGCTGAAGGCCATGTTCCCGGAAACCGGCGAGATCCACATAGATCCTCTTTCTCTCAGTGTCAGCTGTCATATCGGGCCCGGAGCTCTGGCTATTGCCTGTGCCAAGGCTTTGCGGTAGAGGAGGCTGGGGTTGTTAGAGCAGGTGAAGACAAAACTGTGGGGGGGCGGCGTCAGCATGAAGGTGCCGCTGTTTTTCCTGTTTTTACTTATAGGCTTTTTTCCCATGTATATTCTGGGGAAACTGACAGACAGGTCTTTCCGCCAGACACAGGTGGACTCCAGGGTGATGGAGGTTCAGAATCAGTGTCTGATTATCAGCAATAAGATGAGCAGATCGGGGTACATGAGCGGTGATACCAGGGACTCGGCGGTGGATGTGGAGCTGGACACCATAGCGGATATATTCGGCGGGAGAATCGTGGTGGTCAACAGGAATTTTAAGGTGATCAAGGACACGTTTCGGCTGGCCGAAGGCCGCACCCATGTGGCGGAGGAAGTGATTCGCTGTTTTCAGGGAGAGAGCGGGAGCAAATTCGAGAAAGATAAGCACTATTTTGCCCTGGCGGTGCCCATTTATGACAACACGGAGGAGAAGAATATCGAGGGGGTGCTGGTGGCCACGGCTTCCACAGAGAATCTCACGGATATGGCGGAGAGGGTGTCGGAGAAAGGCGTATTCTTTCAGCTGATGGCGTTCTGTATCATCCTGCTGGCCTCGGTGGTTCTGGTGACGATCCTGATGCGTCCCTTCGGCAGCCTCCAGAAGGTGATGAACCGGGTGGCGGACGGCAATCTGGACCAGGTGATCTCGGAGAATGCCTACAAAGAGACAAGACAGCTCTCCACAGCTATCAGGAATACTCTCACAAAACTTAAAAGCGTGGACCGGTCCAGGGATGAGTTCGTCTCAAACGTGTCTCACGAACTGAAGACGCCTATCACCTCCATTCGGGTTCTGGCGGACTCTCTGATGAGTATGGATGAGGTGCCGGTGGAGCTGTACCGGGAGTTTATGACGGATATTTCCGATGAGATCGACCGGGAGAGCAAGATCATCGACGATCTTTTGTCCCTGGTGAAGATGGATAAATCAGTGGCGGAGCTGAACGTGGCACAGCTGGATATCAACGGGCTGGTGCAGCAGATACTCAAGAGGCTGCGTCCTATTGCCCGGAGGAGGAACGTGGATCTGATTCTGGAGAGCATCCGTGAGGTGACTGCGGACGTGGATGAGGTGAAACTGTCTCTGGCTCTGAACAACCTGGTGGAAAATGCCATCAAGTACAACGTGGAGAACGGCTGGGTCCGGGTGACGGTGGACGCGGACCACAAATTTTTTTATGTGAAGGTGTCGGATTCGGGAATCGGCATACCAGAGGAGTTTCAGGAGCAGGTGTTTGAACGGTTTTACAGGGTGGATAAGGCCCGCTCCAGGGAGACGGGAGGAACCGGTCTGGGTCTGGCTATCACCAGGAAGGTAATTCTGATGCATCACGGAGCCGTGCGCCTGGTGAGCAAAGAGGGCGAGGGTTCCACTTTTATGGTGAGGATTCCGCTGAATTATATTCCGGGAACAAGGAATGTCTTACAGGACAATACATAGGAGGAGGCAGAGAATGAGACGGACAATATGGCTTCTGCTTCTTCTCATGGCACTGGCGGCGGGATGCGGCAGAAAACAGGAACAGGCGCAGGAGGAGGAACCGGAGGGAACCTATAAAATTTACTATCTGAATTCCTCTATGACAAAGCTGGCGCCTCAGAAGTACTATACGGAAACCAGGGAACAGGGAGAATTGATACCGGAACTGATGGACAGGTTTCTCAATGTTCCTAACGATGTGGACGGTCAGGTAGCCTTGTCGGACAAGGTGGGATATCTGGGCTACCGCCAGGAGGACCAGGTGCTGTTTCTCTATTTTGACGCAGGGTACGGCAGCAAGGTGAACATGAACGCTACCAGGGAGATCCTGTGCAGGGCGGCGCTGGCCAAGACCATGACCCAGATCGAGGGGATCGACTACATCAGCATCTATGTGGCGGATCAGCCTCTTCTGGACTCTTACGGGAATCCTGTGGGGATGCTCTCGGATTCGGATTTTATCGAGGGAATCAGCGATATCAATTCTTATGAGAAAAGCCAGCTTAACCTGTTCTTCACAGACGAGACGGGACAGTATCTGGTGGGGGAGAACCGAGAGGTGGTGCACAGCATCAACACTTCTCTCGAGCGGTTGATTGTAGAGGAACTGCTTAAGGGCCCCCAGGCGGCAGGTCATTACCGGACTCTGCCGGAGGGAACCAAACTTTTAAATGTGTCTCTCAATGAGAACATCTGTTATATCAATTTTGATTCTGCGTTTTTAAACAATACGCTGGACGTGAATGAGTATATTCCCATCTATTCCATCGTGAACTCACTGTCGGAGATCTCCACGGTGAGCAAAGTGCAGATCACCATCAACGGTTCCCAGGATGTGATGTTTCGGGATGCGGTATCGCTGAACACACAATTTGAGAGGAATCTGGAGATTTTGGAGGAGTAAAATTTTATAATGAAAAGACCACTGGAATATATAGCAGGGGGATTCGTACTTGGAGAGGTATTGGCTCTGCTGCCTGTGGTGTGGACGGTGGGGATTCTGGCTGTTTTGACAGCTGGGGTCTGTTGTCTGTGGCTGAGAAACGGCAGGAGCCTGGTGTGGTGGCTTCTGCCGTTTTTCTGTATCTTCGGACTGTGCTGGATAAAAAGGGACTGGAGGAACTGGGACGAATCCTGCCAAAGGGCACAGGAGCTGGAGGGAAAACGGCTGGGGCTGGAAGGGAACGTGGTAGGAATCCAGGAGAGAAAAAGCGGGAGAGGTCTGACGCTGGAGCTGACAAAGGTTCAGGTGGCAGCCGGCGGAAGCCCAGAGGAGTATGGAAATGTGTTGGCTTATGTGGATATGGAGGCAGCGGGTCTGGGTCTGGGGATGAGAATATGCCTTGAGGGGGAGCTGGAGGCTTTTGACAGGCCAAGGAATCCCGGGGAGTTTGATTTTGGAGAGTACTATCACGCCCTGGGGATTGAGGGCCGGTTTTACGGGGAGAACTTGGATATCTTGTCAGGGGAGGTAATCCCTTATCTGGAGGCGGTTTACCGGCTTAAGCGCCATGTGGCCAAAGTGTTTGGACAGGTGTGCCGGGAGAAGGACAGGGGGCTCTTCCGGGCTGTGGTTCTGGGGGAGAAGACAGAACTTTCGGACGGAATAAAGGATCTGTATCAGAGCAGCGGCATAGCCCACCTTTTGGCTGTTAGCGGCCTCCATATATCCATGATAGGACTGGGAGCCTTTGGGCTGTCTCGAAAGATTGGCATGTCTCCCCCCGCCGCCGGCCTTCTGGCTGGCGCCGTGACGGTGAGCTACGGAGTCATGGCGGGAGGGACGGGAATCTCTGCCGGTGTGATCCGGGCGGCGCTTATGGTGGTGCTGCAGCTGTCGGCTGTGTGTATAGGGAGAACTTACGACCTGAGGACGGCTTTGGCGGTCTGTGCCGTGACCCTGCTGCTCAAGTCTCCCACACTGCTGTTTCAGGCCGGATTTCAGCTGTCTTTCGGGGCGGTGCTGGCTCTGGGAGGGGTGGAGCCGGCGATGGAGAGATGGATGGAGGCGGAGAGAGGTTACGAAAAGACTCTCGTAACCGGAGCAGTGATACAGGTGGTTACATGTCCTGTGATTCTGTTCCACTATTTTGAGTATCCGCCTTACGGGATATTGCTGAATCTGGTGGTTATTCCCCTTATGTCCTTTGTGCTTTTGTCAGGGCTTCTGGGAGCGGCGCTGGGAAGTGTGTCTCCTGCGGCGGGGGCGGCTGCCGTGGGGGCCGGTCACTATGTGCTGGAATTTTATCAGTGGCTCTGTGAGACGACCCGGAAGCTCCCATGGTCGGTTCTCACGCCGGGAAGACCCCGGTGGGAGCAGTTGGGAAGCTATGGGGTACTGTGGGCAGTGTTTCTGGCCGCGGCAGTGTGGGCCGGCAGGCAGAAAGACGCAGAAGGCACGGAAGGCAGCCGGGGAGGGCAGAAAGACGGCATGGGAAGGCAGGAAGACGGGGAGGGTGCACAAGGCGGCAAGGGCGGGGCTAATAGAAAAAGAGCGCTGTTTTTTGTCTGTTTTTCCATGGTCACCTTCGGGATTCTTCTGTGTCCCGCCCCCCGGACAGGGATGGAGGTGACGTTTTTGGATGTGGGACAGGGTGACGGAATCTGCATCAGGGCAGAGGATATGGTGATTCTTGTGGACGGGGGTAGCACAGACAGGAAGGAACTGGGGGAGCTGGTTCTGGAACCATTTTTAAAGAGCCAGGGGATCAGTGCGGTGGATTATGCCATTGTAAGCCACGGGGATCAGGACCACATCTCGGGTCTCAGAGAGTTTCTGGAGGAAGACAGGGGAATCCAGGTGCGCAATGTGATTCTTCCCTGGTCCGGCAGAGGGAGCGGCGACAGGATATATGAAGAGCTGGAGAAGCTGGCACAGGAGCACGGGGCTTCGGTGAAGTGGATGAGGCGGGGAGACAAAATTTCCGGGAGAAGTCTGGAGCTGCGCTGTCTCTATCCCGGACCGGAGGATCACGGGGGCAGGGCCTTGGACAGAAACGAGCATTCCCTGCTTCTCCTGATAACCTACGGACAGGCGGGGATTCTTCTGACCGGAGACATGAGCACTCAGGGGGAGGAGAGGTGGCTTCGCCGGGGGGAGGTTCCCACGGTCCAGGTTCTGAAGGCGGCTCATCACGGCTCGGCGTATTCAACAGGGAAAGCCTTCCTTGAAAGAGTCAGGCCCCGGTTGGCCGTGATATCCAGCGGGGAGGGGAACCGGTATGGCCATCCGTCCCAGGAGACTCTGAAACGTCTGGAAGATATGGGGATCGGCTGGTATCTTACCCAGGAGAGGGGAGCCGTGACGGTGAGGACAGACGGAGGTGAGATGACAGTTAGAGGTTATATTCCCAGATAAGGCAGAGATGCAGGTCTTGCAAACCATAAAAATCTTGAGTATAATAGGTTGCATGAACAGGTGAGGGAGGAAAAACGAGATGAACAGAGAAAGTGAATTCATAAGGGGAATGATGAAATATGTTGTTCTGGCAGCGGCTCTGGTGGTTATTGTGGGCGTGCTGGCGATTATTCCCAGGAGAGAGGATAAGCGGGACAACTGGATGGTGGAAGTGAGAGTCATAGAAAAGGTCATCTCCGAGATGGACGGGGAGCAGGTGTATCTGATCCGCACGGAGGACAAGGACGGCAGGGAAGCCATCTACGAGATCAACGAGAAGGCGCTGAACGAGCGCCTGGAGGTAGATGGGGTCTTTCAGGAGATCAAAGAAGAGAAGTATTATAAGTTTAAGATGGCGGACAGAGACGAGTACGACAGCCACTATCCGGTGGTCTGCGGCGCGGTCAGCCTGATCGAGGGCTTTTCGGAGTGATTTTATAAAAGACGGGAAAAACCTCTTGACTCTACAACGGCTGCAGACTTTATAGTAGAGTTGATTTGAGAGAAAGGGGTTTTTATCTATGAAACAGCAGGATCTGACAGAAGGCAATTTGCTGTCGATGTTATGTATGTTTGCGGTTCCGTTTTTGGCGGCCAATATTCTCCAGTCTCTGTACGGGGCGGTGGATTTGTTTGTTGTGGGAAGATACTGCGACGCCAGGAGCGTGGCGGCGGTTTCCACAGGGACTCAGGTGACACAGATAGTCACCAGTCTGTCATCGGGCCTGACGCTGGGAAGCACTATCATTATCGGAAATTACATGGGGCAGAAAAATTATGACATGGTAAAGAAGGCCATAGGGACCACGCTGACCGTGTTCTCCGTGTTTGCCCTGGCGCTGACAGGTCTGATGCTGGCTTTTGAGGCGCCGCTTTTGAGGATGCTGAACACGCCCAGGGAGTCCTTTGAACTCACCATGACATATGTGGCTGTCTGCGCCTGGGGCAATTTTTTTATCTGCGGCTACAATTCTGTCAGCGCCATTCTCAGGGGCTGTGGAGATTCCGGGAAGCCCATGATGTTCGTGGCAGTGGCCTGCGTTTTGAATATGGTGCTGGATGTTGTGCTGGTGCGCTGCGTGGGTATGGGCGTGGCAGGCACGGCGCTGGCCACGGTGATTTCCCAGGGAGTCAGCATGGCTGTGGCTGTAGCGTATCTGAAGAGAAAGGCTTTTATATTTGATTTCAGGCCATCCTCTTTTCGTGTACATAAAAGACTGGCAAAGGAGCTGGCCGGAGTGGGGATTCCTATCTCGTTCCAGGAGCTGATGGTGAGGATATCGTTTTTATACCTGATGACTGTGATGAACAGCTGTGGGGTGTTCGCGGCGTCAGTTGTGGGAATCGGCAGCAAGTATGATGTGTTCGCCATGCTGACAGCCACCTCCATGGCCAACGCTCTGGCGGCCATCACAGCTCAGAATACAGGGGCGGGGAAACCGGAGAGGGCCAGAAAGGCTTTGTGGTATGGGATGAGTTTTGCCGTGGGAGTGTCGGTTCTGTTCTGGGTGTGGGCTCAGGTGAGCCCGGAGACCATGATCGGGGCGTTCACGAAGGATCCTGAGATCATCGCTGCGGGAGTTCCCTTCTTCCGGTCCTGCAGCTATGATTATATCATGGTGGCCATGGTGTTCTGCCTCAACGGGTATCTCAACGGGCGTGCGAAAACAGTGTGGACCATGGTAAGCTGCAGCGCGGGGGCTCTGGTTCTGAGAATTCCCATGGTGTATCTGTTCGGAAAGTATTTTGCCCATGACCTGGGGATGCTGGGGCGGATAGCACCTGCAGTTTCCGGGATTATGGCTGTTTATACACTGGCGTATGTTCTGTATGAGGGGAGAAAACGTGGAGGAACGGAAAGACGAGTTGTTCCGGATCGGTGAGATGGCCAGACTTTTTCATGTAAGCATCGGGACTCTCAGGCATTATGACCGGCTGGGTCTGCTGAAACCAGAATATACAGATGAAGAGACCGGATACCGCTACTACGGTATCCGGCAGTTTGAGTGTCTGAATACCATTCGCTATCTCAGGATTCTGGATATGCCTCTGGAGAAGATTGGAGATTTTCTGGACAACCGGGATACAGACAAGATGTGGCAGCTGCTGGAGAAGCAGAAACTGGAAGTGGAAAGGCGGCAGGAGGAGCTGAGGCGTATAGGGCGCAGGATCGACAACCGCCTGGCACAGCTCAAGGATGCTCTGGGTTCAGAACCGGACAGAATTCGGATGACCACCGCAGGCCCCAGGAGACTGGCTCTTCTCAGGACGGAGGTGAGGCCGGAGACGTATCTGGATCTGGAGCATTCCATCAGAAGGCTGGAGCAGACCGAACCTTTGGCTTTTTTGGGAAAAGTGGGGGTGGGTATATCCAGAGCGCGCCTGAAAAAAGGTGAGTATCACAGCTATGACATGGTGTTTCTGGTGCTGGAGGAGGAAGAAAGCTATGAAGGGGAGACCATGTGTCTGCCTCAGGAAGAGTGTGTGTCCGTGCGGTTTCGGGGAACCCACAGACAGGCGGGAGAGTACTATGGGCGGCTGATGGGCTGGCTGAGAGAACGGGGATACAGCGTGGCAGGATTTTCCAAGGAGATCACTATGATTGACGAGGGATTGACCAGGGACTCGTCCAAATTTGTGACGGAAATACAGATACCAGTTGAAAAAAAATTTTAGTTTGTTAAAAAAAATTTCTCTTGTGCAATCCCGGATAAAAAGGTATAATGTACGGGCAGTCTTCAAGATTGATGATGGATTGACAAGGAGGAAACATTATGAAAAAAGCGAATCTGAAAAAGTCCCTGCTGGTACTTGCCTGCAGCGGGGCGGTGCTGACCGCATGTTCCGGATCTGGAAATGACGGCACCACGGCGGCGGAGACTACCACAGCTGCCGCGGCGGAGACTACCACAGCGGCGGAGACTACCACAGCGGTGGAGACTACCGCGGCTGCTGAGACCGAGAAAGAGACTACAGCTGAGGAGACAGAGAAGGAGACCGAGGCAGTATCGGCAGGCGCCATGGAGCTGAGGATCGGTCAGGTGGAGGGAGCCGCCCACGGTGACAAGTGCTTCACTGTGGCTACGGCAGTCATCGACGGCAGCGACCGGGTTGTGGCGGCCTATATCGACGAATACCAGTTTCTGGACAGTGAGCAGACAGGTGTGCCCAACAGCGATGCGTTTATCCAGGACGGAAGCGTGGCAGAGGGAAAAGTTCTGGCATCCAAGAGAGTGAACAATGCCTACTACTCCGAGAACATGAAAAAGGCGGGTTCCACTGTGGAGATCGCTGTAAACTTTGACCAGATCCAGGCATTTGCGGCAGGAAAGACCATCGATGAACTGGAAGAACTGGCAGGAAAGACGCCGGAAGAGGTGGCAGACGCGGTGTCCGGAGCTACCCTGGCGGACACGGCAGGTTATCTGGGTGTGATCGCGGAGGCGGCAAAGGCGGCGAAAGAGAATCCGGCGGCGGCATATGACGGCGATCCAGAGGATCTGACTCTGAATATGGTTGAGGCGGCTGCCCACGGAACCAAATGCTTTACCCTGGCTGCGGCTCTCACTGACGGAACCAACGTGGTTCTGTCCTATATCGATGAGTTCCAGTTCCTGGATGGAGAGCAGATCGGTGTTCCCAACAGCGCTTCCTTTACAGAAGGGGAGAGTATTCTGGACGGCAAGGTTCTGGGATCCAAGAGGGTAAACAACGAGTACTATTCTGAGAATATGAAGAAAGCCGGCTCTACCGTGGAGATTGCGTCGAATTTTGACGCTATCCAGGACTTTGTAAACGGCAAGAGTATCGCCGAGCTGCAGGAGCTGACAGGCAAGACTGCCGAGGAGGTTATTGACGCGGTGTCCGGCGCCACACTGGCGGATACTGTGGGATATATCACGGCGATTTTGACGGCAGCTGAATAATTTGTCCTGCAAAATTACAGCCTTCAGGGAAAAACTTTCCTGAGGGCTGTTTTATTATGGGCGATGAGCCAAGCGCTGTGTCTGTATCGGCAGCCGGTCAATGCCGCAGGGGAACTATAAAGTTTTATGGTGCGGCAGAAGGGGTTCTGTGATATGATAGAAGGAAAACAGGAAAAGCAGGACTATCCTGTCTGTGAGAAAAGGGGCACGGTATCCGGCTGAAGGAGAGAATATGAGATCAGAACACAGAATGCAGAATACTATGTATATGCTGCTCCAGTGTACATGGGGAGGGTTGCAGACAATTCTGGGGTTTGCGCTGTTTCTGCGCTACAGGGCATTTCCCCATCAGTGGTATCACGGAACGGTCCACACAAAATGGGATATAGACGGCGGGATCTCCCTGGGACTGTTTATCTTTACTCCTGACGTGGATGAGGAGTGGTGCCGTGAGATGGCGATTCATGAGTACGGGCATACGAGGCAGTCCCTGATGCTGGGGCCTCTGTATCTGCTGGTTATAGGACTTCCGTCTATTGTGTGGGAGAGATCGAGGTGGTGCAGAAAACAGAGGAGAGAGAGACAGGTTCCCTACTCATGGTTTTACACGGAGAGGTGGGCGGACAGGCTGGGGGCGGCAGGCATCAAGAAACGGTCAGCGTGAACCATGGAAGGGGCGGCTTGACGGAGGCAGGGCCCGAAAAAATTCCGGACAGGGAGCGGATAATCATATGGATATATACAGGCGCATAGGAATCGTGTGCAGAAGCATACCGGAGGGAAAGGTGGCCACCTACGGCCAGGTGGCTATGCTGTGTGGGAAACCGAAAAATTCCCGTCAGGTAGGATACGGGCTGCGGGAGGGGCTGGCTGGGAAGGATGTGCCGGCCTACAGGGTGGTAAACGCCAGGGGAATCCTCAGCGGCGCGTCCCATTTTGAGACATTTGACATGCAGAGGGCTCTTTTAGAGTCGGAGGGGGTCAGAGTTCTGTGGACCCAGGAGGGGTGGAAGGTGGATTTGAAGAAATATAGGTGGAAGAATACCATGGAGGACGCGGTGTATCTGGCAGGGCTGTTTGAACAGGCGGAGGAGAGGGTATGAAGGTGCTGAATCAGGATATAAAAGAGAGACAGTTTAAACCGGTGTACCTTCTCTGGGGCGAGGAGGCATTTTTAAAAAAGAGCTATAAGAATCGGCTGCGGGAGGCCATGGTGGGAGACGACACCATGAATTTCCATCAGTTTGAGGGGAAGGGTACGGACTTAAAGGAGGTCATAAGTCTGGCGGACACCATGCCGTTTTTCGGGGAGAGACGCCTGATACTCATAGAGGACAGCGGCCTGTTCAAGGGCTCGGGGGCGGAACCGCTGGCAGAGTATCTGCCCGGCATGCCTGATACCACCTGCATCCTGTTCGTGGAGTCGGAGGTGGACAAGCGCAGCAGGATGTACAAGAAGGTGAAGGAACTGGGATACAGCGCGGAGATGGTCAGGCAGGACGCGAAGCAGCTGTCCTCCTGGGCGGGGGGGATCCTGGCCAGGGAGGGAAAGAAGATCACCGGAAAGACCATGAACCTGTTCCTTTCCATGACCGGGGATGACATGGAGAATATCCGCATGGAGCTGGAGAAGCTGGTGAGCTACACCTGGGGCAGAGATGTGGTTACAGATCAGGATGTGGAGGCCATCTGCACCAATCGGGTGACCAACAAGATCTTTGACATGGTGACGGCCATCGTCAGCGGGAACACCAGGCGGGCTATGGATCTGTACGAGGATCTGCTGACTTTGAAGGAGCCCCCGATGCGAATCCTGTTTCTCATCGCCAGGCAGTTCAACCAGATCCTCCAGGTGAAGGAGCTGATGAATCAGGGGATGGAGAAGGGGAGGATCGCGTCCAGCCTGAAGATGCAGCCCTTTGTGGTGGGCAAGATCATGCCCCAGGCCAGATCTTTTTCCAGGGAGCAGATATTGTCTTATGTAAACTTATGTGTGGATTCGGAGGAGGCGGTGAAGACAGGGCGGCTGGGGGAGAGGCTGGCGGTGGAGCTGCTCATCGCGAAAGAATATGGAAAAACAGGGCGGCATTGAATCCTGCCCTGTGATTATTGTAGACAAAAGGCTCCTCAAACCGCCACACCCACGGTTTCGGGAGCCTAAGATTCTATCTGATTCAATTATGCCATGGCGCTTACAGCCTTGCTGAGACGGGATACCTTTCTGGAAGCGTTGTTCTTGTGGTATACGCCTTTTGTGCAGGCCTTGTCGATCTCAGAAGTCGCAGCCAACAAGCATGCCTGTGCAGCAGCTTTGTCGCCGGCGGCGATAGCGGCCTCCACCTTCTTAATAGAAGTCTTTACTTTAGATCTGATCGCTTTGTTTCTGGCAGTCTTGGTTTCGATAACCAGGATTCTTTTTTTAGCAGATTTAATGTTAGCCAATCTGGGCACCTCCGATTAAAATGATTATTGTTAAGATTCTTTGGTTTGCATCAAAGTCTGGACACGGACAGTTTCAATGTAAACATGCTTTAATATTTTATCTAATAAGGAAGGGAATGTCAATACATATTTCCCGATTTTTTGCGAAAACTGTGAACAGTAACGAACAGTAACAACAGCAGGCAGCAGTTCAGGGCGCGGCAAAATTAAGGAGGGAAAATATGTTTGAGGTTCGGACAGATTTGGCGGTGGAGGAGAAGGAGAGTTTTCCGGGAAAGGGCGGGGAAGTGACAGGAGTCTCCTTAAGAGAGTGGAGGAAGGCTTTCAGCAGAATCAAGCTGACTGAGGTGGCGATCCTGGATGAGCAGGGAGCAAAAGCCATGGGGAAGCCGAAAGGAATGTACATCACCATGGAGGCAGGAGCGCTGGCCAGAGGCGATGAGGATTATCACAGGGAGGTGTCCGAGGAGCTGGCGGCGCAGTTGAAACGCATGGTGAAGGAGCTGAAGAGACAGAAAAAGATACCGGACAGGAAGGATATCCATGTGCTGGCAGTGGGGCTGGGGAATCAGTCGGTGACACCGGATGCCCTGGGCCCCAAGGTGCTGGGAAATCTTCGGGTTAACAGGAACATAGAAGAGAGTGAAGGTGCGGTCTTGAGCGGGATCGTGCCGGGAGTTATGGCCCAGACGGGGATGGAGACGGCAGAGATTCTAAAAGGCATCATCTATGAGACAAAGCCTGATCTGGTCATCGCCGTTGACGCCCTGGCGGCCAGGAGCATACGGCGGCTGGGAACTACCATACAGCTGACGGACACGGGCATTCACCCGGGCTCCGGCGTGGGCAACCACCGCCACAGTCTCACTCTGGAAAGCCTGGGGGTTCCGGTGCTGGCCGTGGGCGTGCCCACAGTGGTGGGGGCGGCGGCAATAGTGCATGACACGATCTCGGCTCTGAGCGGAACTCTGGCCAGCTATGTCCAGACCCATGAGATGGGAGATTTTCTGGAACATCTGGATCCGGACGAGCAGTATCAGCTGATCAGTGAGCTTCTGGAACCGGAGTTCGGAAGCCTGTATGTGACGCCGCCGGATATTGATCAGACGGTGAAGAGGCTGAGCTACACTATCTCCGAGGGGATTCATCTGGCGTTTATGCCCCGGGGATTTCACAGAGAGGCGGGAAGCCAGCCTCAGTGACACCGCACTTGGTAATAAACGGACACGAAAAGTGGAAAGAAGCAAGACATTATTCATATGATAGATAAAAAGGGTTCACCAGGGGAACAGGATCATGAGGCGGTTTCGTTACAATGTGAATCAGGCACTGAAGATAATCATGACGGCGGCGGGCGGAGTTCTGATCCTGGCACTGGCGGGGACCGGGGAGAAGGAGCTGGGAGGGGAACAAAAGGCGGCTGTGAGAGAATACGGAAGAGAGCTTCTTAAAGACGGGGTGGAGCTGGTTGTCCGGCGGAGCTATCCCCGGACAATGTGGGAGAAGTACAAAGGCGATTATGGAGGAAAAGAGTCCGGTCAGGAAGACGACAGACATGAGGGACTGGCGATGTGGCTGAGAAACAGAGATCCCAGGATCCGGTTTTATACGGGATATCAGGAGGAAGACGCAGGTCGGGGAGATCCGGACCCGTCTTTTGCAGGGTATCTGGAAAGCCAGAGAGTGGTGGCAGAGTCGGGTTATCTTTTGTTTGGAGGTGATGAGGAGACGGGAACGGACAAAGCAGATATGGCCGGAATCATGCGGGAAGAGAGGGGGGAAGGCAATTTTTTAGCAGACGGAACGCAGGTACAAGGCGCGGAGAGCGTGGCCGGGGAGGAGAAAAGCGGAGTCGGGTCAGACCAGGTAAAGTTGGCGGCAGTCGCAAATCTGACTGCAGGGACGGCGGCATACCACACGGCCGAGGGGCTTCCTTTGACAGGAACCGGCTATGTGCTGGAGCAGCTGGCAGACTACGATTTTCTCATGAAGCATTTTTACAGTGTCCACTCTTCAACCACGGCGGGGAGAGATGAGATGGATGCGGCCAGGCTTTTGGGGGAGGATCTGTCCATAGAGAAAGACGCTGAGAATCCGCAGATCCTCATCTACCACACCCATTCTCAGGAGACATATGCCGACTATGGACCAGACAATCCACAGGCCACCGTGGTGGACATCGGAAATTACCTGACAGAGCTTTTGGAGGCCAGAGGGTACAATGTGATTCACAATACCCAGGCATACGATACCATGGAGGGGGAACTGAACCGAAGCAAGGCTTATGATTATGCCCTTGACGGAATCACCGCTGTTCTCCAGGAAAACCCGTCCGTCCAGGTGGTTCTGGACATTCACAGGGACGGTGTCAGGGAGGATCTACATATGGTGTCGGAGATAAACGGAAAACCCACGGCACCTATCATGTTTTTCAACGGCATGAGCCAGACGCCGGAGGGTCCCATCGCATATCTTCCCAACGGGTACAAGGAACAGAATCTGGCGTTCAGCCTTCAGATGCAGCTGGACGCCGCGGCGTATTTTCCCGGATTTACCAGGAAGATATATCTGAAAGCCTTTCGGTACAACCTACATCTGCGTCCTCGGTCGGCTCTCATCGAAGTGGGGGCGCAGACCAACACCTGGCAGGAGGCGAGAAATGCCATGGAGCCGCTGGCCGAGCTTTTGGATATGGTTCTCAGTCCAGCCGGTTCACAGTGAGCACCGGCCGGCAAGCCGCGGCAGGCAGGGAATGCGGGGAGAAAACAGGTTGCAACAGAAGAAAAAAGGTGGTATCATCTATTATATTTTTAATAGAAAGGATACAGAAAACTTATGCCATCTGTTGACCAGAACAAGATCCGGAATTTTTGCATTATTGCCCATATAGACCACGGTAAATCCACTCTTGCAGATCGGATTATAGAGATGACAGGACTTTTGACCAGCAGGGAGATGCAGTCTCAGGTGTTGGACAACATGGATCTGGAGCGGGAGAGAGGCATCACCATAAAGGCTCAGGCCGTTCGCATCGTCTACAAGGCGAGAGACGGGGAAGAATATATTTTTAATCTCATCGACACGCCGGGCCATGTGGATTTCAACTATGAGGTGTCCAGAAGCCTGGCTGCCTGTGACGGGGCGGTGCTGGTGGTGGACGCCGCCCAGGGAATCGAGGCTCAGACCCTGGCCAATGTGTACTTGGCCCTGGACCATGACCTGGACGTGTTCCCGGTCATTAACAAGATCGATCTTCCCAGCGCCGAGCCGGACAGGGTCGCGGCGGAGATCGAGGATGTGATCGGTCTGGAGGCTCATGACGCTCCCAGAATCTCCGCCAAGACGGGGATCAATATACAGGAGGTTCTGGAAGCTATTGTGGAGAGGATCCCCGCGCCCAAAGGAAATCCGGATGCGCCTCTCAAGGCTCTGATTTTTGACTCTCTGTACGACTCTTACAAAGGCGTCATCATCTTCTGCAGGGTCAAGGAGGGGACTGTGAGAAAGGGCACAGTGATCCAGATGATGGCCACGGGAGCCCAGGAGGAAGTGGTGGAGGTGGGTTATTTCGGAGCAGGACAGTTTATCCCCTGTGAGGAGCTGAGCGCAGGGATGGTGGGGTACATCACCGCGAGTATCAAGAATGTGAAGGATACGGCGGTGGGAGACACGATCACCGACAAGAATAACCCGTGCAGCGAACCTCTTCCCGGATATAAAAAGGTTACATCTATGGTGTACTGCGGCCTGTATCCTGCGGACGGGGCAAAGTACAATGATCTCAGGGATGCTCTGGAAAAACTTCAGCTCAACGACGCTTCCCTGTTCTTTGAGCCTGAGACTTCCGTAGCTCTGGGCTTTGGATTCCGCTGTGGTTTTCTGGGGCTTCTCCATCTGGAGATTATCGAGGAGCGCCTGGAGCGGGAGTACAACCTGGATCTTGTGACCACGGCGCCTGGAGTTGTGTACCGTGTGTACAAGAAAAACGGGGATATGATGGAGCTGACTAACCCCTCCAACCTCCCGGATCCGTCGGAGATCGACTATATGGAGGAACCTGTGGTGAGCGCGGAGATCATGGTGACCACGGAGTTTGTGGGGGCTATCATGACCCTCTGTCAGGAGCGCAGGGGCGTATACCTGGGGATGGAGTACATCGAGACCACCCGCGCCCTCCTGAAGTACGAGCTCCCTCTCAACGAGATCATCTACGACTTTTTCGACGCTTTAAAGTCCCGGTCCAGGGGTTACGCTTCTTTTGACTATGAACTGAAAGGGTACGAACGATCGGAGCTGGTGAAGCTGGATATCCTGATCAACAAGGAAGAGATCGACGCTCTGTCCTTTATCGTCCATGCCGCCTCCGCCTACGAGAGGGGCAGGAAGATGTGCGAGAAGCTGAAGGAAGAGATTCCCAGGCATCTGTTTGAGATCCCCATCCAGGCGGCTGTCGGCGGCAAGATCATCGCTAGGGAGACGGTGAAGGCCATGCGCAAGGACGTTTTGGCCAAGTGTTACGGCGGCGACATCACCAGAAAAAAGAAACTTTTGGAGAAACAGAAAGAGGGTAAGAAGCGGATGCGCCAGGTGGGCAACGTGGAGATTCCCCAGAAGGCATTTATGAGTGTACTGAAGTTGGACGAGGGATAAAATTTGAAAAGAAAGCTGGAGTTGTATCTTCACATTCCGTTCTGCGTCAAAAAATGCGGCTACTGTGATTTTTTGTCAGGTCCGGCCGCAGTGAGCGTGCAGCGGCAGTATGTGGAGCAGTTGATAAAAGAGATAACCTGCCAGAGTTCCCGTTTTCCAGGCTGGGAGGTGGCCAGTGTGTATCTGGGAGGCGGCACTCCTTCCCTGCTGGGGGCAAAGGACATTCTTAGTATTATGAGCAGGGTGAGAGAAGGTTTTGACTGGTCGGAGGACGCGGAGGTGACCATAGAGGCCAATCCGGGAACCGTGACTATGGAGAAGCTGGCGGCTTACCGGGAGGGGGGGATCAACCGCATCAGCATAGGACTCCAGTCGGCGGACGACGGGGAGCTTCGGGAGCTTGGAAGAATTCACACATATGACGAGTTCCTGAAGACGTATCAGCGGGTGAGGCAGGCAGGTTTTTCCAATGTCAATGTAGATCTCATGTCGGCTCTTCCCGGACAGACTCTGGAGTCATGGAAATCCACCTTAAAGAAAGTGGCCAGGCTGAAGCCGGAACACATCTCTGCCTACAGCCTGGCGGTGGAGGAGGGGACGGAGTTTTACAGGCGGTATCACGGACACCCGGAACTGCTTCCCGATGAGGACGAGGAGCGGGAGATGTACTATTCTGCCAAGCAGATCCTTCACGACCACGGTTACCTGCGCTACGAGATCTCCAACTACGCCAAACAGGGGAAGGAATGCCGCCACAATCTGGGCTACTGGACCGGTGTGGAGTATCTGGGGCTGGGGCTGGGGGCGTCCTCCTACATTCAGGGAGTGCGCTGTCACAACGAGAGGGATCTGGCTGCCTACTGTAAGATCAAGATGGACGGGGAGGAGGCAGATGAACAGCTTCATCAGGATATCATCCGTCTGACAGACAGGGAGATGATGGAGGAGTTTATGTTCCTGGGTCTGAGAACCATGAAGGGAGTGTCCGGCAGCGAATTTTTGAAAAAGTTCGGAGTCAATATGTGGAATGTGTACGGGGAAGTGCTGGACAAACTTATGAAGAATCATCTGATTGTGGCGGAAAGCCCGTATATCAGGCTCAGTGATTTTGGAATTGATATCAGCAATTATGTTCTCAGCGAGTTTTTATTCTCGTCTGATACATGAAAAAGTGGCTGCTGCACTGCTGGTCAGAAAACCATCAGTGCAGCAGCCACTCTTCTTATTCGGCAGATGCCTGTTCTTCCGGAACAGAGAAGACTTCTGCCTGTCTCAGTCCGTGGTCTTCCGCCTCCTGGTGGGTGGCATAGTAAATGTCGATCTTGTTCCCTTTTACGCTGGAACCGATGTCTTCAACGGTGTAAATGATATCATTGATCATCAGCCTGGTGCCTATGGGGAAGATGGATATGTCGGCGGAGATGGTGTGGTTGGGCTGGGGAACGGTTCCGCTGTAAGTCAGGGTGGAACCGGAGCAGCACTTTTCACAGTTGCAGTACCCGGTGGTGGAGAACATTCCCAGAGAGATGTACTGGGGCTCCTCCTTGGGGGGTTCCGGCTGGGGGACTCCCGGTCCTGCCTCCCAGGAAGCCTGATCCTTCCGGGAAGAGTTATCCGAACCGGAGGAGACCAGCTCCCCGGCAGATACAGCCGCGCTCTCCGCTGCACCGCTCATGGTACAGGCACGCGTCTCTTTATTATAAGTAAGTTCTCCCAAAAACACACTCTCGTCCTCCGCGGTGTAGGCGGTGACAAGAAATTCTGTCTGGTCGAACTGGCTCCAGTCCACGGAATAGAGGAATCCGTGGTATCCATCGCCGATACTCTCCTGGAGCTTGTCCTGAAAGTCGTCGGCATATATGGTGTCGGTTTTTAATGTCTGACTGCTTCCTGAGGGATAAATGCAAATCTCAACAGGAATAACATGGTCAAAGTTATCACTGTCCCAGACCCATCCATAGACGGAGGACTCGTCAGCGCCTTCGAGAGTTCCGGCAGGCATGGCAGCCGTGGCGGAAAAGGAAAGGGAAAGACAGCCCGCAAGTCCTGCAAAGGCAGCAGATAACTTCCACAGTATTGAGTTTTTCATAATTCTCTCCTTGTTGTACCTGACATCTTTGTAGTTATATATGTTACCGGGTCAGTTACAATTATATTACAAAAATGTTAAATGTCAAGAAAATCATGGAAAAGTGGGGGAAAATTGATAAAATCGTAAGAATTTCCATGGTAAAATGGGAAATAACCTTCAAAAATAGGTTATTTATGGGGAAACCTGAACGATTAACCTGTATGGAAGACTTTGGAGGAAATTAAAAAAAGGGTATTGACAAAAACTATCCGAGGGGCTATATTAGGAACATAGAAATTAGCACTCAACCAAAAAGAGTGCTAACAAGCCCCAATCAACCGGAAAGGACAGAGAATATGGAACTGGATGAGCGCAAGGTCACGATCTTAAAGGCTATCATAAAGAACTATATGGAGACCGGCGAACCGGTGGGGTCCAGAACTATTTCCAAATACGTGAATTCCAAGTGGAGTTCGGCTACCATACGCAACGAGATGTCCGATCTGGAGGAGATGGGTTACATCGTCCAGCCTCACACATCCGCAGGGAGGATTCCCTCGGATAAGGGATACCGCTTTTATGTGGATCGGATCCTGGAGGAGAAGGATAACGAGGTGACGGAGATCAAGGAGCTGATGGTTCAGAGGGTGGGACGTCTGGAGCTTGTGCTCAAGGCTCTGGCCAAAAGCCTGGCCAGCAACACCAACTATGCCGCCATGATCAGCGGTCCCCGGTACCACCGGAACAAGCTGAAATTTATTCAGCTGTCAAAGGTGGAGAGAGGAAGACTTCTGATTGTGACAGTGGTGGAGGGGAATATTATCAAGAACACCATGGTGACCATGGATGAGGAGATCAGCGACGAGGAGATTTTAAATCTGAACATTCTGCTGAACACCAACTTGAACGGCCTCACCATCGAGGAGATTAATCTGGGGGTCATCAGCAGGCTTAAGGAGCAGGCAGGTGCTCACAGACAGGTGGTGGATCTGGTGCTCAACGAGGTGGCGGCGGCTATCAAGGCAGATGAGGACGATGTCCAGATTTACACCAGCGGGGCTACCAACATTTTCAAATATCCGGAATTGAGCGACAGCCAGAAGGCCAGAGAGCTTTTGAGTACTTTGGAGCACACGGAGACTCTCCAGGAGCTGGTGAATGAGGCGGGAGGGGCAGAGAGCGAGACAGGGATTCAGGTCTATATCGGAGACGAGTCTCCGGTTCAGGCCATGAAGGACTGCAGTGTAGTGACCGCTTCCTACGAGCTGGGAGAAGGCCTGAAGGGAACCATTGGCATCATAGGCCCCAAGCGCATGGATTATGAGAAAGTGCTGAAGACATTGAGAACATTGATGACACAGCTGGATGCGACTTTCAAAAAAGAAGAAAGGTAGAGATGGCAGTGAACGAGGAGAATAGAATAGAAGACGAGCTGGAGCAGGCTGAGACAGAGACTGTGGCTGAGGAGATTCCCGGAGGAGGGACTTCGGGCTGCGGTCAGGAGGAGCAAGGGTTGTCGGACGGTCCTGGAGAGGACGGTGCGCAGGAGAAGGATACCGGGGATGGCGATGAGCAGGAGGCAGAACCGGAGAAAAAAGGACTTTTCGGCAGGAAGAAAGAGAAGAAGGATCCGAAAGATGTGAGGATAGAAGAGCTGACGGATCAGGTTCGCAGGACCATGGCCGAGTTCGACAATTTCAGAAAGAGAAGCGAGAAAGAAAAGTCGGCTATGTTTGAGATCGGCGCCAAGGATATTGTGGAGAGGATACTGCCGGTTATTGATAATTTTGAGAGAGGCTTAAACTCCGTGCCGGAGGATGTGAAGGGTTCTTCCTTCGCCGAAGGTATGGAGATGATATATAAGCAGCTTCTGAAGAATCTGGAGGAAGCGGGAGTGAAACCCATCGAGGCCGTGGGCCAGCCCTTTGACCCCAACTTCCACAACGCGGTAATGCATGTGGAGGATGAGAATCTGGGGGAGAACGTGGTGGCGCTGGAGCTTCAGAAGGGGTATATGTACCGTGACAGCGTGGTGAGACACAGCATGGTGCAGGTGGCAAATTGAACAAGACATTTCCCGGCGGGAAAGCAAGACATGATATAGGAGGAAAAAATTATGAGTAAGATTATCGGTATTGACCTGGGTACAACAAACAGCTGTGTGGCGGTTATGGAAGGCGGAAAGCCGACGGTCATCGCCAACGCGGAGGGAATCAGAACCACACCGTCGGTTGTGGCGTTTACGAAGACAGGGGAGAGACTGGTAGGCGAGCCGGCAAAGCGTCAGGCAGTGACCAACGCGGATAAGACCATCTCTTCCATCAAGAGGCATATGGGAACCGACTACAGGGTGGATATCGACGGCAAGAAGTACACGCCTCAGGAAATTTCGGCCATGATTCTGCAGAAGCTGAAAGCGGACGCGGAGAGCTATCTGGGGGAGACGGTGACCGAGGCTGTCATCACGGTTCCTGCGTATTTCAATGACGCTCAGCGTCAGGCCACCAAGGATGCAGGAAAGATCGCCGGCCTGGATGTTAAGAGAATCATCAACGAGCCCACGGCGGCAGCCCTTGCTTACGGTCTTGACAACGAGAAAGAGCAGAAGATCATGGTGTATGACCTGGGCGGCGGCACCTTCGATGTGTCCATCATTGAGATCGGCGACGGGGTTATCGAGGTGCTCTCCACCAACGGAGACACCAGACTGGGCGGTGATGATTTCGACAACCGTATCACTCAGTGGCTGATCGACGAGTTTAAGAAGGCCGAGGGTGTGGATCTGTCCGGCGACAAGATGGCGCTTCAGAGATTGAAAGAGTCGGCAGAGAAGGCGAAAAAGGAGCTGTCCACCGCCACTACCACCAACATCAACCTTCCCTTCATCACGGCCACCAGCGAGGGACCGAAGCATCTTGATATGAATCTGACCAGAGCGAAATTCGACGAATTGACCCATGACCTTATTGAGAGAACGGCTATCCCGGTGCAGAACGCTTTGAAGGATGCAGGAATCACGGCCTCCGAGCTGGGAAAAGTACTTCTGGTAGGCGGTTCTACCCGTATGATCGCCGCGCAGGATAAAGTGAAACAGCTCACGGGCCATGAGCCGTCCAAGAGCCTGAACCCGGATGAGTGCGTGGCCATCGGTGCAGGTATCCAGGGCGGAAAACTGGCAGGCGATGCAGGCGCAGGCGATATCCTTCTTTTGGATGTGACTCCGCTGTCTCTGTCGATCGAGACCATGGGCGGCGTGGCCACCAGACTGATCGAGAGGAATACCACCATCCCCACAAAGAAGAGCCAGGTATTCTCCACGGCGGCAGACAACCAGGAGGCTGTTGACATCCATGTAGTTCAGGGAGAGAGACAGTTCGCGAGAGACAACAAGACTCTGGGTCAGTTCCGTCTGGACGGAATTCTGCCGGCCAGAAGAGGCGTTCCGCAGATCGAGGTTACTTTCGATATCGATGCCAACGGTATCGTCAACGTGTCGGCCAAGGACCTGGGAACTGGCAAGGAGCAGCATATCACCATCACTTCCGGCTCCAACATGTCTGACTCCGATATCGAGAAGGCCGTAAAGGAGGCCGCCGAGTACGAGGCTCAGGACAAGAAGCGCAAGGAAGCCATCGACGCGAGAAATGACGCGGATTCCATGGTATTCCAGACCGAGAAGGCTCTGGAAGAGGTGGGAGATAAGATCAGTGCCAGCGACAAGTCGGCTGTGGAGGCCGATCTGAACGCCCTGAAGGAAGCCATCAACCGTGCTCCGGTGGATCAGATGACAGACGCTCAGGTGGAGGATATCAAGGCAGGCAAGGAGAAGCTGATGGCCAGCGCTCAGGCGCTGTTCGCCAAAGTGTATGAGCAGGCTCAGGCTGCAGGGGCTGCAGGCCCGGGTCCCGACATGGGCGCAGGACAGAGTGCGGGAAGGCAGCAGGACGATGATGTCATCGACGGAGATTTCAGGGAAGTCTAAAAATAGTTGAACCGACAGGCGGAAAAGTGTTGTAGAAGTACAGCACTTTTCTGCGGTGTATAGAAAGCGGAAAGGCGGGCAGCATGGCGGAGAGCAAAAGAGATTACTATGAAGTCCTGGGCGTACCAAAGAACGCAGATGATGCGGCTATCAAAAAGGCTTACAGGGCTCTGGCAAAAAAGTATCATCCCGATGCCAATCCGGGGGATGCAGAGGCCGAGAAGAAATTTAAGGAGGCTTCTGAGGCGTACAGTGTCTTAAGCGACAGCGAGAAGAGAAAGCAGTATGACCAGTTTGGCCATGCAGCGTTTGACGGCGGCGCGGGAGGCGGAGGCTTCGGTGGGTTTGGAGGCTTCGGCGGGTTTGACGGCGCGGATATGGGGGATATCTTCGGGGATATCTTTGGAGATATCTTTGGCGGCGGGCGTTCCAGAAGCAGTGCCAGATATAACGGTCCCATGAGGGGGGCCAATGTGAGAACCAGCGTGAGAATTACCTTTGAGGAGGCTATTTTCGGCTGTGAGAAAGAGATAGAGATCAATTATAAAGAAGAGTGCGCTGCCTGCCACGGCACAGGAGCCAAGGCGGGCACATCCCCGGAGACCTGTCCCAGATGTAAGGGCAAGGGAAAGACTGTGGAGGTGCAGCAGTCCGTGTTCGGAATGGGTATGGTGCAGAATGTCCAGACCTGCCCGGAGTGCGGAGGCACCGGCAAAGTGATCAGGGAGAAGTGTGCCGACTGCCGGGGAACCGGGTACATCGTCAAGAGAAAGAGACTCAAGGTTACGATTCCGGCGGGAATCGACGACGGACAGAGCATCCGCATATCCGGCTCGGGCGAGCCGGGAACCAACGGCGGGGAGAGGGGCGATCTGCTTGTGGAGGCGGTGGTGTCCAAACATCCCGTATTCGTCCGGCGTGAGACCAGCATTTATTCCACTGTCCCCATCTCCTTTGCGGTGGCGGCTCTGGGCGGCCCTGTCCGCATCAAGACCGTGGACGGCGAGGTGGAGTATGAGGTGAAGGCGGGAACTCAGACAGATACGAAAGTGCGCCTGAAAGGAAAGGGTGTTCCGTCCCTGAGAAACAGAGGAGTTCGGGGAGACCATTATGTGACGCTGGTGATCCAGGTGCCTGAGAGGATGAATGAGGAGCAGAAGGAGGCTCTCAGAAGGTTTGACGACCTGATGAACGGGAGGACTCCTGAGGAAAAGAAGGAGACAGGGCACAAGAAGAAAGGATTGTTTAAGTAGTCCGCGGGAGTGAAGAGGCCGGGAAAACTTCGGGGGCAGGGTGTGTGACCTTGCCGTCCCGGGTTTTCCCGGTTTTTTGTGATGCTCATTTATCCGATTCGGTCAAGACTTTTTGACAGGAGGCCGATGGGTATGTTATGATAGGCAAAGACAGTGAATATGCTGTGGGAAGGTCGGGAGAGCAAACAGGAGAGGGCGGCTTGTCAGTGCCGACGCGCCCCGCGGCATACACAGAATGACGGAGGAAACAATATGAGCAGAAGCAATGAACTGAACATAGGTTTTATCGGATTCGGCAATATGGCCCAGGCTATAGCGGAAGGTTTGATCTTAAAGGGGACAGTTGCAGCGGACCGGATGTATGCCTGTGCCAGAAATTGGGATAAGCTGTGCAGAAATACAGAGCGATACGGAATTCACGGCTGCCGTGACGCCGGTGAGACGGTTGAGCGGTCCGATGTGGTGATAGTTGCGGTGAAGCCTTATCTGGTGGAGGAAGTGCTGATGCAGGTGAGGGAGAGGCTGGAGGGCAAGATTCTGATTTCCGTGGCAGTGAATTTCCTTTTTGATAAATTTGAGGAATTTCTGGTTCCGGGAACCCATCATCTTAGTACTCTGCCCAACACGCCTGTGGCTGTGGGGGAAGGGATTATCCTGTGTGAGGAACAACACTCTCTCACACAGGATGAATTTGCCATGGTCAGAGAATTGTTTGAGTCCATCGCGTTGGTGGAGATGGTGGATGGGGGGCATATGGGAATCGCAGGGACGCTGAGCGGATGCGGCCCTGCATTTGCGGCCATGTTTATCGAGGCTTTGAGCGACGGGGCGGTGCTTCACGGCCTGCCCAGAGAACTGTCTTACAAGCTGGCAAGCCAGATGATAGTGGGAACGGGAAAACTGCAGCTGTCTGCGGGGAGGCATCCGGGAGCCATGAAGGACGGCGTGTGTTCGCCGGGAGGTACCACCATAAAAGGTGTGGCGGTTTTGGAGAGAAAAGGCTTTCGGTCGGCGGTGATCGATGCTATTGACGCGGTGGAGAGAAGATAAGGCAAGAGACGAGACGGTCGGAGGAGATAAGAGATGGGAGATCAGGTGAGGCATTCCGACCTGTGGTATCTGACCACAGGATTGCCGGAGGATATAGAGAAATTAAAGTGGTACGGAGATTTCGACAGGGCGGAGAAGGTCATCAACATGCGCCTTGAAAAGGATATACCGGAAGCTCTGAGAAAAAGGCTGGAGCTGGAAAGATGGATGCTCAGGAGACTTCCCCAGGAGTATGTGTACACAGAGAAGGAGGCTCTGGAGCAGCTTCAGGACACTCTGACGGGGGTTACGGAGAGAGAGCTGGAACAGTTGAGAGATGAAGGGGCGGCAGAGTGGATATATGTGAGAGGACAGGTGCGGTACAAAGACAACTTTCTCGAGAATATTTTGAAGACCAGGACAGAGTTGTGGCCCCGGCTGAAGGATCCTTCCAGGGTGGAGGGGAGAATCCGGGGGAACAGGCTTCTGGACGAGACCATTGGTGCTATGAAGGAAAAAGGCGGTCTGGCGTACCGGATGCGTGTCAGGGTCTGTCTGAAGATGGATAAAGGGGCGGGGGACACAGGAAAACTGGTCAAAGTCCATCTGCCGGTGCCTGTTGAGCAGGGGCAGATGAAACATGTAAAGCTGCTTGAGACTTCCGTAGAGCCTGTCTGTGTGGCACCGGCGGACTATCCTCAGAGAACCGTGTATATGGAGGCCGTGCCCCAAAGAGAGCAGGAGTTCTGGGTGGAATATGAGTTGGAAAACCACACCGGATATGTGGATTTAGAACGTGAATCAGGGAGAAGGGAGGAGACTGCATGTACCCGGTTTACACAGGAACAGCCTCCTCACATCTGTTTTACTCCCTATCTGAGAAATCTGACAGAGCAGGCGGTGGGAGGAGAGACGGATCCTCTGAAGAGAGCGAGAAAGATTTATGACTATATCACCACCCATGTGATGTACTCCTTTGTAAGGCAGTACAGCACCATCGCCAACCTGCCGGAGTATATGGCTGCCGGGCTCAAGGGCGACTGCGGGATATATGCTCTCCTGTTCATCAACATGTGCAGGATCGCAGAAATTCCCGCCAGGTGGCAGTCGGGGCTGTACGCCACGCCGCTGGATATAGGCTGTCATGACTGGGCGCAGTTTTATGTGGAGCCCTTTGGATGGCTGTACGCAGACTGTTCTTTTGGCGGAGCGGCATACCGGGCAGGAGCCATGGAGCGGTGGAATTTTTATTTTGGGAATCTGGACCCGTTCAGGATTGTGCTGTGCACCGAGTTTCAGCATGAATTTCAGCCGTCAAAAACATTTATGAGAGAAGATCCCTATGACAATCAGGTGGGGGAGGCAGAGTACGAGGACAGGGAACTGGAAAGCGGGGAATACAGTACCATGCAGCAGGTGGTGGAGATGGAGGAGATACCACTGGAAATCTGATCTCTGACGCGCCGTTGTCTACAGCGGGGCGTTGACTTGGAGAAAGCCCGACATGTGTAATCAGCATAGGAAAGGAGACAGATATGAGACAGAAAATCAAGAAATTTTGCGGGGCAAAGATGTGGAGAGCCGCCGCGTTGGCGATCTGCACCGCGGTGCTATCCTTGGCGGCTGTGGCGATGTCCGTGACAGCCCTGGCGGCAGGACCGGGAGATTTTGCCCATGGAGGTCCCGGGGATACGGCTCCGGCCAGGAACAATGCAGCGATCTATGATTATCCCGGCTTTAAGGGCGCAGGTCCCGGGCGTACCAACATGATCATAAGCTGGGATTACGGTGAGTGGGGACCTGCTTCGTCTTTCTACTACGACAACGGCGGAGGATACGTTCAGGGATGGCGCTACAGCCCTGACGGCTGGTGGTATCAGTACAGCGACGGCAGCTGGCCGGCCGGAGGGTGGAAATGCATAGACAGCAGGTGGTATTACTTTGAGGAGACAGGGCATTTAAAAACAGGGTGGCTGGAAAAAGACGGAATACGATATTATCTCAACCCTGTGGACGACGGCAGCTTTGGCGCTATGAGAACCGGATGGCAGGTCATAGACGGAAAAGATTACTATTTTAATATGTCGTCAGAAGGGGTGTACGGAGCCCTGCTGGCGAACACCATCACTCCTGACGGATATCAGGTGGGATCGGACGGAGCCAGAATCATTCAGGAACAGTAGGGCCTTAGCGGGCATACAAAAAAGCCGCAGACAGCGGCTTTTTTGTATGCTTTTCCGAATTCCCTGAAACTTTGTGATTGAGGTTGTAATGTGTAATGCAACAGGAATTTCGATATTTAGTTTTTGGCTGTGTGTCTCAGGGATCAGGGAAAAACAAAAGTGTTTTTCATCCGTTCAATAGAATAATGCATGAGGCGGTGATTTTATTGCGCAGAATTAAAAATTTTTTGTGGGAGATTGTGGAATCACCGTACCGGGAGGCGTTTTATGGGTGTAACCTTATTGACAAGATGGAATAATACAGGTTACAATACAGACAAGAGACAGAGGAGAAGGAGGTGTTTTGGGTGGAGATGGAAGAAAGAGAGAAAGAGATTGAGGAGCTGGAGCAGCAGATAGGGGAACTGCCTATAGGTTATATATCCAGAAAGAATATTCATGGAAAGACTCGCTATTACCGTCAGTGGACAGAGAACGGGAAGATAAAAAGCCAGTATATAAAAGAAGAGGATTTAGAGACCGTCGAGGAGCAGATCGCGCGCCGCAAGGAGCTGCAGCAGAGGCTGAAGGAGCTGGGGAGAAAGACAAAGGAGTCCAGAACCACAGGTTTGAGTGACAGGAGAAAGGCAGGCTTTGACATGGCTTACGCAAAGATGGAATTCGAGACCAACGTGCTGACAGGAGAAGAACTCCTCGCCATGGCCAGGAACATTGAGAGCAGCAAGAAAAGGGACTGCTATAAGCAGCTTTACGGATATCTTCACGGGGAGGGCGGGGAGAGAGTCTGCATCGTTCTGGGGCTTCGGAGGACCGGGAAGACCACGCTGATCCGGCAGGCCATCCTGGACATGGAGCAGGAGCAGGTGAAACGGGCGGCGTACATCAAGACTACGGCGGCGGACAGCATGGAGATCATGGGGAGGGATCTGAAGCGCCTGAACCAGCAGGGGTATAAGTACGTGTTTGTGGATGAAGTGACCCTGATGGACGACTTTATCGATTCTGCCGCAGTGTTTTCGGATATTTATGCAGCCCAGGGCATGAGAATCGTTCTCACGGGGACGGACACTCTTGCCTTCGCTCTGGCCCTGCGGCAGGAACTTTTTGACAGAGCCGTCACCGTAAGAACCACCTTCATCCCCTTCAGAGAGTACAGCAGACTTCTGGATGTGGACAGCATTGACCAGTATATCCGGTACGGAGGGACTTTGAGGGCAGGTAAACATCAGAGCCCCGGGGGAGTTCAGGGCGGGGAGAAAGAGACTTTCGCATTGTTCAGAAACAGAGAGTCTACCAGGGAGTACATCGAGAGCGCCGTGTGCCGCAACATCCAGCGGGCCCTGGCGGGCAGCAAAGATAAAAGCCAGTTCCCCGCTCTTCGATCTCTGGCCGAGACAGGAGAACTGATTCGTATTGTAAATGAAATCATGGAGAACATGAATCTGAATTTCCTTCTCCTGGTGGCGTCGGGAAATCAGGCTTTCCACGAGCTGCGGATCGCGGTGTGGAATCTGCGGAATGACCGGAGCCGGTCAGAGCAGGCGTCAGGCATCACCAGGGCGCATCTCACACAGATCAAAGAGGCTCTGGTGGCTCTGGATCTCATCGTGGAGTGTCCGGCCGAGACCACCAGACAAGGGGGGGAGACCGTGGAGAAGGTGATCTTTACCCAGCCGGGGATGAGATACTGCCAGGTACAGATGCTGCTGGAGGATCTGATGAACGGAGAGCGGTTTGCAAGCCTGAGTCAGATGGAAAAGAAAGAGTTTTCGGAGAGGATCCTCATGGAAGCCAGGGGGCGCATGCTGGAGGAGATGGTGCTTATGGAGACGGAGAAAGCGCTGTCAGGAAGATACCAGGTGTTCAAGATGCAGCTGGCTACAGGGGAGTTTGACATGGTGGTCTACGACACCCAGGAGAACAACTGCACCCTGTGTGAGGTGAGGGGGAGCAAGGCGGTGGTCTCCAACCGTTTCAGAAGAGTTCCTGATATGGAGAAATACCGCCAGATCGAAAAGCGCTTCGGCCCCATCACGGAGAGGTTCATGCTGTGCAGGGATCCAAATGTCCAGGACAGTGCAGGGGGCAAATACTGCAGCATCGAAGAGTACCTGAGAAGTTTATCATAGATACGTAACAGAGAAGACGGAGGAGATGACATGTCGATTTTAAGCCAGCTTAAAAAAGAACAGATATTCACCAGCTCGGAGATGGAGGTGGTGAATTACATTGTGTCTCATCCCAGAGCCGCGGTGAAGGCTACTATCAGAGAACTGGCGGAGCTGACCTATTCTTCGCCGTCAACCATCGGAAGAGTCTGCAAAAAAGTGGGGGTTGACGGTTTTACGGAATTGAAAATCAAGCTGGCCACCGAGCTGGACCGCCTGGTGGTGGAGTCGGGCGCTGTGGATGTAAGCATTCCTGTGGGTCCGGAGGATAAGATAGAAGATTTTCCAAAAATATTTTTTAATCTCCACTACCAGGCTCTGTCTGACGCCTATCACACCGTGGATATCAAGGAGGTAAAAGCAGTGGCCGACGTGCTGTACCAGGCTGACAGCGTCTTTGTGCTGGGGTCTCAGCAGTCTCTGATCCTGGCCATGGATTTTATGTGCAAAAGCGCCAAGCTGGGCTTTCCGTTTTTCAATCCACTGATGAACAACGGATTCAACAACAATCTGTACAGGAAGAAGAACTGTAAAAAGATGGCGGCTCTGCTCATATCCCAATATGCAGACAGCCGCCGGGTAAGCAGATGGATAAAAGAGCTGAAGAGCATGAAGAGCCAGATCTGTCTGATCACCGCAAATCCGGACAGCCCTAACATCAGCCGGGTTCACCATGCGGTGGTCATCGACAGCGAGGAGGCGGTGACGGGAAAGATAGGCAATTTCGCATCCAGGACAGCGCTGTCCTACGTGCTGGACATTCTGTATATGATCCTGTTCATGAAAGATTATGAAGATAATCTGACTTATATGAAACGATGGAATGAGGAGAGAGAGCGGCCGGAATGGTAAAATGTCCCCAAAATATTTCCTGATTTTTTTTTGATTGAGGTAAAAGATACCATATTGCTTTGAAAATATTGTCAAATTAAGGGATAAAATTTATAATCGTACTATGAAAACTTAACAAAATCAGGAGGCTTGGACTATGAAAAGGAAGATGCTTAAACACCATGAAAGCACATCCCTCAGGAAAGGAGGTGCCGTGAGATGGTAGAAAAACTGATGAATGGAATGCTGACATTCGCGGCAAAGCTGTCTAACCAGAGACATCTGGGCGCTATCAGAAACGCGTTTACCATGCTGCTCCCTGTAGTTGTCACCGGTGCATTCTGTACTCTGATTTCCAATGTAGTGTGTAACGTGAAACCGGGATATGTGAGTGTGGCCAATCTGCCGGGCATGAGCTGGCTGGCCAAGCTCTCTCCCATTTTTACGGCTGCCAACTATGGTACCATGAACTTTATCAGTATCGGAATCATCATACTGATTGCCATCGGACTGGCAGAGAGCTACGGGATAAAGGATCTGACTGTCGCCCCTGTGGCACTGGGTTCTTACATCTCTCTGTGTGTCACAACCGCCACCGTCAACTGTGACGTGAAGGAGGGTGTGGTCCATGAGGTCGCCAGTGTTCTGTCGGCAGGCTACACGGATGCCAAAGGACTTTTCGTAGGATTGATCACGGCTCTGTGCGCCACTGAGATTTACTGTCGGATGATCAAGAGCGGAAAGCTGGAGATCAAACTGCCGGAAAGCGTGCCGTCCAATGTGGCCCGCTCCTTCACCATCCTGTTTCCGGCGGCGCTGACCATACTTATCGTCTCTGCCGTGGGGTTCGTCTTTGAGATGATTACGGGAATGTCCGTATTCAGTGCGATCACTACCTTCATCCAGAGACCTCTCATGAACATCCTGACCGGTCTGCCGGGCTACCTGTTCCTGATCTTTATGACGACGGTGCTGTGGGTGTTCGGTATCCACGGAACACAGACTCTGGGTGCCGTGTATTCCCCCATTCTGCTGACTGCCTATGCGGAGAATGAGGCGGCCTACGCAGCGGGAACCGCCATCCCCAATATCATCTGTAGCCCGTTTTTGTCCTGTTTTTCCATCATCACCGGAGCAGGTATCACAGGAGGACTGTTGATCGCCATCCTTCTGTTCTCCAAGAGGGACGACTACAGGGCCGTGGCCAAGATTGCCATTCCCTGTGCGTTTTTCAATATCAATGAGCCGGTTACCTTCGGTCTTCCCATCGTGTTAAACCCGATTCTGGCCATTCCGTTTATGATTGCCCCGGCAGTGTCCGCAACCTTTGCTTACTTTATGACCTCCATCGGATTCTGCGGGCGCATGGTGGTGAACTCACCGTGGACTACACCGCCGGTGTTGATGGCGTTTCTGTCATCAGGCGGATCCCTTGGAGCCGCTGTCACACAGCTTTTGTGTATCCTTTTGGCGGGAGTTGTGTATACGCCGTTTGTTCTGATATCCAATCATCAGAAACCGGCAGAAGAATAATCTGAGAGAGCCGAATACCATTCCTAAGTAGATGCCCCAGCCCCGGACGCGGAAAATGTGTCCGGGGCTGGGGCGTTTTTATGTGGAGAGACTATTGTTTTCATTGCGGCTGTAGGTTATAATTATGAAGACTGATTTTTGTGGAAAATCTTAGGGATTCATGCTATGATACATGTCTGACGGCAGCAAAAAACGTGTAAACCCGTATGGGTCCGTCTGCGGGCCTGCCACAACACATGAAAGTCTGGTGGGCGCATTTGGCATCCCTGAATTTAAAGTGAGGAGAACATAAAATATGAAATGGAGAAAATTTACACTGACCACCACCACGGCCGCGGTGGATCTGGTGAGCAGTCTTTTTGACGAGATCGGCATCCAGGGCATCGAGATCGAGGACCATGTGCCCCTCACCGAGGCGGAGACAAAAGGCATGTTCATCGATATTCTGCCGGACATGGGGCAGGACGATGGGGTGGCGAAGGTCAGTTTTTATCTGGAAGATTTGTCGGATCTGGAACGGATCATGAGAGAGGTAGAGGAGGGGCTGGACGAGCTGAGCCAGTTCGTGGATCTGGGAGAGAGGACTATCACCTGGTCGGAGACGGAGGACAAGGACTGGATCAACAACTGGAAGCAGTACTTTAAGCCTTTCACGGTAGACGATATCCTCATCAAGCCTACTTGGGAGGAGATTCCGGAGAGCCACAAGGACAAACTGCTGATTCAGATCGACCCGGGAACCGCCTTCGGAACGGGGCAGCACGAGACCACTCAGCTGTGCATCCGACAGCTGAAAAAATATGTCAAACAGGGGGACAGGATTCTGGATGTGGGAACAGGGAGCGGCATTCTTGGCATCACGGCCCTGAAGCTGGGGGCTGACCGTGTCTTCGGCACGGATCTGGACGAAAATGCCGTCGCCGCCGTGGGAGAAAATCTGGAATCCAACTCCATCAGCAGCGCCGACTTTCAGGTGGTTCAGGGCAACATCATCGACGATGAGACCGTCAAGGAACAGGCAGGCAGGGAGTGCTATGATATCGCCGTGGCCAATATTCTGGCTCCGGTGATTATCCTGCTCCAAAAGGAGATCCCAGCCCATCTGAAAAAGGGGGGGATTTTCATCACCTCCGGCATCATCAACACCAAGGAGGAGGCAGTGAGGCAGGCCCTGGAGGCCAACGGGGAGCTGGAGATCGTGGAGACCACATACCAGGGTGAGTGGGTGTCTGTCACGGCCAGAAGAGTAGGCTGACCCCTGTCATGGTTAAATGGCCATACAACACTTGAAATCGGAGAAAAGGGAGAAAACGTGTACCATTTTTTTGTAGAAAAAGATCAGATCGGCCAGGAGGAGATTACCATCCGCGGCTCAGATGTGAACCATATCCGCAATGTTCTGCGGATGAAACCGGGGGAGAGGGTGTTTGTAAGCGACGGGGAGAAAAAGGGCTACGAGTGCAGGATCACGGCGCTCACCGGGGAGACGGTTACGGCCAGGATTCTGTCGGAGAGTGAGGACACCAGAGAACTGCCTGCCCACATCCATCTGTTTCAGGGACTTCCCAAGGGCGACAAGATGGAGCTCATCATCCAGAAGGCGGTGGAGCTGGGGGCCTGTGAGGTAATTCCTGTGTCCACCCGCAGGACTGTGGTGAAGCTGGACAAGAAAAAGGAGGAAGCCAGGGTCGCGAGATGGAATACCATCGCCGAGAGCGCCGCGAAGCAGTCGGGGCGGGGAGTGATACCCAGGGTGTGGGGAGTCATGACTTTTGAGGAGGCTCTGGTCTACGGAAATGATTTTCAGGTAAAAGTCATCCCTTTTGAGCGGGCAGCGGGGATGGAGACCGCGAAGAAGGAGCTGGAGAGCATCCGGCCGGGGATGGATGTGGGAATATTCATCGGCCCGGAAGGCGGTTTTGAAGATGAAGAGATCGCTCTGGCGCAGTCTCACGGTGTGACCCCTATTTCTCTGGGAAAGAGGGTTTTGAGGACGGAGACGGCGGGGCTTATGGTGCTCTCGGTGGCAGGGTATCTGCTGGAGTCCAGATGGGACGATACGGAGGGCTGAGGCGCGGAGAACGCAGGGAAAGAATAAAGGCAGGGGAAACAGACAGATGGAAGCATATTTTGACAATTCGGCGACAACCAGAGTCCTGGACTCTGTAAAAGATATTGTGGTAAAGACCATGACAGAGGATTACGGCAACGCCGCCTCAAAACATGGGAAAGGCGTGAAGGCAGAGCAGTATATCCGGGAGGCCAGAGGCATCATCGCCAGGAGCCTGAAGGTGGACGAGAAGGAGATCATATTCACCTCCGGGGGCTCGGAGTCCAACAATATGGCCCTGATGGGAGCGGCTATGGCCAACCGGCGCAGGGGCAACCACATCATAAGCACAAACGTGGAGCACTCATCCGTGTACAACACTCTGGGCTTTCTGGAGGAACAAGGGTTTGAGATCACTTATCTTCCCGTGGACGCCCGGGGCCACATAAGCCTGGACCAGCTGAAAGACAGCCTCCGGCCGGAGACCATCCTGGTGTCCGTGATGTATGTGAACAACGAGGTGGGCTCGGTGGAACCTGTGGAAGAGATAGCAAAAGTCATAAAAGAAAACCGGCCGGGAGCCCTCCTCCATGTGGACGCCATACAGGCCTACGGAAAATATGAGATCCGCCCAAAACGCCAGGGCATCGACCTGCTGAGCGTCAGCGGCCACAAGCTGCACGGACCAAAAGGAGTGGGCTTTTTGTATGTGGGGAGCAAGGTGAAGGTGAAACCTCTCATATACGGAGGAGGTCAGCAGAGAGGAATGCGCTCCGGCACGGAGAATGTGCCCGGGGTGGCAGGCCTGGGTGTGGCGGTGAAGGAGATGTACACCGGACACAAGGAGAAGATAGACTATTTATATGGATTGAAAGATCATTTCATGACCAGAATCAAAGAAGTGGAGGGCTGTACGGTCAACAGCCAGCCGGGTAGAGAGAGCGCCCCCCAGATTGTCAGCGTCAGCTTTGAGGGCGTCCGCAGCGAGGTGCTGCTCCATGCCCTGGAAGAGAGGGAGATATATGTGTCCTCCGGGTCCGCGTGCTCCAGCAATCATCCGGGAATCAGCGGAACCCTCAAGGGCATCGGGGTGAGGCAGGAGCTTCTGGATTCCACCCTTCGGTTCAGCTTCGGAATGTTCAACAAGAAGGAAGAGATCGACTATACTATCGAGGTGCTGAAAGAGCTTCTGCCCGTGCTCCGCAGATACCGCAGGGCGTGAGGAGGAGAGTCAGCAGGGAAAGGATAAGCCATGTTATATCAGTCATTTTTGATCAAATACGCAGAGATCGGGACAAAGGGAAAGAACAGGTATCTGTTTGAAGATGCTCTCATGAAACAGATCCGCCACGCCCTCAGAGAGGCGGAAGGCGATTTCGCGGTTACCAAGGAGATTGGGCGGATCTATGTGCGGGCCAGGGGGGACTATGACTATGACGATGTGATCCAGGCCCTGAAAAGGGTCTTTGGCATCGCCTGGATCTGTCCCATGTTTCAGATTGAGGAGAGAGATTTTGAGAACCTGAAAAAAGAAGTGGTGGATTATATAGGCCGGGTGTATCCTGACAGGCATCTGACTTTCAAAGTGGATTCCCGCAGGGCAGACAAAAAGTATCCTCTCACCTCCGAGGAGATGAACCGGGATCTGGGGGAGGCCCTGTTGAATGCCTACCCGGAGCTGAAGGTGGATGTACACCATCCCCAGGTGATGGTCCATGTGGAGGTGAGAACCGGGGTAAACATTTATTCTCAGATGATTCCCGGCCCCGGAGGCATGCCTGTGGGGACCAACGGAAAGGCCATGCTCCTTTTATCCGGAGGTATCGACAGCCCGGTGGCAGGGTATATGATCGCCAAGCGGGGCGTGAAGATCGAGGCGGTCTATTTTCACGCGCCGCCCTACACCAGCGAGAGGGCAAAACAGAAGGTGGTTGATCTGGCAAAGCTGGTGTCCCGCTACTCCGGCCCCATCAGGCTTCATATTGTCAATTTTACGGATATTCAGCTGTACATCTACGAACAGTGCCCTCACGAGGAACTGACCATTATCATGCGCCGCTATATGATGAAGATCGCCCAGGCGATCGGTGAGGAGACGGAGTGTCTGGCGCTGATCACCGGGGAGAGCATCGGCCAAGTGGCGTCCCAGACGGTTCAGTCTCTGGCTGTCACCAATGAGGTGTGCACCATGCCTGTATTCCGCCCGGTTATCGGATTTGACAAACAGGAGATCGTGGACATCGCGGAGAAGATAGACACTTATGAGACATCAATTCAGCCCTATGAGGACTGCTGTACCATATTTGTGGCGAAGCATCCCGTGACAAAGCCCAATGTGAAGATGATCCGCCGTTCCGAGGAAAATCTGAAAGAAAAGATCGATGAGATGATGAAGATAGCCGTGGCGGGCAGGGAGACGGTAATGTGCCGCTGACATCCCTGCTCCTCTTACGGCTAAGACAGCGCCCAAAGGGGCGGAGACTATTTGATAATGTAGGGAGAGAGCACGTTCAGGATTTCCTCTACGCTGCTCTCGGTCTCCGCATGGATGTTTAAGTCGATGGGCTTGGAGAGATCCAGACTGAAGATGCCCATGATGGATTTGGCGTCGATCACATACCTGCCGGACACCAGATCAAAATCCACGTCAAACTTTGTCAGATCGTTGACAAAAGACTTTACTTTATCGATAGAGTTTAAAGAAATGCGTACTGTTTTCATGGAAAACCTCCTTAATATATTATGTCAGTATGTGCTGGGGACAACATGACATTTTTGCCTAGTTCCATACTATAGATAAGGCAGGGAAAAGTCAATAGTTAGATTGCATAAAAAGGAGAATCAGGTATGAGAAAGGCGGCCTTACACAATCTGGGATGCAAAGTCAATGCCTACGAGACAGAGGCCATGGGCCAGCTTCTGGAGGAGGCAGGTTACGAGATCGTGCCTTTCGAGGAGAAGGCGGACGTGTACGTGATCAACACCTGCTCGGTCACCAACATAGCGGACCGCAAGTCCCGCCAGATGCTTCACAGAGCGAAAAAAAGAAATCCGCAGGCAGCCGTGGTGGCGGCAGGCTGCTATGTGCAGGCGGCTGGCGCAGAGCTGGAGAAGGATCCTGCGGTAGACATTGTGATCGGAAATAACAAAAAGGCAGAACTGGTGAACATACTGGAAAACTATTTTGCGGGAAAGCAGATGGCTCAGGAGGAATATCTCATGGATATCGGGAGCACTCGTGAATATGAGGCGCTGAGCATCAAAAAGATCTCCTGCCATACCAGAGCGTTTATTAAGATTCAGGACGGCTGCAACCAGTTTTGCAGTTACTGTATTATCCCGTACACCAGAGGGCGGGTGAGGAGCCGCAGGCCGGAGGAGGTTATGGCGGAGGCGAAAGAACTGGTGAGCAGGGGATATCAGGAGATCGTTCTGACGGGAATCCATCTTAGCTCCTACGGGGCAGATTTTCAGGGAGAAAGTGAGAATGCCCTGTTAAAGCTCATGACAAGCCTTGACAAAATTCCCGGGTTGCAGCGGATGCGCCTGGGCTCTCTGGAGCCGAGGGTCGTCACCTGGGAGTTTGCCAGGACCCTGGCGGATTTGAGGACCATATGCCCCCATTTTCATCTCTCTCTCCAGAGCGGCAGCGACGGGGTTCTGAGAAGGATGAATCGCAGGTATACCGGGTCAGAGTACCGGGAAGTCTGCAGGAGGTTAAGGGCCTGTTTTGACAACCCTGCCATCACCACCGATGTCATCGTGGGTTTTCCGGGGGAGACGGAAGAGGAATTTAAGGAGACCGTGGATTTTGTGAAGGATATACATTTTTATGAGATGCACATATTCAAATACTCCAGGAGGGAGGGGACGAGAGCCGCGGGGATGGACTGCCAGACAGAGGAGGCCGTAAAATCGGCCCGGAGCGACAGGCTCCTGAGAATCGGTGCGGACATGTCCCTGGAATACCGGAAAAGTTTTCTGGGGCAGCGCAGGGAGGTTCTGATGGAAGAAAAGACGGTGCTGGACGGCGTACCATATCTGACGGGGCACACCAGGGAGTACGTCAAAGCCGCAGTTTTGTGGGACGAGGGTAAGCAGGGACAGATGGTCACGGGAAACTTTAAAGAAATGCTCACCGACGAGATCGTCCTTATGGAGGAGGGGGAGTAAAAAAATCATAATAAAAGTTTTATAATATTTCTCTTTACGAATCATCAAAAGTAGTATAGAATAGATAGGAACAGTTAAAGGACGTGAGGACAGATGGGCGATATTCATAATACACAGTTTTTCAGGGCGGTACAAGAGAATACGATGGATGTGAGCCAGGTCCTGGAGCAGGTTTATGAGGCTCTGACCGAAAAGGGGTATAATCCTGTGAATCAGATCGTGGGATATATCATGTCTGGAGATCCAACCTATATTACCAGTCACAAGAACGCCAGAAGTCTCATTATGAAAGTGGAACGGGATGAGATTCTGGAGGAACTTCTGTCTGTGTATATTCATGTGAGATTAAGGTAGATTCGTGTAGGCTATGGTACTCCTGCCCGTCTGGGCGGAGTAGATGACTGAAATTGCGTAAGGTACCATGAGAGGAAGACTGTCAGGTTTTGTCGTGGAGGGCGGATCTGGCAGTTTGTCGTATGGGTGAAAAACCAGTTTGCGTCGGGGTGAAATCTGCAGGCGGGCGATGAACAAAAGCGGAGCCGGCAGTCTTTTTGCCGTTCTTTTGACGAGGTAACATATGAGAATTATGGGATTGGATTACGGGTCAAAAACTGTGGGAGTCTCCGTGTGCGACCCCCTGGGGCTCACGGCCCAGGCTCTGGAGACTATTGTAAGAAAAGATGAAAACAAGCTGCGTCAGACGTGCAGGAGGATCGAGGCGCTGATTCAGGAATATGAGATTACATCGATTATTTTAGGTTATCCTATGAATATGGATGACTCTGTGGGAGAGCGTGGGAGAAAGACGGAAGAGTTTAAGGAGATGCTTGAGAAAAGAACCGGGCTTCCGGTTGTTTTGTGGGACGAGCGTCTGACTACGGTGGAGGCGGATGAGATTCTGAGAGAGAGCGGCGTGCCTGCGAGGGATCGAAAAAAGGTTATCGACAAGGTGGCCGCCGGTATCATTCTCCAGAGTTATCTCAACGCCACAGAATCAGAGAGACAAAAGGAGAGAGACCATGGATGAGGAGAAGATGATTACTCTGACCACTTCCGACGGGGAAGAGCTGGAGTTTTACGTCCTGGAGGAGACCAGGATCAGCGGCATGAATTATCTGCTGGTGACGGACGCGGACGAAGATGCCGAGGAAGGCGAATGCTATATCCTGAAAGACCGGTCAAAACAGGAGGATGAGGAAGCTGTCTATGAGTTTGTGGACGACGACGGCGAGCTGGATTACCTGTTTAAGATTTTTACGGAACTGATGGAAGATATGGACGTGGACCTTGAGAAGTAAGATGGAACAGGGGTTATTTAAACAGCTGCTGAGAGAGAAGGGGCTGAAGGTCACAGGACAGCGCCTGCTGGTTCTGGAGACCATGGCCGCCCATCCGGGCGAACATCTCACGGCAGAAGAGATATTTGACCTTGCCAGACGGCAGTATTCGGAGATCGGTCTGGCAACTGTCTACCGTACCCTTCAGGTGCTGGTGGAGCTGCAGCTCATCGACAAGATCAGCTTTGACGACGGCTCCGCCAGATACGAGCTGGGACGGGAGCTGGGCAGCGGCAGGCACCATCACCATCACGCCATATGCCTGGGGTGCAAGACCGTTTTTTCCCTGGAGGAGGATCTGCTTGACAATCTGGAGCAGAGCCTGTGGGAGCGCCTGGGATTCGCCGTGACGGACCACGAGGTAAAGTTTTACGGCTACTGCAGGACATGCCGGCCAAAAAAGAACCGGGCGGAGGACAGCCCGGATTGAATCATAAATAAAACAAGGAGGAGAGAGTTTGAGACAACAGAGTAAAAGACAGAATCAGAATCAAACCGAAAAAGTAAAGATCATCCCCCTGGGGGGACTTGAACAGATAGGGCTTAACATAACTGCCATAGAGTACGAGGACAGCATTATCGTCATAGACTGCGGCCTGGCATTCCCCAGCGACGACATGCTGGGCATCGATCTGTGCATCCCGGATGTGACTTATCTGAAGCAGAACATTGAGAAAGTGAAGGGATTTGTCATCACCCACGGCCATGAGGATCACATCGGCGCCCTGCCCTACATCCTGCCTCAGATCAACGTCCCGGTGTACGGCACAAAGCTGACTATAGCGCTGATTGAAAATAAGTTAAAGGAGCACAATCTCTTAAAGACCACCAAGAGAAAGGTGGTAAAACATGGTCAGTCCATCAATCTGGGGTGCTTCCGCATCGAGTTTGTGAAGACAAACCACAGCATCGCGGACGCGTCGGCTCTGGCCGTCTTCACCCCTGCAGGGATTCTCCTGCACACAGGCGACTTTAAGATCGATTACACGCCGGTGTTCGGTGAGCCGGCGGATCTTCAGCGGTTTGCGGAGCTGGGCAAGAAGGGTGTCCTGGCCTTGATGTGTGACAGCACCAACGCCATTCGCCAGGGCTTTACGGCATCGGAGCGGACGGTGGGGAGAACCTTTGACGGAATCTTCTCCGAGCACAAGAATAACCGGATCATAGTAGCCACCTTCGCGTCCAACGTGGACCGGGTGCAGCAGATCATCAATTCCTCCTACAAGTACGGCAGGAAAGTGGTGGTGGAGGGGCGGAGCATGGTGAACGTCATCGGCACTGCCAGTGAACTGGGCTATATCAAGATACCCGACGGAACTCTTATCGACATAGACAATCTGAAAAATTATCCCGACGAGAAGACGGTGCTGATCACCACGGGAAGCCAGGGAGAGTCCATGGCGGCTCTGTCCAGAATGGCATCCAGCATTCACAGAAAAGTGTCCATCAAGCCGGGGGACGTGGTGATTTTCAGCTCCACTCCCATTCCGGGCAACGAGAAGGCCGTGTCCAAGGTTATCAACGAGCTGTCCATCAAAGGGGCCGAGGTGATCTTCCAGGATACTCATGTGTCGGGACATGCCTGTCAGGAAGAGATCAAGCTGATCTACTCTCTGACTCATCCCAAGTACGCCCTTCCGGTTCACGGGGAATACCGCCATCTTATGGCTCAGAAGGGCCTGGCGGAGTCCATGGGAATACCGAAAGAGAATATTCTTCTCATGTCGTCGGGGGATGTGGTGGAAGTTTCCGAGGAGCAGTGCAGGGTGGTGGACCATGTGCAGTCGGGAGCCATACTGGTGGACGGCCTGGGCGTTGGAGACGTGGGCAATATCGTGCTTAGGGACAGGCAGAATCTGGCTCAGAACGGCATTATCATCGTGGTGCTGACTCTGGAGAAGTACAGCAACCAGCTCCTTGCAGGTCCGGACATCGTGTCCAGAGGCTTCGTATATGTGAGGGAGTCCGAGGATCTTCTGGAGGAGGCCAGACATGTGGTGGAGGAAGCCGTTCAGGACTGTCTTGACCGCCGTGTCAGCGACTGGGGCAAGATCAAGAATATTATCAGGGACAGCTTAAGCGATTTCCTGTGGAAGAGGATGAAGAGAAATCCCATGATCCTTCCGATTATCATGGAAGTTTAAAGAGGGCAGCAGATTATGAGCAGTACAACCAACGAGATCAACAAGGTGACAGGGACTGTGATCCGGGTGTCGTGGAAACTGATCGTATATGCCGTGGCGGTTATGCTTCTGTACGAGGGGATAACAAAAGGCTACGCTTTCGGCCACGATATTTTCTATTCCCCAGCCGTGGCCGCCAAGCCGGGAGTCAGCATGAGAGTGACCATCGGCGAGGGGGAGGAAGTGGCGGATATCGCCTCGGCTCTGGAGCGGGGAGGTCTCATAAGAAACAAATATGCTTTTATCATACAGAGCATTTTTTATGACTACGGCGGATCGGAGAATCCGGTGGAAGCAGGTACCTATCTGCTGAACAATTCCATGACGTCAAAGGAGATCATCCTGGCTCTCAGGGAAGGTGTGAAGGAAGAGGATACCGGAGAATGATCATGGACGAGAGAATCAGAAGTTATATTCACTCTCTGGAATCCGGCGGGGGACAGCTGTGTGACCGGATTGCCGGGGAGGCCATGGAACGGGACATACCTGTCATAAAAAAAGAGACAGGGGCATTACTAAAAACACTGGTAGCAGCAGTACGGCCTGGGGCGATTCTGGAAGTGGGAACCGCCGTAGGCTATTCTGCTTTATTGATGGCGCAGGTGATGCCGGCGGACTGCAGGATCACCACCATCGAAAAGTACGCTCCCCGCGCGGCGGAGGCGAGAAGAAATTTTAAAGAGGCAGGCGAGGAAGAGAGAATCACCTTGCTGGAGGGAGACGCGGAAGAGATACTGGGCAGCCTTCGGGGACCTTATGAATTTATTTTTATGGATGCGGCAAAAGGGCAGTATGTCCGCTGGCTTCCCGGGATCTTGGCGCTGATGCCTGCAGGGGGAGTGCTGTTTTCCGACAATGTGCTTCAGGGCGGAACCATCGTCCAGTCCCGGTTCGGGGTGGAGAGGAGAGACAGGACCATCCACAGCAGGATGAGAGAGTATCTGTACACGCTGAAGCACACGGAAGAACTGGAGACTGCTATTGTGCCTATAGGAGACGGCGCGGCTGTCAGTGTCCGCCGGGAGACAGGGAGGAGACTGATATGAGAAAACCTGAATTGCTGATGCCTGCCGGCAGCCTTGATGTGCTGAGGACGGCGGTGGTTTACGGCGCGGACGCCGTGTATATCGGAGGCGAGGCCTTCGGGCTGCGGGCGAAGGCCCACAATTTTTCTCCGGAGGAGATGAGGGAAGGGATCAGGTTTGCCCACGACAGGGGAGTGAAAGTGTATGTGACGGCCAATATTCTGGCCCACAATCAGGATCTGGCGGGGGTGGAAGAATATTTTGAACAGCTTAAGAGTGTGGGTCCCGACGCCCTGATCATCTCGGACCCCGGAGTGTTCGCCGTCGCCAGGCGGGTTCTGCCGCAGGTGGAGGTGCATATCAGCACCCAGGCCAACAACACCAATTACGGGACATATCTGTTTTGGCATGAGCTGGGGGCCAGGCGGGTGGTGTCGGCCAGGGAGCTGTCTCTGGAAGAACTGAAGGAGATCAGAGGCAGGATTCCCGAAGATATGGAGATCGAGACTTTTGTCCACGGGGCCATGTGCATCTCCTACTCGGGGAGATGCCTTCTCAGCAATTTCTTCACGGGAAGGGACGCCAACCAGGGGGCCTGCACCCATCCCTGCAGATGGAAGTACGCGGTGGTGGAGGAGACCAGGCCGGGGGAGTACATGCCTGTGTACGAGAACGACAGGGGAACCTTTATTTTCAACTCTAAGGATCTGTGCATGGTGGAGCATATCCCCGAACTCATGGAGGCAGGTATCGACAGTTTCAAGGTGGAGGGCAGGATGAAGACGGCTCTCTATGTAGCTACCGTGGCCAGAGCTTACAGGAAGGCCATCGACGATTACAGGGAGGGGCCTCAGGTATTTCAGAAGAATCTGGAGTGGTACAAGGAGGAAATAGGAAAGTGCACCAACCGGGAATTTACCACGGGCTTCTTCTTCGGGAAACCGGACAGCGACGCCCATATTTACAGCAGCAGTACCTATGTGAAAAATTACACGTATCTGGGCACCATAGAGTCTATAGATGAGAGAGGCCTGGGACTCCTGGAGCAGAAGAATAAATTTTCCGTGGGAGAGCGGATTGAGGTGATGAAGCCGGACGGGCGGAATCTGGAGACGGCAGTCAGGGAGATTTGGAATGAAGACGGGGAGAGACAGGACAGTGCTCCCCACGCCAGGCAGCTTGTGTATGTAAAGCTGGATGTACAGACCGAGAAATTCGATATACTGAGACGGAAGGAAGTGTAAGGGTATGATGTGGATCGCGGGAATCGGTGCAGCTTTGTGCCTGGCTTATTATGGAGTGATTGTATGCTATTCCGGTTTCTCCACATCATTTGCCTGGATTTGGCCTTTGGCGTCGGCTTTCCTTCTGACGCTGACATCGGGTATGCTCTACGGCAGACACCATCCGAAAAAGCTGCCTCTGTGGCTCCCTGTGTCTGCGTTTACGTTTCTCGGGGCTTCTGTGGCAATCCTGTGCGCAGTGGAGATATTAGTATTTCTGGGAGCGGCATCTTCCGATGTGCCCAACCTGGATTATGTGATCGTCCTGGGGGCCAAGGTGGAGGAGGGGAGAATCAGCAACTCTCTCCAGAAGCGTCTCGACAAGGCTATCGAGTACAGCCAGAAAAATCCTGACACGGTTCTCATCTTGTCAGGAGGGCAGGGAAAAGACGAGCCTGCCAGCGAGGCATGGATGATGTACGAATATCTGAGATACAATGGAGTTCCCGAAAAACAGCTGGTGATGGAGGACCAATCCGCCAGCACGGCGCAGAATATTATGTACAGCAAGGCGATCATCGACAGGCTGGAGAGAGAGAAAGATCAGGCAAAGAACCGGACAGACCCCATCCCTCCGGGACCATATATGGTGGCGGAGGATAAGCCCATTCAGATCGGTGTGTTGACAAGCAACTTTCATGTATTTCGGGCAACCCGGATCGCACGCCGGTGCGGACTTGAGGAGGTCTGCGGAATCGGGGCTTCCTCCGACAGCATTTTGTTTCTTCACCTGTGTGTCAGAGAGTGCGCCGCCATACTGAAGGACAAGCTGATGGGAAACATGTGAGGCGGATTCACCTGCCTTAGAACATTTCCCGGCTGAAACAGCCGAATAAGGAACCGGAAAGAGGCAGATACTATAAAGGACAAATTTTTGTGCGGGCGAGACCAGAATAAGAAGAGGGATGAATAAAATATGAATATAAAAGATATAGAGGCTTACAGACTGACAGGGGAGAAATGGGTGGCGGAGTTGAATTCCACCGCGTACCAGCTTGAACATAAGAAGAGCGGAGCCAAAGTGTTTCTTCTGTCCAACGACGACGACAACAAGGTGTTTTCCATAGGATTTCGAACTCCTCCTGCGGACAGCACCGGGGTGGCACATATTCTGGAGCACAGCGTGCTGTGCGGTTCCGGCAAATTTCCCGTGAAGGATCCTTTTGTGGAGCTGGTGAAAGGATCTCTGAACACATTTTTAAACGCCATGACGTACCCTGACAAAACGGTGTATCCGGTGGCGAGCACCAACGACAAAGATTTTCAGAATCTTATGGATGTGTACATGGACGCGGTGCTGAACCCCAATATCTACAGGGAGCCTAAGATTTTTATGCAGGAAGGGTGGCACTATGAGCTGGAGTCGGAAGACGGAGAACTGAAATACAACGGGGTGGTATACAACGAGATGAAAGGGGCCTTTTCATCGCCGGAGAGCGTGCTGGAGAGATACACACAGAAAATGCTGTTCCCGGATACCTGCTACGGCTGTGAGTCCGGCGGAGATCCCAAGGATATCCCGGGTCTGACTTATGAACAGTTTCTGGATTTCCACAGGACCTACTATCATCCGTCCAACAGCTATATCTATCTGTACGGAGATATGGACATGGCCGAAAAACTGAGATGGCTGGACCAGGAATATTTAAGCCGTTATGACCGGCTGGAAGTGAACTCCCAGATCGCCGTGCAGAAAGCCTTCGACAAACCAAAGACGGAGGAAATTTCCTACTCAATCACTGAGGAAGAAGATGAGGAACACAGCACGTATTTGTCCGTCGCAGACGTGGTGGGGACAGATCTGGATCCCAGGCTCTATGTGGCATTTCAGATTCTGGAGTACACTCTCATCAACGCTCCGGGAGCACAGCTGAAGCAGGCTTTGCTGGATGCAGGGATCGGGGAGGATATCTTCGGAGGCTATGACAGCGGAATTCTCCAGCCCTATTTTTCCGTGGTGGCAAAGGGTGCTGACCCGTGCCAGAAAGGAGAGTTTCTGGCGGTGGTGAAGGGGACGCTGAGAAAGCTGGCGGACGAAGGGATCAACAGGAAAAGCCTTCTGGCAGGTCTCAATTACTGGGAGTTCCGCTACAGGGAGGCGGATTACGGGAGCACGCCCAAAGGCCTTATGTACGGACTTCAGTGTATGGACAGCTGGCTGTACGGCGGAGATCCGCTGATGCATCTGGAGTATCAGGAAACCTTTGACTACCTGAAGGAAGCGGTAAACAGCGGATATTTTGAGCAGCTGATCAGGGATTATCTTCTTGACAATCCCTTTGAGGCGGTTCTTGTGGTGAAGCCGGAGAAGAATCTCACTGCCAGGGAGGACGCTGAGGTGGCCAGGAAACTGGCTAAGTATAAAGAAGAATTGTCCCGGGAAGAGCTGGCCAGGCTGGTGAAACAGACCAGTGAACTGAAAGAGTACCAGGATACGCCGTCTTCAAGGGAGGAACTGGAGCGGATCCCCATGCTGAGAAGGTCCGATATAAGGAAAGAGGCGGAGAAGCTGGTCTGGGAGGAGCATCTCATAGACGGGATTCAGGTGGTTCACCATAACCTGTTTACCTCGGGCATCGGCTATATAAGAGTGTTGTTCAACACAGATCGGGTTCCCGCAAACGACATTCCCTACGTGGGACTTTTGAAGGCAGTTCTGGGCTATGTGGACACAGAACATTACAGCTACAGCGATCTGACCAGCGAGATTCATCTGAACAGCGGCGGGATCAGCTTCAGCGCCGTCTCCTATGTGGACCTGGAGCATCTGCCGGACTTTACGGGGGCGTTCATGGCAGAGGCCAGGGTGCTGTACGAGAAGATGGATTTCGCCTTTGACATCATAGGCGAGATTCTGACCACATCCAAATTGGAGGACAAAAAGCGCCTGGGAGAGATTTTGAGAGAGACCAGATCCCGGTCCAGGATGAGGCTTGAAAATGCCAGCCACAGCGCCGCGGTGTCCAGGGCCACATCCTACTTTTCCCCCACCTCCTGCTTCAACGACAATGTAGGGGGTATCGGGTATTATCAGTTCCTGGAGGCTGTAGTAAAGGAATACGAGAAAGATCCGGAAAAGGTTATCAGAAAATTGAAGCAGGTGGCAGGAAAGCTGTTTACCGTGGACAATATGCTGGTAAGCTGCACGGCTGACAGGGAAGGCTTCGCGCCGGCGGGAGAGGCCATGAAGAAGCTGACGGACAAACTTCCGGCAGGGGACGGGCAGAAGTACCCCTTTACCTTCCGGGCAGAGAATAAAAACGAAGGATTCAAGACTGCTTCCCAGGTAAACTATGTGGCGAGATGCGGCAGCTTCAGGGAAAAAGGTTACGAGTACACAGGAGCCCTGAGGATCCTGAAGCTGATTCTGAGTTATGACTACCTGTGGCTCAACCTGAGAGTGAAAGGGGGAGCCTACGGCTGTATGAGCGGTTTCGGGCGTTCGGGAGAAGGGTATTTTGTGTCCTACAGAGATCCTAACGTGGCGCGGACCAACCGGATCTATGAGGATATGGTAAGCTATCTGGAGCAGTTTGACGCAGACGAGAGAGATATGACCAAGTATGTCATCGGAACCATCAGCGCTCTGGACACGCCTCTGACGCCGTCAGACAAAGGGGCCAGAGGGCTGTCGGCCTATCTGTCCGGCGTCACGGACCAGATGCTTCAGACCGAGAGGGATCAGATCCTCTCGGCGGGACCGGAAGATATCCGGAAACTTGCTGGGATCGTGAGGGCCATCCTGGACACAGGGAGTATCTGCACCATCGGCAACGAGGAGAAAATAGAGGCCGACAGGCAGCTGTTTACAGAGATCAAAAATCTGTATACAATGTCTGCGGGTGAGGAAGAGTAAAAGACAGAGGAAAACAGGGAATGAATGATGATTTTAAATCAGGTTTTGTGGCGCTTGTAGGACGGCCCAATGTGGGCAAGTCCACGCTGATGAACCATCTCATAGGACAGAAGATCGCCATCACGTCAGAGAAACCACAGACTACCAGAAACAGGATACAGACCGTGTACACTGACGGCAGAGGACAGATTATATTTCTGGACACCCCGGGGATCCACAAGGCAAAAAACAAGCTGGGAGAGTATATGGTCAATGTGGCGGAGGGCACCTTAAAAGAGGTGGACGTGATTTTGTGGCTTGTGGAGCCGTCCACCTTTGTGGGGGCGGGAGAGCGCCATATCGCTGAGATCCTGGGAAAGGTAAAGACACCGGTGATCCTGGTGATCAACAAGATTGATACAGTGAAGAATCAGGAACAGATTTTGTCCTGCATGGAGGCATACAAAAATTTCTGCGATTTCGCCCAGATCGTTCCCGTTTCGGCTCTGAAGGACAAGAACACGGAAAAGATGACGGAGATGATCTTTCAATATCTGCCCTGCGGACCGCAGTATTACGACGAGGACACGGTGACAGACCAGCCCATGCGTCAGATCGCGGCAGAGCTCATCAGGGAGAAGGCCTTGAGACTTCTGGACGAGGAGATCCCCCACGGCATCGCTGTGACGATAGAGTCTATGACAGAGCGGAAAAACGGAATGTTTGACATCGAGGCGAATATTGTCTGTGAGAGGGAGTCTCACAAGGGGATCATCATCGGAAAAGGCGGTTCCATGCTGAAAAGGATCGGAACCGCCGCCCGCAGAGAGATAGAAAATCTCATGGGTGCCAGGGTGAACCTGCAGCTGTGGGTGAAGGTTCGCAGAGAATGGCGGGACAGCGAGCTGTACATGAAAAACTATGGGTACTCCCCCAGGCAGTGAGGGAGACAGAATTGAGCCGGCTCTGCGGGGCGGAATAAAAGACAGTGGAGGCAGGGATATGAGAGAACCTCTGGATTTGACAGGTATTGTCATAAAATCCACAGCAGTGGGGGAGTACGACAGACGCCAGGTGATTCTGACCAGGGAGAGAGGCAAGATCACCGCCTTTGCCCGGGGAGCCAAACGTCCGGGGAGCAATCTGATGGGCCCCTGCCGTCCGTTTGCCTTCGGTGTTTTCAGGCTTCTGGAAGGACGGGATGCCTACACTCTGCAGTCGGCCCGGATCAGCAGGTATTTTGACGAGCTGGCGGAAGATGTGGAGACTTCCTGCTACGGACAGTATTTTCTGGAGATAGCGGACTACTATACCAGAGAAAATCTGGACGGAAGTGCTATGCTTCTGCTGGTATACCAGTCTCTGAGGGCATTGTCCAACCCTAACCTGCCCAATCCCCTGGTGCGGAGGGTTTTTGAACTGAGGGCCATGGTGGTCAACGGGGAGTACACGGAACATCCTCCTGTCCCTGTCTGCGACTCGGCCAATTACACATGGGAGTATGTCACGGGGGCTCCCCTGGAAAAACTTTACACCTTTGCCGTGACCCCGGAAGTGTTTGAGGAATTTCAGCGATGTGTGGAGATCAACAAGAACCGCTACATAGACCGGACATTCCATTCACTGGATATCCTGGAGGTTCTCGCAAAAGGTGTTGAAAATAGGGAGAAGTTGTGGCATACTATAGTTTATCCTTCGGCGAAAGCCGAGCGCCCTCCCCACGAGAACCCAAAGACAGCAAAGATGACGGAGGAAGGATTATGAAAAAGAGAATGATGGCAGCCGCCATGATGCTGGGGATATTGGTGTCAGGGTGCGGATCCGGAAGGGCAGGCAGTTTTCCCTCTGGGCAGAGCACTGTTTATGTATCAAAGGAGGGCGGTATTTACACGGCTCTTGTGGAACAGTATGACCCTTCCGATACAGGCTACAGCGCAGGGGAACTGAAGGCCATGGCCGACCTAGAAGCGGCGGCTTACAACAGCGAGTACCGCAAAGCTGAAGGGCAGGAACCTGTGGCTGTGACGGAATGCACTGTGGCCGACGGGACGGCGACTGTCGTCCACAGGTATGCTACGGCGGAGGATCTGTGCCGCTTTACCCAGATCAGCCAGGACGTGTCCAACCACCCCCGGAAGTTTCAGATCACCACCAATTCTGTGTACCTCACAGGGCAGGACGGGGAGGGGGGCTGGACCGACGCCAGGAAAGGAGGCGGCACGACCCTGGGCGTGGTGAGGAAGAAACATGACCTTCCCATGATTGTGGTGACAGGGCCGGTGACTGTTCAGACGGAGGGAAGGATTCTCTATTACAGCGGCGCCGTGACTCTGAAAGACGAGTATACGGCTCAGGTGGCAGAGGGGGAAGCGTATATCGTGTTCCGCTGACTGCGGACCGGGGAAGCGGCTGTTTGGGCATCATGGAAAAGACAGTACTGGCGAAGTCTTAAGGCCTGTGCGGATTATAATCAAAAAGAAAAGGCAGGATAGTGAAGATGGAAAAGACCATGGAAAAAATTGTGGCTCTGGCAAAGTCCAGGGGATTTGTGTATCCCGGCTCCGAGATATACGGCGGCCTGGCCAACACCTGGGATTACGGAAACCTGGGAGTGGAACTGAAAAACAACGTGAAGAAGGCCTGGTGGCAGAAGTTTGTCCAGGAGAGTCCCTACAACGTAGGCGTAGACTGTGCCATCCTTATGAATTCCCAGACATGGGTGGCCTCAGGACATCTGGGAGGATTTTCTGACCCGCTGATGGACTGCAAGGCCTGCAAGGAGAGATTCAGAGCCGACAAGCTCATCGAGGATTACATGGAGGAGAACCACATCACTATGGAGGGAAGCGTGGACGGCTGGACCCAGGAGCAGATGAGGCAGTATATCGAGGAGAAGAATATCTGCTGTCCCAGCTGCGGCAAACACGATTTCACGGACATCCGTCAGTTTAATCTGATGTTCAAGACCTTCCAGGGAGTGACGGAGGATGCGAAGAATACCGTATATCTGAGACCGGAGACCGCTCAGGGCATTTTTGTCAACTTTAAGAACGTGCAGAGGACTTCCAGGAAGAAGATTCCTTTCGGAATCGGACAGATCGGCAAGTCTTTCAGAAACGAGATCACTCCCGGCAATTTTACATTCCGCACCAGAGAGTTTGAGCAGATGGAACTGGAGTTTTTCTGTGCTCCGGGCACGGATCTGGAGTGGTTTGCCTATTGGAAGGAATACTGTATCAACTGGCTGAAGGCCCTGGGTATGAAAGACGAGGAGATGCGGGCCAGAGACCACTCTCCCGAGGAGCTGTGCTTCTACAGCAAGGCCACCACGGACATCGAGTTTTTGTTCCCATTCGGCTGGGGAGAACTGTGGGGTATCGCCGACAGAACCGACTATGACCTGACCCAGCATCAGAACACATCGGGACAGGATATGGCCTACTTTGACGACGAGAAAAAGGAGAAATATATTCCCTACGTCATCGAGCCGTCCCTGGGCGCGGACCGCGTGACCCTGGCCTTTTTGTGTGCCGCCTACGATGAGGAGGAGATCGGCGAGGGAGATATGCGGACGGTTCTCCACTTCCATCCCGCTATCGCTCCCGTGAAAGTGGGCGTGCTGCCTCTGTCCAAGAAACTGAACGAAGGCGCGGAGAAGGTATACGCGGAGCTGAGCAAATACTTTAACTGCGAGTTTGACGACAGAGGCAATATCGGAAAGCGGTACAGAAGACAGGACGAGATCGGTACTCCCTTCTGTGTGACCTACGATTTTGATTCTCAGGAGGACCAGGCGGTGACGGTTCGCGACAGGGATACCATGGACCAGGTGAGAGTGCCTATCAGCGAGCTTAAAACTTATCTGGAGGAAAAACTTCGATTCTAGAGGTTCTGTTGTTTTAATGAGATTTGGGGCTGCTCTTCGGGGCAGCCTTTTTGCCGCGCCGACCCGTTCCAGTGTGATAAACTCCCGAAGCGAAAGTCCCATTTCCTTCTGAAAGGAACCGCTTAAGCGGTTTAGCTGACAGTTAATTTTTTTCCTGAGAACTTAATGCTGCCTCAGTTGTATTCCCCGCCGGAGCCTGGTATCATAGAATTTAAAGAGACAGGAGCGACGGCCGCGAACCCTGGCTTTTACATGGTTAAAAGGAGGCTGTATCTATGGAGATCGGCAAGGTGATACGAGCTAACAGAAAGAAAAAAAATATGACTCAGGAGGAGATGGCGAACCGCCTCGGTGTGACGGCCCCGGCGGTGAACAAGTGGGAGATGGGAAACTCCATGCCGGATATCCTTCTGCTGGCCCCTATAGCCAGGCTGTTGGGAATCACGGTGGATGAACTTTTGTCTTTCAGGGAAGAGCTGACGGCGGAAGAGATCAACGGTTTTATCTGGGAGCTGGATGCCCGGATGAAAGATGAGCCTTTTGACCAGGTATTTTTGTGGGCAAAAACACGTCTGGAGGAGTACCCGGGCTGTTATCAGTTGATATGGCAGACGGCGGTGGTGCTGGACGCGGGAATCCGCATCCGTCAGGTGGCAGACCCGGAGAAATATGACGGTTATATCGGCAGTTGGTATGCCCGGGCGCTGGAAAGCGGCGATGAGACTGTCCGGGTCAACGCGGCAGGCTCTCTGTTTGCTTTCCGGATGAGAAGGGGAGAATATGACAAGGCTCAGTCCTGTCTGGCCTGTATCTCCGACCAAAATCCGGACAAAAAGAGAAAACAGGCGATGCTCTATGAGAAGACAGGGCAGACAGAGGAGGCCTACCGGGCCTACGAGGAGCTGCTGTTTTCTTTTTACGGAAATATAATGCTGGTGCTTAACAACATATACATGCTGGATGTGGAGCGCCAAGACTGGGAGAGAGCAGAGATGCTTGCCGGGAAGCAGGCGGAGGCGGCCAGACTGTTTGAGATGGGGAGGTACAACGAAGTCTCGCCGGGCCTGAATCTGGCGGTGGTCAGGAAGGATGTGGAGGCCACCAGAGCGATTGTGGGGGAGATGCTGGCCGGCATTGGCAACATGGGCAGCTACAGGGGTTCTCTTCTCTACGAGCATATGAAGTTTAAAGAGTCCAGGAAAGAGTTTGCGGAGGGGGTGAGGAATAATCTTACAGAGCGGTTTCGGGATGAGGAGACGTTTGGTTATATGAAAGAAGACAGAGCTTGGCAGGAACTGGTGGGAGAGGAAAGCCGAGGGAGAGGAACAGAAGATGGGGCGGAAACATTGTTTTAAAGAGCATATATTGGAGAGATTGTGAATCCGGAAATGAAAATTTTGAGAGCCGAATCTGAAGAAAAAACAGGCGGGATAATTGTGTGTGAAATGGTTATTCGCATATACGAATACGCAACGGATATGTGAATATACACAAAAACTGTAACCGCTTACATCAAAAAATCTATTTATAACGCACAAAAATTGTCACATTTTTTTCCAGAAAACCACTTTACTAGATTTTGAATTGTGTTATACTAATAACAGACCGCCGGTGGGGGTTCTTTTGAATGTTTGCGAAGGAAAACGAAGGGCCGGTGGGGAGAAAACGCAGACAAGCTCTGCACACAACTTTAGGAGGAAAACTTTATGGCAAACAAGTGGGTCTATTTGTTCAGCGAAGGAAACGCCAACATGAGAAATCTGTTGGGCGGCAAGGGCGCCAACCTGGCAGAGATGACAAACCTGGGACTTCCTGTACCGCAGGGATTTACCATTACCACAGAGGCTTGTACTCAGTACTATGAGGACGGCAAGAAGATCAACGATGAGATCATGGATCAGATCATGGTTCACATCGGCAAGATGGAAGAGATCACCGGCAAGAAGTTCGGCGACAAGGAGAACCCGCTCCTGGTATCCGTCCGTTCCGGCGCGAGAGCATCCATGCCCGGTATGATGGACACTATCCTGAATCTGGGTCTCAACGAGGAAGTGGTAGAGGTTCTGGCTGCCAAGTCCGGCAATCCCCGCTGGGCGTGGGACTGCTACAGAAGATTTATTCAGATGTTCTCCGACGTGGTTATGGAAGTAGGCAAGAAATACTTCGAGGAGCTCATCGACAAGATGAAAGCGAAGAAGGGCGTGACTCAGGACGTAGATCTGACCGCTGACGACTTGAAAGAGCTGGCCAACCAGTTCAAGGCAGAGTACAAGGAGAAGATCGGCAGTGATTTCCCGACAGATCCCAAGGTACAGCTGATGGAGGCCATCAAGGCCGTATTCCGTTCCTGGGACAACCCCAGAGCCAACGTATACCGCCGCGACAACGATATCCCCTATTCCTGGGGTACTGCAGTAAACGTTCAGATGATGGCGTTCGGCAACATGGGCGAGACCTCCGGAACAGGTGTTGCATTTACCCGTGACCCTGCTACAGGCGAGAAGCATCTGATGGGCGAGTTCCTGATGAACGCTCAGGGCGAGGACGTGGTCGCAGGTGTCCGCACACCTCAGAAGATCGATCAGCTTAAGGAGGTTATGCCGGAAGTTTACGAGCAGTTCGTAGGTATCTGCAACACACTGGAAGACCACTACAGAGACATGCAGGATATGGAGTTCACCATCGAGGATAAGAAGCTCTACATGCTGCAGACCCGTAACGGCAAGAGAACTGCCAAGGCTGCCTTAAAGATCGCCTGCGATCTGGTTGACGAGGGCATGATCGACGAGAAAAAAGCTGTTTCCATGATCGACCCGAGAAACCTGGATACTCTTCTTCATCCTCAGTTTGATCAGGCTGCTCTTAAGAAGGCGGAGCCGGCAGCAAAGGCTCTGGCCGCATCACCGGGTGCTGCCTGCGGCAAGATCGTATTTACCGCCGAGGACGCTAAGGCATGGGCTGCAAGAGGCGAGAAGGTGGTTCTGGTTCGTCTGGAGACCTCTCCGGAAGACATTGAGGGCATGAAGGCTGCTCAGGGTATCCTGACTGTCCGCGGCGGTATGACCAGCCATGCAGCTGTTGTAGCCCGCGGTATGGGTACCTGCTGTGTATCCGGATGTTCCGAGATCGCCATGGACGAGGAGAACAAGAAGTTCGTCCTGGCAGGCAAAGAGTATCATGAGGGAGACTGGCTGTCCTTAGACGGTTCCACCGGCAATATCTACGACGGTATCATCCCCACTGTGGATGCTGCCATCGCAGGCGAGTTCGGCAGAATCATGGGCTGGGCCGACAAATACAGAAAACTGAAAGTGAGAACCAACGCAGATACGCCGGCTGATGCCAGGAAGGCAAGAGAACTGGGCGCTGAAGGTATCGGCCTCTGCCGTACCGAGCATATGTTCTTCGAAGGCGACAGGATCGAGGCATTCCGCGAGATGATCTGTTCCGACACCGTAGAAGAGAGGGAGGCTGCTCTGGAGAAGATCCTTCCCGTACAGCAGAGTGATTTCGAGAAGCTCTACGAGGCTCTGGAGGGCAACCCGGTATGTATCCGTTTCCTGGATCCGCCGCTCCACGAGTTCGTTCCCACCGAGGAGGAGGACATCAAGAAGCTGGCTGACGCTCAGGGCAAGACCGTTGAGCAGATCAAGAACATCATCGCTTCCCTTCATGAGTTCAACCCCATGATGGGCCACAGAGGATGCCGTCTGGCCGTCACCTATCCGGAGATCGCCAGGATGCAGACCAAGGCCGTGATCCGCGCCGCCATCAACGTTCAGAAGGCTCACGCCGACTGGACCGTATGCCCGGAGATCATGATTCCTCTTATCTGCGATATCAAAGAGTTGAAGTTTGTGAAGAAGATCGTGGTTGAGACCGCTGACGCCGAGATCGCGGCAGCAGGTGTAAACCTGAAGTACGAAGTTGGTACCATGATCGAGATCCCGAGAGCGGCTCTCACCGCAGACGAGATCGCCAAAGAGGCCGAGTTCTTCTGCTTTGGAACCAACGATCTGACTCAGATGTGCTACGGATTCTCCCGTGACGACGCAGGCAAGTTCCTGAACGCTTACTATGACACCAAGATCTTTGAGAACGATCCATTTGCAAAACTGGATCAGATCGGCGTAGGCAAGCTGATGGAGACCGCTATCAAGCTGGGCAAGCCCGTGCGTCCGGAGCTGCACGTAGGTATCTGCGGCGAGCACGGCGGAGATCCCTCTTCCGTAGAGTTCTGCCATAAGATCGGTCTGGACTATGTGTCCTGCTCACCGTTCAGAGTTCCGATCGCAAGGCTGGCTGCGGCACAGGCTGCGATTAATGAAGGCTAGACAGTCACATAGTGATATAGAAGTATGGCAATTACTAAATATAGTATGATGTAAAAATTGAGAGATATCTGACAGTAAAAGGTTGGGTATCTCTCTTTTTTTAATAGTACTAAAAAATTTAGAGATAATACAGCAAATTGGGGAACATGGATTGGTAAAAAATGAAATTTATGTTAAAATGACTGCAGAGGAGATATATTATGAATAGGAAATTAAAGGTATATTTAGATACATCTGTTATCAGTCATTTGCAGCAGGATGATTAGATATTACAGATGATGTTGTGACAATAGCAGAAAAAATTATTAATATAGGTATATTAACAAAATTTAGCACTTGCAGCTTTTCCTACATCAAAACGGGATTTTTGGAGTTTTATCTTTCTGTCCGGTGGCGTTTTTTCACGGGTTAGTTTCTAAGCAGCTTCGGTGACAGCGTCACTCCGTCTGGCGCAACCAACCGGAGCTGTAGTTTTTTCGGCAGTTCCGGGCATAGGTTTTGACAGCTACTTTATACGGTGTGCGCCCTTTCAGGCACTGCCTGGGCGCGTTGTTGATGTGGTCATACATTTACGGACGTCCCATTGGGTGAGCCATTCGAAAACTGTCCCTTTGGGCAGGATCATGCGCAATCGTGCGCTAAAAGAGCAGCATTTAAAAATACATTTCAGAGTATAAAAATTTATTGTCAAAACTATTCCAATGTGAATTAATCGATGATATTATATATAAAGTCAACACATTAAAGGGGAATATAAAGATGAAAAAGAAAAACTTGGTAATGCCAGGACTTATAGCAGCAGTATCTATGTTATCTGCATTTTGCAGTTTTGCAGGCGAGTGGAAGCAGGATAAGGACGGCTGGTGGTGGCAGGAAGCTGACGGTTCTTATCCTGCCAACCAATGGAAGTGGCTGGACGGAAATGCAGATGGTATTTATGAAAAATATCATTTCGATTCAGAGGGATATCTTGATGCAGATAAACTGCTTACCGATACAGACGGCGCTCGTGTAAAAGTAAATGCGGATGGAGCTAAATTAAACGGCAATAATGAAGTTTCTTTTGTGAAAAATCCATATGAGATAATAACTGATAAGTCGGATTATTTATTTGGACAGTGGGATAAACATAAGAGTGTAAGAGACAATTCAGAATATATGTCAGAGTATGATGATTTGAAGCAGGGGGCCGTCTTTGTATATGACGATATAGGAAATATAGATGTGGATCTCATATACACATCTTATTTAAATGACACAGGCGGCCAATTTGCATATTTCAGCGTTGTGGCAGACACGGACACTTACATAGAACACAATTTTTTTGCTGATGAGAAAGGACAAAAACCCACTGGAAAAATCAGCCAGTATAATACCGGTGATTTAAACGGCGGCTGCGCAATAAGAATTTTCGTTTATGAGTAGGCCGGGCGCATGAAGATTTACTACGAAAAAGGATGTGGGTTGAAAGAATATTAAGGGGATAGGGAGCGGCCAACGGCAGGCGGCTCCCTAAACGGTCAGAGGAGGAAACAAACGATGTATGAATTGGTACAGGTCAGTGCCAAGTGCTATTACATAAACTGCCCGGCGAAGATAGGCGTTTATACCGGGGATGGTCAGAATGTTTGGCTGATTGACAGCGGGAATGACAAGGATGCAGGGAGGAAGGTCAGACAGATACTTGACAAGAAGGGCTGGCATCTGGCAGGTGTCTTAAACACCCACTCCAACGCAGACCATATCGGCGGCAACAAATATCTCCAGGGACAGACAGGGTGTAAAGTGTACTCCGGCGGCATAGAGGCGGCCTTTACAAAATATCCGGTATTGGAGCCATCCTTTCTTTACGGGGGCTATCCATGCAGAGATCTGCGCCACAAATTTTTGATGGCACAGGAGAGCCATGTGTCGGATTTTTCAGATGATGAGTTTCCGAAAGAGATCCAGGTGATCCCTCTGCCAGGACATTTCTTTGATATGGTAGGATTTCGCATGCCCGACGACGTGGTGTTCCTGGCGGACTGCATAAGCAGCAGGGAGACATTGGAAAAGTATGCGGTTTCCTTCATCTACGATGTAGGTGCTTATCTGGAGACACTGGATAAGGTGGAGAAGATGGAAGCTGCTATGTTCGTTCCCGCCCATGCACAGGCCTCTGACGACGTGAGAGATCTTGTGCGCTGTAACAGGGATAAAGTACATGAGGTGGCAGAATATATTTTGTCTGTCTGCAGAGAGCAGGTTTGCTTCGAGAGGATTTTGCAGAAGGTGTTTACAGACTATGGGCTCACCATGAATTTTGAACAGTATGTTCTGGTCGGCAGCACCCTGCGCTCCTATCTTTCATGGCTGAAAGATACGGGAAAGCTGACGGCGGCGTTTCGGGATAATATGCTGCTCTGGCAAAAAATATAGGACTCTGTGATGTGATTGTTCTCTGGTTGACTTTGCCTCAAGGATAAAATATAATTGACATCAAAGTACAACACACATAAGGAGAACGCGGTATGGGAAGATTTTTCAGTGATGTGGTAGAACAAGCACTTAAGAACATCTATTATGACGTGACCACCGGCAAGGGAAAAGAGAGTTTCCGGCAGCTGGAGCTGGCCTCGGCGGAGGGGGACGGAGATGCCACCTGCATTCTGGCCAGGTGTCTGTGCGGTTATCAGTATGTCTGGAGCGGTCATGGATTTCCGGAAGACGACAGCAGGGCGGAGAAGCTGATGCACAAGGCGGTGGAGCAGGGCAGCGCCATAGGCGTGATGCTGGCCTTGAGAAGCGGGGAACTGAAACCATGGCTGAGAAAGAAGATGCCTTTTGCCAGCCTTCAGGAGGCTTTCGATATTGTGCTGGAAAAGGCAGAACAGGGAGAGCCGTTTTGTCAGTACACTGTAGGAAATGCCTATTTCTGGTGGGATTTTCTGGAGATTCAGGGGAAAGACAGGGATTCATTTCCAAGCCACCAGGCGTTTAAAGCGTATTTGAAAGAGAATATTTCCAAATGTGAGGACTGGTTCTGGAAGGCTTTCAGAGGCGGGATGTATCACGCTGCCAACAATCTGAACCGGTATTATGAGCAGGGTGACGAGGATATTATCACTCCGCAGCCGGAAAAGGCCAAGGATCTCTGGAAGATAGGCGCAGAGCTGGGATATCCGGTTCATCAGTACATATATGCCAAAGATCTGGACAAAGCGGGGAAGAAAGCGGAATCTTTTCAGTGGCATAAGAAGGCGGCAGAGAACGGAGAGCGGGACAGCTGGTTTTATGTGGGACTGGCCTATGAGAAGGGCGAGGTGGTACCTATGGACTGCAGTTACGCGGCCCAGTGCTATGAGAAAGGCCTGGAGATCTCCAGCGTGGGATGTTTTAACAGGCTGGGCGGCCTGTATTTTGACGGCAAGGGAGTCCCTCAGGATTATGCCAGAGGAGTTCAGCTGATTATGAAAGCCTGTGAGCAGGGCAGCACCTGGGGATACATCTATCTGGGCAAGGCCTGTCTGAATGGCTGGGGTGTGGAGAAGGATTACGCCAAAGCAAGAGAGTATCTGGAGAAGATAACCTGGGTGGACAGGGAGGCGTACTATATGCTGGGCGTCATTTACGGCCAGGGTTTGGGAGTCCCCGCAGATATCAAAAAAGGCGTAGAATATCTCCAAAAGGCAGGAGACCGCCAGGACGCGAAAGCGGAGCTGGCAAAATATAAAAAGACCCTTTTTGGGAAATGGGTAAGGAGGTAGGAAGAATGAAGCAGGATATGATTGTAATTCTTGACCTGGGCAGCACAGAGAACACCACGGTTGCCCGCCAGATCCGTGATATGGGCGTGTACAGTGAGATACATCCACATGACATCACCCCGGAGGAGTTGAAAAGTCTGGAAAATGTAAAAGGAATTATCTTAAACGGCGGCGAGAACCGGGTGGTCGACGGGGCTGCTGTAGATGTTGACCCTGCACTGTATCAGTGCGGGTATCCCATGATAGCCATAGACCATCCCACGGCAAGATGCGAGAGGACTCTGGATACTCTTCCGGGAACGGAGGCCCTCAGAGAGTTTGTGTTTGACGTGTGCCAGGCTCAGGCCAACTGGAATATGAAGAATTTTATTGAAGATCAGGTGGAACTGATACGGAGACAGGTGGGGGACAGAAAAGTCCTTCTGGCTCTGTCCGGCGGGGTGGACTCTTCTGTGGTGGCTGCCATGCTGATCAGGGCTGTCGGCAGACAGCTGGTGTGTGTCCATGTGAACCATGGCCTTATGAGAAAGAACGAGTCGGAAAGCGTCATCCAGGTGTTCCGGGATCAGCTTCACGCCAACCTGATCTATGTGGACGCCACCGAGAGATTTCTGGGGAAATTGGAGAATGTGGCGGATCCTGAGCAGAAGAGAAAGATCATCGGCGGAGAGTTTATCAGAGTATTTGAGGAGGAGGCCAGGAAGCTGGAGGGTATCGATTTTCTGGGACAAGGCACTATTTACCCGGATATCATAGAGAGCGGTACCAAGACGGCCAAGATGGTGAAATCACACCACAATGTAGGCGGCCTGCCCGAAGATTTGAAATTTGAACTGGTGGAGCCGTTAAAGCAGCTGTTCAAGGATGAGGTTCGGGCCTGCGGCGTAGAGCTGGGCCTGCCTGCCTCCATGGTATACCGCCAGCCTTTCCCGGGACCGGGCCTGGGCGTGCGGTGCCTCGGGGCTATCACCAGAGACCGGTTGGAGGCGGTGCGGGAGTCGGATGCCATCCTCAGGGAGGAGTTTGAAAAGGCAGGTCTGAATAAGAAGGTGTGGCAGTACTTTACGGTGGTTCCGGACTTTAAGTCCGTGGGCGTGAAGAACAATGCCAGATGTTTCGACTATATGGTGATCATCCGGGCAATCAATACGGTTGATGCCATGAGCGCTACCGTCGAGAGGGTGGACTGGGATGTGCTTCAGAAGATTACAGACAGGATTCTCAAAGAGGTGGAGCATGTGAATCGGGTATGCTTTGATATGAGTCCAAAACCTCCTGCTACAATAGAGTTCGAATAGCAGCTGCAAGTCCGGGGAGCCTTATAAACAAGGCGTTCCCGGACTTTTTCTTTTGCTGTGCTGCCGGTGCGTGCCGCATCTGCTTATAGATTTGAAAATCGGGGTGCATTTATCCGGAGGCTTTGATATAATCTACTTGTCCGGGGTGACAGAAAAGTCTTTTGGATAAAATCATAAATAATAATCTGCCCAGGAAATCAGGAGGGACCTATGGCGAATTTGTCACAGATAAGAAGAGAAAAAATGTTGAATTTCCTAGAAACGCTGAAGGAACAACATAGCGATGATGTATCATTGATTGCAATCAATCAAATAGAAAAGGAGCTTACATCGAAGAAATATGGTCTCATATGGGAAGAACACGAAGAGGAAGCAGATGTAAAACTGCAGACACATATTCCCGTGTTTACAGAAGCAGAGGATAAAGAGATTGTGGGTAATCCGGACAGCGAACAGTATAACTTTCTTCTGGAGGGAGATAATCTGCACTCTCTTCAATTACTTGAGAAGACACATAAGGGGAAGATAGATGTTATCTATATAGATCCGCCGTACAACACCGGGAGCAAGGACTTTATTTACAATGACAGTATTATAGATGAAAATGACGGCTACAGACACAGTAAATGGTTATCGTTTATCTCAAAAAGGCTTAAATTAGCTAAAACATTAATGAATGATACGGGAATGATCATGATATCAATCAATGAGATTGAAGTGTACTCTTTGAAATTACTATGTGATTCAATTTTTGGGGAAGCGAATTATCTGTCTAATATGATTTGGCAATCAACGCCAGGGTCAAATACCGGGTTGGATATAAAAACTGTTACCGAATACGTGCTATGTTATGCGAAGAATAAAGAAAAATGCAGTATATCATCAAAACCAATAGCAGATGATAAAAAATATGTATTAGAAGACGAACACTTAGAAAAAAGAGGAAAATATGTATTAAATAAACTAGATCGAAGAATGACAGGGCAGCACTATTCGGATGCACTTAATTACCAAATTGAAATGCCGGATGGCCAATTGCTGTATCCTGGAAGCAACATTTCTAAGAAAGAGAATTGGAATTGGAGATGGTCGCAGAGCAAAGTAAAATGGGGGATAGAAAATGATTTTATTGTTTTTAAAAAGAACAAGGGGAAATGGTCAGTATATTTTAAACAGTACTATAAAGTAGATAATAATGATTATCCCATTAACAGGAGTCTGCCATACCAGAATTTAATCAAGGATTTAGACGGCGCAAATTCAGCACGGGGAACACAAGAGGTTATGGATATGTTTAATAGAAAGGCATTTGATTATCCTAAACCGTTAAATTTAATTAAGTATTTATTGAAGATCCCAGCCGGTCAAGAAATAGTTGTGCTTGATTTTTTTGCAGGTTCCGGAACGACTGCACAGGCAGTACTGGAATTGAACGGGGAGGATGGAAAAAATAGAAAATTTATTCTATGTACGAATAATGATAATGGTATCTGCGAGGAAGTTACATACCAAAGACTTAAAACAGTTATAACCGGAAAACGAACAGATGGAAGTGAGTATTCCCATGGTCACAAAGCAAATCTCAAATATTACAAGACATATTTTGTTGACAAAGAGAGCGAAGAAATCTACGATGACCTTTTGGAACATATAAGAGAAATGATTCAGCTTCAGTATGGTGTGAAAGTGGATAATCAGAAATATATTATGATTATGAATGATGAAGAGATGGATGATTTTGAAAGTCACTTTAATGGGTATGAGCATATAGAAGCAGTATTTGTCAATCAGGATGTAATATTAACGACTTCGCAGGAAAAAATGTTGCAGAATATAAATACAAAGATAATTCCGGATTGCTACTTTGACTCTGAACTGAGAGAGGCGGGAGAATTATGGTAGGTAAGATAAAAGATTATAAATTTCAGGCGCAATGTGTAGAGTATCTCATAGATAAGACTGCGGACGCTGCAAGCAAACAGATAATTACAGTCAAGGCTCCTACCGGTGCGGGAAAGACAGTAATCTTAATAAAATATGTTGATGAATTTCTAAAAAATACTGCGGGGAACACAGCCTTCATTTGGCTGTGTCCGGGGAAGGGAAATCTTGAGGAACAGAGCAAAAAGAGAATGGATGAGATGGCTCCTCATATAGATACAAGAAGTCTTATGCATTCCATGACGGCAGGTTTTGAGCAGGGAAGTGTTACTTTCATTAACTGGGAACTTGTTACCAAAAAAGGCAATACCGCATTGAAAGACAGTGAGAGATCCAATCTTTTTGAGAAAATTGCAGAAGCACATAAAGACGGAGTAGAGTTTGTTGTAATTATTGATGAAGAACACTTGAACAATACAAAAAAAGCAGATGACGTTATAAATGCTTTCGCTGCAAAGAATATTATTCGTGTCTCTGCAACAGCCAATAAAGTTCCACATCAGGAATACTATGAGATCAGTGAAGATGATGTTATCGGAGAGGGATTGATTACGAGGGCGATTTATGTAAATGAAGGTGTTGACGAGCGGAAACAAATACAGAATGACTATGAGTATTTACTTGACTTAGCCGATGATAAAAGGAAGGAAATTGCAGAGGCATACAACAGATTAGAAATTAATGTGAGACCGCTTGTGCTGATACAGTTTCCCATGGGACAGCCGGAGACTATTAAAGCAGTCGAGGAAAAACTTTCCGATATGGGATATACATACGGCAATGGCATGGTCAACATTTGGATGAGCAATGAAAAAATTGTGAGCGGGGATTTGACTAAATTAAACGGCTCACCTGCTTTTTTGCTAATGAAGCAGGCAATATCTGCAGGATGGGATTGCCCGAGAGCAAAAATTCTTGTAAAACTGCGAGAAGGCGGAAGTGAGGATTTTCAGATTCAGACAATTGGCCGAATCCGCAGAATGCCGGAAGGAAAACATTATGGTCTTAACATACTTGATTACTGCTACATTTACACATTAGATACACAGTACAAAATCGGGCTGTTGTCCTCGCTTGATAAGGCATATCAGGTGCGCAGACTGTTCCTTCGTGATGAGGCAAAAAATTTTACTCTTACAAAGGAAATGCGCGATCTGGATTTTGACGGTCTTGGAGAGCGGGAGACTTTAGAAAAGGTATACGATTATTTTAAAAAAACATATGATCTTGGTTCGGATAAAAAAGTCAACCGGGAAAATCTTGAAGCAGGCGGCTACAGCTTCAGTCACGAAATCGACAATAAAGTACTTCAGGGTATATTTAAGACGACAGAAGACCTTGCACATGGCGGTTCGGATTATCAGATAAAAATTAAAACTGCTGTGAATACACATACGCATGGTATTTATCTGCTGCATTCTGTTGATGAAATAAAGAAGGTGACAGGTATGCAGGCACAAAAGGTAAAGAATATTCTAAGAAGAATGTTCAGCAAGGGAAAGAAGACAAAGTACAAATTCATTGAACTGGAAAACTCTGACTTTTATGCATTTGTAATTAACAATGTAAAAAAACTGAAGATGGATTTTAAGAATGTAACGTCGCAGATGGGCGGCCAGCAGGGGACACTTATTCTCCGTCCAAAAACTTCAGATTTTCATATTCCGGAGATGGAAATATATAAGTTTAGCCAGGTTAAAAATCGTCAATTACTTCACATGAATGCATACAAAGAGTACACGAACGAGTTTATTACGGATAAGACGAGAAGTCAGTGCGAAAGACTGTTTGAGCGTTATTGTGAACGCAGTGATTCTGTAGAATGGGTTTACAAGAATGGAGATACCGGACAGCAGTATCTTTCTATTGTTTATACAGATGCCTTTTTGAAGCAGTGGCTGTTCTATCCCGATTATATTGTGCATTTAAAAGACGGAACAGACTGGATCATTGAAACAAAGGGAGGAGAAGTGTCTGGGCATAGCAAGAATATTGATATGCAGATCGGAAATAAGTTTAATGCTTTCAAACAGTATGCGGAAAAATATAATCTACGTTGGGGATTTGTCAGGGATATAGATGAAGAACTCTATATTAATAACACGGAATTCGTTGATGAGATGTCGGATGACAGATGGAGACCGTTAGAAGAGGAATTGTAGATGGAGGTGATATGGGATGATTTTGTATAGAGAGCTGAGTGAAGATGAGATACACAGAGAATTGTTTAAAGATTTTGTCCGCCGCCAGGAAGTGACAAAGTGCTGGAGGAGGGAAAACGGACAGTGGATTATCAAAGATGACCCCTTTATCGACGACTGGACGGAGGAGGATTATCAGGTTCTGGTCTCCTGTCTGAGACGCACGGCGGCAAAAGGCGGTTTTGTGTATGCCGCTTTTTATGAGGGAAGCCTGAAGGGCTTCGTGTCGGTGGAGCGGGAATTATTTGGAGGGGAGCAGAGATATCTGGATCTGTCCAGCATCCATGTGTCCCGGGATATGCGGCATGGGGGAATAGGAACGAAACTTTTCCTCGCCGCCGTCAGGTGGGCAGGGGATCAGGGGGCAGGAAAATTGTATATATCTGCCCACTCGGCGGCAGAAAGTCAGGCATTTTACAGAAAGCTGGGCTGTGTGGAGGCGGAGGTGTACAATCAGGATCATGTGATGAGAGAACCTTTTGACTGCCAGTTAGAATACAGAATAAAAAAGTAAACCTCTATGCTATGTCGCCTATTCGGCGGCGGATTATTGAAGTAACGGTTATTTATTGGCAAAATTCCCAACTGTACGGTTGGGCGGAATTGTGTTATAGTATACTGTATTAAGGAGGATCACAGTATATGGCATTGTACGATTATATAGGCGCCGTGAAGCGCGGGCGCAGGCAGTATCAGGAATCTCTGTCAAAGGGCCAGCACCCTTATCTTCCGGTTCTGGACGATATTTTGTCATACACAAAGATTGTGTCGGAGGTGAATCTGGGACTTATGGATATTCCTCTCAGCAGGATCATAGGAACCAAGACCGAGGGGCGGACCAACGCGTTCGCCAGCAATTTCATGCCTCTTCTCCCGGAACAGTCCGAGTTTGGCGCCAAGTGGGCCCATCTGTATGACCATCAGATTGACGACGGGATCCAGGACCCCATTGTGGCTTACGAGTTTATGAACCGGTTCTATGTGCAGGAGGGGAATAAGAGGGTCAGTGTCATGAAATATGTTGGCGCTTACAGCATCGCAGGGTATGTGACCCGTCTGATTCCCCAGAGGACGGACGAAAAGGAGAATAAGCTGTACTATGAGTTCCTGGATTTCTATCAGGTTTCGTTTAACTGTGACGTGTGGTTCAGCAAGGAGGGAAGCTATAAGAAACTTTTAAAACTTATGGGGAAGGAGCAGGATCAGGTCTGGCCGGCGGAAGAGAGAGCTCTGTTTAAGTCCGCCTACAGCAGATTTTCCAAGGCATTTACCCATGCAGGCGGGGATAAGCTGAACCTGACCTGCTCCGACGCGTTTCTCATCTATGTGAAGATCTACGGTTATGACAAGGTAAAAGGGGAGACGGAGCTGGGAATGTCCAAAGGATTGGAGCGGACCTGGGAGGAGATTGAGCTGGCGTCGGGAGGCGGACAGGTGGCCCTGGTGGAGACCCCCGAGGAGGTGGAGAAGCAGGTGCACAAACCGTCTCTCCTGAACTGGCTCAGGCCGGTGGAGACCGTAGAGCCGGAGATGCTGAAAATCGGCTTTGTCTACAACAAGACTTCCAAGACCTCCGGATGGACATATGCCCACGAGCTGGGAAGGATGCACTTAGAGCAGGTGTTTGGCGGAAGGCTTAAGACCATGGCTGTTGAAAATGTCAGCACGGAGGCTGAGGTGGAGGCGGCCGTGGAACAGGCCATCGGTTCAGGGTGCAACATGATTTTTACTACTGGTCCTCAGATGGCCAACCAGAGTGTGCGCTCGGCGGTTCAGCACCCGGAGGTGAAGATATACAACTGTTCCATCAAGATGTCCTATTCGTCTATCTGTACCTATTATGCCAGGATGTACGAGGCCAAGTTCCTCCTGGGAGCCATAGCGGCAGCCATGACCAAGTCGGATAAGCTGGGGTATGTGGCAGATTACCCCATCTACGGCACGCTGGCCAACATCAATGCCTTCGCCATGGGTGCCAGGATGATCAACCCTTACGTGAAGGTTTATCTGGAGTGGTCCAGGACCAAGTCGTCAGATGCCCTGGGAAGGCTTAAGAGCGAAGGGATCACCTACATCTCCGGTGAAGAGATGATCACACCGGAAAAGGGGTCGAGAGAGTACGGCCTGTTTGTGAAGAGGGAGGACGGAAGTCTTGAGAATTTGGCAGCTCCCATCTGGCACTGGGGGAAATTTTACGAGAGGATCGTGAGATCTGTCTGCAGAGGAGCAGGGGAGATACAGGGGATGAAAGGGAAGAAGGCCGTGAATTACTGGTGGGGAATGTCGGCGGAGGTCATTGATGTGCTGTATTCTCAGAATCTGCCTCACGGTGTTCACAGACTGGTAGATTTTCTGAAAAATTCCATCCGGGCAGGCAGTTTTCATCCCTTTGACGGACTGATCTATTCCCAGAACGGAAAGATTCAGTGCCGCGACGGGGAAAGTCTCAGCGCGGAGGAGATCGTCTCCATGGACTGGCTGGCAGAGAATGTGGTGGGAGAGATTCCGAAATTCGAGGAATTGATACAGGAGGCTCAGACACTGGTGCGTCTCCAGGGAGTCAAGGTGGACGAGATCGGCGGCCGGGAGGAGTGATATGAAAATTCTTGTACTGGCCGATCAGAGATCAAAAGCACTGTACGATTATTATGAGCCGTGGAAGTTGGAGGGGATCGACCTTATCCTCTCCTGCGGCGATCTGGAACCCCACTATCTCAGTTTTTTTGCCACGCTTTGCCATGCGCCTGTGCTGTATGTCCGGGGCAACCACGATGAGATCTATGAGACTATGCCCCCGGAGGGATGTATCTGTATTGAGGATGACATCTATGTCCACAATGGGGTGCGGATCATGGGGCTGGGAGGCTCTATGGAGTATATACCCCACGCCTCCAATCAGTACTCGGAGAGAGCCATGAAGCGGCGGATACGGAAGATGGGGTGGAAATTGTGGTGGAATAAGGGGTTTGACATTCTGGTGTCCCATGCCCCTGCATTTGAGGTCAACGATTTGGAGGACCGGCCTCACAGAGGTTTTGAGTGTTTCCGCACATTGATGGAGAAGTATCGTCCTCGGCTGTTTATCCACGGCCATGTTCACGCCAATTACGGTGGGGCCTTCAAGCGTGAAGACCTGTTTGGGGATACCCGCGTGATCAATGCGTACGAGTACTATATTTTTGAGTACCCCGAGGTGGAAGCGGAGACGAACACACATTGACAGACAGCATCCACAGAAGGAGAGATGACAGATATGAGCAAGGACATGAAAGCCCTGGAGAAAAAACTGGGAAATACCATGGGTGAATTTAAGAAGTTTATATTAAAGGGCAATATTATCGATATGGCGGTAGGTGTCATCATCGGCGGCGCGTTCAGCAAGATCGTCACGTCCCTGGTAAATGATATTCTGATGCCTGCTTTGGGGGCGGTTACCGGCGGTGCGTCTTTCAATACCCTGAAGTACGTGATCCGTCCGGCCGTGCTGGATGGGGCAGGCAATGAGGTGACGGCTGAGGCGGCTATATTATATGGAAGTTTTATTCAAAATATAGTGGATTTTCTTATTATCGGTCTCTGCATGTTTTTCATGGTAAAGGCCATTGCCATGGTGACTGCCAGGTTCCGGCATGAGGAGGAGCAGAAGGAGGCTCCTGCTCCTGCAGGCCCCACGGCGGAGGAACTGCTGGCAGAGATCAGGGATCTGTTGAAGGAACAGAAGGAGACCGTGTAGGACAGAGGGAAAATATTTATATCGGGAGGAGAAGTTGTGGAAGAGAAGCCAAAGCGCAGGAGCAGGAAAAAGAAGCCGTTTCCGGTAAAGACCGTGGCTGCCGTGTGTGTAGCGCTGGCAGCGGCGGCGGGAGCGGGAGCAGGTTATTACATACATGAGGGAAAGCAGTATGAGACAGTGTTTTTTCCTCAGACCATGATCAACGGGATGGATGCATCGGAAAAGACCGTGGAGGAGATGGAGGAGCTGATTCTGTCCGGGGTTGAGGATTATGCTCTGACTATCGTTAAACGGGGAGGAGAGACGGAACAGATCAGGGGAGCAGATATCGGACTTCACTCGGAATTTGACGGAAGTCTGGAGCAGTATCTGGCCCTTCAGGACCCTATGGAGTGGTGGAGCCAGAAGGATAGGCTGACAGAATACCACATTGAGACCATGATCATATATGATAAAAATATGCTGGAGGAGAAGATCGACAGTCTGGTTATGTTTGACCCTGCACAGCTTCGGGAACCTGAGGACGCCTATCTTTCCGACTACATATCCGGGGAGGGATACAAGGTTCTGGACGGCGATCCCGGCAATGTGGCAGACAAGGAGAAAGTGGCCCTGGCTATTGAGGAGGCGGTGAAAAATCTGAAGCAGGAACTGGTGCTGGAGGATTTGGACGTCTACAAGAAAGCGGCCGTTACCAGTGCAGATCCGGAGCTGAATCAGCAGGCGGACAGGCTCAACAAATATGCCACCATGACAGTTACTTATCAGTTCGGCGATACTCAGGAGGTGCTGGACGGAGATTCCATCGTTCAGTGGCTTGTCACGGATGAGGACGGCCAGGTGTCGGTGAGCAAGGAGGGGGTGACAGCCTATGTGAAGGAGCTGGCGTCCACCTACAATACGGCTTATCAGAAGAAAAACCTGAAGACTGCTTACGGAGATGTGGTGGAGATCACCAAGGGCTTCTACGGCTGGCGGATCAACCAGGAGGAGGAGGCGGAGCAGCTGTATGAGATTCTGCTTTCCGGGGTGAGTCAGTCCAGAGAGCCGGTGTATGCCCAGACGGCTGCCAGCCATGGCGAGAACGATTACGGAAATACATATGTAGAGATCAACCTGACGGCTCAGCATCTGTTTTTCTATAAAGACGGACAGCTGGTCATCGAGTCGGATTTCGTGTCGGGCAACGAGAGACGGGGAAACAGCACTCCCGCCGGTGCTTATTCTATCACATATAAGCAGAGAAACGCTGTCCTGCGGGGAACAAACTATGCTTCGCCTGTGGCGTTCTGGATGCCGTTTAACGGCGGTATCGGATTGCATGACGCCAACTGGAGGGGGAGCTTCGGAGGGAGTATCTATAAGACCAACGGCTCCCACGGATGCATCAATCTGCCTCCAGCGGTGGCGATGACCATCTACGAGAATATCGAGAAGGGGATACCGGTATTGTGCTATCATCTGCCGGGGACAGAAAGCGGAAGTACAACTACAGGCAGGAGTTACGGGACGGCCCCCGCGCCTGCGGTTTCTGCCGCGGATCTGGCACCTGCAGTGGAGCCGCCGGTTGAGACGGCGCCTGCAGAGCTCCCCCCAGAAGCCGTGGAAAGTCAGCCAGGAGAGAATGAGACTGCCCAGTCCCAGGAGACAGGAGGCCAGGAGGCAGGACCTGTGGGACCAGGAGTGAACGTTGGACCCGGGGGACCTGCAGGCCCAGGAGAAGGCAATGGACCCGGAGGACCAGCGGGACCAGGGGCAGACGGCGGAAGCGGAGGACCTGCGGGACCGGGCCAGGACGGAGGAAGTCAAGAGGCAGGATCTGCGGCACCGGAACAAGGCGGAGGAGGCCAGGAAGCAGGGCCTGGGGGGCCGGGGCAGGTCACCGGAAGCGAAGGACCTGCGGGGCCGGGAATGTAGAAACGTCTGATTGTCGGCTGGCTGGCAAAGGGAACTATCCACGCCCTGTTCAGTGCAGGAGCATGTTTTCGATAAATATTCCGTAACCTTTTGTACTGTCCTGTATAAAGACATGGGTGACAGCTCCGATCAGTTTGTTGTCTTGGATGATGGGGCTGCCGCTCATGCCCTGGACGATTCCGCCGGTGAGCGACAGGAGGTCGGGGTCTGTAACCTGTATTACCAGGCTTTTGTTCTGGTGGGAGGTAGAGTAATCTACTTTCAGTATTTCGATCTGATAGTCCCGTATTTCACCGGAGATTCCACTCCGGATGAGAGCGGGACCTTTTTTTACATCTTGTCTGTAACCTATTTCTATAGGTTGCATATTCATGGCCTGGCGGAATTTGTCCCCCGCGGTGCCGAAGATGCCCACCTCGGAGTTGGTGTCGATCTCTCCAAGGAGAGAACCAGGACCGTAGTAGATGACTCCGGACATGACTCCTGGGCTCCCGACGCGGCCCTTTTCGATGCCCACGATCTCGGTGTCAAAGAGAGAGCCTTTTGAGATCTGGACAACCTGGCCGGTGTCGCTGTCGCTGATGCCGTGGCCAAGGGCGCCGAACTGGCCGTTTAAGTCCAGGTAGGTCATAGTGCCGATGCCCTGGGTGTCGCTGCGGACCCAGACCCCCAGTTTCTGGGTGCCGTCCTGACAGGTTACGGGGTGGAGAGATACATCCATGAGCTGTTCGTCCCTCCGCACAGTCAGTATCGCCTCATTTCCGTTTAAGCGGCTGACCGCTTCTGCCAGTTCTTCCTTGGTCTCCAGAGGTTCTCCGTTGATGGCTTCGATGTAATCGCCGGATTTGAGAATACCTGCTGCAGGTTCTGAGGGAAGCCCGTCCAGACCTGTGATCTCCCCGGTACCGATGACCATGACGCCGGCGGATTTGAGATATATGCCTACGGGGGCGCCGCAGGGGATGGCGTACTGGGCGGTAACCACATCCACCTGAATTTCCTTGAAGCGGATGAGCCCGAACAGTTCCAAGGACAGTTTGTAGCTTCCCCGGGATTTGCCGTAGAGACTGAACTGCCTGCTTTGAGAGAGGGTGATCTGGTCCTGAGGAATGTTGGAGCCGTTGCCCAGGACGACCTCTTCGCTCTCGCTCTGAAGCGTGGCGCTTAAAGGGAGTGAGAACCGGACCGTCTCTTCCTGATTCTGAATGATATTGATTCGGTCAGGGATCACCAGTTTCAGCTGATAATATGAGAATCCCATGACAGACACCGCGCCTGTGAGGAAGGACCACAGCAGGAATCTGCGGAATTTGCGCTTTTTCAATGTGACACGCCTCCTTTGCTGATGATAGATGATACAGTTATTATGTGCCGGGAAACAGAAACCAATCTGTTATTTTTTAGTTGTCACTTTTTTCTTCGTGTGTTAAACTGATAGAGTTTTTAAAAATTTCCGGCTGCAGCTGCGAGAAGGGGAGTATTTCGATTATGGGAAATAAAAATTTTTGGATTTTATTGCTGCTTTTGTTGTCAGGCATTGTGCTGGGAGGCTTTATAGGCGATCTGGCTCAGTCTGTCCCCTGGCTGGCGTGGCTGGGCTTCGGCCAGTCTTTTGGGCTTGACTCTCCGCTGACTGTCAATCTGGGGGTTCTCATCGTCACATTTGGCCTTACCATCCGCATAACCATGGCGGGGATTCTCGGCGTTGCGGCGGCGATTCTCATATACCGTTTGCTCTAAAATGTCGAGAGATGTCGTAACTTGCGATAGAATTCCGTTGCAACATGGGAAAAGCAGAGACTATAATACATCTTACCAGCCAAAAAGGAGGACAGGATATGACAGCATTAAACGTTGCAATTGCAGAGGATAACCCGAAAACCATGGAATTATTGAATGATATGCTGAAAAATGAGGAGGGGATCCAGGTGATCGGAAATGCGGGAACCGGGGAGGAAGCCTACAGAATGATTCTGGATTCCAGACCAGACGTGGTACTTTTGGATGTGATCATGCCGGGGATGGACGGCGTGGAGGTTATGGAAAAAATAAAGACCGAGGGGAACATGGAGAAGAATCCCAGTTTTATTATGGTGTCGGCGGCAGGCAGTGAGAATGTCACAGAGGACGCGTTCCGCATGGGCGCCAATTATTTTATCATGAAGCCTTTCAGAAAAGAGGTAGTCATAGACAAGATCCGCCGTGTGGGGAGCTACAAGGCAAAACCCAAGGGACTGAACCACCTGTCCGGGGCGAGAAAGATCAAGCCCTACGAAAATGTGCTGGAATACATGGAGCAGAACCTTGAAAACGACGTGACTCAGATTCTCCATGAGATCGGAGTACCCGCTCACATCAAGGGTTATCAGTATCTGAGGGACGCCATCGTCGCCTCCGTGGAGGATCAGGATATGCTCACCTCCGTGACTAAGGTTCTCTATCCCAACATAGCCAAAAAGCATCAGACCACGCCCAGCCGTGTGGAGAGGGCTATCCGCCATGCCATCGAGGTGTCCTGGAGCCGCGGAAAGATGGAGACCATCAACGAGATTTTCGGATACACGGTCAGCAACGGGAAGGGCAAGCCCACCAACTCGGAATTTATCGCCCTCCTGTCCGATAAGATCCGACTGGACTACAAGCGCATGTGATTGGAAAAATTTGTCGTTACATGGGTGAAAAGGCAGATAAGAGGGTATCTGCATGTGCAGAATGCACAATAAATGGGAAAAATCATTATTCTACTTCCTAAATTTTGAAAAGTGTTGTATACTGTTTCTACTAGGGGTATGAAGATTTGCTCTAAATCGAGGAGGTTTTTCACATGAAAAAGATATTATTTGTAGCATCGGAGGCAGTACCTTTTATCAAGACAGGAGGACTTGCGGATGTAGTGGGTTCTCTGCCCAAGTGTTTTGATAAGACGTACTATGATGTGAGAGTGATGATTCCCAAGTATCTGTGCATCAAACAGGAATGGCGGGACAAGATGAACTATGTGAGCCATTTTTATATGGACTATATGGGTCAGAGCCGATACGTGGGCATTCTGGAGTACGAGTACGAGGGGGTTAAATATTACTTTATCGACAATGAAGGATATTTCAGCGGTCCCAAGCCGTACGGGGACTGGCTCTATGACCTGGAGAAGTTTGCCTTTTTCTGCAATGCAGCACTTTCTGCCCTTCCGGTGATCGGATTCCAGCCGGATCTGGTTCACTGCCATGACTGGCAGACGGGCCTGATACCCGTATATTTAAAAGACCGTTTCCATGACGGTGAATTTTTCCGCAACATGAAGTCCGTGTTCACCATCCACAATTTGAAGTTCCAGGGTGTGTGGGATGTGAAGACAATACAGAGATTTTCCCAGCTGTCCGACTACTATTTCGCTCCGGACAAGCTGGAGGCATATAAGGACGGAAACCTTTTGAAAGGCGGCGTAGTTTACGCAGATGCCATAACCACCGTGAGCAATACCTACGCGGAGGAGATCAAGATGCCGTTCTACGGCGAGGGTCTGGACGGACTTATGAGAGCCCGGGCAGGCAGCCTGAGGGGAATCGTCAACGGCATCGATTATGACGACTTTAATCCTGAGACAGACACCATGATCGAGCAGACCTACAACGCGAAGAATTTCCGCAAGGAGAAGATCAAAAACAAGAGGGCGCTCCAGAGGGAACTGGGACTGGAGGAGAACGACAGCAAGATGATGATCGGTATCGTATCCAGACTTACGGACCAGAAGGGGTTTGACCTGATCCAGTATGTGATGGAGGATCTGTGCAGCGACGATGTCCAGCTGGTAATTCTGGGAACCGGCGAAGAGCGGTATGAGAATATGTTCCGCCACTATGACTGGAAGTATCACAACAAGGTGTCTGCTCAGATATACTATTCCGAGCCGCTTTCTCACAAGATCTATGCGGCGGCGGACGCATTCCTGATGCCGTCCCTGTTTGAGCCCTGCGGTTTGAGCCAGCTTATGGCGCTGCGCTACGGCACACTTCCCATCGTGAGGGAGACGGGAGGATTAAAGGACACGGTAGAGCCATATAATGAATACGAGGGCACAGGCACCGGATTCACATTTACCAATTATAATGCCCATGAGATGCTCAACTCCATAAGATATGCGGAGAGGATCTACTATGACAGAAAGCGTGAATGGAATAAGCTGGTGGACAGAGCCATGGCCAAGGATTATTCCTGGAATGCTTCGGCGTTGAAATACCAGGAGCTTTATGACTGGCTGATCGGATATTAAGTTTGGAATATGGGGAATAGAGAGACATGAATGCGGGGAGAGTAGAGAGAGAAGAGTTGATACAAAAAAGCGCCCTGTGGGCGCAGGATCAGGAATATATTGACTGTGTGAGAGATATTCTGGAGAACAAAGTATTTCAGTCCATGGATCAGTTCATCCAACACGGGCACACAACCTGTAAGGATCACTGCATTCAGGTCTCTTATATCGCTTATCAGATGTGCAAGAACAGAGGGTGGGATAGCCGGTCCGCAGCGCGAGCCGGCTTGCTCCATGATTTGTTCCTGTACGACTGGCATACCCATGCGAGAGAGACGGGGGAGCACTTTCACGGGTTTACCCATCCCAGGGTGGCCATGGAGAACGCGGTCAGATATTTTCAGATACCGGAAAAGGAGCAGAATATGATCCTCAGGCACATGTGGCCTCTGACTCCCGTGCCCCCCAGGTACAAGGAGGGCTATACCATTTTGTACGCGGATAAGCTCTGCGGTCTTACAGAATTCGGGGCCCACATAAAGGCGTGGTTTCTGGTGGCTCTGTGGCCCAAACAGATGGGATAGGAGAGATGGCTGCCTGTGGTTCAAAGCTGTATATAATCAACAGGAGTTTGTACTATGAAGATATGGCAGGAGATGCTCGCTAATCAGATACTGGTCAGCTCGGTCGCCGGCTGGGTGGTGGCTCAGGTGTTAAAAACCATTATTGACTGTACCCTGAATCATGGTTTTTCGCCGGAGAGGCTTGTGGGTTCCGGCGGAATGCCCAGCTCCCATTCGTCCACCGTGTGCGCGCTGGTGGTTTCCAGCGGAATCCGGTACGGCGTGTCCTCCTCGGAATTTGCCGTCAGTTTTGTGTTGGCAGCGGTGGTGATGTACGACGCTATCGGCGTGCGCCAGGAGACGGGCAAACAGGCAAGGCTGCTGAACATGATTCTGGAGCAGGACTTTTTTAAACTGGATAACCGGGAATTTCAGAAGAAACTGAAGGAGTTGGTGGGGCATACGCCGCTGCAGGTGCTGGCGGGGGCAGTGCTGGGAGTAGTGATTGCCTTATTGGTAAATATGGCATATTAGCTTTTATATTGAGTTAAAAAAACGTAAAGATTTCATACTTGTTTTCTGAAAAAGGATGTAGTATACTTTTTATGTTTCAGGGAATGAATATGGAGGAAGTATGAATATTTATTATATGATTAACTGGTTTTTTCTCTGCAGCCTTCTGGGATATCTGCTGGAGTGTGTGGTTCTCACATGGGAGAATCGCACGCCTGTGCTCAACCGAGGATTTGGCCACGGACCGTTCTGTATCATCTACGGATTTGGAGCTCTGGGGGCCAATCTGCTTTTGAGTCCTCTGGCGGGGAATACGGTGGGGCTGTATCTGGCGGCTATGATTATGGCCACTATGATGGAGCTGATCACGGCGAGAGCCATGATCCGGCTGTTTGGCAGCTTCTGGTGGGACTACAGCAAGAAAAAGTTTAATTACAAAGGGATCATCTGTCTGGAGAGCAGCCTGGGCTGGGGATTTTTGGGAATTGTATATTTTCGATTTCTCAACGGGTTTCTCCTTCATCTGACAGATTTTGTGCCGGAAAGATTTGAAAAACGCATGGCTATAACGCTGGTGCTGTTTTATCTGACAGATTTTATCTATTGTCTCCGCGTTCAGATAAAGAGGCGGGGAGAGGAACAGGAACCGATGATCGGGAGATTGAATGTTCGTCCATAGGCAAAAGGCCTGGGGCGAACTTTTTTTGACTCATGGGAAAGCCATTGAATATTTAGGGCATATATCGTAAAATAAGGATAACTGATAATTATTGATGTGAAAGAAAGGCAGACAGATCCATGAAAGATATAACCATAATACTGGCTTCCAACTCGCCCAGGAGGCGGGAGCTTCTGCGCCAGGTGGGAGCCCGGCCGGTGATTCGGCCCAGTCATATAGAGGAGCATGTCACATCACGGATACCTGAGGAGGTGGTGAAGGAGCTGTCCAGACAGAAGGCGGAGGATGTGGCGTCCGGGGCAGCGCAGGGGACTCTGGTGATAGGAGCGGACACGGTGGTGGCGGCGGACGGAGAGATTCTGGGGAAACCGCGGGACAGGGAGGATGCTGCCCGAATGATAAGAACACTTCAGGGGCGGAGCCATCAGGTATATACAGGGGTGACATTGATCTACAAGGGCGCCAGTGGGAGAAGGACAGTGACCTTTGCGGAGAAGACAGAGGTTTTTGTGTATCCCATGACGGAGGATGAGATAGCGGCTTACGCCGGTTCGGACGAGCCTATGGACAAGGCGGGGGCCTACGGGATTCAGGGAAGATTTGCCGCTTATATCAGGGGGATTCGAGGGGATTATAACAATGTGGTAGGCCTTCCGGTGGGAAGAGTCTGCCAGGAATGGAAAAAACTGATGGAAGAGGAGGAGGACGGCGGGTATGATCAGGCTGATCGCAAGTGATATAGACGGGACACTGGTAAGAGACGGGGAGCACCATATGAACCCTGAATTTTTTGAAGTGATTTTGAGGCTCAGGGAGAGAGGAATTCAGTTTGCCGCCGCCAGCGGACGGCAGTGGGCCAGTGTGGAGGCCATCTTTGAACCTGTTAAGGAAAAGATATTTTACCTGTCGGACAATGGAGCCTATGTGGGATGCCATGGCAGGAACCTGTTTCTGAACGCCATCCGCAGGGATGATGCCATGGAGATGGTGAGAGCTATCCGCGGCGTTCCGGGGCTGGAGGTGCTCATCGGAGGTCCTGACGTGGTATATGTGGATACGAAGAATCAGGATTTTATAAACCTTTTGAGAGACGGATATCAGTTCCGCACTGTTGAGGTGGAGGATGTCACCAGGGTGGAGGATCAGATTATCAAGGTTTCCGCCTACAGGACAGAGAAGATCCAGGAGGCGGTACAGGGGCTGACGGACAATTTCGGAAGCAGGCTGAAGATGACGATCTCGGGGGATATGTGGCTGGACTGCATGGCTCCCGGGGTGTGTAAGGGGCAGGCGGTCAGGCTTCTCCAGGAAAGTCTTGAGATCAAGCAGGAGGAGACCATGGTTTTCGGGGATCAGCTGAACGATATGGAGATGCTGGAGCAGGCCTACTACAGCTTTGCGGTGGCCAACGCCAGGGAAGAGGTGAAGAAAGCAGCCAGATTTCACGCGGACAGCAATGTGAACGGCGGCGTTCTGAAGATTTTGAAACTTCTGTTGTCATAGGGAGAGGAACTTGTTCATGAAGTGGATGGTCAGATGGAGAAAATGGTCCGCAGCGGGCGCGGTTGCGCTGGCTCTTGCAGTTGGCGGCTGTTCAAAGGAAGTTCCAAGTGTCTCGGAGCCTCAGGAGCAGGTGGTTTACACGAAACCCCAGATCATGATCATCACCGTTACCGAGAGGAACCGGTATCAGAAGGTGTACACCGACAGGATATGGGATGCGGTGATGGAGAACGGAGAGACTTTCGAAGAGTATCTTATGGGGCAGATCCGAGTTTTTATGGAAAATTTAAAGACCATGACTTTGTTGGCCCAGGACAGAGGAATCACTTTGAGCAGCGGCGAGCTGGACAAGGTGAAACGGCTTGCAAGAGAATACTACTCTCAGCTGTCCCGGGCCGAGATCGAGTACATGGGGATCACCGAAGAGGATGCGGCAGTTTTGTATCAGGATTATTTTACGGCCAACAAGGTGGTGGCGGAGCTGACAAAAGATGTGGATCTGGAAGTCAGCGACAGTGAGGCAAAGGTTATCACCATCCGCCGGGTGAGACTGTCCGGACGGGAGGCGGCGGAGGCCATATACGCCCGTCTCATGGAGGAAGGCAGTGATTTTTCGGCTGTTGTCAGAGATGTGACAGGGTCCACGCCCCCGGAAGAGCAGCTGGGGAGAGGCGAGGAGGCGGAAGCCGTGGAGGAAGCAGCTTTTGGCCTGTCCACAGGGGAGATCAGTCCGGTGACAGAGGCGGAGGGCAGCTTTTATATTATCCAGTGTGTCAATGACTATGACATGGATGCCACCCGTGAGCGAAAGAGCCAGATTCACAAGGAGAGAAAAAACTGGGCTTTTCAACAGATTTATGCCCAATTTCAGACGGAACACAAGGTGTCTATACCGGAAGAACTGTGGGCGGAGATCAGCTTTGACGGGGGAGAGAATGTGGCGTCGGACAATTTTTTTTCCTTGTACGAGGATGAATTCGGAATTCAGAGATAGGGGGAACCGGGATGGTAGCGCTGAAAGTGGAAGACATGAAACAGTTTACACAGAGCCTGTTTATCGGAGACATGTTTGACTCTTTTCTTGTGAGGGAGGCGGAGATCGTCACCTTCAACACATTTCGCATTGACGGAAAGGTGGAGAAAGAATACTATACGGAGGATGAACTGGAGGCGAGGCAGATAGGCGAACTGTCCCGATGGGAAGCGGTGAAACCTATATGCTTCACTCTCATCAAGGGCAAAAAGCTGCCCGGAAGTTTCCGCATCGTGTTTGTGCAGGCGAGGCCGCAGACAGAGGAATTCTTAAACAGGAGACAGCTGTCTGTACGGTCGGAGCAGATCAGCGGTCTGTATGTAAATGTCCGATACGAGGGGGGCGCCATGTACTGTATCACAGGTACGTCGGTGAATTTTTTTACTATGGACAAAGCTCTGGAAAATGAGTGGGATGAGGCTGTGAAGGAATTTCTCAGGGAGAACAAGATCCCTTATGTGTCAGATTAGATCGGGAAAAGGCGGTAGAGAGCAGTGGCAAAATTATATTTCAGATACGGGGCTATGGGGAGTTCCAAGACGGCCAACGCGTTGATGGTGGAATACAACTATATGGAGCGGGGAAAGAGGGCCCTTCTGGTGAAACCCCGGATAGATTCTCGTGACGGGGACTACACCATACGTTCCCGGATGGGCCTGGAGAAGGAGGGGATCCTCCTGGAACAGCTGGTAGAGATGAGTGACCAGGCCATCAGAGCCTACGACTGCGTGATCGTGGACGAGGCTCAGTTTGCAGTCAAAGCCCAGGTGGAATTTCTGGTTCACATAGTGGATGACCTGCAGGTGCCGGTGATCTGCTACGGCCTGAGGACAGACTTCAGGAGAGAGTTTTTCGAGGGGAGTCTGTGGCTCATGGCCTGGGCGGACAAGATCGAGGAGATCAAAACCGTGTGCTGGTGCGGCAGAGCCGCCACCTGCAATGCCAGGATCGGCCAGGACGGGAAGATGATCCGGGCAGGAGAGCAGATCGTCATGGGAGGCAACGACAAGTACACGGCCCTGTGCAGGAAGCATCACCGGGAGGGGAATCTGGGGCCGGGGAGATAAATTGCTAGCACTCGATTAAAATGAGTGCTAAATTTTTGTTGACAATTTGTTATAACCGTACTAGAATACTGTATAGGCACTAAAAAAGAAAAATCAGACTATAAAGGAGTGTTTTGTATGGCAACAAAGACAGGCAGTTTATCTATAAGCAGTGAGAACATATTTCCGGTGATCAAGAAGTGGCTTTATTCTGACCACGACATCTTCTACCGGGAGCTGGTGTCCAACGGAAGCGACGCCATCACCAAGTTAAAGAAGCTGGAGCTCATGGGTGAGTTTGAGCGGCCGGAAGATATGGAGTATCAGATTCATGTCACCGTGAATCCCACGGAGAAGACCATCACGGTCACGGACAACGGCATCGGTATGACGGAAGCGGAAGTGGAGGAGTACATCAATCAGATCGCGTTCTCCGGCGCCCAGGACTTTTTGAACAAATATAAGGACAAGGCCAGCGAGGATCAGATCATCGGTCATTTCGGACTGGGCTTTTACTCTGCCTTCATGGTGGCTGACAAAGTGACTATCGACACCTTGTCCTACCAGGAGGGAGCCAAGGCGGTACACTGGGAGTCCGAGGGCGGCACGGAGTTTGAGATGGGCGACGGGGACCGGGATACCATCGGAACCACCATCACCCTGTATCTCAACGAGGACAGCGTGGAATTCTCCAATGAGTACCGGGCAAGGGAAGTTCTGGAGAAGTACTGCGGCTTCATGCCGGTTCCCATCTATCTGAACAACGCGGAGGCGGAGCCTCAGTATGAGACCATCGAGAAGGACGAGCTGACCGACAAGGACACCATTGTGGAGACCATCGTGGAGGAGGCCAAGACCGAGGAGAAGGAGAACGAGGACGGCACCAAGGAAGTGGTGGAAGTATCTCCTGCCAAGGAGAAGTACAAGATCTTAAAGCGCCCCGTGGCGGTCAATGACGTGAACCCCCTGTGGAACAAGCACCCCAATGAGTGTACCGAGGAGGAGTACAAGGCATTTTACAGAAAAGTGTTTATGGACTACAAGGAGCCTCTGTTCTGGATTCATCTGAACATGGACTATCCTTTCAATTTAAAGGGCATCCTGTACTTCCCCAAGATCAACACCGAGTACGACAGCATCGAGGGAACCATCAAGCTCTACAACACCCAGGTGTTTATCGCGGACAACATCAAAGAGGTGATTCCGGAATTCCTGATGCTGCTGAAAGGTGTCATCGACTGTCCGGATCTGCCGCTGAACGTGTCCAGAAGCGCTCTCCAGAACGACGGCTTCGTGAAGAAGATCTCCGACTACATCACCAAGAAGGTGGCGGACAAGCTGTCCGGCATGTGCAAGACCGACCGGGAGAACTACGAGAAATACTGGGACGACATCAGCCCCTTTATCAAGTTCGGCTGCCTGAAAGACGACAAGTTCGAGGAGAAGATGAAGGAGTACATCCTGTTCAAGGATCTGAACAAGAAGTACCTGACCCTTCAGGACTGCTTAGACGACGCCAAAGAGAAGCACGAGAATGTGATTTACTATGTGACTGACGAGAAAGAGCAGAGCCAGTATATCAACATGTTTAAAGAAGAGGGCCTCAACGCGGTTTTGCTGGGACATAACATCGACAGCCCATTTATCAACCAGTTGGAGCAGAAGAAGGAAGGTCTGAAGTTCATGCGCATCGACGCGGACGTGACGGACACCTTCAAGGAGACTGTCAGCGAGGAGGACGCGGAGAAGTTTAAGGCAGACACAGAGAAGCTGACGGAGACCTTTAAGAAGGCTCTGAACAATGACAAGCTGGAGATCAAGGTGGAGAAGCTGAAGAACGACCAGGTGGCCTCCATGATGATCGTGGCCGAGGAGAGCAGGAGGATGCAGGACATGATGAAGATGTACAACATGTACGGCATGGATCCCGATATGTTCGGCGGCAACAGCGGCACCCTGGTGCTCAACGTCAACCACAAGCTGGTTCAGTACGTGCTGGCCAACCCGGAGGGAGAGCTGACCGGCAAGATCTGCGAGCAGCTTTACGATATGGCGGCTCTGACTCACGGAAGCCTCACACCGGAGAGGATGACAGGTTTTGTCAGCCGCAGCAATGAGATTATGATGATGATGACGGAGAAGCAGGCTTAAAGGGATTCATTTGAGCCTTTGACGAAAAAGTCTCTGCTGAGATCAGGTGTTCATGGAGCTTTGATTTTCAGCAGGGACTTTTTCTTGTATTAGACAGAATTGCCGCGGTTTTAAATCCTTTGTCTGCAGTATTCGTTTAATATAGAAACAAAGATAAACATCAATCCATGAATATCCAGCCGAATTCCATCCATACCCGACACCACAGGAAGTAAAATCGTCTCATCCGCGTACTTTTTCAGCGGCGCTTTGGAAGACGACGTGATGAGGATTATCCGGGCTTTATGGGTTTTGAGGGCTTCCGGCAATTCTTGATAGGCTTTGCATTTTCCGTGAACCGAAAAAAAGATATAAAGACCTTCAGGATCCACGGCATCTGCTGCCCGAAAGTATTCAATCATATCCGTGACGGCAATGGCAGGTTTTCCCAGAAGATTCAAGTTTGATGCCAGGTACTGGGCGCTGCTGCCGGATTCACCCAGCCCCAGCACTCTCACGACGGAAGCGTCTATAATCCGTTCTGTCAGAAAGGAGAACTGCTCCGGCTTGATGTTTCCTAGTTCCGTGAGGGCATCCTGATATGCCCGGACACAGGACTTTATAAAATTTTTCGGGCTGTCTTTGGACGAAACGCTGGTCTGACGATTGTATTTTATAAGATCATACCGAAATTCACTGTATCCCATGTAACCTATTTTCTGACAGAACCGCAAAACCGCTGATTTGGAACACTCTGAAAGTTCTGCCATCAGAACGATGGTACATGTGGCCGCGGTTTCCGGATTGTGTCGGATAAAACTGTATATTTTATTTTCCGCTCTGGTAAACTTGTCTTTTTCCGACTCCATTTTCTCAAAAATATCCATGGAAAGCCCCTCCTGTTATAGATACCTGTTAAGTTTATATCATAGTTGGTTTTAAAAAGCAATGAGTATGTCGCGGTTCGCAGGTATGTTGTGACTGAGATATTCATGTCTATAGTATGGGAAATTTCTCAAAAAAAATATTGATTTATTCCCATTTTCCCGTTATAATATTTATATAAAAATTTGTGGGAGGGTCCTATGATCAAAGTATTGATTTGTTGCGGAGGCGGTTTTTCCAGCAGTTATATGGTGAAGAAGGTTCAGGACAGCATTATCGAAAAAGGGTATCAGGATCGAATGACTGTGGATTATTCCCCTTTCGATCTTTCTTTTAAGGTAAAAGATGATTATGATGTGGTCATGTGCTGTCCTCACATGGCTTTGAATCTTCCTAAATTTCTTGAGGAACACGGGAAAAATGTTCCATATTATATTTTCCCAAATAAAATGTATGGGCGTATGTATGTGGAAGATATTTACCAGGATGCCATTGATATTATAGATGGTTTTGCCAAAACCCATATGAATCCGTTTTTCTTTCCAGGCGAGGCCCATTATATGACTTCCCAGAGAATTCACAGTTATCGTCACTACCACCCGGAGTATACATCAGCGGAACTGACGGAAAACCAGGCTATTTAGTTTAGGTATTCGTAGGGTCCTCCGTGAACCTCGACCGTCAGGATTCAGAATTGCCAAGCAAGGAGGAAGGCGAGGAAAAGCTGGGAGGCTTGTGTCATTGCTGGTCTTGAAAGACCGGGCCGGAGATATTGAAAAGGCGGCAACGGATAAGGCAGCAAGGACGAATCTGTATGAAGAGTTTGGGATTTTCTGACAGCTGTGTACGATATCCCTGTATCCCAGAAGCCCTGAAAATCAACGAAAAGCAGACGATAGGGCAATGTATGTTCAGGAAGTGATAGAGAAACGAGATGAGGAAAAAGAGGATACTTATGATATTTCAGATAAGAGAAGTTTGAAAAAGGGTATAAGGGATATTTATCAGAATATTTGGGGCAATTACAGTGGAGTCCCCATACTCCATAAGCAGGTCAGGCATCCTGGTATACCGCACCTTGACATGGTTCAGACAGGCTTCTTTTCCCATGGCACAGGCCAGGTAGGTTTTTCCTGAGCCAGTGAATCCCTGAAGAATAGCGCTCTGGTGCAGGCCAATGTACTGGCTACTGAACAGGCTTTCCATAAGATCCTTGTTTAACCCACGGTTGCCATAGATGACTCCCTGCCGGTTTACCTGGGGAAAACGCAGCTTTGCTGATTGGATCAGCCGCTGCATCCTCTCATCGAAGGGCAGCGACATTGTCGCGGGATCCGCTTGCTGTGCCTCCAGTCCTGTAACCGCTTCACCCAAGTTGATTTCACACAGCTTGCGCCTGGTTTCTTCATTGATCATCTTTGCCACCTCCGTAATAGCTGTTCCCCCTCAGGTATCCCATTGGGGATTGCCTCTTTACATCTGCCTTTTTCCTCTCTGTGTAAATTTCGTTTTGATTGGAGGCAAGGATTGAACTAAGATGATGGTAACGGGGCTTCTTAATCCCGCTGGTGATGGCAAACTCACAGGCAGCTTCCAGGCGCGCTTCGGAGTACTTATTGCTTAGTCTAAGGACAGCCAGCGCAGGGTTATAGCCCTGTTCTTTTATGGTCACACCCTCAAAGATGCGGTCAACTGCCTGTGCCGTATAACTGCCGATGGATCTTGCCCAGTTTTTGATCCGGGTATCATCCCACGGAGAGAACTTAAATTTATCCTGCATATCTTCCAGGTGGGTGCAATACTGGTTCTTCCGCCCAGCCAGAAACGGTTATGCGTGGCAATGCGGGAAGAACCACTGTAAATCTCCACGGTGCTATCTGTAACTTTCAGGTTAACGCTTTTCCTGGCGTACTGATAAGAGCAGGAGTACCGATTGTATTCAAAGACTACATCATAGTTAATGTTTACCTTCCTGCCATAGATCCATGTGGCAACCTCATAAGGGACAGACGGCAGTGGATGGAGGAGCGCCTTCTCGTCCTGGTAAGCGTCATATCGGCTCCCTTCGCGTTTCCGGAAGTTTTCATGGTTGAATCCGTAGAGTTTTTTGCAACGGCGGCTTTCAAATCCTCAAGGCTGTAGAAAGTTTCGTTTCTCAGCCGCGCGTTAATCTTGTTGGCCATATTTTCGGCCTCCTTTCGTAAAATCGGAGACTATTTCTCCGACAAGGATTTTACAAAAGAATGGCCAGATGGGCAAAGACCTGATATTCCGGCATCAGGGTGGATCTGTTGTGCAAATTGAGTAGGGCTGGATCTCCTGCGTGTACTGGTGGATCTCAAAAGCGTATCGGTGGCCCTCACAGTGCGAAATATTCACAGACCACAAATATAACCTCTGTCTCCAATGATGAGAGTCTTTTTTATGCACATAATGTTTTTTCCTGCCTTTGGTTATTCAACCGCCGGACGAAAAAAGAACGCCAAAAACAAACCCATGATTGGGTATATGATTGAGGTTCTTGTTCGCTATTATTATGTACTTTTGGCTTCTTAGTATTTTGTATACCTTTAACTTCTACATATTTAAACTTCTGACTATTAACTTAACTCATACTTCTAAAATGTCTGACTTCTCACTCCTGCGCAAACCGTTCGTCACATTTTACAAAAAGTTCACATTTTCCTTCTATAACTTAACACTCCAAAGCCCTCTAAAATCTATTAAGTAAAAAAACGCTCTATTTATTGTAATTTTTCCCTTTCTTAATGACATTGGGCATGACATAGAAGATTTTAACTTTCCTGGATTTACCAGCCCTCTAAACCTGGATAAAATTCAGTGATAACATTATTTTTTAACGGAAGACTTGTAAAATTAGAGAGTTCTCTAATGATATCTTCCATAGGATTTCCAATAGATTTAATACGAGTTTTAAATTCCTGCCCACAATGTTGGCAATGATGAGCCGAATGTGGCGTATAACTATGTTCTCCTGTGTCAAAATGATACTGATTGCACTGGGGACATTTCAAAACTTTGACACGCCCTTTGAGGTATGGCAATGTCATTTGAACCATATATAGGCGCACCATCTCAACATCAAGCGGGATTCCATCAATAACCACTTTATTATAAGTTTCGTCAATCGTAGGATGAATGCTATTTTCAGCGTGTGCATGAATATGGATTCCATATTCTTCGGGCTTAGGCGATGTCCATAATAAAGCAGCATTAGAACCCCAAACAGAGATACCAAACGGAAAATCCTTTTGCCTTATTTCGAGACTGCGATTCGAATTTACTATTGCCCTATGAATTTGAGTATCACCAAAAAACTCTTTTGCCTTAATCATAGGATTTCCAATATTAGGTATCTTCTGGTTGAAATTTCTTCCACAAGCAGTACATAAATGTCTTTTGTGGGGATTTGCAGCAAACCAATCTTTGTCTAAATGGGCGGAACCACACTTGGGGCATACAAGGTATTCCATATCACGCCCCAACATATTAGAGGACAAATACGATATGGATGCCAAATAATCAAAACTAACAACAGCATCATTGTGTTTTATATGTACATAGCGGAAAGTCTTGTCAATTTGTTTTACACCACCGACTTCTTTTCTTGCATGAACGTGAATACCTAAGTCTAAATTAAATGGTGTGGTTTCATAAACAGCTAACGCCGCTCCCCACAGAGCAATTCCACCAGGATAATCTGAGGGACTAATTGTCAAACTGTTATCTTCACATTCTGGAATTCTGCTGTGTACAGAAAGACAATGATCTAATATATTTCCCTTTCCATCGCTAATCGGCGCATGATGTGTGGTACACCAATAACGCGGTGATCCATTACGGCTTTTCCCAACATACTGGGCATTACATGATGGCATAGTATCCCTCCTTATCTCTGATTGATAAAACACTTTACTACATTTATATTATCGTCCTTTTAGAGAAAAAAATAATACGTTGTCGAATTCTATCTACATAATACTTAAAGTAGATTCACAATCCTATACAAACCATTTTCCATGAGAGGAGGAATCAATACCGCTTTGGAATATGTATACGCCTAATATGCATGGTATAAGAATCCGAATGCCAGAGTTTCCTTTTAAAAGAGAAAGTATCAAAATGCAAATCCACCATCAACAGCAAGAAATAATTAGACGAATAGAAGATAGAAATTTAAAACCTCCATATGAGCGATTGTTTTTGGATATCTCTGATGAGGCATTAGATAGTATGGAAATTGTTTTTGGACCCAAAATGAGCGAGGCGGAGAAATTTATGGCACAAGCATTATTAAAACAATATTGTCCAAAAGCTGTGTGTAGAGAAAGCTCATTGCGAATAAGACAACGAAAATTTTTTATCTATGCTTTATATGTGCTATAAAGAATTGGATAAGCGTTTTGCTGTTGTTCACGGAAAAAGGATCACAAAGAAAGCCCGTGTTGAGGCTGCGATATTAAATAGCCTGACACCGCTTTCCAAAGCTGAAATATGTAAGATTCTTCCCGATGTAAGCCCGACTACCGTGAAGCTGTCCTTGGCGCTATGGTAAAAGGCGGTACGATAAAACGAATCGGCATTTGAAACAGACGACGGGCCGCAGGGATTGGATGAGTCCAGTTCCATTCATTACTTTATGGGGAAAGAAACTCGGGAAACGGATGGAAATAGTCTTCACAATTAGGTGGATATCTACTATAATTAGAACTATATAAAACTGAAGAGGATGATATGAAATTTTATTGTGCGGCAATTAGTGGCGTAGGGGCAGTAAGGGAATATAATCAGGATAATCTATACTGTAACGGTGCTTACAGAAAGGATATTTACAGCAAGGAGATATTTCGATATGCGGACTGCAGAAAGAAAACCGGCTTATACGCAGTAGCAGATGGAATGGGCGGAGGTGTGGAGGGGGAGATTGCGTCTCTTAAAGCAGTTCAGTCGCTGGAAAAGCTGGGCAAAGCGGCAGATCAGCAGCGGTTTGAGCAGTATGTGCAATCATGTAATCATGACATTTGCAGTTATCGGGAAAAGAGGAACCGTCAGCAGACAGGTACTACCTTTGCGGGACTGTCTGTCAAAAATGAAAAAGCAGTAATTGTGAATATCGGAGACAGTAGGATTTACCATATGAGGGCAGGAGTGTTCCGGCAGGTCAGTCGGGACCATACATCTGCCCAAACCCTGATTGATGCTGGAATTCTTACGAGGGAAGAAGCCGAACATCATATCAGCCGCCATCAATTAAGCCAATATTTAGGTATTTTTCCAGAGGAAATGGTGATTCAGCCTTTTATTGAGACAGTAGTTTTGAGTCCTGGAGACAGGATGCTGCTGTGCAGTGATGGCCTGACAGATGGTCTGGACAACTCTGCGATTGAGGGAATACTCCAAAAAAATCAGAGTCCGGTTCTGGCAATAGAATATCTCTATGAAAATGCCCTGGATAACGGGGCAAAAGACAATATTACAATTATACTTGTACAAGTGGGGGATGATTAGCTATGAAAAACAGTTATCAGATCGGCGATATAGTGATGGGGAACTGGACACTGGCTCGTTTACTGGGAGCGGGGAGTTTTGGGAATGTGTTTGAGGCGGAGAGGGTTGATTTCGGAGTTGTATATCGTTCAGCAATTAAAATTATTACCATTCCTCAGGATCAGAGTGAGGTTCGGAACGCTCGGACGGAGGGAATGGATGAGGCCAGCGTAACTTCCTATTTTTACGGTATTGTGGAAGATCAGGTAAAAGAGATTGAACTGATGTCGAAACTGAAAGGGACGGCATACATTGTAAGCTATGAAGACCATGTGGTTTTAGAACACAAGGGGGAATTTGGCTGGGATATATTGATCAGAATGGAACTTTTGACACCATTGACGGACTGGATTGATCAACATCCTATGACTCCGGAAGATGTAGTCAAACTGGGCATCGACATCTGTCATGGCTTGGAACTGTGCCAAAAATTCCATATCATACATCGGGACATTAAACCGGGAAATATTTTTGTGTCAGAATTTGGAGATTTTAAACTGGGAGATTTCGGAATCGCCAGAATCGCTGAGAGGACAAGCGGCAATCTGTCCTACAAGGGCACGTATAACTACATGGCTCCAGAAGTTTACCTGAAAAAGAAATACGGTTTCAATGCGGATCTTTATTCTCTGGGACTTGTGCTTTATTGGCTGCTTAATGACAACCGTCTTCCGTTTCTTCCCACATATCCGAATCCGATTACATACAATAACCGTGAAGTGGCTATGGCGAGAAGGATGAGGGGAGAGACTTTCCCGGCACCCAGACGCGCGAATGGTCATTTGGCGGGAATCGTGCTGAAAGCGACTAGTTTTTATCCGGAAAACCGATATTCCAGTGCGGCAATGATGCGTCAGGAGTTAGAAAGTTGTTTTTCTAACAGACGGTCAATGGGGGAGAATGCTGTCAGACAGGAGGTAATTGTCCCAGAGAGAAGTACGTTAAAAGATGATAAAGATGTGCGGAAAATAGAGAGAACCATGTTGATATGGGAAGACGACATCACAGTTAAGCCGGGCTATTCGGGGACTGAACCAGAACCGGATGTGGAGCAGGATGAAGAAAAGATTGGGGAAGTTAATGAGAAGCCCATTGAAGAAGCCAAAGAAGTGGTTGAAGTGAAAGAGGATGGAAATGAGAAGGATTACCAAAAGGCAGTGGAATACTATCAGAAGGCGGCGGCTTTGGGAAACGCAATGGCATTAAACAATCTGGGCATGTGCTATGAGCATGGATATGGAGTGACTCAGGATTATGAAAAGGCGAAAGAATATTACGAGAAGGCAATAGCTGCCGGTGAGAGTGTAAAGGCTCCGTTGAATCTCGTACGAGTTAAAAGTATTGGACAGATAAATTCAAAGCCCGCGAGTAAATATAGAACTATAGCAGCGATCGGGGCGGCGGCCATTTTAATTGTGGCAGGAGCAGGACTTTATCAGAGACAGCAGAATGCTAACTCAGAGGTTGCAGTGATGGTGGAGAATGCCAGTGACAAGGAGAAGGCATTTCAAAAACTTCTGAAAAAGGCAGATAGTGAAGATCTGGAAGCAATCATGTTGGTTGCGGATTATTACTACAATGGAAAGGAGTGGGATGGCTTTTCAGTAACGGCTGATAAGGGGAAGGCGGTAAAATACTGGAGCAAGGCTGCCGATTTAGGGGATGCTGAGGCTATGGTAAATATAGGAGAATGTTATTATGATGGTTTGGAAGGAGAGCCTGATTATGAGAAAGCAGTGGAATACTATCGGAAAGCAGTAGATTTAGGAGATGCACGAGCAAAATATAACCTTGGTGTATGCTATGCGAATGGAAATGGAGTAAAACAGGATTATCGAATAGCAGTAGAATGCTATAAGAAAGCGGCAGATTTAGGAAATGTAAAAGCATCAATAATGGCAGGATTGTATTATGAATTTGGAATTGGAGTAACCCAGAGTTATGAAAGAGCTGTAAAGTATTATAAGAAAGCAGCGGATTTAGGAGATGCACAAGCACTAGTGTCTTGTCTGCATTATAATTAGTTAAATTATTCTTCCATAAAATGCCATCCCATGTTATCATAAAAAGAAACGGTGGTGGCGACTATGGCAAGACCTAAAACTTATATTATTAAGCTCAGC
>CATLBR010000009.1 GCA_949879795.1 uncultured Hungatella sp.
TTCCAGATTATCCCCAACACTGATACATCCGGGTAAATCAGGGAAGTAGATACTATATGAGCCGTCTGTTGATGGTTCAAAGACTGCAAGATAAGTTAAATTCTGCATAGGTTACGCTCCTTTCTATGATAAGCGCAGGCAGTAGGGCTATTTAAGCCCCGCCTGCTTGTAAATGCTGTTTAGTGTTCCCGGCTTCAAGTCCCCGTTGTGGTTTGGTACTGTGACTTTTCCGGGCTTTGTTGGGTGCTTTAGGCTTATGTGGGAGCCTTCCTGATTAGTGGTATACCATCCATCTTTGCGAAGCACCTTTAGTATTTCCCGAACTGTCATATTGTGTCCTCCTTATATTATGTATTATACGCCTTTTTTATGCGTATGTCAATAGTTTTTGCGTATAAATTATGCGTATTTTTACAGAACATAGGATAGAAAATAGACTGGCAGCAGGAAATAAAGGAATCCCCACAAATGGGGAAAGCGTAAAAGTGCGCTGGCCTGCTGCCGTCTTGCATTTTATCAGGCGTTACATAAACAAGGCGGAGCTGCTAAACAACGAATTTCGTTCTTTTAAGGTTCGATTTGAAATGTAACCTTACAGAGCATCGCCGCCAGTGGCAACGTACCCGGAATTTTTCGGGAGCAGATTTGAACCCGGACGGGTATAGCCCCGATTTTCCGGGGGAATATATGCGGCTTTCCTTTTTTGGAATGAGCAAAGGGGAGATATCCCCCAAACTTTCCACGGTTGAAACCGACAAAGGCGGATCTGATTAGTCCCCACCCTGAAATTACTGGATAGCCCAGGCTGCAATATCCCGATTTGAAATCGGCAAACCCGATAGCGACACGTCAACTAGAAACGTATTTTCAGATACAAGGTGCCTGACTTGGCAGAGATTTGTTATTGAGCGGCCTTCTCCGTCACGCCAGATAGGCCTATTTCCCGTTTTGGAGCAAGAGTCAAGGATTCCTCACCTGATAGAAAAAGATGGCTTTATGGGCTTCTGGGAGCGCCAAGGGTGGGATTATCCCTTATCAGGGCTCCAGAGCTGGAGAATCTGCCGCAGAAAGAAAAGCGCCCCTGGGAGTAGTCCCAGAGGCTCTATGGGAGAGGCTCACAGTCCCAGCTCTGTAAAGTCAATCCACAGATCGTCATAGATGTTGACTTTTATTTTGTCCTGGAGGGTGTAAGATTTGACTTTAAATTTATCTTGTTCCAGAAAATATACAAATATTTCATGTCCTATAGGGTCAACAATCCAGTACTCTCTCACTCCAGCGTCCATGTAAAGGTTCAGCTTGCGTACATAATCATGGCTGGACGTGGTGGGAGATATGATCTCCACAATCCAGTCTGGCGCTCCGGTGCAGCCCCGGTCTGTCAGCTTATTAGGGTCACAGATCACGCTGATGTCTGGCTCCACCACATTTTTATCATCTTCTGAAAACAGCTTGACAGCGAAAGGGGCTGGGTAGACCTTGCAAGGGCCTTTTTTAGAGTCGATATAGTTGGCGATGGTTTTAGACAGGAACATGAGTATTTCCTGGTGTATCCTGCTGGGAGCCGCCATGTAATAGATTTGGCCGTCTATCAATTCGGCTCTGACGTTCTCCGGGAGGTTGTAGTAGTCCTCTTCCGTGTAAATGTTTGCTTGGGCTAATGCTTGTGACATAGTAACACTTCCTTTCTGGGGCTGTTTTGTAGGAGGGGCAATCAAATGCTAATATTTATCAATCGGTCACTCTATCGCCATTGGGAAGAATAAAACTACTCTCATACTTACACCCTGCGACTTTTGCGACTTTTTTTAACTCTGCAGGAGTAAATCCTTCACGTTTCATTTTTTGGCTAAACGCTTGAGGACTGGTTTCATATAAGCGTGCCAATTCTGAAACACTGATATTAAGTTTAACACATAATATTTTTATTTGTTCAGATACCGCCAAAATAATCACCTTCCTTTCATGTTAATATTATAAATGAAAATATTTATAATTGCAATGTCAATGTAAAAAAAATAAATCAAAATATTTAAATATTAACATTGACAAATTAAACAAAAACATTTATAATATAAACATCAACAGAAAGGAGCCAAACAGAATGAAGCAGATAACCAACATGAGAAAAGCGGTTTGTGTCATGGCAAACTAGCTCAAAAAGGCGGGTTATTCCCTGTCAGAGGCCTTTAAAAAGGCATGGCAGCGGGTGAAGTTCTCGATGACCATCAGGGTAGCCGGAACCACCTTTGAGAACCGGCAGGAGCGCCTGGCATTCCTCAAACAGTTCAAACCGGAGGATTTGACCGTTACCCTGGAAAGAGAACCCGATAACCGGTTTGACAGCTGCGCAATCCGGATTGTCGTCCACATTAAGCCGATTCGCCGCAAGACAGTGATCGGGTACGTCCCTCAGGGACTAGCGAGAGAATTTTCCGAGGTGCTTGACATGGGAATTCAAGTAAAAGCTACCCTGCTGCGGATTATTGGCGGATATGCTTATAAAGAGAGCCTGGGAGCACTAATTAACATAGCGATATAAAGAAAATGCCCTTGCCAGTGTTGGCGCACTGACAGGGGCCAGTAACCCGACAATCAGCAAACGGGGCACGCAGAGATTATGCCACGCCTGCTGCCCCTCTGTAAAGAAAGTAGAGGAAAATCATCTTGAATTATTATTTGCAGCTCTTTAGAGAAGAAAGAGCAGGACTATACAAAGGGTACAAGTACCCGAACCTGATTGAAGCGCAGAAACAAAGCTGTCTGCATGTTGGATATTTCATGGGCATGACAGAAGAATTGATGCTGGCGGTATTCCGGGGCGAGGAAGAATTGTCCGCTGATGAAATTCGGAGAGTGGCAGGTTATAGCCGTATCCCTTATTCAGTTCTGACATGCCCGAAAGTGATTATGTTGGATATGGGCAGGGTAAGGCATAGAAAGATGGTTGCGGAGGTAGACAATTTGTGTAGCCAACTAAAGTGTATGGCAAGGGAAGGAAATCAGAAAACGGAAAAGTATTTGGAATGCGCTGACCGAAAAAAACAGGATTTTTTGAGAGCGGCGCATAACAACAAACTTTCAAACATTCACTATCTGGGAGCGAAAAGACAGCTATCCGACTATATTCTTTCCGCGAAACCTGAACTCACCAAAAGTGGAATTTCAACCATGAAAGGCGGAACGACATGATTGAGGTGTTAAACAGAGACCACAATATTGTCTCAGTCAGTCAGGAGGTCGTACCAGAGAAATTAAAAGGCCACACATTGATCTGTTATCTCCCAGACAGGGACGCTATTGTGATCGCCGGGTGGAAAGAGGATACAGCATTGATTGCGGAGATGATTACTGATTATCTGGAGCTTACCCCTTCTTGGCATGAGCGGGTACTGGAGGCTCCCATTCACATAGGCCTGGGCGGTAAGAGGTTGCAGATATGCCAGACACTGGAAGCCATCTACCAGATCAGGAACGGAAACGAGGGATAGACAAGAGGCAGCGGGAGACAGGGGATTCCTTTCCCCTGTCCTCTGCTAAGGGAAAGGAGAGATCGTATGGTAAAGGATTTATTGAGGACGTTGAAAGCCCTGGCAGGCAAGCGGCGGGAGCTTTCGTTGATTGATATGGGAAAACGTGATCCCGACTACGAGGAGGCAATGAGCCGGGTTGTGGAGCTGAGAGACCAGTATGAGGGCATGGATTTAAGTCCAGAGAATAGAGAAACCATCGACTCCATGCTTGACGGTCTGGACACTCTGGAGGAGGCCCAGGTTGATCTTGCTTATCTGGCAGGCCTAGCGGACTGTCTTCTGATTCTGGACAGGCTGGAACTGTTTCAACTGTGAGGAAAAAGGAAGGTGGACGACATGAGGATAGATGAGATCAGGATTTTTCCCTGTTTCAGGGCCCACTCTCCCCTGGCGGAGAAAATGGAGAGCAAGGAGAGGTTCTATCTGGAACACGGGGAGTTTGAGTCTGAGGTTGTGCTGGACAGGTCTGGGAACCTGATAGACGGATACACCACTTATCTTCTGGCGAAAAAGTACAGCCTGGAGCATATCGCTGTCAGGTATGGCCGAAGGCAGATCGTAAGAGCGACCCACAGGCCAGGGGGCAAGCTGTATTCCTGGGAGCTGCCGGGAATCCTGGTGGGCCGGGTAAGAGTCGGGGATTGGGTCATGGTACGCACGGAAGAGGGCCATACAACCGTTAAAGTGGCGGCAGTGGAGGAATACATAGGTGAGGAGCCGGAACCGCTTAGAATGGTTCTATGGCGCTGCAAGAGGGGGTTAGGCCCTAGAAGGCGTGGAATCAGATAAAAGAATATGGACAGTGGGGCAGCAGGAGGATAATATGACCTGCTGCCCTGTCCCACATCATAGAAAGGCGGTGTATGCTATGGCAGAGAAACGGAAAGACAACCGAGGCAGGAATCTCATAACTGGCGAATACTACGATGCAAAAAATAAGCGTTATATGTTCCGAAAGATGATTGACGGCGAGCGCGTCACAATTACTGCTCCTGATTTGGCGGAATTGAGGAAACAGGAAAATGATTTGTTGTGCAGGATTGACCGGGGCAACAAGCTGAATACCAGAAATGCCAGAATGACATTGAACGCATACTTTGATTTTTGGATGGAAACATTTGCAAAGAGTGGCAGGAAAGCCACAACTTGTACGAATTACAAATCATATTACAATACATATATCAAGAACACAATCGGAAAAAAACAGATTGCAAAGATTACAAAGGCAGATTGCCAGATAATCATTAATGAAATGGTTCAGGATGGCAAGAAACATTCTACCATGTCCAATTTGAAAAGCTGTCTGAATATTGTCTTTGAATGTGCCTTAGATGATGATATTATTATCAAGAATCCTGCAAAGAATTTACAAGTGCCGCAGACAGAGAGTAAGAAACGGACGGCCATAGAACAGCAGCAGATTGATTTGTTTATGGGTTATGTAAAGAATAGCGAGCAGTATTCATACAGTTATCCGGCGTTTGTTGTCCTGTTTAATTTGGGTATGAGAATCGGAGAAATGGCGGCTCTGACGTGGGATGATGTGAATTTTAAAGAAAATACCATAACCATCAATAAAACGGTAAATCGGTACAGAAAAGCAGATTACGGTTTTACTATGGCAGTGGCTTCTCCCAAAAGTAAAACGTCTATCCGTAGCGTTGCAATGAATAGCGTAGTGAGAAAAATGCTCCTGAAGCTGAAAATGCAGAGTGTTCCCCCTGCTGCAAAATTGCCTTATGTGGATGATTCCGGAAATATCCGGGGGCAGATATCCGGCTTTCTGTTTGTGAATACATCCGGAAATGTTTGGAGTGAACCGGGATTCCGGGAACTGATAAAAAGGATTGTGGAGCGGCACAACAAGGATGCGGAAGAAAGCCATACAGAAAAGATTGAGAATTTTTGTCCGCACATGGTTCGGCATACATACACAAGCCTTGCGTATTCTGCCGGGGCTGATGTGAAGATTGTGAGCCAGAATCTCGGACATGCTTCTACATCCGTGACACTGGATACATATACACATCTGACAGAGGATAAAAAGAAAGAGCAGGAAGCAGTGGCGCAGACGGTCAGAATATCATAATAGCTGTGACAATTCTGTGACAAATTCGAGAGGAAAGACGGAAAAAGATAGACTATGATAAAAGTACCTTATCAGGCAGCAGCATTGATATAAACAAGGATAATACAAGATGAAACAACACGAACAAAAGTTCGTCAAGAAAAATTACTTGACAGCCATTGCTTTTTCGTGTATGATAGCACAGGTAACAGAGATATCTGTCGCGCCGTAAGCCGGACAGGAGGGATACCATGGCTTTTGAGAGTTTATCAGACAAACTGCAGAAAGTATTCAAGAACCTGAGAGGCAAAGGCCGTTTAAGCGAAGCGGATGTAAAAGCTGCCCTGAAGGAAGTGAAGATGGCTCTTTTGGAGGCAGATGTAAGTTTTAAAGTGGTAAAGCAGTTTGTCAGCTCCGTTCAGGAGCGGGCTATAGGACAGGATGTGCTCAACAGCCTGACCCCCGGTCAGATGGTGGTGAAGATCGTCCATGAGGAGCTGATCCGTCTCATGGGGTCTGAGACTACGGAGATTGCCCTGAAACCTTCCAACGAGATCACGGTTATCATGATGGCAGGTCTCCAGGGAGCAGGTAAAACCACAACCACAGCCAAGATTGCAGGAAAACTTAAGTCCAGGGGCAGGAAACCTCTTCTGGCTGCCTGTGACGTGTACCGGCCTGCCGCTATTCAGCAGCTGCAGATCAACGGGGAGAAACAGGGAGTTCCTGTGTTCTCCATGGGAGATAAGCAGGATCCGGTGAATATCGCAAGAGCTGCCATGGAACATGCCCAGAAAAACGGAATGAATGTGGTGATTCTGGACACCGCGGGCCGTCTCCATGTGGATGAGGACATGATGGAGGAGCTTGCCCGGATCAAGAGAGAAGTAGATGTTCACCAGACACTGCTGATTGTAGATGCTATGACAGGGCAGGACGCAGTGAATGTGGCAGAGAGCTTTGAGAATAAGATCGGCATTGACGGTGTGGTGCTGACCAAGCTGGACGGCGATACCAGAGGAGGTGCGGCTCTTTCCATCAAGGCCGTAACCGGAAAGCCTATTTTATATATCGGTATGGGAGAGAAACTTTCTGATCTGGAACAGTTTTATCCTGACCGCATGGCCTCCCGGATTCTCGGAATGGGGGATATTCTTTCCCTGATCGAGAAGGCGGAGATGGAGGTGGACGAGGAGAAAGCCAGAGAACTGAGTCAGAAGCTGAAGAAGGCGGAGTTTGATTTCAATGATTTCCTGGATCAGATGAATCAGATCAAGAAGATGGGCGGTATGGCCAGCATCATGAGCATGATGCCGGGGATGCCCCAGATGAAAGGTGATGTGGATGTTGATGATTCAGCTATGAACCGGGTGGAGGCGATCATTCTGTCCATGACAAAGGAAGAGAGGGCCAATCCCTCGATCCTGAATCCTTCCAGGAAACAGCGTATCGCAAAAGGTGCGGGCGTGGAGATCCAGGAGGTGAACCGCATCGTCAAGCAGTTTGACCAGATGAAGAAGATGATGAAGCAGTTGCCGGGACTCATGGGCGGCAAACGGCGAGGTGGCCTAGGCGGGATGTTCGGAAAGATGAAGATGCCTTTCTGACTTGCTCCAGGGCATAAACCGGTGTCATATATGTTAGCAGAACAGAATCTATTCTGTTTTTGTCTATAAAAGAGGGACTGATTTCAGAAGGAAAGCAGATCCCCAAGGAAAACCGACGAGGGAGGTGAGATTGACATGGCAGTAAAGATGAGATTGAGAAGAATGGGGCACAAGAAGAGTCCTTTCTATAGAGTTGTTGTTGCGGACTCCAGATCTCCAAGAGATGGTAAGTTCATCGAAGAAATTGGTTACTATGACCCGAATCAGGAGCCAAGTGTAATCAAGTTTAACGAGGAAGCAGCAAAGAAGTGGTTGGCCACAGGCGCCCAGCCTACTGAGACTGTGGGCAAGCTGCTGAAGATCGCCGGCATCCAGTAAGCTGAGGTGAGAATATGAAAGAATTAGTTGAAGTAATGGCAAAGGCCCTTGTGGAACATCCCGAGGAAGTTACTGTTACCGAGACGGAGAAGGACGGGGAGACCGTCATCGAACTTAAGGTAGCCCCTTCTGATATGGGAAAGGTTATTGGAAAGCAGGGCAGAATTGCCAAAGCGATTCGTTCTGTTGTCAAGGCAGCAGCCTCGAAGGAAGACAAGAAAGTGGTTGTTGAGATTCAGTAGAAGAGACACAGCTGTAACCAGTGCTGAACAGCTGTAAAGAGATAAGGCCGCCGTCCCCCTCAGGGAAGACGGTCTTATCTGATTTCAATTGAAAGGTGCACATATTATATGGAAGAGACATTGCGGGTAGGCGTTATCACCTCCACCCATGGAGTTCGGGGGGAAGTGAAGGTGTTTCCTACCACCGACGACCCGGAACGGTTTAAAAAACTGAAAGAAGTGCTTTTGGACACTGGAAAAGGACAGATTCCGCTGAAGATACAGCATGTAAAATTTTTTAAGAACATGGTCATCCTGAAGTTCAAAGGCTTTGACAATATCAATGATATAGAGATCTACAAGGGAAAGGATCTTCTTGTTACCAGGGAGAACGCAGTGGAACTGGGACCTGACGAGAACTTCATCCCGGATCTCATAGGCCTGTCGGTGGTCAGTGATCAGGGGGAGCTTCTAGGAACTCTCACGGACGTGCTTCTCACCGGTGCCAACGATGTCTATGAGGTGACCATGCCCCAGGGGAAAAAACTGCTTCTCCCTGCCATCAAACAGTGTGTTCTCAAGGTGGATCTGGAAGAGGGGGAGATTTTGGTTCACGTTTTGGACGGACTGATGGATCTGTAGAGAGGGGCGGCCATGAATTACCATATTCTTACATTGTTTCCGGAGATGATTCTTCAGGGGTTGAGTACCAGCATCATCGGTCGGGCTGTGGAAAAAGGAATCATCAAGGTAAATGCGGTGAATATCAGGGATTATTCCAGGAGCAGGCACAGGCAGGTAGATGATTACCCTTACGGCGGTGGCGCAGGGATGGTCATGCAGCCGGGGCCGGTGTGCGATTCCTACCGTGCACTCTGTGAGGAGCTGGGGAAAAAGCCGCGGGTGCTTTATATGACGCCACAGGGTCAGGTGTTCAGCCAAAAAATCGCCCAGGAATTGGCAAAAGAGGAGGATCTTGTGTTCCTCTGCGGCCACTATGAGGGGATCGACGAGAGAGCGCTGTCTCTGATCGTCACCGACTACCTGTCTGTGGGAGACTATGTGCTCACCGGCGGAGAACTGCCTGCCATGGTGATGATCGACTGTATCTCCCGGCTGGTTCCCGGAGTGCTGAACAATGATGAATCCTGTCAGATCGAGTCTTTCCACGACAATCTGCTGGAGTATCCTCAGTACACCAGGCCGGAAGTCTATGAGGGGCTGAAAGTACCGGAGGTGCTTTTGTCCGGGCATCACAAAAATATCGACATCTGGAGGCGGCAGGAATCGATCAAGAGAACCCTGGAACGCCGTCCGGATCTTCTGGAACAGGCTGTTCTCAGCAAAAAAGAACAGGAATTTCTGGAGCAAATTTTGAGAGAAAGGGCTTGCGCAGAGGAAAATATTGTGATAGAATAAATTGGTTTTAAAATAAGAGATGGTCCTCTGCTACCGAAGTGCGGGTATTAAGAACATCAAACATATTTTTAGGAGGTTCCAAAGTGAACGAGATTATTAAAAGCATTGAAGCAACTCAGTTAAAGGCATCTGTGCCGGAATTTCATGTCGGTGACACTGTAAAGGTGTACAACAAGATCAAAGAGGGCAACCGGGAGAGAATTCAGGTTTTCGAGGGAACAGTGATCAAGAGACAGAATGGCGGCGCACGCGAGACATTCACAGTGAGAAAGAATTCCAACGGAATCGGCGTTGAGAAAACATGGCCGGTACACTCCCCGTTTGTGGACAACATTGAGGTAGTGAGAAGAGGTAAAGTGAGAAGAGCAAAACTGTACTACTTGAGAGACAGGGTGGGCAAGGCCGCCAAGGTAAAAGAGTTGGTAAGGTAATTATCTTCCGATGCGCCAGGGACAATAAAGAGATTTATTGTCCCTATATTTTTCTAATGAGAGTCCAGAAAGGCAGATGTAATCTTGGAATTTTATCATGTAGAGGAGACAAACACCTTAAGAAGAGTCATCGGCTGGGTGGTGGATATTGTGGTAGTCATCTCTCTGGCGTGGTTTGTGGCATACAGTTTTGGGGCTCAGGTCCCAATTTCAGGTCAGTCCATGATGCCGGGACTGGAGGGAGACGACGTGGTGCTGATGGACCGGCTCACCTACGATTTTACGGATCCTGCCAGATTTGACATTGTGGTTTTTGAGCGGGAGGACCGGAAAGCCAATGTAAAGCGGGTGATCGGGCTGCCGGGAGAGGTGGTTCAGATCATAGACGGATATATTTATATAGACGGAGAACGGCTGGAAGCAGACAGCGGCCTGGACCGGGCGGTTCTGGCAGGCCTTGCGGAAAATCCGGTGACCCTGGGCGAAGATGAATACTTTCTTCTGGGGGACAACCGGGACGGCAGTGAGGACAGCCGTTTTGCCAATATAGGCAACGTAAACAGGAAGCAAATTCAGGGGAAGATATGGATGCGCCTTCTGCCCCTGATTCATATAGGACTTGTGGAATAGGAGAGGCACATGAATATACAGTGGTATCCGGGACATATGACAAAGGCAAAGCGTGCCATGAAGGAAGATATAAAACTGATCGATCTGATCATAGAGCTGGTTGACGCCAGAGTCCCCTGTTCCAGCAGAAACCCGGATATCGACGAGCTGGGCAGGAATAAAGCCAGACTGATCCTTCTGAACAAGGCGGATCTGGCCAGCGAGAAAGGCAACGACTCCTGGGTCTCGTACTTTGGCAGGCAGGGGATTCCGGCGGTAAAGGTGGATTCCCGAAGCAGGGCAGGCTTAAAGCAGATTCAGGAGGCGGTGGCGGAGGCCTGTCGGGAAAAGACGGAGAGGGATAGGAAAAGGGGAATTTTAAACCGTCCGGTGAGAGCCATGGTGGTGGGGATCCCCAACGTGGGAAAGTCCACATTTATAAACTCCTACGCAGGAAAGGCCAGTGCCAGAACCGGCAACAAGCCGGGAGTGACCAAGGGCAACCAATGGATACGGCTCAATAAGACTCTGGAACTTCTGGATACACCGGGGATTCTGTGGCCCAGGTTTGAGAGTACCGAGGTAGGACTTCACCTTGCATTCATCGGGTCTATCAACGACGAGATTCTGGACAGGGAAGAGCTGGCGGCGGAGCTGATCTTGCTTTTATCCAGGCAGTGCCCGGAAGCCTTGCCAAAGCGCTACGGAGAAGAGGTGGCAGGCGGCTCCCACATGTCCCAGGCTGTGGATGCTCTGGAGGGCATTGCCAGAGCCAGAGGCTGCGTGGTGAAGGGAAATGAGTATGATTTGAAGAAAGCGGCCAACTTGCTGCTGGATGACTACCGCAGTGGAAGGCTGGGGAGAATTACCCTGGAATTTCCCCAGGAGGAGAGGAAAAAGGAGCCATGACAGTGAGAGCATTGACAGGAGAAAAACTTGAGAAAGAACTGGCCCGCCTGGAGGCTATGAAAGAGTACGAGTACACTTATGAGGCCTGTTCCTGTATCTGCGGCATTGACGAGGCAGGCAGAGGGCCTCTGGCCGGACCGGTGGTAGCGGCGGCAGTGGTCCTCCCCAGAGACTGCAGGATTCTGTACCTCAACGATTCCAAAAAGCTGTCGGAAAAGAAACGGGATATGCTTTTTGACGAGATAAAAGAAAAAGCAGCAGCTTATGGAATCGGTATGGCGAGCCCGGAGCGCATCGACCAGATCAATATACTCCAGGCAACCTATGAGGCTATGAGGCAGGCAGTTGGCCGACTGGAGGTCATTCCTGATATACTTCTCAACGACGCGGTGACTATACCGGGGCTTGACATGATGCAGATACCCATTGTGAAAGGGGACGCAAAGAGCGTGTCCATAGCCGCGGCCAGTATTCTGGCCAAGGTGACTAGGGATCGGATGATGGAGGAGTATGACAAGCTGTATCCGGAATACGGGTTCGCGAAACATAAGGGTTACGGAACCGCTGCTCACATACAGGCTCTCCGCAGCTACGGCCCCTGTCCCATCCACAGGCGGACTTTTTTGAAAAACTTTCATTTGGAGGCGGACGGTGAAAAGACAGGTCCTGAACAGACGTGAGACCGGAAAGAACTATGAAGAAAAGGCAGCCTCCTTTTTGCAGCAACAGGGCTATGTGATCCTGGAGAAGAACTACAGGGACCGGTTTGGCGAGGTCGATATCGTGGCCCGGGAAGGACGGTACCTGGTGTTTGTGGAGGTAAAATACCGGAAAGACACGGACAGCGGTTATCCGGAGGAGGCAGTGTCGGCCCGCAAACAGGGAAGAATCCGCCACACTGCTTCCTGGTATCTCTACAGTCATGGCTGTGCTGAGGAGACGCCTTGCAGATTTGATGTGGTCAGCATTGTGGGGGAAGAGATTTTGCTGTTCAGAGATGTGTTTTGACAGAGATTAAGGGGGAGTGTCGGATGGAAAGATGGATACGCAAACAGGGCATGGAAGATGTGCCAGTGGAGAGAGAGGCAGAAGGTGTCTGCTATCTGTCATTCCCGCTCCTGGAGGAGAGCGGGCTGGTGTCCCACGGTTTTTCTACCAGACTTGGAGGAGTGAGCCAGGGAAACTATGCCACCATGAATTTTACCTTCACAAGAGGAGATAAACAGGAACATGTGATGGAAAATTACCGTCGAATGGCCAGAGCTCTGAATGTGGATTTGGAGCGGATGGTCCTCTCCTATCAGACCCACACCACCAACGTGCGCAGGGTTGCCAGGGAGGACGAGGGGAAAGGAATTGTGAGGGCTCGGGACTACAAGGATGTGGATGGTCTGATCACGGATGTGCAGGGGATCACTCTGGTGACTTTCTACGCTGACTGTGTCCCCCTGTACTTTTTAGATCCGGTGCACAGAGCCATCGGTCTGAGCCACTCCGGATGGCGGGGAACAGTAAAGCGTATGGGTAAAGTCACTCTGGAGGCCATGGCAGAGGCTTATGGAACCAGTCCTGCAGATGTGCTCTGTTGTATCGGCCCCAGTATATGTCAGGACTGCTTTGAGGTGGGAGAGGAAGTCACGGAAGAATTCAGACAGGGATTTGACGGAAAATACCACGAAGAACTGTTTTATCAAAAAGAGAACGGAAAATATCAGCTGAATCTCTGGAAGGCCAACCAGATCGTTCTGAGAGAGGCGGGAGTCACGGATGATCATATGCAGGTTACGAATATCTGTACCAAGTGCAATCCCGTACACCTGTTCTCCCACAGGGTTATGGGAAATGCGAGAGGAAATCTGGCCGCCTTCCTCTGTCTTAGAGACTGACTTAGATGTTCACGGGCCGCGGGCAGGTGTCAGAAACCTGCCTGTGACCTGTGAACATTTTCTTTTCTCGGTATTTCAGGTTTAAAAAGCTGTCTCACAGTTGTTGATGTCTGCGCCGGAGCGATGACGCTGAATGAGCTTTTGAAGTTTTTCCGTGGGAGACAGGGTGCGTTCGATGGAAACGTCATGGTTCAGAGAGTTGATGATTGCGGCCAGGAATCCGCTCATGTCTGCTTCCAGGTACCAGGGGCGTTCCAGGAGCTCTCCCGGGCGGTAATTCAGGTTGGTAGTAATCACATGGTCGATATAGCCTTTTGCGTAAAATTCGTCAAACTGTTCAAAGCCGTTGGTGAACAGGCCGAAGGTACAGCAGATAATCACTTTTTCGGCTTTTCGTCCCTTTAGTTCTCTGGCGGTGTCCAGCATGCTCTCGCCGGAAGAAATCATATCGTCGATAATCAAAACGGTTTTTCCTTCCACAGAGGAGCCTAAGAATTCGTGGGCGACAATGGGGTTGCGGCCGTCGACGATCTGAGCATAGTTTCTGCGTTTGTAAAACATACCCATGTCGACGCTTAAGTTGTTGGCCAGGTAGACGGCTCTGTCCATGGCTCCTTCGTCGGGACTGATAACCATCAGGTGTTCCTTGTCGATAGCCAGGCCAGGTTCGTGTTCCAGGAGAGTTCTGACAAACTGGTAAGTGGGCATAAAATTGTCAAAGCAGTTGAGGGGAATGGCATTCTGAACCCGTGGATCATGGGCGTCAAAGGTGATGATATTTTTCACACCCATGGCTACCAGTTCCTCCAGAGCCATGGCGCAGTCCAGGGATTCACGGGCGCTGCGCTTGTGCTGCCTGCTTTCATACAGGAAGGGCATGATCACGGTGAGACGGTGGCTTGTGGCAGAGACGGCTCCGATGAGCCGCTTCAGGTTTTGAAAATGATCATCGGGAGACATGTGGTTGGTGTTTCCAAACATCTGGTATGTCAGGCTGTGGTTGGTCACATCAGCCATGGCGAAGATGTCGGTTCCCCGGACAGATTCGGACAGTATGGCCTTTCCTTCTCCGGAACCGAACCGAGGACATTTGAAGTTCAGGAGATAGGAGTCTACATGGTAGCCGCGGAAGTTGAGATCTTTTTTCTGTCTGATCATTTCTTCCATATCATGTCTGCGGAGAGAGACGATATGGTCGTTTACCAGGGAGGCCAGTTCCTGACAGCCGTCGAGAGCCGCCAGCTTCAGAGGCGCGACAGGAAGACAGTCTTTAAAAACATAATTGTTTGCCATGGGGGCATTTCCTCCGTGTCCTTGTGCGGACGTGAATACAGGGATTTTAAGTTGTATGATGACGCTCTATAATTAATTTATAACACTTATAGCCAAAAACAGTCAACAAATACCGAAAAAGTACTACAAAAAGTACAATCACGCGGCTCTGTCTTTACAAAGATTAAGAATCTTGTTATCATGAGACAAGGTAAAAGAAAGGAAAAGCGATTGCCATGAAAAGAGGACACGTCATAAAAGCCGTGGAACCGGGTTCTATCGCGGATCAGCTGGATCTGGTTCCGGGGGACAGGCTTATGACTATAGACGGACACGAACCGGAGGATATTTTTGACTATGAATATTATATAGGAAGTGAAGCCGTCACTGTGGTGGTGATGAAGGAGAACGGGGAAGAGTGGGAGCTGGAGATCGAGAATGATTACCAGGATCTGGGACTCACCTTTGAGAACAGTCTGATGAGCGAGTACCGCTCCTGCAAAAATAAATGTATTTTCTGCTTTATCGATCAGATGCCCAAGGGAATGAGGGAGACACTTTATTTTAAAGACGATGATTCCAGATTGTCCTTTCTCCAGGGAAACTATATTACCCTGACCAACATGTCGGACAGGGATATCGAGCGGGTAATTCGTTTTAAGCTGTCTCCCGTGAACATCTCCGTACACACCACAAACCCTGAGCTGCGGTGCAGAATGCTGAACAACCGGTTCGCAGGGGAGGCCTTAAAGAAAATTCACCGGCTGTATGAGGCCGGGACTCCCATGAATGGTCAGATCGTCATGTGCAAAGGCTTTAACGACGGGGAGGAACTGGAGAGAACTATCAGGGATCTGTCGGCATATATCCCATTTATGGAGAGTCTGTCTGTGGTTCCTGTAGGACTGACGCGATTCAGGGATGGGCTGGAGCCCTTGGAACCTATAGGGAAGGAGGATGCGGTCCGCGCCATTGAGATCGTGGAGCGGTGGCAGAAAAAACTTTACAGAGAGCACGGGATTCATTTTGTTCACGCCAGTGACGAATTTTATATTCTCGCAGGCAGGGAGATGCCGGAGGCAGAGAGGTATGACGGATATATTCAGCTGGAGAACGGTGTAGGTATGGTGAGGCTTTTCCTGGATGAGGTGGAGGAGGCCCTGGAAAGCCTGGAGGGAGACGGCAGGGAGGCTGAGATATCCATGGCTACGGGAGGGCTGGCGTGGAGTTACATTGCCCTGTGTCTGGAAAAGATTAAAAAGAAATATCCCAATATCAATGTTCATCTGTACAAGATTATAAACCGTTTTTTTGGAGAACAGATCACGGTTGCCGGTCTGATCACAGGGGGAGATCTGATCAGTCAGCTGAAAGGCCGCCGGCTGGGGGAGCGGCTGCTTCTTCCGGTCTGTATGTTCCGCAGCGGAGAAGAGGTGTTTCTGGATGACGTAACCAGGGAGGAAGTGAAAAGTGCTTTACAAGTTCCGGTTGATATTGTAAAATCAAGCGGACAAGATTTTGTGGACGCGGTGTTATATCCCCAGAGTGAAGACGTGGCTTTTTACAGGGGATACGAGTTAAAAGAGGAGATTTGAGAATGAGCAAACCAATCGTGGCAGTGGTAGGGCGCCCAAATGTGGGAAAGTCTACACTGTTTAACGCAATTGCAGGGGATACCATTTCTATTGTCAAGGACACCCCCGGTGTCACCAGAGACCGGATCTATGCCGAATGCAGCTGGCTTGACATGAATTTTACCCTGATAGACACAGGCGGTATCGAGCCGGATACCACGGATATTATTTTATCTCAGATGAGAGAGCAGGCCCAGATCGCCATCGCCACGGCCGATGTGATCATCTTTCTGGTGGACGTGCGCCAGGGGCTGGTGGATTCGGACCAGCGGGTGGCCGAGATTCTGAGAAGGTCAGGGAAGCCGGTGGTGCTGGTGGTCAACAAGGTGGACAGTTTTCAGAAGTACGGCAATGACATATATGAATTCTACAATCTGGGGATCGGTGAGCCCATACCTATATCCGCCGCTTCGCGGCTGGGACTGGGAGATATGCTGGACGTAGTTACCAGCCATTTTACAGCAAAGCATCTGGGAGAGGAAGAAGACGACCGCCCCAGGATCGCCATCGTGGGAAAGCCCAATGTAGGCAAGTCGTCGATTATCAATAAGCTGACCGGGGAAAACAGGGTCATCGTCTCCGATGTGGCAGGAACCACCAGGGATGCGGTGGATACGGAGGTTGTCTACAATGGAACGGAATATGTATTTATAGACACGGCGGGGCTGAGAAGAAAGAATAAAATCAAAGAAGAGTTGGAACGATATAGCATTATCAGAGCGGTGACGGCGGTGGAGAGAGCGGATGTGGTCATCGTGGTCATCGACGCGGTGGAGGGTGTGACGGAGCAGGACGCCAAGATCGCGGGGATTGCCCACGAGAGAGGAAAGGGCATCATCATCGCGGTGAACAAGTGGGATGCTGTCGAAAAAAATGACAAGACCATCTATGAGTTCACAGACAAGATACGGAATACCCTGTCCTTTATGCCTTATGCGGAGATCGTCTTTGTGTCGGCGGTGACAGGACAGCGTCTTGGGAAAATGTTTGAGTTTATCGATATGGTTCGCCAGAACCAGAACATGAGGGTTTCTACCGGTGTGCTCAACGAGATTATGAGCGAGGCGGTGGCTCTCCAGCAGCCGCCCTCCGACAAGGGAAAGAGACTCCGGCTTTACTATATCACTCAGGTGGCAGTGAAACCTCCCACCTTTGTAATTTTTGTCAACGACAAGGAACTTATGCATTTTTCATATACCCGATATCTGGAAAACCGCATTCGGGAGGCATTCGGATTTCGGGGGACTGCTCTCAAGTTTCTTATCAGAGAACGTTCAGGAAAGGAAGGATCATGATGGAACGGATTATATGTCTGGTAATGGGATACTGTTTTGGACTGTTTCAGACAGGTTATCTCTACAGCAAAAAACACAATGTGGATATCAAGAAAGAGGGAAGCGGCAACTCAGGCAGCACCAATGTGCTTCGGGTTATGGGAGTGAAAGCAGGAGCTATCGTGTTTCTGGGGGACGCGGGAAAGACGATTCTGGCCTGTCTGGCGGCAAGATTTCTCTTTGGAAATCAGCCGGATATGGTGAATCTTCTGGTGCTCTATGCTGCCCTGGGTGCTATTTTAGGCCACAATTATCCCTTCTACATGCACTTTAACGGAGGAAAAGGTATCGCCTGCACCGCAGGGCTTCTGGCCTCCATTGACTGGAGGCTGATGCTCATATGCCTTATTGTCTTTGTCATCATCGTGGCGGTTACCAGGTATGTGTCTCTTGGCTCTCTGGTGGTTGTCAGTATCTTTCTGGCGTGGATGATCGTGTTCGGCCAGATGGGAGAGTACGGCCTGAGAGAAAGTCTGAGGCCGGAGTTTTACGGGGTAGCTGCCGCTATCGCCGCCCTGGCGTTTCTGCGGCACAGGGCCAATTTGAACCGTCTGATTCACGGCACGGAAAACAAGATCAGCGCAAAAAAGAAGTGAAGACAGGAAAAGGTTATAGCAAGTATAACTTTTCTGTATAGCTTTACAGTGGAATTGAGGCACCGTATCACAGCAGAAACGGTTGACAAGCGAAAAGGTTATGGCTATAATGTAAAAAGTTTTACATAAACATGTTAGCTTTATGAGGAGGAACAAAATTATGAAAAAACTGATTACATTAGGTTTAACCGTAGCTATGGCGGCTTCGCTGACGGCCTGCGGCTCCGGCAGCGATTCCGGGTCTACCACGGCAGCAGCAGGAGGAGAGACCTCCGCGGCGGGAGCAGAGAACAATGCTCCGGCAGACAACGGGGGGGCGGCTTCAGGCGACACATTTAAGATCGGTGTCATCGGACCTCTGACCGGCCCAGCCGCGGCTTATGGTATCGCCGTACAGAACGGCGCTGATCTGGCAGTGAAGGAGATCAATGCTGCCGGCGGCGTGAACGGCTTTATGCTGGAGGTCAACGCGCAGGATGACGAGCATGACGCCCAGAAATCGGTCAACGCTTATAACACATTAAAGGACTGGGGTGCTCAGGCGATCGTAGGCTCCACCACATCGGATCCATGTATTGCGGTTGCCGCCGAGTCTTCTGCTGACAATATGTTCCAGATTACTCCTTCAGGTTCTGCCGTAGAGTGTGTGGCTCCGGAGAATGTATTCCGTGTGTGCTTCGCGGACCCGGATCAGGGAACAGCTTCCGCCGTGTATATCGGTGAGCACAAGCTGGCCGGCAAGGTTGCTGTTATCTATGACAGTTCCACCACATACTCTTCAGGAATCCGTGAGGCTTTCGTGAAGGAGGCGGCAAACCAGGGGCTGGAGATTGTGGCTGACGAAGCCTTTACAGCCGACAATGCCACCGATTTTTCTGTACAGCTGGACAAGGCTAAGGAGGCCGGCGCCGAGCTGGTGTTCCTGCCCATCTACTATCAGGAGGCTTCTGTCATCCTGAAGCAGGCCAGCGATAAGGACTTTGCTCCTATCTTCTTCGGCTGTGACGGTATGGACGGTATTCTTACTGTAAAAAACTTTGACACTGCACTGGCTGAGGGACTGATGCTTTTGACTCCTTTCTCCACCACGGAGGAGAGCAGCAAGGCATTTACCCAGGCTTATGTGGCGGCTTACGGCATCGAGCCCAACCAGTTCGCGGCAGATTCCTACGATGCTGTTTATGCTATCAAGGCTGCTATCGAGAAGTCCGGTGTAGCTGTGGATGCGGATTACTCAACCGTGTGTGATGCGTTCAAGACTGCCATGACCGAGATCAGCATCGACGGACTTACAGGCACGGGTATGACATGGAACGCGGCAGGCGAGCCGGACAAGGCTCCCAAGGCTGTAAAGATTGTAAATGGCGTGTACGAGATGCAGTGATCGCCGCCCTGCCCAAAGGGGAGCTCGGGTTCCCCTTTGGGCAGGGACGCATGGAAATAGAAATTATCCGGAGAGGGGTTGTCGCTGTGACGGCCCTTTTTCCGTATTGGTGTCAAGAACCGGTTCGCTTTAGAACGTGCTCACAGGTGGCGGCGGCCCTAAATCTTTAGTCTTGCGCATCGTTTTCACCTATGATATAATTCGACATTATATTGTTTTTCATATCACGAGAAAGTTTTAAAACTTTCCGACAGCCAACAAAAGGGGTGGATTCATGAGTTTTCTTTCTTATTTAATCAGCGGGATCAGCCTAGGCAGCATTTATGCCATCATTGCGCTTGGATATACTATGGTATACGGAATCGCAAGAATGCTGAATTTTGCTCACGGAGATATTATCATGGTAGGAGGTTTTGCCATTTTTACGGTGGTCAGCACGCTGGGGATGGCTCCTCTGCTGGGGATCATCACGGCGGCAGCCGTGTGCACTCTTCTGGGTGTGACTATCGAGTTTGTGGCATACCGGCCTCTAAGGGGGGCGTCCTCCCTAGCGGTTCTCATCACGGCCATCGGGGTCAGCTATCTTCTCCAGAATCTGGCGCTGCTGATCTTTGGATCCAATGCCCGCCAGTTCACATCGGTGGTCACCATGCCGGGCTTAAAGCTGGCAGGAGGAAGGCTGTCCATTTCCGGAGAGACTATCGTCACCATTCTTGTGTGTATTGTCATCATGATGTCTCTTACTGCTTTTATCAACAAGACCAGAATCGGGCAGGCTATGCTGGCCGTGTCAGAGGACAGAGGAGCGGCCGCCCTCATGGGAATCAATGTGAACCGGACTATCGCCATCACTTTCGCTATCGGTTCGGCCCTGGCGGCTATTGCGGGAGCCCTGCTGTGTTCCACCTATCCGTCCCTGACTCCCTACACCGGTTCCATGCCGGGAATCAAGGCTTTTGTCGCCGCTGTGTTCGGAGGAATCGGATCGATTCCGGGAGCTCTTCTGGGGGGCATTATTCTGGGGGTGGTGGAGAATCTGTCAAAGGCTTATATCTCGTCCCAGCTGTCAGATGCCATCGTGTTCTCCCTGCTGATTGTGATTCTCCTGGTCCGCCCCACAGGGATACTGGGAAAGAAAATCAATGAGAAAGTGTAGGTGTGTGTGATGAAAGGGAAGAAGAACAAAATACTGATCCAAAACGGCATTACATACGCCATGGTTATCCTTTTCTGGGTGGTAATTCAGATTCTGTCCGCGGCAGGCCATGTGTCCAGCCTGATGAAGGGACTTTTGGTTCCACTGTGCATCTATGCCATCCTGGCGGTATCCCTGAACCTTACAGTGGGAATTCTGGGAGAGCTGAGTTTGGGACACGCAGGTTTTATGTGCGTGGGAGCATTCACCGGCGCCTTTTTCACCAGATGCATGGAGGTCTCCATCCCCAGTGTGGGCGTGAGATTTTTTCTGGCCCTGGCGGCAGGCTCCGCCGTGGCGGGAGTGTTTGGAATCCTCATCGGAATTCCGGTTCTCCGCCTGAAGGGAGACTACCTGGCTATCGTGACTCTGGCGTTCGGCGAGATCATCAAGAACCTGATCAATGTCATGTTCATAGGCCGCGATTCCAGAGGGTTTCACTTTTCTATCAAAGACAGTCTTTCCCTGGGCCTTGAGGAAGGCGGAGAGGTGATTGTAAAAGGTGCTCAGGGCATCACCGGGACGCCAAGGGCCGCCACGTTTACCATCGGCGTTCTTTTGCTGCTGCTGACACTGATCATTGTGCTGAATCTGATCAATTCCCGGACGGGAAGGGCTATCATGGCGATCCGGGACAACCGGATCGCGGCAGAGTCCATCGGTATTAATATTACCAAATACAAACTGATGGCATTTTCTATCTCTGCCGCTCTGGCGGGGATGGCAGGTGTCCTCTACGCCCACAGCCTGGCTACCCTTGCGGCTACGTCGGCCAATTTTGGGTACAACAAGTCCATCATGATCCTGGTGTTCGTGGTCCTGGGCGGCCTGGGGAATATTCGGGGGTCTGTGATCGCGGCTATCGTACTCACGGCACTGCCGGAGCTTCTGAGAGGGCTTAATGACTACCGCATGCTGATCTATGCCATCGTGCTGATTGTTATGATGCTGTTTAACTCCAGCCCCAAGGCTATAGAGATAAGGACGGTGTTCATGGAAAAGATCAGACGTAAAAAATCGGAATCTGCTGCAAAGGAGGCTTAGAAGAAGATGGCAATGCTGGAAACAAAGAACCTTGGCATCTCTTTTGGAGGCCTTAAGGCGGTAGACAATTTTAATATGACCATTGAGAAGGGCGAGCTGTACGGCCTGATCGGCCCTAACGGAGCGGGAAAGACCACAGTGTTCAACCTGCTGACTGGAGTTTACAAGCCGGATCTGGGAACAATTCATCTGGACGGGAGAAATATTACCGGCAAAAAGACGATCGAGATCAATCAGGACGGAATCGCCAGGACATTTCAGAATATCCGTCTGTTTAAGGAACTGACGGTTCTCGACAATGTGAAGGCAGGACTGCACAACCACCATCCCTACTCCACCGCAGAGGGGATCTTCCGTCTTCCCAAGTATTATAAGGTAGAGCGGGAGATGAATGATAGAGCCATGGAGCTTCTGAAGGTGTTTGATCTGGACGGGGAGTGGGAATACAAGGCTTCCAATCTGCCTTACGGCAAGCAGAGAAAGCTAGAGATCGCCAGAGCGCTGGCCACAGATCCCAAGCTGCTTCTTCTGGATGAGCCTGCGGCGGGGATGAACCCCAATGAGACGGCGGAGCTGATGGAGACGATCCGATTTGTGCGGGAGGAATTTGACATGACAATTCTGCTCATCGAGCACGACATGAAGCTGGTTTCCGGCATCTGCGAAAAGCTGACAGTGCTGAATTTTGGGCAGGTGCTGACCCAGGGCGAGACTTCAGAGGTGCTCAACGACCGGCGGGTTATCACAGCCTATCTTGGGGAGTAGGAGGAGAGGACGTTATGGCAATACTGGAAGTAAAAGATCTGGAAGTGTACTACGGTGTCATCCAGGCCATCAAGGGAATCTCCTTTGAGGTGAACCAGGGAGAGATCATTGCCCTCATCGGAGCCAACGGCGCAGGGAAGACTACCACGCTGCAGACCATCACCGGCCTGATTCCAGCTAAAGCAGGAAAGATTATCTATGAGGGAAACGATATCACCAGGATCGCCAGCCATAAGCTGGTGTCCATGGGGATGGCCCATGTTCCCGAGGGCAGGAGGGTGTTTGCCCAGCTCACGGTGCTGCAGAACTTAAAGCTGGGAGCTTACACCAGAAAAGATAAAAAGGAGATCGAGGAGACGCTGGGAGCTATCTACAAACGGTTTCCCCGCCTGGAGGAGAGAAAAAATCAGCAGGCGGGAACCTTAAGCGGCGGCGAGCAGCAGATGCTGGCCATGGGAAGAGCGCTTATGTCCCATCCAAAGCTCATTGTCATGGACGAGCCGTCTATGGGGCTCTCCCCTATCTATGTCAATGAGATTTTCGACATCATCAAAGAGATCAATGACAGCGGAACCACTGTGCTTCTGGTGGAGCAGAACGCCAAGAAAGCGCTGTCCATCGCGGATAAAGCCTATGTTCTGGAGACCGGAAAGATTGTGCTCAGCGGTGACGCCAAAGAACTGATGAATGATGATTCGGTGAAGAAAGCCTATTTGAGCGAATAGTTTATTTCCCCCTTGCATATATTGTAACAGCACAGCAAGGGGGTATTTTTATGGAGCAATTTTCTGTATACAAGGACATTAAGGCCAGGACCGGAGGAGAGATCTATCTGGGGGTAGTGGGGCCGGTGAGGACGGGAAAATCTACGTTTATTAAGCGTTTTATGGAACTGATGGTGCTTCCGGAGATGGAAGACGAGCACAGCAGAACCCAGGCCAGGGATGAGCTGCCTCAGAGCGCAGCGGGAAAGACGATTATGACTACCGAACCTAAGTTTATACCAAAGGAGGCGGCAGAGGTCTCCCTAGGGGACGGCATCGATGTCAAGGTCCGTCTCATCGACTGCGTGGGGTTTATGATAGACGGGGCGGCGGGGCATATTGAAAATGACAGTGAACGGCTGGTAAAGACGCCCTGGTATGACTATCAGATTCCTTTTACCAAGGCTGCGGAGATCGGGACCAGGAAGGTTATCACAGACCATTCCACCATAGGAATTGTGGTGACCACGGACGGAACCATCGGTGATATCAAGCGGCCTGCCTACGGGCCTGCAGAAGAGCGGACCGTGGAGGAACTGAAGGAGCTGGGAAAGCCTTTTATCATGCTGCTAAACTCCGTGAGGCCGTTTTCAGACGAGACCAGACAGCTGGCAGGGGAGCTTGCAGGAAAGTATGATGTGTCTGTTCTGCCAGTGAACTGTGAGCAACTGAAAAAGGAAGATATTTTACATATTCTGGAACAGGTTTTAAAGGAATTCCCTGTCACACAGATAAATTTCAAAATTCCGAAATGGCTGGAGATTCTTCCGCCGGACCACTGGCTGAAGGCGGGTGTGATTCAGTGTGTAAAAGATCTCTTGGGCAAGGTGAACCAGATGAAGGATGTGGCAGGAGCGCTGACGGATATGGTTACGGACGTGGTCAGAGGCATGAAGGCGGACCGTATGGATCTGTCCAACGGACAGGTGTCAGTGGATGTCAATGTGGATGACCATTACTATTACGAAATTCTAAGCGACTATGTGGGGATTCCCATCGGCGGGGAGTATCAGCTGATGCAGCAGCTCCGTTCACTGGCCCGGATGAAGCAGGAGTATGAGAAAGTTCAGAACGCGATGAGCCAGGTACGACTGAGAGGCTACGGTGTGGTAACCCCCGAGAAGTCGGAGATCGTGCTGGATGAACCCCAGGTGATCCGCCACGGAAACAAATACGGCGTCAAGATGAGGGCTGAAGCCCCTTCCATAAACATGATCAAAGCACATATTGAGACGGAGATTGCCCCCATCGTGGGAAGCCAGCAGCAGGCCGAGGATCTGATCGCCTATATCAGGCAGAATGCCAGGGAGAGCGATGAGGGTATCTGGAACACCAACATTTTCGGCAAATCCATCGAGCAGATTGTGGAGGACGGAATCCAGGCCAAGGTGTCCCAGCTGACGGAAGATTGTCAGATGAAGCTGCAGGATACGCTGCAGAAGATCATAAACGACAGCAAAGGAGGAATGATCTGCATTATTATCTGACAAAAGTCTATTTCTATTTGAAAATATATTCAATTTGTGGTAAGATGAACATAGATAAATTCGGATACAGCTTTACAGGATTCAGGCGGCATTCTACTAAACTTAAAGGAGGATTTATGTATGAAGATTATGTTCATCGGAGCAGACCATGAAGTGACCGGCAGCTGCCACTATGTGGAATGCGGAGACACAAAGCTGGTGGTGGATTACGGAATGGAGCAGGGGGTCAACATCTACGAGAACGCGGATCTTCCGGTGGCCTGCGGAGAGCTGGACTATGTTCTTCTGACTCACGCTCACATCGACCACGCCGGGTGTATCCCCCTTCTGTACGCCAGAGGATTCCGGGGGCAGATCATCACTACCTATGCTACCGGCGATCTGTGTCAGATCATGCTGCGCGACTCGGCCCACATACAGGAGATGGAGGCAGAGTGGAAGAACAGGAAGGCCAGACGAGCAGGAGAGCCTGCGGTGACGCCTCTCTACACCATGGATGACGCACAGGGGGCGCTCAGCCACTTAAAGACATTCGAGTATGGGGAGATGGTCAAGCTCAACGACGATATCTCCCTGCGGTTTACCGACGCAGGCCATCTTCTGGGCTCCGCCTCTATCGAGATGTGGTGCAGGGAGGGAGATGTGGAGAAAAAGATCGTGTTCTCCGGCGACATCGGCAACAAGAACAAGCCTCTCATCAGGGATCCGGAATATATCAAAGAGGCGGATTATGTTCTGATGGAGTGTACTTACGGCAACAAGACCCACGGCGCCGTCATGGAGCACATCGACGAGCTGACTGACATTATCCAGAGGACTCTGGACCGGGGCGGCAATGTGGTGATTCCTGCTTTTGCAGTAGGTCGTACCCAGGAACTTCTGTACTTTATCAGAAGAATCAAGGCGGAGCACATGATTTTCGGCCATGAGGGGTTTGAGGTCTATGTGGACAGCCCTCTGGCGGTGGAGGCCACCCATGTGTTTAAGAAGAACCTACTCAGGTGCTACGATGACGAGACAAAAGAACTGGTGGAAAAAGGCATCAACCCCATTGAATTTCCGGGACTGTGCCTGTCTGTCACCAGCGATGATTCCAGAGCCATCAACTTTGACACCAAGCCCAAGGTGATCATCTCGGCTTCCGGCATGTGCGACGCGGGACGTATCCGTCACCATCTCAAGCATAACCTATGGCGGCCGGAGTGTACCATCGTGTTCGCCGGATTCCAGGCTGAGGCCACTCTTGGCAGAAGTCTTATCGACGGGGCAAAAGAGGTTAAGCTGTTCGGAGAGACCATCGATGTCAGGGCCCACATCCAGTCTATAAAGGGCCTGAGCAGCCATGCGGACGTCAACGGTCTGATGGAGTGGATCCAGGCCTTCGAGAAAAAACCGGAGATGGTGTTTACCGTTCACGGCGATGACCAGGTGTGCGATATTTTTGCGGACCGTCTGAGGAAGGAACTAGGTCTCAACGCTTCGGCGCCTTTCAGCGGCGCGGTGTTTGACTTGATCGAGGGCAAGTGGCTTGTGGAGACAGAGGGCATCCCGGTTGCCAAGAAGGTGACTCCTGCACGCAAGCGTTCGGATTCTGTATTCGCACGTCTGGTTGCCGCAGGGGAGCGTCTGGCCAGGGTTATTCTTCACAACGAAGGAGGGGCCAACAAGGATCTGGCAAAGTTTGCGGATCAGATTCACTCACTGTGCGACAGGTGGGACAGATAGGAGCTTGACGCTATGGGAAAAGTGCTCATATATACGGACGGGGCGGCCAGAGGCAATCCGGACGGTCCCGGAGGGTACGGGGTGGTGCTTCACTATACGGATCAGAAGGGAGTCCTCCATGAGAAGACCCTGTCTGCAGGGTATGTCCGCACCACCAACAACCGTATGGAGCTGATGGCGGCCATCGCCGGCCTGGAGGCGTTGAATCGGCCTTGTCAGGTAGAGTTGTACTCGGATTCCAAGTATCTGACAGACGCCTTTAACCAGGGCTGGGTTGACAACTGGGTCAGAAACAATTGGAAGCGTGGAAAAAGCGGGCCGGTAAAAAACATCGATCTGTGGGAGCGTCTTTTGAGGGCAAAGCATCCTCACCAGGTGTCTTTTATCTGGGTAAAGGGCCATGCAGGACATCCCGAGAATGAGAGGTGCGATAAGTTGGCAACATCGGCTGCCGACGGAACGAATCTGCTGGTGGATGAAGGGCTGGCGGGCTGATATGAATGATTAACTAAATCTTACAATATATTACTAATTGTGTATGGCTATTCCATTTCCGGCCCCGTTGTGATATGTTAGTCTTATCACAAAATTCTGTCCTGCTATGCCGGCAGGCCGGAATTTGAGCAAAGGAAGATCCGGATGAAGAATAAGGGAGTTATGATCTCACTGGCCGCAGTGCTGGTCATTGGGATACTGATCACAAAAGGTACTCACCGCTTTGTAGAAAAGGCTCCGGAAGAGACGACAGCGGTTTCCATGGCCCGCCTCTTATCAGAAGGAGAGGCGGGAGGGGAGGCTGCCGTGGCTCAGGCAGACGGCTTTTTAGCGGAGGACGGCGGTATGGGACAAGCAGGGGAGAGGTCTTCCCGTATGCCGGCAGCACAGAGCGGAAGGCTGGCAGAGGAGACGGCAGCGTGGGAAGAGACGGCGGTAGAATCCATATCTCCGCTGGACACGGCCCCGTCTCTGGAGACAGCCATGGAGGACAAGGCGGAGGACAGCGGGGAGAAGCCTGCCGGTGCCGGGCCTGTGTCCCCGTATAAAAAAAGGCTTCTGGATCTGGACAGCCAGATTCAGAAAAACCGGGAGTCCCAGACAGTATCCGGTACAAACAGCTCTGCCAAGACGGCAGCCGCGGGAGAGTTAAAGCTGTGGGACAGCGAACTGAATACCATTTACAACGACATTTTAGAGAAACTGGATAAAGAACGGTCAGAGAAACTGGTGGAGGAGCAGAGGACGTGGATGAAGACTCGGGACAGTCTGGCCATGGAGGCTGCCAAGAACTCTCAGGGCGGTTCCAGCGAGAGCGTGGAGTACACGATTTCGCTGACAGAATCCACCAGGCAGAGAGCATATGAGCTGGTGGAAATCTATGCCGATGAACTGGCGGAATGATAGAAAAAGGAACTGTAAGGTGAAAGAGCAGTTCCTTTTTTGTTCTTTTTGATTTCCTGTCTTGATAAATCCCAGGCCTTGTGATAGGATAGTAGCGATAATGTGATGTAAAAGCAGAATATGACAAAGGAGGGATATTTGTGGGAGCGATTCTTATGAGCATCATAAAAAATTTATTGGAAGTTCTTGTGTTTGTTTTTATAGCCTGGGCAGGGATTATCTGCGGAAAAAAGCTGGGCATGAATAAAAAGGCCAAGACAGAAGGCCGGGATACTAAGTAGATTGTGGAGGAAACAGCGTGAAAAAGTATGGCGTCAATGAGTTGAGAAAGATGTTTTTGGAATTTTTCGAGAGCAAAGGCCATCTGGCCATGAAAAGTTTTTCCTTGGTTCCGCACAATGACAACAGCCTTTTGCTGATCAATTCCGGCATGGCTCCTTTAAAGCCTTATTTTACAGGACAGGAGATTCCGCCCAGAAGACGGGTTACCACATGCCAGAAGTGTATTCGCACCGGCGATATCGAGAATATCGGTAAGACGGCTCGCCACGGGACTTTTTTTGAGATGCTTGGGAATTTTTCTTTTGGAGATTATTTTAAGACTGAGGCCATCCACTGGTCCTGGGAGTTTCTCACAGAGGTCGTAGGTCTGGAGGCGGACCGCCTGTATCCGTCGGTGTATCTTGACGACGACGAGGCGTATGATATCTGGAACAAGGAGATCGGGATTCCATCGGATCGGATCTTCCGGTTTGGAAAAGAGGACAACTTCTGGGAGCACGGGGCAGGTCCGTGTGGTCCATGTTCCGAGATTTATTACGACAGAGGAGAGAAGTACGGCTGCGGAAAGCCGGACTGTACCGTGGGGTGTGAGTGCGACCGCTACATCGAAGTGTGGAACAACGTGTTCACCCAGTTTGATAACGATGGTCATGGCAACTACACGGAGCTGAAGCAGAAGAATATCGATACGGGTATGGGGTTGGAGCGCCTGGCGGTGGTGGTTCAGGATGTGGATTCCCTCTTCACCGTAGACACCAACAAGGCTCTGCTGGATCAAGTGTGCGCTATGGCTCATACCCGGTATCAGGCAGACGAGAAGAAAGATGTGTCCCTGCGCATCATCGCGGACCATGTAAAGTCTTGCACATTTATGATCTCAGATGGGATTATGCCGTCCAACGAGGGCAGGGGGTATGTGTTGCGCCGTCTTCTGCGCCGTGCGGCCCGCCATGGAAGACTTCTCGGAATCGAGGGGAGATTTCTTGCCGAGCTCAGCAAAACAGTTATAGCCCTGTCAAAGGACGGATATCCGGAGCTGGAAGAGAAGCAGGTCATGATCTTGAAGGTGCTAAGCGAGGAGGAAGAAAAGTTCAACAAGACCATCGACCAGGGGCTGTCCATTTTAAACGACATGGAGCAGGCCATGGTGACTGCCGGGAAGTCGGTTCTCCCGGGTGCCGACGCGTTTAAGCTGTACGACACTTACGGCTTTCCTCTGGATCTGACCATTGAGATTCTTGAAGAGCGGAGTTTCAAGGTGGATGAGGAAGGTTTTCAGGCCGCCATGAAAGAGCAGCGGGAAAAGGCCCGCAAGGCCCGCAAGACCACCAATTATATGGGAGCCGATGTGACTGTGTATCAGTCTATCCCGGCACATATCACCTCCGCCTTCGTGGGATATGACAGGCTTGTTCATGAGTCGGTGATCTCGGTGCTGACCACAGAGACAGAGATTGTGGAGGCTCTGACCGACGGACAGACGGGAACCGTTATTGTGGAGGAGACTCCTTTCTACGGCACCATGGGCGGCCAGCAGGCGGATATAGGTGTGATCTTCTGCCAGGGCGGTAGCTTTCAGGTGGAAGATACCATCCATCTTCAGGGCGGCAAGATCGGTCATGTGGGCCGGATGACGGAGGGAATGCTCACCACCGGAGATAAGGTGACTCTCAAGGTGTGTGAAAAGAACCGTCTGTCTACAGGCAAGAACCACAGTGCCACTCACCTGCTTCAGAAGGCTCTCCGCACGGTGCTGGGCGACCATGTAGAGCAGGCTGGCTCCTATGTGGATGCAGGACGGCTGCGCTTTGACTTTACCCATTTCTCAGCCATGACTCCCCAGGAGATAAAGAAGGTGGAGGACCTGGTCAACGAAAAGATTCAGGAGGATCTGTCTGTGGTCACCCAGGAGATGTCATTAGACGAGGCGAGAAAGGCAGGGGCTATGGCGCTGTTCGGCGAAAAGTACGGCGAGGTGGTCCGGGTTGTAAAGATGGGAGACTTCTCCGTGGAGCTGTGCGGTGGAACCCATGTAAAGGATACAGGAGTGATTACCGCGTTTAAAATTCTCTCCGAGACAGGAATTGCCGCCGGTGTCCGGAGGATCGAGGCTCTCACTGGGGAGGGCCTGATGGCATATTACGAAGAGGTTGAGAGACAGCTTCATCAGGCGGTAAAGGCGGCCAAGACCACGCCGGCGGAACTGACTCACAGAATAGAGACTCTGCTGGGAGAGATAAAATCCCTGAATGCCGAGAACGAGAAGCTGAAGAGCAAGATGGCCAACAGCGCCATGGGCGATGTGATGAGCCAGGTGGTGGAAATAGAGGGCGTCAAGGTGCTGGCCGCCAAGATAGCGGACGTGGACATGAACGGACTGAGAAATCTGGGAGATCAGCTGAAGGAGAAGATGGGACAGGGTGTCATCGTCATCGCTTCTGCCCAAGGGGACAAGGTGAACCTTATGGCCACGGTCACGGAGGGAGCTCAGGAGATGGGCGCTCACGCAGGGAATCTCATCAAAGCTATCGCAGGTCTGGTGGGCGGCGGAGGCGGAGGCCGGCCGGGTATGGCCCAGGCTGGAGGCAAGAACCCGGCGGGTATCGACCAGGCTCTGGCTCAGGTGGCCCAGGTAGTCAGGGAACAGGTGCGGAAATAGTTGAAAAAAAAGGAAAATTTGAAAAAACCTGTTGACGTACGAATATTTTATGATATAATCATAGCAGTGCTATAAAATACCCAAACAGTTGTATTATGCACAAGTACACAACTGGAGGGAGGTTAGGTGTGAGCTATGTCGAACGTTATTGTTAAGGATAACGAATCGTTAGACAGCGCTTTACGCAGATTCAAAAGAAACTGCGCGAAGGCTGGTATTCAGCAGGAGATTCGTAAGAGAGAGCATTACGAGAAGCCCAGCGTAAGACGCAAGAAAAAGTCCGAAGCTGCGAGAAAGCGTAAGTTTAACTAAGCTGGAAGAAACAGAAGTCCTCAGTCGTGAGATTGAGGACTTTTTTCTTGGCTTCAGACATAGATTGGTAGTAATCATATGGTGTTAAGAGGATTTGACCCATGCAGGTATTTTCGCGGGCGGCATCGTTTCTCAATATTCCCCAAGACGTGATACCGGGAGAGCCGGTTATCACAGTCACCGGGCGGCGAAACGTATATATAGAAAATTATAACCGGATTATCAGTTTTGTAGACAACGAGATCAGACTTCAGGCAAAAACCTGCAGAGTTGTGGTTCGGGGGAAGAGGCTTGAGATCGAGTATTATACAGGAGATGATATTCTCATTACCGGTCTGATTCACTCTGTTATGACAGAGAGCTAGCGAACGCGTCATATTAGACGACCAGAAGAACGGAAATGAAAGGGTGATGGTTTTGAAGACAGGAATCTGCAGGTGGCTCAAAGGATATGTATGTCTTTGTGTCAGCGGATATTCAGCGGAACGGTTTTTTAATCTGTGCAAAAGCGCGCGGCTGAATTACTGGAAAGTGAGGAGGACAAGGGAAGGATGCTTTTTTTATCTGTCATTGGGAGATTTTTTTAAGATTCGGCCTCTGCTGAGAAAATCTCATATGTCCATGAGAATTATTTCCCGTTCCGGCCTGCCTTTTGCGCTGCGGGAGAATCAAAAAAGAGTGGGGCTGGCTGTTGCTGTCCTATCTTTTTTTATGCTTCTCTACGCTATGTCCCTGTTTATATGGAATATCGCCTTTGACGGAAATTACCACTATACCAGAGAGACGCTTCTGAGCTACCTGGAGGAACAGGGGATCAGATACGGGATGATGAAATATAAAGTTTCCTGCGAGGATCTGGAGGAAGGGATCCGAAGCAGATTTCCGGAGATCACATGGGTGTCTGCCCGTGTATCGGGAACACGTCTTCTGGTAAAGATAAAAGAAAACCAGGTTCTGTCCTCCATCCCGGAACAGGACAATGAGCCATGCCATATAGTGGCCGCTTCCGAAGGAACCGTCACCAGATTGATTGTGAGACAGGGAAAGTCCCAGGTACGTGTGGGGGAACCAGTGGGGGAAGGACAGCAGCTGGTGTCGGGACAGCTTTCTGTTTTAAATGATGCGGGGGAGGTGGTCCGCAGTGCTTACGTCCATGCGGACGCGGATATTTATGCCAGGACTTTTTATCAATATCAGTCCGAATTTCCCCAGTACCACATGGTGAAGGTGAAAACAGGAAAAAAAAGGCGGGGCTTAGGGGTGGCGGCAGGTTCCTTCCGGATGAGAATTCTCACACCGGATTTTGAGAAGAATACATGGGAGTTTGTCACCGACACCACACAGCTCCATCTGTTTGAGGATTTTTACCTTCCGGTCTATATAGAGAGGATCACCGGCGAAGCGCTGGTCTCTTATGAACGTCCGTACACAGCTGCAGAGAAAGAAGAGATGGCCCTGAAGGTCCAGGAAGAATATCTTAAAAATTTAATGGAAAAGGGGGTTCAAATTATCGAAAATAATGTTAAAATACAAGAGTATGGTGTTTCCTGGAAAGTTGAGGGGACGGTTGCAGGGGAAGAACAGATTGGCGTGAGGCGCTATATTACAGAATTCGAGGAGACGAGCAGGATCGATGAGCATAATTGAGACCATCATAGATATTCCCGCAGAGCATGAGAGGAACGTGTGCGGACAATTTGATCAGTATATAAAAAAAATAGAGCGGACGCTCCATGTTACCATGGTTGCCAGGGATGGGGCGCTGAAGATTATCGGTCCTGATGAGATGATCAGAAAAGCCAGGAGCGTCTTCGGCAATCTGGTGGAGCTGTCCATGCGGGGCAACACCATCACTCAGCAGAATGTAGATTACGCGCTGGCTCTTTCATTCAGCGAAAAGGATCATCAGATCCTGGAGATCGACAAGGATATTATCTGCCGGACAGTAAACGGAAAGCCGGTGAAGCCCAAGACCCTTGGCCAGAAACAGTATGTAGATTCTATCAGAGAGAAGATGATTGTTTTTGGTATAGGACCTGCGGGAACAGGCAAGACCTACCTGGCCATGGCCATGGCTATCCAGGCCTTCAAGGACGGGGAGGTGGGGCGGATCATTCTGACCCGCCCTGCCATAGAGGCGGGGGAGAAGCTGGGGTTTCTTCCCGGGGACCTTCAGAGCAAGATAGACCCTTACTTAAGGCCTCTCTATGACGCTCTGTATCAGATCATGGGGGCTGAAAGCTATCTTCACAATTCTGAGAAAGGTCTCATCGAGGTGGCGCCTTTGGCCTATATGAGAGGAAGGACTCTGGACAACGCCTACATCATTCTGGATGAGGCGCAGAATACCACGCCGGCCCAGATGAAGATGTTTCTGACTCGCATCGGTTTTGGATCCAAGGTGGTGGTCACCGGGGATCAGACTCAGAAAGACCTTCCCGGGACAAGCGCTTCAGGCCTTGACACGGCCATAAAAGTACTGAAAAAGGTTGAGGATATCGGCTTCTGCTATCTCACCAGCAGCGATGTGGTGCGTCATCCGCTGGTTCAGAAGATTGTTCAGGCTTACGACGACTACGAGGCCCAGCATGAATCAAAAGGCGGTTCAAGACCCCGGTATCAGAAAAATAGAAAACAGTAGAAGGGAAGATACCAATGACGATCAACATAGACTACGAGGCGGAGAAGAAGCTGGAGCTTCCGTTCGGCGAGATCATAGAAGAGATTGTGCGTGCTGCCATGGATTATGAGAGCTGCCCTTACGAGGCCGAGGTCAATGTAGTATTGACAGACAATCCAGGCATCTGCCAAGTAAACCGGGAATACAGGAATATAGACAGCCCCACAGATGTCCTGTCATTTCCCATGTTGGAATATGACACCCCATCGGACTTTGAACATGTGGAGGACATGTTTGCCGACTGTTTTAACCCGGAAACAGGGGAGCTGATGCTGGGGGATATTATGATTTCTGTGGACAAGGTTGAAGAGCAGGCAGAGAAGTACGGCCATTCCCCCGCCAGGGAGCTGGCTTTTCTCACGGCTCACAGTATGCTCCATCTCTTCGGATATGACCATATGGAAGAGGCGGAGCGGACGGTCATGGAAGAGAAACAGAGAGAGATACTGGAAAGCAGGGGGTACAGAAGATGAAAAAGGCAGTGATAGCAGTGCTGGCGGCAGGTCTTTTCCTGGGAGGATGTCAGAAAAAAGCGGTGGAGGCCGTGGTGACAGAAGTCTCTTCGGAGACGGAAGAATCTACAACCGTGATGGAAGTGACCACGGCTCCCGAGCCGGAGACCACCACCCAGGAGGAGACGGAAGAATCAGGAGAAGAGCCGGAAGAGCGCGTGGAGGTGGACGGGAAGATCAAAAGCTACCTGACAGGTGAGATGGTGGATGTGGAGAAGGCTAACCGAAGGCCTCTGGCTATCATGATGAGCAACGACAAAGAAGCACTTCCTCAGTACGGTATCAACCGGGCTGGGGTGGTGTATGAGGCCCCGGTAGAGGGTTCTATGAACCGATATATGGCTATTATCGAAAATTATGATGATTTGGACCGCATAGGTTCTGTGCGGAGCTGCCGGACCTACTACACATATTTTGCAAGAGAGTTCGATGCTATCTATGCCCATTTCGGACAGAGTACTTTCGCGAAGCCCTATCTTGCCAATGTGGACAATATCAACGGAATTGAGGGAGCGGGGAGCAACGCGTTTTACCGCTCCAAAGACAGAAAAGCGCCCCACAACGCCTACGCCAGTTTTGAGAAGCTCCAGGCCGCCATAGAGAAGCTGGGGTACTCCCAGGAATATAACCAGGAGTACGAGGGCCACTACCAGTTTGCCAGAAGCGGTCAGGAGATTGTTCTTGAAAACTCTCTTGAGGCGTGGAAGGTTGTTCCGGGGTATATTATGAACAAGGCATATTTTGAATATAATCAGGATGACGGCCTGTATTATCGCTATCAGTATGGTGGTCCCCACAAGGGAGATGAGGGTCCGATCGCGGTGAAAAATATTATTTTCCAGTATTGCTCCGTGGGAAATTACGCTACCACCCAGTATCTGAACATCGACGTTCATACACCCCAGTATGGATATTACATAACTGGCGGCAGGGCGATTCCGCTGTCATGGGAAAAAGACGGCCAGTTTGGAGTAACCCACTATTATAACACAGAAAAGGAAGAAATCACGCTGAATCAGGGTAAAACTTGGATATGTATCATTCCCACCCGTGATTTCGATAAGACGGAGATTCATGGAAAAGACGACTAGACCGGCACGACCGGGGCATGGAAACTTCAGAGGCCAGACAGGACGCCGGCAGACAGCCACAACAGAACAGAGACAGGGAAGGGCGGGAGGAACTGCAGAGTACAGGAGAGGTCAAAGCAGACCGGGTGCCTCCGGGACGCGGCAGACAGCCAGATCTATGGGGGCAGTAGGACAGCTGCCTGTCTCCGGAACCCCTGGGCGTAAAAAGAGGAGATCCGGTTCTGACTTTCTGGTACAGGGAAGTATTCTGGCGGCGGCAGGGATCATCGTCAGGCTCATCGGCATGGTGTACAGAATCCCTTTGGCCAGAAAGATCGGGGATGTGGGCAACGGATACTACAATGCGGCCTACTCTATCTATTCTATCTTGTTAATCATGTCCTCCTACAGCCTTCCGGTGGCCGTATCAAAGACGGTGTCCGCCAGGCTGGCCAAGGGGCAGTACCGCAACTCCACCAGGATCTTCCGGGCAGCCCTGTTTTATGCCACCATAGCAGGACTGGCTGGTTTTTGTGCGCTCTGGTTCGGGGCAGAGTACTTTGCGGAAGTGATCTCCATGCCCTACAGTGTCTACGCCATAAAAGCTCTTGCGCCCACCATCTGGATCATGGCTTATCTCGGGGTGCTCAGAGGATATTTTCAGGGACATTCCACCATGATTCCCACGGCGGTGTCCCAGATATTTGAACAGGTGATCAACGCCGTGGTGAGCATTGTGGCTGCCTCCGTGTTGTTTGACATAGGGCTGAAATCTAACCTGGTGTTTGAGGGAACAGAGTACTCCTACGCCTTCGGCGCCGCAGGCGGCGCCATCGGCACAGGCGCGGGTGCGCTGACGGCGCTGATTCTGTTTTTGTTTCTGTTGGCTATGTATCACCCTGTGATGAGGAGACAGGCACGGAGAGACCGGAGTACCAGGAGAGAGGGATATGGGGAGATTTCCAGACTGCTGTTTCTGACAATTCTGCCCATCATCGTAAGCAGCGCGGTTTACAATATCAGCAATGTGATAGATAACGGTATTTTTGGAAGCGTTATGAAAAGCCTTGGTGAGAGCGAAAGAGACATTGCCTCTCATTGGGGAGTATATATGGGGCGGTATCATCTGCTTTTCAATATACCTGTGGCTATAGCCAATTCTCTGTCCTCATCTCTGATTCCGTCTCTCTCCAAGGCGGTTGCGGAGAAAAACAGACGTGAGGTGCTGTCCAGGATTTTCAGCGCCGTGCGTTTCTCCATGATTATCGCTATTCCGTCGGCAGTGGGACTGACGGTTCTGGCAGGGCCTGTGAGCAATCTGCTCTTTTCGGGTATGGACAATACCATGCTCATTGCCATGATGTCTGCGGGCTCATCGGCGGTAGTGTTTTTTTCCTTGTCGACAGTGACCAACGCCGTACTCCAGGGAATCAACCGGATGACAGTACCCATTGTCAACTCGGCTGTGTCTCTGGTGGTTCATATAGGCGCTCTCTATGTGATGCTTCGGGTATTTCATCTGGGAATCTACAGTGTAGTGTATGCCAACATTCTGTTTGCGGCTCTGGTATGTGTGCTCAACGCCGTATCCATAGCCAGGGCTGTAAAATATCGGCAGGAAGTTCTGAAGACATTTTTCATCCCCTTTATCTGTTCAGCCGTCATGGGAGGAGCAGCGTGGGGAACGTATCGGCTGTGTTCTAAGGGTGTGGGCAACACAGCCGCCACGGGAGCCGCGATTCTGGCGGCGGTAGCCGTGTATTTTGTGCTTTTGATCAAACTTAAGGGCGTGGATGCCCGTGAACTTCGGGAGATGCCGGGCGGAACCAGGCTTTTGGGGCTGGCCAGGAAACTTCATCTGATGTAGTCAGGGTTTCAGAAACCGACAGGGGATAATGGACGGAACCGTTTTTTAGTCTCGGAGTAAAATCCGGGGCTTTTTGCAGTCCTGGGAAACCGAAGTACAGGATAAAAATGTTTAAAATGACAGACATATGCAGATACTAGGTTAAGAATATTTTTTGTGGTTTCTAAAGGAGGAACATCCATGAAAAAGTATTGTATCTGCACGACACTGATTCTGTGTATAGCCGCGGCCTGCTTTGGGGCAGGGTTTCTGGCAAGAAGGCCGCAGATACCGGCAGAGACCGGTAGCTGTGACGGCCCTGATGAGACGGGGGCGGCGCCTCAGACTCAGGCGGTAGTCAATCAGCAGGAGATAGAACCAGTGGTGACAGTCGACGAGAAGGAGGAATTCTACCTGGTGTCCGAGACGGGATATCTTCTGGTTTTCGCGCAGGATCAGTCTACTATATGTCTGCACACCCATATTCCCATCACTGAGTTTCCGGAAAAAGAGCAGGAAAAGCTGCGCGCGGGGATCTGGTTTTCCTCTATGATGGAAATCTTTCATTATCTGGAATCCTACACAAGCTGATAAATATGACTTGAAATAACGGGCTAAACCGTCTAAAATGGATTCTGAAAATCTGTGGGGAGGAACCTATGAAGAGACATGTACTGATTGCGGGGGCGGGGGCCTCGGGGATGACGGCGGCCATCTGGGCTGCCAGAGAGGGAGCCAGGGTTACGCTTTTGGAACAAAAGGACTGCCCCGGCAAAAAGCTGCTGTCCACAGGCAACGGAAGATGCAATCTGACAAACCTGAATCAGAAAGATGAATATTACCGGTGCAGCCAGCCTGGCTTTCCGTCATCTGTCTTGAGACAGTTCTCTGTGGACGACACGCTGGAATTTTTCAGACGGCTGGGAATCACGGTCAGGAACAGAAACGGATATATCTATCCCAATTCCGACCAGGCGTCATCGGTTCTGGAGGCCCTTTTGCAGGAACTGGAGTATTCAGGGGTTCGGATTGTGTGCGGGTGTCCTGTAACTGGTGCCGTAAGAGATGGAGACACCTTTCTTTTGTCCACAGAGCGGGGACAGCTTCAGGGGGATGCTCTGATTTTGGCGGCAGGCTCTAAAGCGGCGCCTGTGACGGGCTCCGACGGCAGCGGATACAAGCTGGCGGCGGGGTTGGGGCACCAGATTATCACGCCTCTCCCCGCTCTTGTGCAGCTTCGGTGCAGAGAGAAACACTACAAGCGTCTGGCGGGGGTTCGCACGGAAGCCAGAGTGAGCCTGTTTGCAGACGGAAAATTTCTGGCAGGGGATCAGGGGGAACTGCAGCTGACAGATTACGGGATATCAGGCATTCCGGTGTTTCAGGTCAGTCGCTATGCCTCAGTGGCCCTACATAGAAAACAGGATGTGACGGCCAGAATCAATTTTCTGCCACATATAAACAGACGGCAGGTGGGAAAACTGCTGGAGCAGAGGCGGCGGGAACTGGAAAACAGAAACTGTGTTCAGTGGATGAACGGGCTGCTGAACAGCAAACTGTCGGCAGTTCTTTTGAGTCTCGCTGGGATTCAGGAGAAGCAGCCGGTGAAATCTGTTTCCCGGAGTCAGTGGAACCGGCTGCAGGAGCTGATAACAGATTATGAGACCAATATTTCCGCCGTCAATCCGTTTGAAAACGCTCAGGTATGCTGCGGGGGAGTAGACACCAGACAGGTGAGAGAGAAGACTCTGGAGTCCTGCCTGGCGGAGGGACTGTATTTCTGCGGGGAACTACTAGATGTGGACGGGATATGCGGAGGCTACAACCTGCAGTGGGCCTGGTCCAGCGGAGCAGTAGCAGGGCGAAACGCCGCCAAAGGAGCGAGACCATGATACGAATCACACAGTTAAAGCTCCCTGTAAACCATGGGAGAGAGGATATAAAGAACAAGGCGGCAAAAATTTTGAGGATTTCTCCCGCCGCCATCCGGTCCGTAAAGATTGTAAAGCAGTCGGTGGATGCCCGGAAGAAGGAAAACATCCTGTTTATCTATACGGTGGACGTGGAGACAGGGAAGGAAGAACAGCTTGTAAAAAAGGCTGGGAACAGTCAGATTCAGATGGCGTGTGAGGAGAGATACAGGTTTCCGATGGCTGCAGAGAAAAACATTTCCTGTTCTCCGGTTATTGTAGGGAGCGGGCCTGCAGGGCTGTTCTGCGGGCTGATGCTGGCCCAGGCGGGATATGAGCCGCTGATTCTGGAGCGAGGGGACGATGTAGACACCAGGAGGGAGAAGGTGGACAAGTTCTGGAGAGAGGGAATTCTGGACGAGAATTCCAATGTCCAGTTCGGAGAGGGGGGAGCAGGCACATTTTCCGACGGAAAGCTGAATACCCTGGTGAAGGATCCGGGAAAGAGGAATCAGAAGGTTCTTGAAATCCTGGTTGAACACGGGGCGGACCCGAAGATTCTCTATGTGAGCAAACCCCATATCGGCACGGATGTCCTGTGTCAGGTGGTAAAAAATATCCGACAGCATATCACGGAGCTGGGAGGACGGGTGCGGTTTAACGCCCATGTGACGGACCTGATGATTCTGGACGGCCGTATAGCTGGGGTGGTGGTCGGCGGGAAAGAGACTATCCCGTCTCGCCATGTGGTTTTGGCTATAGGACATAGCTCCAGGGATACCTTTTCCATGCTCTGTAAAAAAGAGATTCCCATGGCGGCCAAGGCTTTTGCCGTGGGATTGAGAGTCCAGCATCCTCAGGCGATGATCAATGAAGCTCAGTACGGGCCAAAGCACTGGGATATTCTGGGGCCTGCAGCATATAAAGTGACTTGGCAGTCTTCTGCCGGGAGAGGAGTGTACTCCTTCTGTATGTGCCCGGGCGGTTACGTGGTGGATGCCTCATCGGAGGCGGGGCATCTGGCAGTCAACGGTATGAGCAACCATGACAGAGGCGGGAGAAATGCCAACAGCGCACTGATTGTCACCGTGACTCCCGGCGACTTCCCGGGACGGTCTCCCCTGGCAGGTGTAGAATTTCAGCGCAGGCTGGAACAGGCCGCGTATGAACAGGGCGGGGGAAAGATCCCCCTGCAGCTTTACGGGGATTTCAAGGCGGGAAGGGTCACCAGGGAATTGGGAGACGTGGGGCCGGAGATAAAAGGAAGGTATGAGTTTGCCGATTTGAGGAAGGTGTTGCCCGAGTATCTGTCCGTGCCTTTCATAGAAGCCATGGAACAGTTTGAGCACCGGATAGGGGGATTTGCCAGGTATGACGCTATCTTGGCGGGGATTGAAAGCCGCACGTCGTCGCCGGTGAGAATTCACAGGGACGAGAGTTTACAGAGCAGTGTGCGGGGCCTGTATCCCTGCGGCGAGGGGGCGGGGTACGCCGGCGGAATCACATCGGCTGCTATGGACGGGCTCCGCGTGTCAGAAGAGATTGTCCGGAACGGACAGACAGGAGATTGAGATAAGATGGATAATTCAGTGAGATACCAATTGAAAGATAAAAAGAGAATTGTGATCAAGATAGGCTCTTCCTCCCTGACCCACCCGGAGTCGGGAGAGCTGAACCTGCTGAAAATAGAACGTCTTGTGAGGATTATCAGCGACCTGAAAGGGGCGGGAAAGCAGGTGGTTCTGGTCTCATCCGGGGCCATCGCCACGGGAAGACAGGCCCTGCACTATCCCAGACGGCCGGAGAGCCTGGCCCAGAGACAGGCTTTCGCGGCGGTGGGGCAGGCGCGGCTGATGATGGTGTATCAGAAACTGTTCGCAGAGTACAATCAGGTGGCGGCACAGGTTCTTTTGACCAAGGATACTATGGTTCACGACAGTTCCAGGTACAATGCCCAGAACACCTTTGACGAGCTGCTGCTTTTAGGCGCGGTGCCGGTAGTCAATGAAAATGACACCGTGTCCACTTCGGAGATTCCCTATCTGGACAACTTCGGGGACAACGACCGGCTGTCTGCCATTGTGGCTGCTCTTATCGGAGCGGATCTCCTGATTCTCATGTCAGACATAGACGGGCTCTATTCCGACGACCCCAGGACAAACAGGGAGGCGAAATTTATCGGTCTTGTGCAGGAGATCACGCCGGAGCTGATGGCTATGGGAAAGGAGGCCGCCGGCAGCGATGTGGGAACCGGAGGGATGGCGGCCAAGCTGGCGGCGGCCAGGATCGCCACGGACAGCGGTTCCGATATGGTCATCGCCAACGGGGACCAGGTGGAGGTGATCTACCAGATCCTTCAGGGGGAGGACAGAGGAACCCTGTTTTTGGCTCACGAGAACAGGGATTTTGATCTGATGAACTATCTGAACAACGAATACTAGGAGGCGGATTATGATCACTCAGGAGATGATTGACAGGATCAACCAACTGTACCACAAGTCCCAGGAGGAAGGTCTGACTGAGGAGGAGAAGCTGGAGCAGAAAGAACTGCGCAGGAAATATATCGAGGCTATACGCGTCAACATGCGTGCCAATCTCAACAATATCTCCATTCAGGAGGCGGACGGAACCATAACGGATCTGGGAAAGAAATTCGGAGGCGTGAAGTCGGAGTAGAGTTTTAAATTGGCGGAGGTAGAACATGACGAATTTGGAAGAGATGGGAAAGAGAGCCAGGGAGGCGTCCCGTGTGCTGTCACATCTGGGAACAGCCAGGAAGGAACAGGGACTCAGAGAGGCGGCAAAAGCCCTGATGGATGGAAAAGATAAGATTTTGACAGCCAACACGCAGGATGTGGCTGCGGCCAGGGAGAAGGGGATGAATCCGGGGCTGGTGGATCGTCTTATGCTGAACGAAGAGAGGATTAAAGCCATGGCGGAGGGACTTTTGCAGGTGGCCGCCTTGGAGGATCCTATCGGGGAGGTACTGTCCATGAAGCCCAGGCCAAACGGCCTTCTCATCGGGGAGAAGAGGGTTCCCCTGGGAGTTGTAGGTATGATCTACGAGGCCAGGCCCAACGTGACCGCAGATGCTTTCGGGCTGTGCTTTAAGACGGGAAACGCGGTGATCTTAAAGGGGGGGAGCGATGCCCTCTGGTCAAACAAAGCTATTACAGACTGTCTCAGACAGGGACTTCGGACGGCGGAACTTCCGGATGACTCTTTGCAGCTCATCCAGGACACGGACAGGGAGACCACGAAAAAATTCATGGCCATGAATCGGTATCTGGATGTGCTGATCCCCAGAGGAGGCGCAGGGCTGATCCGCACGGTGGTGGAAAACAGCACCGTGCCGGTGATTGAGACAGGGACGGGAAACTGTCATATCTTCGTGGACGAGTCCGCCGACATTCAGATGGCTCTGGATATAGTTTACAATGCCAAGACTCAGAGAATCGGAGTCTGCAACGCCTGTGAGTCCCTGGTGGTTCACAGGGGAATTGCTGGCGAATTCCTCCCCGGACTTAAGGAAATTCTTGACAAAAAGCAGGTGGAGATCCGGGCGGATGAGGAGGCAAGAAAAATTGTGCCCGAGTTTTCGGCCGCTGTGGAGGAGGACTGGGGAAAAGAATATTTGGATTATATCATCTCCGTGAAGACTGTAGGGTCGCTTAAGGAGGCCATACAACACATCAACCGATACAACACGAAGCACTCTGAGGCCATTATCACCTCGGATTACGCCAATGCTCAGAAGTTTCTAGAGGAAATCGACGCGGCGGCTGTCTATGTCAACGCTTCAACCAGATTCACCGACGGCTATGAGTTCGGGTTCGGGGCGGAGATCGGAATCAGCACCCAGAAGCTCCACGCCAGGGGGCCCATGGGTCTGAGGGCCCTGACCACCACCAAATATATAATTTACGGAAACGGTCAGGTCAGACCTTGACAGACGGGGAGGGAGAGAGATTGGGCCAGGAATCACAGACAAAAGAAAAAACCTGCCGCTCCTGCGGAGGAATGCTGGTGAGAATCAATTCCTACGAGTGTCAGTGCAGCTCCTGTGGGAGAAAATATTATGTGTCCGCAGACAGACTCCACAAGGTGTCCGTCCGTATGTCGGCGGGAAAGATCATCATGCTGTGCATCGCGGCGGCCATCCTGGTGGGGGCGGTGTCCGTGGCGGGCTACCAGTTCTACACAGGGCGTCTTGTGGCGTCCGCCAGCCGTTTTTCGGTGGTGTTTAGAGATTTTGTCATGGAAGTCTATGAGAAACCGGCGTCAGACATCAGCAGAGATGATCTTAACCGGATAAAATATTTGAAAATAGAGAGGGACAAGGACTATCTGTTTACATACAGTTTTGAGGATATCTACGATTTTCAGGATCCTGCGGTCTATGAGAAAACCCTTGAGACAGTCAGGGTGGAGGGGAAGAAGGAAGACTTTTCCCCCACCAATATCCAGTATTTTACAGGGCTCACAAGGCTGGAACTGTACACGGAGGCGTGGCAGAACTACATCCTGCCCAGAGAAAATGTCCTTCGCTATCTGATCTGCACAGACGGCCTGTCGCGTTACGGGACGCCGGAGTTTTTCAGGAACGTGAATAAAGATACTCTGGAGGAGGTTCTCATCCTCAAGGCGGATAAGCTGGAAGACTTCTCGTTTATGGAGGATCTTCGAGGGATCAAAGGGCTGCTCCTTGAGGATGCCAGGCTGAAAAATACAGATATGTTTCAGGGATTTGACAATCTGGAACAGCTTGTACTGTACCATGTGGAGATGAAAGAGGAGGATACTTACCGGCTGGTGGAAGAACTTCTGTCTCTTCCCGCGCTGAAGCGGTTTGCCATATCAGGAAAGACCGCATGGTACATCACAGACGAGCAGTGGGAGCTTTTGAGACAGACCTACGGAGACAGGATCACTTTGGTGCGGGAGTGAGACGCAGAGAGGAAAAGGGGGATGAAAGGGTATGAAGGATCAGAAATCAGGCAGTCGAAAAGATGACAGCTATATCATACGAACCTCAGCTTTCAACGAGAAGCCGGAACTGATGGGATTGGAGTGTAAGAACTGCGGAGGGGTACTGGAATTGACAGACAGGACCCATGCTGTCTGTCCTTACTGCGGCCAGAGATATCTCATCGACGAGGCAAAAGGAACCGTCGTCAATATCCAGGTGGACTACAGCGGGAACAATGAGATGCGCCAGGCGGTTAACAGAGCCAGGAATGCGCTGATCATCTTTCTGTCTGTGGCGGCGATTCTGGTGATCATTATTCTGGGCTTCAATATCGCGGCCAAAAAGTCGGTGTTTTCCAGTTCGGACTCGGACCTGGCTGTGGGCGGGGAGCTTCTGCAGATATTTTTCCAGGACCTGTTCGGAAAGGATTACAAGGACATCACCGTCCAGGAGCTGGAGAGCATCCGCTATATCAAGTGCTCCTATGAGAGAGACAAAGGCGAGAACTTCAACTCCATCTCCTACAGCTTTACGGACTACGAGGATTGCGAGAGTGAAGAAGAATTTCAGGATACCATAGAAACATGGACCTATCGGACCAACAGGGTAACCTGGCCTTCCGACTACACCATGCTCACGGGTCTGACAAGGATCGACACCACGGACAGCGTGTGGATGTCCCTCAGGACCTTCGCCCCGGACAATAAAATCACCTGTGTGGACACGGACGACCGACTGGATATCGTGGCTTCGCTGCTGAATCCGGAACAGATCAAAGTTCTCCACCTGGGCATCATGGGGAGCAGGCTGGACGACATCGGACAGTTTAAAAATCTTGAGGAGCTGGAGGCGGATACCACCATGTCCGGCAAAGCTGTGGATCTGACAGGTCTGGGCGAGTGCGTCAAGTTAAAGCGTCTGAAGCTGCACTGCGGAGAGTCCTACACAGGACTTGAAAGTCTTGAAAAGCTGTCAAAACTGGAGAGCCTCTCCATCGACAAGGTAGAGTTGAAAGACTGCACGTTTCTGGAAAAAATGCCTGGACTGAAAGAACTCTCCGTGTATACAGGCGAAGATCCGGATCTGACCGTTTTGGAGAAACTGCCCAATCTGAGGCAGGTGGATTTTCTGGACACCAATTATATTCCCGCGGGGGAGATCAAGAAGCTGGGGCAGCTGGAGAAACTGACCATCGCTGTCAATGAGGCGGAAGCCCTGACTGCTCTCTCTGCCATGGAAAGTCTGAAATATCTTGACCTTCACATGTCCATCAACCAGTATAACGCCGCTGTGGATGTGTCGCCTCTGTCAGGCCTTGTGAATCTGGAACAGCTTTATATGGACAATTTCTGGGGTTCGGATATTGTGGGGGTGGAGTCTGTTCTTTGCCTTCCAGCTCTCTCAGTGTTTCGCTGGGGGACCCGGATGTCAACGGACACGGATATTTTCATAAGCCCGGAACTTCTGGAGGACAATCCGGTACTGGAGGAGATCGGTTTCCTCAACTGTTTTCCCCGGCATGCGGATACGGGGGAGAAACTGAATTTTGACTTTCTGTCCCGCTACTCTGGCGTGAAACGTCTTTATCTGGATGGCTGCGAACTGACGGACATCTCCTTTGTGTCCGATTTTCAGGATCTGAGGAGCTGCAGTCTTCAGGACAACCGGCTCCAGGATCTGACCCCTCTGACGGCCTGCAAAAAGCTGGAACTGATCTCTGTGGACGCTCAGTCTGTGGGAGTAACCCGGTTTCCCGGAGATGTGACGGTGAATACAGAGAGCTATATCACCATCTATGAATGAGAAAATGATTTACATCGGATTATTATTTTTATATAATGGTACTAACAATCACGCAAAAGGAGCAGGGGTGTATGGCTAGACCACAAGTGAAAAAAACGCAGGTTTCCAGACAGGCAAAGGTTCCGGCTCAGACGAAGGTTCCCATGAGGGACCAGGCCAACGAAGTCGTGTTCGCCATGGATATTGGAACCAGAAGCATCATCGGGATGGTGGGAGTTGTCCAGGAGGGCAAAGTCAACATCATTGCGGTGGAGAGGGAGGAGCATGCCCAGAGAGCTATGATCGATGGGCAGATCGAGAATATAGAGAAGGTTTCGACTCTGGCAGGCAAAGTGAAAAAGCGTCTGGAGGAAAAGACCCGTATCAGGCTGTCGCGAGTCTGCGTGGCTGCCGCAGGGCGGGCTCTGAGAACAAAGAGAGCGGATTATGAGCTGGAGCTCCCCGGAACCCAGCTGATCGACGATGAGATCATCAGCCGTCTGGAGGCGGGGGCCATCACCAGGGCGGAGGAGGCTTTTGACGCGGAAAACGAATCAGCTGAGGATTCCAGGCGCTTTTATCTGGTGGGCTATACCGTATGCCAGTATTTTTTGGACAAGTATATGATCTCCAACTTAAAAGACCACAGGGGACGGCAGATCAAAGTGGATCTCATCGCCACTTTTCTTCCCAGCGAGGTGGTGGAGAGTCTGTACACCACCATGAATAAGATCGGTCTGGAAGTAGCCAGTCTGACCCTGGAGCCTATCGCCGCCATCAATGCGGCTATTCCCGAAAATATCAGACTCCTGAATCTGGTTCTGGTGGACATCGGGGCGGGGACCTCGGATATCGCCGCATGTACCAGCGGAAGTGTCACCGGTTATACCATGGCGACTATGGCGGGGGACGAGATCACTGAGGCGATTATGAAGCAGTACCTGGTGGATTTTTCCACGGCTGAGGCCATAAAGGCTCAGCTTGACCGCCAGGAAGAGATAAGGTTTGCCAATATTCTCGGGATGGAGCAGACGCTCTCCAAAACCGAGGTGGAAAGGTGCATCAGAGGCACGGTGGAAGCTCTCTCCAAAGAGATTGCGGACAAGGTGGTGGAGATCAACGGAACGGCTCCTTCCGCCCTGTTTCTGGCAGGTGGCGGGAGTAAGCTGGCCGGGTTGAAGGACGGCATCACGGAGGCTCTGGGTATGGATGCCGGCCGTGTAGCCATCGCGGGAAATTATTTCAAGACCAACGCGTACTCTGAGGAATACGATCTGAACAATCCAGAGTATGCCACTCCCCTGGGGATTGCCGTGTCCTCCGGTCTCAACATGATCAATGACAGTTTCCGGGTGACCTTAAACGGTCGTCCTGCCAAACTGTTCAGAAGCGGCACTTTTACGACGTTGAACCTGCTGATGATGAACGGTTATAATTTCAGAGACATTGTGGGGCGGGCAGGTATGAACCTGACCGTGACGGTCAACGGGCAGAGAAAGGTGTTTTACGGCACTGCGTCTGAACCTGCGTCTCTTCTTATCAACCAGAAGGAAGGGAAACTCTCGGATGTGATCCATGCAGGAGATTTCATCGATTTTGTCCCTGCTGTTCAGGGAAGAGATGCCAGAGCCTGTCTGGGGGATATCGACGGGGTGAATGTCAGGACGGACGTAACTCTCAACGGGATGCAGGCTTCTCTGAAAACATTCCTGAAAAGCGGCGATGTGATCACAGTAAAGCGGAGTGATGAGAGCGGAAGTGTGCTGACGGAAGAGAATGTTCCTGCAGAGGAAGAGAGGGAGACTGACGCACAGATTCCGGAGATTCCTGACGACAGCTTCAGCGGGCAGGAATCGGGCGGAGTCCTGAGCCAGATGGAGGATTCGGGAACTTCCGATAACATGGGCGACCAGACCGAGACGGCCCCCGCCCTTGCCAGACTGGGAAGACTGGGAGCAAAGGTGACCCCTGTCTATGTTCCGGCAGAGAAACAGCAGGAGAGAGACGAGACGGCATGGTCCGGCCGGGAACAGGTGTCTGCTCCGGCGGCTGCGGACGGAGCTTCTGTGGAGCTGACAGCAGACGCTAAGACCTTCGCAGAGGAGACGGCGCCCCTCAAGGAGGAGGTCAAGAAACCAGAGCAGGAGAGAGAAACCGTAATGTTCCAGCTGAACGGTTCTACCCTGCGGCTTCCTAAAAAGGAGGACGGACGTCCGTATTATCTGATGGATCTTATTCAGTACGCTGACATCGATTTGGAACATCCCAAGGGTACAGTGACGCTGAAGGTCAATCAGGAGACAGGAAGATTTCAGCAGGTTCTGCGGGCGGGTGACATTATATATATCCAGGAAGAAGAAAGGCAATGAGACGTAAGCATTGTTCTATGCTGACAGGAGATCATGATAAACGAGGAGGAGAAGACGTGATGAATTATTATGAAGAGGCGCTGAAGCTGCACAGCGAACACAGAGGTAAGATTGAGGTGGTGAGCAAGGTACGTCTTGCGACACGTGATGACCTTAGCACCGCCTACACTCCCGGAGTGGCAGAACCCTGCAAGGAGATTGCCAAAGATAAGAAGAATGTCTTCAAATACACCGCCAAAAGCAATCTGGTGGGAGTGGTGTCCGACGGAACGGCAGTGCTGGGTCTGGGCAACATCGGAGCCGAAGCCGCTATTCCTGTTATGGAGGGAAAGTCCATTCTGTTCAAGCAGTTCGGCGGCGTGGACGCGTTTCCCATCTGTCTGGACACCAAAGATACGGAGGAGATCATCAAGGCCGTAAAGCAGATTGCCCCGGTATTTGGCGGAATCAATCTGGAGGATATTGCCTCCCCCAAATGTTTTGAGATCGAGCGCCGTCTGGAGGAAGAACTGGATATTCCGGTGTTCCACGATGATCAGCACGGCACGGCTATCGTGGTGACGGCCGCCCTGCTCAATGCCCTGAAGGTGGTGGGCAAAAAGATCGAGGAGATCAAGGTAGTGCTCAACGGGCCGGGCTCTGCAGGAACCGCCATCATCAAGATGATGCTCACCGCGGGAGTGAAACACATCATTGCCTGCGATGAGAACGGCATTCTCTACAAGGACAGGGGAGTGGGTATTGCGGACCACAAGAAAATGCTGTGTGACATCACCAATCCGGATGATATGAGGGGGACTCTGGCAGATGCCCTGGTGGGAGCCGATGTGTTTGTGGGCGTGTCTGTGGGGGGAGTTTTAAAGCAGGAGATGATAAAGACTATGAATGTGGATCCGATTGTGTTTGCTATGGCCAACCCTGTTCCAGAGATTATGTACGACGAAGCCATGGCGGCCGGAGTGAAGGTCATGGGTACAGGACGCTCGGATTTTCCAAATCAGATCAACAATGTGCTGGCGTTTCCAGGAATCTTCAGGGGGGCTCTGGATGCAGGAGCACGCGATATTAACTACGATATGAAACTTGCGGCGGCGAGAGCCATCGCCGAGCTGGTGGAGCCGGAGAAGCTGTGTGCGGAGTACATCATACCGTCCGCGCTTGACCCCCGTGTGGCAAAACATGTGGCAGAGCGTGTAGGGGAGGCGGCAGCGTCGTCGGGAGCAGTGAGAAAATAGTGGAGGACACATTTTGGGACACCCAGCGGTCGCCGATAAGGTGACCGCAAATTTTTCGGTCAGATAGGGGGGAATACTGTGAAAGCAGGAAACGTGTCTACAGCCTTTTTTGTGGCAGCCGCCATAGCTTTGTCGGCATGCGGCAGTCCCCGGGCGGCAGGCGGGACAGAAGAAGAGCGTTCATCGGCTGCGGAGATTCAGACGGAAGGAATTCAGATGACAGAGGCCCAAACCCAGGATATGGGCGGAAAAGACAGGGACGCTGTATCTTCTCGAGAACCGCAGAAAGAAGCTCCTCCAACTGTAGATAGCACAAAAGAGTATGTAGGACTTAACGGACATATAAAGGAAATTCGTGGAGACCAAGTGCTGATAAGCTCTGATACAGACGACTTTCCCGGAGTTTTCTGGGCAGAAGGTGTTGAAGCCCTGGCGGCAGAGGAAGATCTGAAAGGCGGCATACCGGTCTTTGTCCTCATGGAGGATACAGGGAGACAGGAGTCTGACGGTGTGAGGATATTCGGAGCAGAACAATTTATGGTTCTTCCGGAGGATGAGGAGAGAGGGGAGGAGGATATTCTTTTGACTTCTGTTCCTTCTGTGAAACTCACCGATATGCTCTCAAGCAAAATCAGTTTTTTTGAGGTCAGGTCGGGCAATTTCAGCTGGAGTACCGCTGCAGGGGGCGGAGAGCTCTCCACAATGGTTGGCTGCGGGAGGGCGCCTCTTGACGAGGCGGCATCGGAGAGCGCTGCCAGGCTGAAGCTGCCGACATACAATGGAGCCGACGGAGTATACTACAGTTTTTCTACAGTTATCCCTCCGGACAGGCTGGTGATCTGCCGGTGGAGCGGTGGGGATGCTGGAAAGGAAGATGTAGCGCCGGAGTGTGTCATCACATATTACTGTCCGGTGTTCGGGATTGAACTGGAGAAGGACAAAGTGTATCACTTCGCGGCAGAATGGAATGAAGATAATCTGGAACGGAGAGGGTTTGGAGGACAGGCCGGTTACGTTCTGGTAACGGAATAATCGGATCTTTTTTGCGTTTCCCGGACGGCCTGCCTCCAGGGCAAAGGAGGACTATGAACAGATATAAGAAATCAACGGACACGATGATTCTTGTGGTGAGCTTTGGCACAAGCTATAATAGCAGCAGGGAGATTACCATAGGAGCCGTGGAGAAAGCTGTGGCTGACGCGTGTCCTCTGTATGAAGTGCGCAGGGCATTTACGTCCCAGACGGTCATCAACATTTTGAAAAATCGTGACGGGCTTGAGATCGACAATGTATCCAGAGCCCTGGAACGTGCAGAGGCGGACGGAGCCAGGAATCTGGTGGTGCAGCCCACCTATATCATGAAAGGTTTTGAATATAGAGATTTGATGGAGAAATTAAATCGGCACAAAAAGAATTTTATCCGGTTGTCAGTGGGAATGCCGCTTCTTTCAGGGGATGAAGATTTTAAGGCTGTGGCGAAAGCAGTCGCTGACCATACAAGACATTATGACGACGGAAAGACAGCCGTGATATTCATGGGACACGGCACGGAGGCGGAGGCAAATCAGGTTTATGGACAGCTGCAGAAGACTCTGGCTGACAGCGGTTTTGACAATTACTACATAGGCACTGTGGAAGCGGGACCCACCGTGGAAGAGGTGGCAAATCTTCTGAGAGCGAAAGGGATTTACAGGAGAGTCGTGTTAAATCCGCTGATGCTGGTGGCCGGTGACCATGCGGTCAACGACATGGCAGGCGATAAGAAAGATTCCTGGAAAAATATTTTTTTGTCAGAGGGATATGAGGTGGAATGTGTGCTCAGGAGTCTCGGAGAGATGGAGGAAGTCAGAGATATATATGTTAATCATGTGCTGACAGCCTTGAAAAATCTAGGATGACAGCCGAAGAGGCGGAATGAGACGGCGAATGGTCTGGAGTTTCAGGAAGTTCTGTCAGATAATGTCTTGTATCACAAAACAATCGATGATATAATCGGTATATTATCCGAGATGGAGGAAAAAACATGATAAGAAATTCGAGACGTGTAAAGACGGCAGCTTTGGCGGTACTTCCGAGTGTCGGTCTGTCCATGACCGGCGGCACTCATGGGGAGTTATTGCTGGAATCAGGAATTTGGTAAAAAGGTTTGAATGGATATGTATAGTGAAACCGATTTTGAAAAAATAGATTTAAGCCAGAAACCGCCCCGGGAGGAACCGGAACGCCAATACTATTATATAGCCAGATGCCGGGAGTGGGTTCGGGAGTTTAAACAGAAAAATGGCCGTCCCCCATGCTTTTTTACTCAGACATTCGGGTGTCAGATGAACGCCAGGGATTCCGAAAAACTTGAGGGTATTCTGAGGCAGGCGGGATTTGAGGAAGCAGGCGGGGAGAATGCGGATTTTGTTCTCTACAACACCTGCACCGTCCGCGAGAATGCCAATCAGAGAGTCTACGGACGGCTGGGCTACTTAAACGCTCTGAAGAAGAAGAATCCCCACATGCTCATCGCACTGTGCGGCTGCATGATGCAGGAACCCCAGGTGGTGGAGAAGATCCGCAAAAGTTACGGGTTTGTAGATATCGTATTCGGTACACACAATATCTTTAAGCTGGCGGAATTGATCAGCAGGCGGGTGGAAGAGCAGCACATGGTGGTAGATATCTGGAAGGACACAAAACAGATCGTGGAGGAACTTCCCGCAGAGAGAAAATTCCCCTTCAAGTCAGGGGTCAACATTATGTTCGGCTGCAATAATTTCTGCAGCTACTGTATTGTCCCCTACGTGAGGGGAAGAGAGAGAAGCAGGAAACCGGAAGATATCATTGCCGAGATCCAAAGACTGACAGAGGACGGGGTTGTGGAAGTGATGCTTCTGGGACAGAATGTGAATTCCTACGGTAAAAATCTTGAGGGTTCCGTCACCTTTGCCCAGCTTTTAAGGCGGGTGGAAGAGATCCAGGGGCTTAAAAGGATCCGATTTATGACCTCCCATCCCAAGGACCTGTCAGAGGAACTGATCCAGGTGATGAAGGAGTCAAAAAAGATCTGTCATCACCTGCACCTTCCGGTACAATCCGGAAGCTCCCGGATTTTAAAAGCTATGAACCGCAGATATACTAAAGAACAGTATCTGGAACTGGTGGGCAGGATACGGGAGGCAGTGCCGGATATCTCCCTCACCACAGACATTATCGTGGGATTCCCGGGGGAGACGGAGGAGGATTTTCAGGAGACTATGGATGTGGTGGAGAAGGTCAGGTTTGACAGCGCATTCACTTTCATCTACTCCAGGCGCTCGGGGACGCCGGCGGCTTCCATGGAAGACCAGGTGGAGGAATCGGTGGTAAAAGACCGGTTTGACCGTCTGCTCAGGCGGGTACAGGAGATTTCTACCGATGTATGCGCCAGAGATCTTCACACCACCCAGGACGTTCTGGTGGAAAGCCTGAATGATCATCTGGAAGGATATGTCACAGGGCGTCTTGGCAACAACACGGTGGTACACTTACCCGGAGATGCGTCCCTAGTGGGGACCATTGTTCCCGTATACCTGGAGGAATCCAAAGGATTTTATTATATGGGAACTGCCGGACAGGAACCCTGAGGCAGAGTTCGTCACACATTACAAAAGACACTCCCGAAAGAATTTTCGGGAGTTTTCACCGTTTAAACAGCAGCGGTTTGCCTTAAAAGTCTGCAGCTGAATAGGCGGCATGCAGGTTTACATTAAAGAAGAGAGGTTTACAACGTGGCCGGATTATCACCCATGATGGTTCATTACATGGAGACCAAGAAACAATACCCTGACTGCCTGTTGTTCTACAGGCTAGGGGATTTTTATGAAATGTTCTTTGACGATGCGGTGACTACATCAAAAGAACTGGAACTGACCTTGACGGGAAAGGAATGCGGCCTTGATGAGCGGGCTCCCATGTGCGGAATTCCTTATCACGCCGTAGATTCTTATCTGTATAAGCTGGTACAGAAAGGTTACAAGGTTGCCATCGCGGAGCAGATGGAGGACCCGAAACTGGCAAAGGGACTGGTGAAGCGAGAGGTTACCCGTGTGGTAACGCCGGGAACCATCACAAGCAGCCAGGCACTGGATGAGACAAAGAACAATTACCTTATGGGAATTGTGTATGTGGGAGATGTGTTCGGAATTTCCGTGTGCGATATCACCACAGGGGATTATCTGGTGACGGAGGTGGAGGGGGAGAGAAACCTTTTAGATGAGATTCACAAATTTTCCCCGTCGGAGATCATTTGCAATGAAGCCTTCTACATGTGCGGAATTGACCTGGAAGATTTGAGAAACAGGTATCATGTGGCTGTTTCTGCCCTGGATAATCGGTATTTTTCCGACGATGGGTGCAGAAATGTCCTGAAAGAACATTTTCATGTAGGCAGTCTGGAGGGGCTGGGGCTGGGGGACTATGACGCGGGTGTTATCGCCTCCGGCGCCGTCATGGAGTATCTGTATGATACTCAGAAAAATACACTGTCCCATATTGTGGCCATCACTCCGTACACTACGGGAGAATTTATGGTCATCGACACTTCCACCCGCAGGAATCTGGAGCTTCTCGAGACACTGAGGGAGAAGCAGAGGAGAGGTTCTCTTCTGTGGGTTCTGGACAAGACAAAGACAGCCATGGGAGCCAGACTTATGCGCAGTTTTATCGAGCAGCCGCTTGTGCATAAGCAGGCAATTTTGGACAGACAGGACACCATCGAGGAGCTGAACATGAATTACATCACCAGGGAGGAGATCAGGGAATACCTGAACTCGGTTTATGACCTGGAGAGGCTTGTAGGACGGATCAGCTACAAGTCTGCCAATCCCAGAGATCTGATTTCGTTTCGAAATTCTCTTGAGATGCTGCCCCACATAAAGAATCTTCTGGGGGAGATGAACGCTCCTGTCCTGAAACAGCTCTATACAGATCTTGACCCCCTTGAAGACCTGTGGAGTCTGATCGAAAACTCGATTGTGGACGACCCGCCGCTGGCGGTAAAAGAAGGCGGAATCATCAGGGAGGGGTATCATGAGGAAGCCGACCGCCTCCGCCAGGCCAAGACAGAGGGGAAGACATGGCTTGCCCAGCTGGAGGCAGGTGAGCGGGACAAGACAGGGATTAAAAATCTGAAGATAAAATACAACAAAGTGTTTGGGTACTATTTTGAGGTGACCAACTCTTTTAAAAATATGGTGCCGGAGTATTTCATCCGGAAACAGACGCTGACTAACGCGGAGAGATACACCACGGATAAGCTGAAAGAACTGGAGGATGTGATTCTCGGAGCTGAGGACAAGCTGTTTTCTCTGGAGTACGATTTGTTCTGCGGGATTCGGGACAAGGTGGGAGCCGAGGCGGAGAGGATACACAGAACCGCCAAAGCGCTGGCGGGCATCGACGTGTTCTCATCTCTGTCTCTGGTCGCCACAAGAAATAACTACATAAAGCCGAAGATCAATGAGAAGGGCGCCATTCACATCAAAAACGGACGTCACCCTGTGGTGGAACTGATGCTGAGGAATGATCTGTTCGTGTCCAACGATACGGTTCTGGACAATGGCAAAAACCGTATATCCATTATCACAGGCCCCAATATGGCAGGGAAATCCACCTACATGCGGCAGACGGCCCTTATCGTCCTTATGGCTCAGATGGGATGCTTTGTCCCTGCGGAGGCGGCAGATATCGGCATCTGTGACCGGATCTTTACAAGGGTGGGAGCCTCCGATGACCTGGCCTCTGGTCAGAGCACGTTTATGGTTGAGATGACGGAGGTGGCCAACATCCTGCGGAATGCTACCAGAAGCAGTCTGATCATTCTGGATGAGATCGGAAGAGGCACAAGTACGTTCGACGGGCTGTCCATCGCGTGGGCGGTGGTGGAACACATCAGCAACACAAAAGTTTTGGGCGCCAAGACCTTGTTTGCCACCCACTACCATGAACTGACAGAATTGGAGGGAGCCATGAGCGGCGTCAACAATTACTGTATTGCCGTCAAAGAACAGGGGGATGATATTGTATTTCTAAGAAAGATCATCAAGGGAGGAGCCGATAAAAGCTACGGAATACAGGTGGCCAGGCTGGCGGGAGTTCCGGATCAGGTAATCAGCCGTGCCAGGGAGCTGGTGGAAGAACTGAGCAGCGCGGATATCGCCACAAAAGCCAGGGAGATTGCCAGACAGAATGCCCCCGCGGCCCCCAGAAAAACCGTGACAAAACCAGATGAAGTAGACTTAAACCAGATGACTTTATTTGATACGGTAAAGAATGAGGATATAATCAAAGAGATTGAAAGCATTCAGATCAATGAGATCACGCCGGTGGAGGCACTGAATATACTGAGCCGCATGCAGGGAAAACTGAAAAATCGGTGGTGAGAATGTGCGGGCCTCTGCAGGATGTGAAATGGAATTTAATCTGAGGGATGTCAGGGAGGGATTATGGCGCAGATTACAGTATTGGACCAGGGTACGATTGATAAGATTGCAGCGGGTGAGGTCATCGAGCGTCCTGCGTCCGTGGTGAAGGAGCTTCTGGAAAATGCCATTGACGCCAAGGCGACGGCCGTTACGGTGGAGATCCGGGACGGGGGGATCTCCTTTATCAGGGTTACCGACAACGGCTGCGGGATTTCCAAGGAGGATGTGCCGGTGGCGTTTCTGCGTCATTCTACCAGCAAGATCAAATCGGTAGAAGATCTGTTTACGGTGGCGTCCCTGGGTTTTCGCGGGGAGGCTCTTTCCAGCATCGCGGCAGTGTCCCAGGTTGAACTGATCACCAAGACGGCGCAGGAACTTTCAGGGATCCGATATCAGATTGAAGGGGGAAAAGAGCGCTCTATAGAGGAAATCGGAGCGCCCGAGGGTACTACATTTCTGGTGCGGAATCTGTTTTACAATACGCCCGCCAGACAGAAATTTTTAAAGACGGCTCAGACAGAGGGCTCCCATGTGGCGGCGCTTGTGGAGAAGATCGCCATGTCCCATCCGGATATCTCCATACGGTTCATACAGAACAATCAGAACAGGCTTCACACGTCAGGAAACCACAATCTGAAGGATATTATCTACACGGTGTTTGGCAGAGAGATCGCCGCCAATCTGCTGCCTGCCGACTCCAGCCAGGAGATCATGCAGATTCACGGGTTTGTGGGAAAGCCTGTCATCGCCAGAAGCAACAGAAATTTTGAAAATTACTATATCAACGGGAGGTATATCAGGAGCAGCCTGGTAGCCAAAGCCGTGGAGGAGGCCTACAGGCCCTTTATGATGCAGCACAAATACCCCTTCGTGCTGCTGCATCTCACAGTCGAACCGGAGTATTTGGATGTCAATGTCCATCCAACAAAGATGGAACTGCGTTTCAGGGACGGGGAGAGAATCTACGAAATCATCCGCCAGACAGTCAGCGATGCTCTGTCCGAGAAGGAACTGATTCCTCAGGTACAGCTTAACAGGCCTGTAAAAGAGAAGGACACCCCCAAAAGAGAGCAGGAACCCCGACCGGAACCGTTTGAGGTGAAGAGGCAGGCCGACCTTTCTTACAGAAATAATCCGGTTTACCAGGCAGTTGCCGAGAGACAGCCTTCCTGGAATGCAGGGGACAAAAACATGAAAGGGGAAGGCAGGGAATCTGCCATGCAGGCGGAACGTTCCAGGGACAGGCACACAGCCTCGAGGCAGGAGCCTACTGCCGGAGGGAGTGAGAGAAAGCAGGAGGAAAAGCAGCTGGATCTGTTTGAAGAGAAACTTCTGGAGCCCAAGAGCCGTCTCCGCCACAAACTTATCGGACAGCTGTTTGATACTTATTGGCTGGTGGAATTTTCCGATCAGCTGTACATCATAGATCAGCATGCGGCCCACGAGAAGATTCTCTACGAAAAAACCATGGCATCCCTGAAAAACCGGGAATACACATCGCAGATGGTCAACCCTCCGATCATCCTCACTCTGGGAAGTGAGGAAGAGGTGATTCTTGACCGATATATGACTTATTTGGCTCACATGGGATTTGAAATTGAACATTTCGGAGGCAGGGAGTACGCAGTGAGGGCGGTTCCGGACAATCTGTTTTCTATCGCTAAAAAAGAACTTCTTATAGAGATCCTTGACAGTCTGTCGGATGATATTTTCAAAGAAAATCCCGACATGATCTACGAGAGGGTTGCCGGTATGTCCTGCAAGGCGGCGGTTAAAGGCAACAGCAGGCTGTCCTCAGCGGAAGCGGATCATCTCATCGATCAGCTTCTGGAACTGGAAAATCCTTACGCCTGTCCTCACGGACGGCCGACGATCATCTCTATGAGCCGACGTGAACTGGAGAAAAAATTCAAGAGGATCGTATAATTAGCAAGGAGGAGATTTTATGGCATTGCCCCTGATTATTCTGACCGGACCGACGGCGGTAGGGAAAACCGGTCTTTCCATTGAACTGGCCAGGGCAGTGGACGGAGAGATCATCAGCGCCGACTCCATGCAGGTGTACCGATACATGGACATCGGTTCTGCCAAGGTGACCAGGGCGGAGATGTCAGGTGTTCCCCACCACCTTATCGATGTGTTGGAGCCGACGGAAGAATTCAATGTAGTTGTTTTTCAAAAGATGGCCAAGAAAGCCCTCGGGGAAATCTATGACAGAGGCAGGATTCCCGTTGTTGTGGGGGGAACCGGGTTTTATATTCAGGCGCTGGCGTACGATATCGATTTCACGGAGAATGACTTGGACGAGAGGCTGCGCAGGGAACTGGAGGAGAGTGCCAGGGAAAAAGGTCCGGGGTATCTCCACGGGCTTCTGGAAGAGATAGATCCTGCAGCGGCCGGCCAGATTCACGCAAACAATATAAAGAGGGTAATCCGTGCCATCGAGTTTTATCGGCAGACCGGAAAGAGAATCTCAGAGCACAACGAGACGGAGAGGCGGAAGGAATCGCCCTATAAGCTGTTTTACTATGTGTTGAATACAGACCGGAAGGTTCTCTATGAGCGAATCGAACAGAGAGTGGACGAGATGCTCCGTCGGGGGTTGGTGGAAGAAGTAAAAGGGCTTGCGGACATGGGATGTACCCGTGACATAGTGTCCATGCAGGGCCTGGGCTACAAGGAAATCCTGGATTACCTGGAAGGACGTTGCAGTTTGGAGGAAGCGGTTTACACGATCAAGCGGGATACCAGGCACTTTGCAAAACGGCAGCTTACGTGGTTCAGGAGAGAGCGTGATGTGCGGTGGCTGAATCTGCAGGAATTCCACAATGACAGACGGGAGGTTCTGGAGCATATACTTGCCGAGATCAATTTGGACGGCCGCCACGGCTGCTGACCGCCGCGAGCCGTTGCCATATAAAGGAGACGAGAAAATTATGGATTTAGAGACTATGTACCAGTCCTTGGGAGTCAGCTCCCAGGTATTGGACTTTGCAAAAAAGATAGAGGATACTTTAAAAGACCGTTTTGAGGCCATTGACAGCCGGGCGGAGTACAATCAGCTGAAGGTGGTAAAGGCCATGCAGGAGTGCAGGGTCAGTGATATTCATTTTGCTGCCACTACAGGCTATGGGTATAATGACCTGGGGAGAGATACACTGGAAGACGTGTTTGCCCGTGTTTTTCAGACCGAGAGTGCTCTGGTGCGTCCTCAGCTTATCAGCGGGACCCACGCGCTCCACATCGCCCTGTCAGGAAATCTGCGTCCGGGAGATGAGCTTCTCTCGCCCAACGGAAAGCCTTATGACACACTGGAAGAAGTCATCGGAATCAGGGAGTCCGTGGGCTCATTGAAGGAGTACGGGGTTTCATACCGCCAGGTGGACCTTCTTCCTGACGGAACCTTTGACTTTGAGAACATCGCGAGGGCTGTCAATGAAAAGACAAAAGTGATGACCATTCAGCGCTCAAAAGGCTACGCTTCCAGACCTACCTTCTCAGTGGAGCAGATCGGGGAGCTTATCGTTTTTGTCAAGAAGATAAAGCCGGATCTGATCTGTATGGTGGATAACTGCTACGGAGAGTTTGTGGAAACCTTAGAGCCTACTCAGGTGGGAGCGGACATGGCGGTAGGCTCTCTGATAAAAAATCCGGGAGGAGGTCTTGCTCCTATCGGAGGCTATATTGTGGGCAGAAAGGAGTGCGTCGACAGGGCCTCCTTTCGCCTAAGCGCTCCTGGTCTGGGAAGGGAAGTGGGGGCAAGCCTGGGACTCAATCAGTCATTTTATCAGGGGTTGTTTTTATCTCCCACCGTGGTGGCCGGCGCCCTCAAGGGAGCCATCTTCGCCGCCAATATATACGAAAAGCTGGGATTTTCCGTAGTGCCTGACGGCCGTGAGGAGCGCCATGACATCATTCAGTCTGTCACTTTCGGCACGCCGGAGGGAGTCATTGCCTTCTGTCAGGGCATCCAGGCGGCGGCTCCTGTGGACAGCTTCGTGACACCGGAGCCGTGGGACATGCCGGGATATGATGCTCCTGTAATCATGGCGGCGGGGGCTTTCGTTCAGGGCTCGTCCATCGAGCTCAGCGCCGATGCTCCTATAAAGCCTCCCTACGCCGTGTATTTTCAGGGAGGGCTTACCTGGTATCACGCGAAACTGGGAGTGCTGATGTCTCTTCAGAAGCTGATCGAAGCAGGAGTCTGCTCCCTTAAGATTTTATAAACTCTATGTACAGATTTTTCTTGATATGGTAAAATCTCCCTAGAGATTTTGCCGGTGCTTCTTGTCAAGTCAAAATTCCTTTGTGTACTGGAGAGTCACGCGGAGAGGGGTTAGAATGGAGCACATCAAGATGAAAGACATCCCTGCCAATGACCGTCCCTATGAGAAATGTCTCCGGCTGGGACCGGAGGGCCTGAGCGAGGCAGAGCTTCTGGCCGTGATCATCCGAACGGGAAGCAGGAATTTCAGCTCTCTTAAGCTGGCTCAGCAGGTGCTGGAACTGAACTACCCGGGAGACGGGATACTGGGATTGTGCAGGCTCAGTCTGGAGGAGCTGAAGAAGATTGAGGGGATCGGAACCGTAAAAGGAATTCAGCTTCTGTGTATCGGGGAACTGTCAAAGCGGATCAGCAGACGTTCCGCTGTGGTCAGAAGCACGATCTTTGACAGCCCTGAGTCGGTGGCGGGTTACTATATGGAAGAGATGAGGCACTTGCAGCAGGAGCATCTCTATGCCATGTTTCTCAACATCAAACAGACGCTGATTCGGGATCTGCTGATCTCAAAGGGTACGGTAAACGCTTCCCTGGCGTCGCCCAGAGAGATTTTTATTGAGGCGCTCCGCTATCAGGCTGTCAGTATTATTCTGGTTCACAATCACCCAAGCGGTGACTCCACTCCCAGCAGGGATGACAGCATGCTGACCAAGCGGGTCTGTGAGGCGGGAAGGCTGGTGGGCATACAGCTTTTGGATCACATTGTCATCGGAGACAATAATTTTTGCAGTTTTAAAAAAGAAGGAATGTTGTAGATGGAATCAAAACAGAATCGATATATTTTGGCTGGGCTGACATGTTTTTGTATCCTGCTCATCGGGATTACCATGGTCAACGATGAATGGCTGGCGCCGCTGCGCACCGGAGTAGGCTATGTGCTGATCCCTATTCAGTCAGGAGTGAACAAGGTGGGGGTGTCCATATATCAGGAACTGTCCGACTACGGACAGCTTAAAGGTGCTCTGGAGGAGAACCGGAAGCTGCAGGAGGAGATTGACCGGCTTACGGAGGAGAACAACCGGCTTTTGGCAGAGCAGTTCGAGCTTCAGCGTCTCAGGGAGATGTATACTTTGGATCAGGACTATATGCAGTATGAAAAGACGGCTGCCCGAGTCATCGCCAACGATTCGGGGGACTGGTTTCAGGTATTCAGAGTCAATAAAGGTTCTGCTGACGGTATTCAGGTGGGGAACAATGTGCTTGCCGGAGGAGGGCTGGCTGGAATCGTCACCGATGTGGGTGCCCACTACGCGACGGTGCGGTCCATCATAGACGATTCCAGCCGCGTCAGCGGTATGGCACTCCAGTCTGCGGACACCTGCATTGTGGCGGGAGATTTGACTCTTTACAAAGATGGTCGGCTGCGTATCACCAACATAAAAAAGGACGGAGATATCAAGGATGGAGATCGGATCGTCACCTCCAACATCAGTTCCCGCTTTTTGCCGGGGATTCTGGTGGGCTATGCGGTTGATATTTCCATTGACAGTAATCAGCTGACAAGCTCGGGATACCTGATCCCGGCGGCCGAGTTCAGTAATCTTCAGGAGGTGCTGATTATCACCGACGTGAAAGAGGCTGAGGAGACGGCAGGAGAATAGCATGAACAGTGTGAAAAGAATTATCATCAACCTGATATTGATTATTGCGGCGTTTACCATACAGAACTGTGTGTTTCCGCTGATCCCGTTTTTGTCGGCCTCGCCAAACCTGCTTTTGATCCTGACGTTTTCTTTTGGTTTTATGAGCGGACAGAGGGCAGGCATGCTCTACGGGGTTCTGGCAGGAGTACTCCTTGACTTGTTTTACAGCGGTCCCTTTGGCTTCTATACTCTGTTTTACGTGTATGTAGGGTATGTGAACGGGATCTGCACAAAATATTACTATGAAGACTACATCACCCTTCCGCTGGTTTTAAGCATACTCAATGAACTGGCATACAATCTGTATGTGTATGTGTTCCGCTTCCTGATCAGAGGGCGGCTGAACATCTTGTACTATTTCCGGGAACTGGTGATTCCGGAAACAATTTTTACTGTTGTGACCACACTGTTTATCTACCGCCTGCTTCTGTATATTAACAGACGACTGACGGAATTCGAAAATAGGAGAGATACAACCATTGTTTAGAGATTTGCTGGAAATTGTGCAGATAGCCATAAAGAAAGTAATCACTTCAAGATTGTTTGCCCTTGCGGTCATATATATATGCATGTTCGCGGTTCTGGTGGGACGGCTTTTCAGCCTGCAGATAGTCCGCGGGGAAGAATTCATGAGTGATTATGAGTCAAAGATTCTGAGAACCGTGTACACGACAGGCACAAGGGGCAACATCTACGACAGAAACGGTTCTGTTCTGGCCAGGAATGAGCTGGCTTACTCGGTGACGATCCAGGATGTGGGTGTCTACCGGTCCAACCAGACCAGGAATCTGATGCTATATGAGCTGGTTCGGATTTTGGACAGGCAGGAGGAAAACATCGAGGGAAAGCTGGAGATCACCATTGACCAAAACGGAGATTTTGTATATACCACCGCGTCCGAGGCAGCGAGACTGAGATTCTTAAGAGATTTCTATGGTGTCCGGTCCGTAGACAAGCTGGATGACGAGGATGGAAAGTATCCTTCAGCCGTGACGGCGCGTGATATCTTTGATATGATGAGAGAGCGCTATGAGCTTGACCAGCTGAAGGACGGAAAAGGTAATCCTCTTATCCTGACCGACGAGCAGACGCTGAAGATAGGGAATATCCGCTACACCATGTCCCTGACAGCCTATACCAGCTACAAAACCACTACCATAGCCTCCAATGTGACGGAGGAGACTGTGGCAGATATATCGGAGCACATGGCGGAGCTCCAGGGAGTGGATATTGCTGAATCTACCACCCGTATCTATGAAGATGCCCTGTATTTTGCTCCGATTGTAGGATATACCGGCAAGGTTCAGAGTGAAGAACAGCTGGAGGAACTGCGGAAGATCGACGAGAGCTATGAGTTAAATGATACGGTGGGGCGCATCGGCATCGAATCCGCCATGGAGCATATTTTACAGGGGAAAAAAGGAGTCAAGAACATGTATGTGGACAGTGTGGGACATGTGCTGAAGGTTCTTGATGACGCCACGGAGCCGGTGGCAGGCAACGACATTTATCTGACGCTGGACAGAAATTTGCAGATCGGGATCTACCATCTTCTTGAGCAGCACCTGGCTGGAATTCTGACAGGTCATCTGGTAAACCGGGATGTGACAGAGGAGGAAAACAGGGACTCCAGTAAAAAGAAAATTCCCATAAAGGATGCGTACTATCAGCTGATCAACAACAACGTGCTCTCTCTCAAATCTATGGAGGAGGAGGGAGCAGGGGCTGTGGAAAAGCAGATATACGGGAAGTTTACGGCCTCGAGACAACAGATCCTCTCTGACATGAGGTTTCAGCTCACCGGCCAGAACCCTCTTTCCATGGGAGAACTGCCAGAGGATATGAGGGCTTATATGCAGTATGTGTATACATGGCTCTCGTCGTCGACCATCGGGATCATACAGAGGGACAAGATAGATGTCACAAGCCCTGAGGCCGTGGCCTGGCAGGAAGAGACCATCAGCCTTCGGGAGTATCTGTATCACGGAATTTCCCAGAACTGGGTGGACACCACAAAGCTGGGAATCGAGAATAAATATTCCAACGCAGATGACAGTTTTCTGGCCCTGGTGGATTATGTCATCAGCCAGATGGAAGCAGATACCAAATTCACGAAGAGAATATACCGCTACCTGATCAACCAGGACATTGTGACGGGAAATGAGCTGTGCCTGGCGCTGTATTCCCAGGGGGTGCTTCCTTATGAAGAAGAGCAGGTGCAGCTGCTGTCTTCGGGAGGGGCCGACTATGCCTTCACTTTTCTGATCAACAAGATATCTAATCTTGATATCACACCGGCGCAGCTGGCTCTAGACCCGTGTACGGCGGGGTGTACGGTGACTGATGTGCGGACAGGTGAAGTCAGAGCTCTGGTGACTTATCCAAGCTATGACAACAACCTGATGTCGGGAACAGTGGACGCGGCTTATTTCAGCCAGCTCAACGACGATCTGTCTCTGCCTCTGTACAACAACGCCACACAGGTTCTAAAAGCTCCGGGTTCCACATTCAAACCCATCACTGCCATCGCGGGCCTGGAGGAGAAAGTGATCACTACAGAGGACGAGATTGAATGTACAGGTATCTATGATATCGTGTTCCCGGTTATTCGCTGCTGGATCAATCCGGGGCGTCACGGAAAACTGGATGTTTCCGGCGGGATTGAAAATTCCTGCAACTACTTTTTCTCGGAGGTGGCTCACCGGCTGTCCACCAACGAGGAGGGGGTGTATTCCACAGAGAGAGGCCTTGACCTGATCAGGAAGTATGCGACCATGTTCGGTCTGGACCATCCGTCGGGAATCGAGATCGCCGAGAGTGCTCCCAAACTTACCACGGAGGACCCGGAACGATCAGCCATGGGGCAGGGGGATAACGCATACACCAATGTGCAGCTGTCCCGCTATGTGACAGCCATCGCCAACAGGGGGACCGTGTTTGAGCTGAGCCTTGTGGACAGGATCACCAATTCGGACGGTAGTATTGTGGAGGAGCGCGCTCCGGAGATATCCAACCATGTTGAGATCGCGGACACCACATGGGATGCCGTGCAGAGCGGAATGCGCAGGGTGGTCACCAACAGTTCGGCAAACAGAATCTTGAGGGATCTGGAAGTGGAGATCGCAGGAAAGACCGGTACCGCTCAGGAAAATACCAGGGCAAACCACGCGTTTTTTATCTCCTATGGTCCCTTTGCCGATCCTGAGATCAGCGTGACTGTCAATATTCCATACGGTTATGCCTCTTCCAATGCAGTTGCTGTTGCAAAAGATGTTTACCGGTTGTATTATGGATATACGGATTTGGAACATATCATCAATACAGGAGCATTGGATGCAACCAACGTAATTATTGGAGATTAAGTAGAATCCGGTTATAGTAAGAAGGTGGTATAGTATGAAGAATACAGTAGTGATTAAGAGTAATAAATCCGGCATGACTGTAATTCTCGCGCCGGAGGTGCCATTTGAGGAGCTGCTCCGGGACATTGCAGGCAAGTTTGAGGACAGCGCGAAGTTCTGGGGGTCTGTCCAGATGGTTCTGACACTCACGGGACGGCCCCTTACGCCCCAGCAGGAGTTCGAGATCGTCAACGTGATTATGGAGCATTCTCAGATCGAGATTCTCTGTCTGGTGGATCTGGACAGCAACCGGACCAGAAGATGTGAAAAAGCTCTCAATGAAAAGCTGATGGAGCTGTCGTCCACCACGGGGCAGTTTTACAAGGGATGTCTGAGAAAGGGAGAGTCCCTGGAGTCTGAGGCCAGCATCATAGTTATAGGAAATGTGGAACAGGGGGCGAGGGTGACTGCCAAGGGGAACGTCATCGTTCTGGGCGAGCTTCGTGGTACCGTGTTCGCAGGGGCGGCTGGCAATGAAGACGCGGTGGTGGTAGCCTTGACCATGGCTCCCTATCAGCTGAAGATCGCAGGCGCGGAAAGTCCTGTCAACGAGAAGGGACGTAAAATGGGCAGAGGTCCCATGACAGTGAGCATCAAAGAAGGACGTTTGTTTACAGAAAATATAAAAAAAAATTTTTTTAATATGTTAAAATCCATTTAATACTGGAAATATTATAAAATATAGAGTAGAATATATGTGTTAGGCATTTATTGCAGGAGGAAAAGAATATGAGTGAAGTCATTGTTATTACCTCCGGAAAAGGCGGGGTGGGTAAAACCACAACTTCAGCCAACATTGGAACCGGCCTGGCCATGCTTGGGATGCGTACGGCGCTGATTGATACAGATATCGGCCTTCGCAATCTGGATGTGGTTATGGGGCTGGAAAACCGGATTGTCTATAATCTGGTGGATGTGGTGGAAGGAAACTGCAGAATGAAGCAGGCCCTGATCAGAGACAAAAGATACCCGAATCTGTATTTGCTGCCGTCAGCGCAGACCAGGGACAAGTCAGCGGTAAATCCTGAACAGATGATAAAGTTAACAGAAGACCTGAAAGATGATTTTGATTACATACTGCTGGACTGTCCGGCGGGAATCGAACAGGGATTCCGCAACGCCATCGCAGGCGCCGACCGGGCACTGGTAGTGACAACGCCGGAGGTATCGGCTATTCGGGATGCGGACCGTATCATAGGGCTTTTGGAGACAGGAGACATGGGGCAGATTCAACTGATTGTCAACCGTGTCAGGACCGATATGGTGCGCAGGGGAGATATGATGTCTGTGGATGACGTGATGGATATCCTGGCAGTTCCGCTTCTGGGTGCTGTTCCGGACGATGAATCCATTGTGATCTCCACCAATCAGGGAGAGCCTCTCGCCGGCACGGACACGCCTGCCGGACAGGCCTATATGGATATATGCAAGCGCCTTCTGGGAGAAGACATTCCACTCTCCATTCCCGAGGCGGGCAGAGGTTTTATATCCAGGCTGACAGGGTTTTTGAAACGGGCCTAGGAGAAATATTCATGAACCGGAGGCGGCGTGTCACTCAAAAACGTTCCGGAGAAATTGCCAGAAAGCGGTTAAAGATTCTTCTGGCGGCAGATAAGACGAACAGTTCTCCTGAATTTCTGGAGATGATAAAGGATGACATTTATCAGGTTGTCTCGAGATACATGGATATCGATTCCAGCGAGATCGAAGTGGGGTTTACAAAAGCCTGGCCTCAGGGGGGGCCGGAATATGAACCGGCCTTTTACGCCAGTATTCCCATACGATGTCTGTCCTACAAGGGGATTATTTGATTATGTTGTTTGACTACAGTTTCAAAAGATACAATTTTCGGATTCTGCTGTACATGCTGGCATTGAGCGGCATCGGTCTTCTGGCTATCTGGAGTGCTACAAACCAGAATCAGAGTGCGGTAAACAAACAGATCCTCGGAATAGCTGTAGGTTTATTTATGGCTGTCGTTCTGTCTCTGATTGATTACCACAGACTGCTGTCGTTCAGCACACTGATTTATCTGGCCTGTGTGGCTATGCTGGTGGCGGTTCTCTTTTTGGGAAAAGCCAGAGGGATCGCGAGACGATGGATTGTCCTTCCGGTTATCGGGCAGATCCAGCCGGCAGAGTTTGTGAAAATCGGCCTGATTCTTTTCTTTTCCTGGTATTTTCAGAAATACCAGGAAAAGAAAAATCAGCCTTCCGTGCTGGGAGCAGGTGCCATCCTTTTTGCAGTTCCTGCGTTTTTAATTTTTAAACAGCCGAACCTGTCCACCACTCTGGTTATGATGGTGATTATCGCAGCAGTGGTGTTTGCGTCGGGGATCAGCTACCGATGGATTCTGGGAATCCTGGCGGCCGTGATTCCGTCAGCCGTGTTGATGGTGTATCTTCTTCGATACGGTATGCTGCCGTTTATAGAACAATATCAGGCAAACCGAATTCTGGCCTGGATTGATCCAGAGACATATGCAGAGGCTTTTTATCAGCAGGAGAACTCGGTTATGGCCATCGGTTCCGGGCAGCTCTGGGGCAAAGGCTTGAGCAACACAGGGATTGCGTCTGTAAAAAACGGAAATTTTTTGATTGAGGAAGAGACGGATTTTATTTTTGCTATTGTAGGAGAAGAGATGGGGTTTGTAGGGGCTATGGTGCTTTTAGCCCTGATTCTTGTGATTGTTTTGGAATGTCTGTTGATGGCCCGCAGAGCCAGAGATCTGTCGGGAAGACTGATCTGCGTGGGGATGGCAACTCTGTTCGCATTTCAGAGTTTTGCCAATATAGCAGTGGCGACGGCAATTTTTCCCAATACAGGCCTGCCGCTGCCGCTGGTAAGTTCAGGGGTTAGTTCCCTGCTGAGTATTTATATCGGCATGGGGGTCGTATTAAATGTGGGGCTTCAGCGAAAGTTCAACGACTAATGAAGGAGGGGATGTAACATGAATATCGGTTTGATTGCACATGATTCAAAGAAAAAGCTGATGCAGAATTTCTGCATTGCATACAGGGGGATTTTAAGTAAGCATTCGTTATACGCCACAGGAACTACAGGGAGACTTATAGAAGAGGTGACAAACCTGAATGTGCACAAGTATTTGGCAGGACATCTGGGAGGCGGACAGCAGCTGTGCACGGATATTGAGCAAAACCAGCTTGATCTGGTTATTTTTATGCGGGAGCCGGATGTTCCCAAGAGACTTGACCCTGACAGCAGCCCTATTGTGAGGGTTTGTGATATGCACAATATTCCTCTGGCCACCAATGTAGCTACGGCGGAACTGCTTATAAAGGCACTGGAGCGGGGGGATTTGGAATGGCGCGAAATCTACAAATAAGACGGCTTCTCTGGCTTCTGTGCAGTCTGGAAGCGGGGCTCTGGATGTCGGGCTGCGGCTCTCAGGCCAGGGAATTGGAACAGCCGTATTCTTTTGAGGCGAGACCTTTTGAGCTCACCGGCGTCTCGGTGGAGAAGTCGGCGGCACTTCCTCTGTTTGCCGAAAATCTGTGTGTTGTCTCCGATGAGTCTGCCTATGATGCAGGGGATGTGAACTGTGAGGCAGGGCTTTTGATGTCTCTGACCGACAAGAATGTTATGTATAGCAAGAACGCGTTTGAGCGGCTTTATCCGGCCAGCACCACCAAGATTATGACAGCCCTGATTGCCATCAAGTACGGCAATCTTGACGATATAGTCACCGTGACCGATGAGGCGGTGATCACTGAGGCAGGGGCGACTCTGTGCGGAATTCAGCCAGGAGATGTTCTCACACTTAGGCAGCTTCTCTACGGGCTGATGCTTCCGTCAGGGAATGACGCGGGGGCAGCCATAGGGATTCATATGGCTCAGAGCATTGAGGGGTTTGCAGAACTTATGAATCAGGAGGCTTATCGTCTGGGAGCCACAGGAACCCATTTTGTCAATCCTCATGGACTCCACGACGAGAACCATTACACCACGGCCTATGATCTGTATCTGATTTACCAGGAGGCTTTAAAATATCCGGAATTCAGGGAGGTAACAAAGACCACAGCCTATGTGGCCGACTATGTGGACAGAGACGGAAACGCGGTGAGCAAAACATGGGAAGGAGGCAACTGGTACATGACGGGCAGGGAAGAGGCCCCGGAGGGAATCACGGTATTTTCAGGGAAAACCGGCACCACCAGGGCGGCAGGATGCTGCCTGGTCATGGCTTGTGCGGAGCAGGAGAAGGAGTACGTTTCCATAGTCCTGAAATCCGAAAACAGAAACAGCCTCTATGACAACATGACAAATATAATTTCTAAAATTGTCAATTAAGTCATTGCCTTTTTATCTTATTTATACTATAATTAATAATAAATCAGTTGTCTTTTTATACATTAGGCGTATATGTTACAGAAGTACGAATCAGAGGATACCTGAAGAGGTATACTAATTAATAAACTCAAGGAGGACACGACTATGGTTCAGATTATAGCAGGGAATAAGGGTAAGGGAAAGACCAAGCACTTGCTTGACAAAGCCAATGCGGCGATCAAAGAGGCAAATGGTTCTATCGTTTACCTGGACAAAAGTTCCAAGCACATGTATGAGCTGAATAACAGAATTCGATTGATCAATGTAAAAGGATTTGATATTACTGATTGTTCCGGTTTTATCGGTTTTGTCTGCGGAATCATCTCACAGGACCACGATCTGGAGATTATGTTCCTGGACAGCTTTTTGAAACTTGCGTGTCTCGAGGGTGAGGACATCTCCGAGGCGATTGCGGAATTAGACGCTATCAGCGAGAAATTCCATGTAAATTTTGTGTTAAGCGTATCTATGGATGCTGATGAATTACCTGAGAATGCAAAAAAAGATGTTATCATCTCTTTATAATATACATGTTCGGTGAAGTCCGGATGCCCGAAAAAGGGCGTATACATATGACAAGAAAAGTTGGGGGACCTGTATGTCAGGTCTCCCTTGAATTTTTTGCCATTTGCACGTATAATAGATATGGTTAAGGATCAGTGCTTGGGAAAGGGGAGGCCTTATGGCGAAAAATACCGGTAAAATTGTAAAATACCGTAAACCTTTGAATGTGAACATAGGAATGCTGATCTTTGCCGTAATTTTTATTTACATGGTTTTCAGCGTGTACACTTACCTTACAAAAGAAAAAATACAGTTTTATGAAGTGGCGGACGGTTCCATAATGGATGACAGAAGCTACACAGGGATTATTCTTCGTCAGGAGACCACAGAGTACGCCGACAGCGCAGGGTATATCAACTATTATGTGCGGGAAGGGAAGCGGGCATCAGTGAATACCTGTGTCTATTCCATTGATGAAAGCGGGGATCTGTCATCCTTTCTGGAGGAACAGAATGAGGGGGCTGGGGCTTTCACGGCTCAGGACCTTTCCAACATACGAAAGCAGCTGAATACCTACAGCGTCGCCTACTCGGATGAGAAGTTTGATTCCGTGTATGACGTCAGATATACATTAGAAGCCATGGTGATGGAATATACGAATTTTAACGCTCTGGACAGTCAGGAACAGCTGATAAATGAGATGGGAATTAATTTTAAACAGGTGGTTACACCGGTCAGCGGTGTGATCTCCTATGGAATCGACGGTTTTGAGACTCTTACAGTTCCCCAGATCAACGAAAGTGTTTTTGACCGAAGCGGATACACGAAAGCCATCACAAAAGCGGGACAGAGGGTGGAGCCGGGAACACCGGTGTACAAGGTCATCACGGAGGATAGCTGGTCTGTGGTTTTTTCTCTGGAAGAGGAAGACGCCCTTGAGTTCAGTTCCAGGGGAAGCCTGAAAGTTTCTTTTCCAGGTCACAATCTTGTGACCAGCGGTGTTTTTTCCATTGTCACCGGCGGTGACGGGAAGGCATACGGCAAGCTGGACTTTGACAAATATATGGTACAGTTTGTGTCGGACAGATATGTGGATTTTGAGATTGTCACCGAGACGACGGAAGGGTTAAAAATTCCCATCAGCTCCGTCACTACCAAAAATTTTTACCTGGTGCCCGTGGAGTTTCTCACGAAAGGCGGAGACGGCCTGGAGGACGGTTTCAACAAAGAGGTTTACTCGGAAGCAGGTACATCGGTCTTGTTTGTGCCCACCACGATTTACTATTCCAACGGAGAATATTATTATATTGACTGTGACAAGGATCAGATGATCCAGGCTGGCGACTATCTTGTGAGGCCTGATTCTGCCGAGCGGTTTCAGGTGGGAATTACAGCCTCTCTCCAGGGAGTTTATAATATTAACAGGGGATATACGGTATTTAAGCAGATTGAAGTCCTGGCCCAGAGTGATGAGTTTTATACAATTCGAAAGAATATGAGTTATGGTCTCAATGTGTATGACCATATAGTACTGAATGCTTCTATCATCGAAGAGGAAGGTGTTTTTGTCTATCAGTAAAAGGAGTGAGAGTATGGAAGTTCGGGAAAATTTACATAAGGTGCAAAGACAGATCCAGGAGGCCTGTTCTACCGGCGGGAGAGATCCCAGGGAAGTGACATTGATTGCGGTGGGAAAGACGAAGCCGGTGGAGATGCTTTTAGATGCCTACCAGGGAGGAGCCCGGGATTTTGGAGAAAATAAGGTTCAGGAAATGATTTCTAAGATTCCTCAGATGCCTCAGGATGTGAGATGGCATATGATCGGTCATCTTCAGACCAACAAAGTACGACAGGTCGTGGGGAGGACATGCCTTATTCACTCGGTGGATTCCCTAAGGCTGGCCCGAGAGATTGAAAAAGAGTCGGAGAAACAAAATTTGGTTACCAATATTCTTTTGGAGGTCAACGTGGCCAGGGAGGAGAGCAAATACGGCTTTTTTTTGGATGAGGTAGAAGAAGCCCTTTATTCAATGGGAGATTTATCACATATAAAGGTGTGCGGACTGATGACTATCGCTCCATTTGTCTCTAATGCCGAAGAAAATCGTGCAGTTTTTAGAAAATTGTATCAATTTTATGTTGACATGAAAACTAAAAACATTGATAATATGAATATGAGTATTCTTTCCATGGGGATGACAGGTGATTTTCAGGTGGCTGTCGAGGAAGGTGCAACCATGGTGAGGGTAGGTACCGGAATATTTGGTACAAGATAGAAGATTGGAGAATGTATATGAGTTTTTTGGGGAAAATTATGGAGAGCATGCGTTTGAGCGAAAGTGATGATGACGACTACTTCTTAGATGACGACTATGAAGACGATGAGAAACCCCCCAGAAAAAGTCTGTTTGGAAAAAGAGATGAAGAATACTATGATGATGAGGAAGAACCAGAAGAACCTGTGCGGCCAAGATTTCTTGGACGTTCTTCGTCATCTAACAATAATAAAGTTGTTCCGATGAAACGTAACATGGAGGTGTCCATGATCAAACCCACTTCTATTGAGGATTCCAAAGAGATATGTGATTATCTTCTTGCGGGGAAGGCGGTAGTTCTCAACATGGAAGGGCTGCATACAGAGGTGGCACAGCGGATTATCGACTTCTCTTCCGGGGCAACCTACTCGATGAACGGAAATCTACAGAAGATATCCAACTATATATTTATCGCCACACCGGAGTCCGTGGAGCTTTCCGGAGATTTTCAGGACATGCTGGGCGGAGGCGGGGGGAGTCTGGATATGTCCGGGCTGAATCTGCGGTTGTAGATATGATTGATAGAAAAAGCATGGGGAGCAGACAGTTTTTTGTGCGCTGGTGCATGAGAAGCTGTTTGCTCTCTTAGAATGGAGAATTGCTATGTCAAGGACATTGAATGTACATCAGGAAGGAAGACGAATCTACGATATTGTGCTGGACAGCTCTTTTGGCAGTCTGTCTGCGGAGGTAAAAAAGCTGGCGGTGGAAGGACGGCGTATGTGTATTGTCACAGATTCTACGGTGGCGGAACTGTATTTGAACCAGGTGGAGAATATTCTGAGAGACTGCTGCAAGGAGATCTGTGTGTTTATATTTCCAGCGGGGGAGGAACAGAAGAATCTGGATACGGTGCAGCAGTTGTATGAAACTCTGATCCGCCGCCATTTTGATCGAAAAGACTGGCTGGTGGCTCTTGGAGGAGGCGTGGTAGGAGATCTGTGTGGTTACGCCGCTGCTACCTATCTGAGAGGAGTGTCTTTTATCCAGGTTCCCACTACGCTGCTGGCTCAGGTGGACAGCAGTATCGGAGGAAAGACAGGAGTTGATTTTTCCTCCTATAAAAATATGGTTGGCGCATTTCACATGCCCAGTCTGGTCTATACTAATGTGGAGACTCTTAAGACCTTGTCAGAGGAGCAGTACTCTTCGGGTATGGGGGAAGTGATCAAGCATGGGCTGATTCAGGACAGTGAATACTACGACTGGCTGGCGGCCCACAGAGAAGAGATATGGGACAGGGAGGCAGACACCTGCATTGAGATGATTGCCCGGAGTGATGAGATCAAGCGCAGGGTGGTAGAGGAAGATCCCAAAGAGCAGGGGGTGCGGGCGCTGTTGAATTTCGGTCATACCTTTGGCCACGCCCTGGAAAAACAGCTTTCTTTTTCTATGCTTCACGGACACTGTGTAGGCCTGGGAACTATAGGAGCCGTAAAAATGTCTGCTGCCAGAGGATATATTCCAGAGGAGACAGTGGACACGCTGAAAGCATTGATGGAAACTTTTCATATGCCGTTGAGTGTCGGAGGCATCCAGGCAGATCGGGTGATTCAGGATACAAAAAGTGATAAGAAGATGGATGGCGGAGCGATCCGTTTTATTCTTCTCCGTGGCATAGGTCAGGCTTTTGTGGATGGAACGGTGACAGATGATGAGATGAGATCCGGGCTTTCGGCTGTTCTCCTTTAAAGGTATTCTGGAGGTTGTGTGGTATGGAGAGAAAATACAATCATATATTAGGCTTTGCGGCGGGTATATTGTGCCTGACTGCTCTGGATCAGTGGACTAAAAAACTGGCGGTAAAATTTCTTATGGGCAACAGTCCCTGTGTGCTCTGGGATGGAGTGTTTGAACTGTTCTATTCGGAAAACAGAGGGGCGGCCTTTGGCATGCTCCAGGGGAAACAGACTTTTTTCTTTGTCATCTCAGTCTGTGTGTTTGCCGTAATAGGGTATGTGATGGCGAAACTGCCTGCGGCGCGGCGTTATCTTCCTCTGGAAATGTGTCTTACCGTCATCTGTGCCGGAGCTGCCGGCAACCTGATCGACCGTGTGAGCCAGGGATATGTGGTGGATTTTTTGTATTTTAAGTTAATTGATTTCCCTATTTTCAATGTGGCGGACTGTTATGTAACGGTTGCCACGGCTGCTCTTATGATCCTTCTTCTGTGGTACTACAAGGATGAAGAATTTGCTATGCTGCATCCCCGCGGAAAGGAGCAGGCGTGAAAAGGACATTTATTGTCTCACCGGATGATGAAGGTGTCAGGATCGATGTTCTGTTGGCCCGGATATGCGAAGATCTGTCCAGGAGCCATGTTCAGAAACTTGTGAAATCCGGGGATGTGATGGTGAATCAAAGTCCTGTGAAGGCCAACTATAAAGTGACAGTGGGAGACCAGATTTCAATGGATATCCCGGAGGCCGCAGAGCAGGAGATTCTGGCGGAACCTATGGATTTGGATATTCTCTATGAAGATTCTGACGTGATATTGATCAATAAGCCCAAAGGGATGGTGGTTCACCCGGCCGCAGGTCATTACAGTCAAACCTTGGTCAACGGGCTTATGTATCACTGCAGACAGGATCTCTCAGGCATCAACGGAGTGCTCCGTCCCGGCATCGTCCACCGCATTGACATGGATACCACCGGCGTGCTGATCGTGTGCAAAAATGATATGGCTCACAATTTCATAGCCGCACAGCTGAAGGAGCACACCATAGTGCGCAGATACAGGGCTGTTGTATGTGGAGTCATAAAGGAGGACCATGGAATAATCGATGCTCCTATCGGCCGCCATCCCACAGACAGAAAAAAGATGTGTGTCAATGAGAAGAACGGCCGCCGTGCTGTCACGCATTACCATGTTTTGGAGCGATTTCAGCAGTTTACTTATATTGAGTGCAGGCTTGAGACAGGGAGGACCCACCAGATAAGGGTTCATATGGCCAGTATTCATCACCCTATAGCAGGAGATCAGGTCTATGGCCCCGAGAGGTGTCCATTCAAACTTCAGGGTCAGACCCTCCATGCGGGAGTCCTCGGTTTTGTCCATCCAAGGACGGGAGAGTACATGGAGTTTCAGGCTCCCCTCCCGGAATATTTTCAGAAATTGCTGGAAAAATTGAGAACTGTGTAGAATCATTTGTTTTGGTGGAAAAGGCTATACATTTTTAGTTTTTTGTTGTATAATACAGACATAAAGTTTTGATTTGTATGACAATAATGGCTGGAGGAAGGAGAAGGTAATATGAGTGATCATTTAGTCATAACAATCGGAAGACATTGTGGAAGCAAGGGGAATGTGATCGGAAGAAAACTGGCGGAAGTCATGGGGGTGAAATGTTACAATAAGGAATTGCTGGCTGAGGCGGCAAAGCACAGTGGTTTGTGCCAGGAACTGTTTGAGACCCACGATGAGAGGCCTACCAACAGTTTTCTGTATTCTCTGGTTATGGATACTTACTCTCTCGGATATACCACATCTGCATATATGGATATGCCTATCAACCATAAGATTTTCCTGGCTCAGTTCGATACCATCAAAAAACTGGCATCGGAAGAATCCTGTGTGATTGTAGGCCGTTGCGCAGATTATGCCCTGGCGGATTATCCCTGTGCAGTAAACGTGTTCATCACAGGTTATGAGTCTGATAAGCTGGCATATCTGAAGGATCTGTACAATGTCACCGAGGCAAAAGCGAAAGATATTATGATTAAGACTGACAAACAGAGAGCCAGTTATTATAACTACTATTCGAGCAAAAAATGGGGAGACGCCAGAAGCTATGATCTGTGTATAAACAGCAGCGTAACCGGTGTCGACGGCGCGGTGGAGATCATTCAGGAGTTCGCGAAGATAAAGATGGCTCACAAAAAGTAACGAAAAAGTGGTGTGGAAGTGATATGCTGAAGGGGGAACTGCCGAGCCAGGGCAGTTCCCCCTTCAAGTATGACGGGATGTCAGCCTGCAGAATTTACGGCTGTAGCCTATTCTACAGTGACAGATTTTGCCAGATTCCGGGGCTGATCTACATCCAGATTTTTTCCGATAGAAGCATAGTAGGCGATTAGCTGAAGGATAACCGCAATAGGAAATACAGTAAATCTGTCGTCCAGGTCAGGAATTTTGATATGAATATCCGCCAGACCTTCATCCACCCGGGCGTGTTCTTTTGTCAGCAGAATGACAAAAGCGCCTCTGGCCTTTACTTCCCGGACGTTGGAGATCATTTTGGAAAATACATGCTCCTGGGTTGCGATGGCGATAACCGGAACTTCCGGGGCGATGAGAGCAATGGTTCCGTGCTTTAGTTCTCCCGCAGCGTAAGCCTCGGCGTGGATATAGGAAATTTCTTTCAGCTTAAGAGCTCCTTCCAGGGAAAAGGCATAATCCAGCCCTCTTCCCATAAAGAATGTATCGTGTTGCTGTATCAGATGAGTTACCAGTTGTTTTTCTATATCCTTATGCTGGATCATGGTCTCCATAGCAGGGATAGCATCCAGAAGTTCTGTCAGGAAAGCGGACGCCTGCTCTCTGGTGAACTTTTCCCGCACGAGAGCCATGCGGCATCCGACCATGTAAAGTGCAGCCAGCTGTACAGAGTAGGCCTTAGTGCTGGCTACGGCGATCTCAGGACCGGCGTGTGTATACAGGACATAGTCGCTTTCTCTGGCGATGGTGGAGCCTTTTACGTTGACGATGGCGAGTGTTTTGGAACCATAGCTTTTGGCAAGGCGCAGAGCTGCCAGAGTGTCTATGGTCTCGCCTGACTGGGAGATGATTATGACCAGGGTTTTTTCGTCGATGAGAGGCTCATCATAGCGGAATTCAGAGGCTATGGAAACCATCACCGGAATTCTTAAAACAGGTTCCATCAGGGCTCTGGCCACCATTCCTGCATGCATGGCCGTCCCGCAGGCCACCACATGAATCCTGGTGCACTCTGTAAATATTTCATCAGGAATCTGGTCGTCGGTAAAATCGGGAAGCCCCTTGGTCATGCGGGGAAGGATGGTATTTTTAAGTGCCTCCGGCTGTTCGTGGATCTCTTTCAGCATAAAGTGGGGGAATCCATTTTTCATAGCGGCATCCATATTCCAGTTGACTTCCATGATATCCGGTGAGACAGAGTTTCCGTCCATGTCGTACAGAGATATCTTGTAGCCGGTCAGCTTCACAATATGATTTTCCGGAACCACAAAATATTTTCTTGTATAGGGGATGAGGGCGGTGAGGTCAGACGCTATCAAGGCACCTGAACGAGTGTAAGCTGCCACCAGAGGACTTACGCTGCGTATTCCGTAGATCTCCCCGGGACGGTCGTCAAACATGATGCAGAAGCCGTAGGACCCTTGGATGCACTCCGTCAGTTGTCTGATAGCCGCTTTGGGATCTCCAGTATAAAAAGTATCGAGAAGCCAGGCAGCAACCTCCGAGTCCGTCTGGGAGACTAGTTTTTCATCCAGTGAATACTTTTGTGTCAGACTGTGATAATTTTCTATGATTCCGTTGTGAATGAGAGTGACTCTCCCCGCTCGATGAGGATGGGCATTGGTATCGCTCACCCCCCCGTGAGTGGCCCATCTGGTATGCCCGATACCGCAGTGCGAGTGACGGAGCACAGAACTGCAGACTTCTTTTAAGTTGGCCACCTTCCCTGTTTTTTTCACTACCTGGACCACGGATTTCGTATCAAAGCATGCGATACCTGCGCTGTCATAGCCCCGATATTCCAGCTGAGAGAGCCCCTCCAGCAATATATTTTTGGCCTCAAGAGGACCGCTGTATCCAATAATTCCGCACATAACTTTCTTCTCCAATCTTATAATTTCTTGTTTTTTCCACACAAAAAAGACCTGTCCAAGGTCTATAGTTTCCTCCTGGGCAGTACGTCTGTGATTGTGGTTGTTCTGGTTGCAGCACGTTTGTTTTGCAGTCACCTGCATATTTCGGTCTGCATGACACGCCCAGAACGGCATGGAAGGGTACCCGCCGAAGATTCGATAATCCCTTCACCTCGTCAACCTGAAGCTGCCGGGTCAAACCCGTTCACGCTCGCAGTCAGGTACTGGCGCTTAGCTTTGCCATTAAAACTTATGCCTCCTTTTCATAAGACTTCGTCTATTATAGCCTTATATATCTTATGCGTCAACTGCTTTCTGAACACTTTAATTTTGGGTTCTCGGATATTTATTATGCTACAAATGTCTTTTAATTAATTTTTAATGATTTTATAGTGTAAATTGTAATAGGATTGTGTTATATTTTTATAGTTAACGAAAGAGATCAAGGATTGTTCAATGAGAAAGAAGTATACTTTACAGTCCGGTACAGTCCGGACGCGCAGCTCTTCCATTTGTTTTCAGGCACTGGCTATGGCAGTGGGGGGCTGGATTTCTGTGGAGATATCTAAGGTGTGGACAAGACCGTTTTTTGTGGGGACAGAAGAACAGGAGACGGCAGCCGTTTATGAAGAGAAGAACCTGGGGGATCTGTTTGAACTGACAGCCCGCCTTGGGAAACTGACAGTGCAGGAGAGCAGTGTACGGGTTGATGTCGGTCCCGTTGATGTAGACCATGTGTTTTCTGACAACAGTCTGGAAAAGGTGTACATGCCGGCAGAGGAGCGGAAAAAGGATATGACATCGCCGGAACGGTTGAACTATGCATTTCTTTTTGATGAAGATGATCAGAAAACAGACTGCATGGAAAGCTATGCGGGAAGAGTTTATCATCAGCTGTCCGAGAGGGACGGGACCTGGCTCCGGGAAATATATGGGCTTGGAGAGATGCCTCCAGAAGAGATGGCTGCTCATCTGGGCATCGAGATCGGGGACATTTCTTCGTGGAATCGGGTGAAGGTGACGTTTAGAAACGGAGATGATATCCCTGTCAGTGGATATTCCAATGCGAAAGAGATAGTTTCCCTTGCCAGCGTCTATGCCTATTTTCAACAGTGGAATGACTATGAATCCTTTTTCCAGTACGCAGACAGATTGTGGAAAAGTTCTCATTCTTATCGGATATTTGTCAGCGATCTATATTACTGTGAAGGAGATTGTCAGTACATAGAGACATCCTACCTGGAGACAGAAGACGGAACAGAAGATGTGGAAACGGAAGATAGTTCAGAGGCTGTCGGCACGGGAGATATTGAAATCGGAGAAGATGCCGGAATTCCTGGGGATACTGAGAATCATGAAAATGCAGAGAACGCGCCTGACGAATGGGCACAGACGGAACTGTCGGGCGGAGAGGCCGAGACAGAGATCGGACCGGGAGTGGAGACTGCAAGCGGCACTTTTCAGGAGACAGCTGCGGAGACAGATATGGACAGCCATGAGACAATGAACTCGGAGACGGTTTCTGAGAATATATGTTTGGGACATATGGATCTGAATATTTCTGTGAAGATTACGGGTCTGGAAGAGATGAAGAGTCTTTACGAGGAAGATCCTGTGGGCAATCTGAAAGAGTATTTCAATGACCGGTGGCATGGATGGGATCTTCAGGCACGATCATATTCCGCAAATCTGGCAGACCAGGATTGGTATGATCTGTATGGGCTGTTTAGCTCCAACAGCGCCTATGTCAGAAATCCGCTCTCAGAGTCCGAGATTGCTTTTTATCTCAACAAACTGCCCGATACAGTATCTCCCAGACGCAGGGAGCTGATTCGTCAGGCTCTTGCTTCTGTGGGGTGTATTCCCTACTATTGGGGAGGCAAGCCGTCCGGAGGAGGTTTTGAGAGCAATCAATTTGGAACAGTGGTAGAACCAGATGAGGATGGACGAATTCTGAGAGGACTTGATTGTTCCGGGTGGATCAGCTGGGTGTATTGGACTGCGTTTGGAGAGCCTGTGCCTGCCCAAAGCACATCAGGGCTTATCAGTCTCGGCAGGGGGATCGCAAAAGAGGAACTGCAGGCAGGAGATATTCTGGTTCGAACAGGAGAGCAGCCCCATGTGTATCTTTTTTTGGCATGGGCAGAAGACGGCTCGATGTATTTGATTCATGAGACAACAGGAAATGTGAACAATGTTACTGTCAATACCTATGATGTGGAAGTGTCGCATTATAGAGATTTGATCGGTGAGGAATAGGAGGATGGCATATGGAGTATGAAGATGAGTTAGAACGAATGCGCAGACGAAGACAGCACCAGAGAACAAGGGCGCATGATGAGTTAGATGTAATTGATTTTGACCAACTGGATCAGCCCCGTCCGAGAAAAGCCCAGACCGAGAGGCGGAATTCCCAAAAGAGAAAGCCCCCTCAAAGAAGGAATTATGAAGATTATGAATATGAAACTGTCTATGAGGATTCACGGGAAAGCAACGGACATCGGCCAAACCGGTATGGGGATTCGCAAGAAACCAACAGGCGAAGGCCGAATAGGAAGGAGCAAAAGAACAGCAGTCTTCAAAAAAACAAGAAGAAACACAGATTTGGTTTTCTTAAAATCTTTTTTATGCTGATAACTCTTACAGGAGTGTACTTTGGTTACAGGTATGTCTTGGGAGGAACAGGAGTCTGGACCGTCGCTGTGTTTGGTGTGGACTCCCGAAACGGCAGTCTGGAAAAAGGGGCATTGTCAGATGTGGAGATGCTGTGTGTCATCGACCAGAAAACCGGAGAAATAAAGCTGGTATCCGTTTTCAGAGATACTTATCTGGAAATTTCCCCCGACGGAACATACCACAAAATCAATGAAGCATATTTCAAGGGAGGACATGAGCAGGCTGTGGAGGCCCTGGAGAGAAATCTGGACCTGACCATTGACGATTATGCAACTTTTAACTGGAAAGCCGTGGCTGATGCTATCACAATCCTGGGAGGCATAGACCTGGAGATATCAGACAGCGAATTTCGCTATATCAATGCATTTATAACAGAGACAGTTGAATCTACAGGGCTTGGGTCTCATCATCTGGAACATGCAGGAATGAATCATCTGGATGGTGTGCAGGCAGTTGCGTATGCCAGGCTGAGACTGATGGATACCGATTACAACCGGACAGCCAGACAGAGGCTGGTGATTCAGCTGGCCATGAATAAAGCCAAGGAGGCTGATTTTAAGACCCTGAGTATTGTTGCGAAAACCGTACTCCCACAGCTGTCCACCAGCATCAGCCTTGACGATGTCATCTCAATGGCAAAAAGTATCAAAAAATATCATATCGGTGAAACCGGCGGTTTTCCGTTTTCCAGGGGAGAGGCTGATATAGGCAAAAAGGATTGTGTGATTCCGCTTACTTTGGAGAGCAATGTGACTCAGCTCCATTATTTTCTTTACGGCACAGAGGGGTATCAGCCATCCGACATAGTGAAACAGATCAGTGCTCAAATAGCTGCAGACAGCGGAATGGGAGAGGTGGCGGAGAATGCACCGGAGGCCAGAGTAACCGGGCAGAAGGCATTGGAGGGAGGCAACAGCGGTTCCTCCCAGGGGTCAGATATAAGCTCCACACCCACAAAAGGACAGACAATTCCTGCGTCCCAGCCGGAAAGCACCCAGACAGAGACAGAGCCGATTACAGAAGAGACTTCAGAGGAAAGCTCAGAGGAAACCTCTGTTGAAGAAGACGGTTCCACGGAGTCTGCGGAGACAATTACGGAACAATCTGTGACAGAAACTACAGAGGGACCAGAATCTCCAAATGGTCCTGGCCAGATGCAAACCACAGATTCCGACAATCCTGTTGGTCCTGGAGTCATTGAAAGCAATGCTGGCAGCAACTCGGGGCCTGGTGTATCCTCAGAGTCCTCGGGCACTTCAGGTTCTGCAAATTCAGGAGAAAAACCGAGGTCTGAAGTTCCGGAGGTTGGTCCGGGAGTACCGTGATAGAAGTAGGATTAACTATTCGCGAAAGACAGCTTTAACGAATAGTTAGCGCGTAAAAGGAGCCTTTTATGAAGTTACAGCGTTTACTCAGTCTCACTCGCCAGGCTGTGGATACCTGGTGTATGATTGATGAGGGTGATCATATTGCAGTAGGAATCTCCGGCGGTAAAGACAGCCTTACCTTGCTGTATGCTCTGCATGGGCTTATGCGTTTTTATCCGAAATCCTTCAGGCTTCATGCAGTTACAGTAGACCTTGGTTATGAGGGATTTGATCTGGGGCAGGTCAGAAAACTTTGTAAAGAGCTGAGGATTCCCTATACAGTTATCTCTACCGAGATCGGAAAGATTTTATTTGAGATTCGGCGGGAATCCAACCCCTGCTCTCTGTGTGCCAAACTGCGCAAAGGTGCTTTGAATCAGGCGGCTCTTGATCTTGGATGCAATAAAGTTGCATATGGTCATCATAAAAATGATATAGTAGATACAATGATGTTATCTTTGATTTATGAAGGACGTTTCTATTCCTTTTCTCCTAAGACATATCTGGATCGAACGGGTCTTACGGTGATTCGTCCGTTAATGTATGTGGATGAGGCAGATATTATAGGATTTTGCAATAAGTATGCCGTACCGGTGTGTGAAAATCCATGTCCTGCTGATGGGTATACAAAAAGGGAATATGTTAAAAATTTACTGAAAAATCTGGAGTATGACAATCCCGGTGTAAAAGAACGTATGTTTCGTGCGGTTCTCAATGGCCGTATTCCAGGGTGGTTTGTGTCTGACTCTGACTCACTGTTTTCATAGATGATGATTAAGAGATTCTGTACAATTACAAAATAAATGGAGGATTTATCCATGAAACAGCTACCGTACCATGAACAGGTGGACAGAGAAAATATTTTAAAACTGCGGGACATGATTCGAGAACTGCCGCCATTTTGTCCGGAGTTTTTCAGAGGAATTGAACCGCGGACATCTTCGCGCACACGGATTGCCTACGCGTATGATCTGAAAATATTTTTTGATTTTCTTCAAAAGGAGAATCCGGTTATTGCTAAATTAGATATGAAAAGTATCACACTCTCCCACCTGGACAAGCTCCTTGTCACAGATCTTGAAGAATATATGGAGTATTTAAAGTATCGTTTCAATGACAAAGATCAGGAGATTATAAATAAAGAACGAGGAATCATGAGGAAGATATCTTCGTTGAAAAGTTTTTATAACTATTATTATCAGAGGGAGTTGATCAAGAATAATCCCGCAGCTCTGGTAAAACTTCCCAAGCTCCACGATAAAGAGATCATACGCTTGGATGTGGATGAAGTGGCCAGGTTGCTTGACGAAGTTGAAAGTGGAGATTCTCTCACTGAGAAACAGAGACAGTTTCATAAACGGACGAAAATCAGAGATCTGGCACTTTTAACACTGCTTCTCGGAACAGGAATCCGTGTATCAGAGTGTGTAGGACTGGATCTGAATGATGTGGATTTTAAAAACGCAGGAATTCGGATCCACCGCAAGGGGGGGAAAGAAGTTACAGTATACTTTGGAATCGAGGTGGAAGACGCTCTCAGAGACTATCTTGACGAGCGCCAGGTTATGATTCCTGTGGAAGGCCACGAGAACGCTTTCTTTCTGTCACTTCAGATGAAACGTATGTCTGTGCGGAGTGTGGAAAAGCTGGTAAAAAAATATGCAGTACTTGTAACTCCGCTGAAGAAGATCACACCCCACAAACTCAGAAGCACCTACGGAACTACACTCTATCAGGAAACCGGTGATATCTATCTGGTGGCGGATGTTCTGGGTCACTCGGATGTCAACACCACACGAAAACACTATGCCGCCATGGAGGATTCCAGGCGAAGAACTGCCAGAAACGCAGTTCAGCTTAGAACACAGCCAGAGAGCAATCACTCTTCTTCTGCTTCAGGACGCTGATACATGACCGTCAGGTAATGGCCGGCGTGAATGGTGTCCTCTCCCAGGTGGTTCATCTGCTTTATGCGCTGCACATAGTCTTCTACCGAAATATCAGTTCCCTGTGTATAGGTTTCTGCTATGCTCCAGATGGTATCTCCGGGCTGTATCTTAATGCAGGTATAGTAGGATACCATCTTGGGCATCTCTGGTTCTTCTGCCATCACGTTTACGAAAAAGATGCCCAAAAAAGCACATCCCATAATGATGCCCAGCCATAAAAAGAAAAATGACTTTTTCATAGTATCCTCCTTCAAAAAGTAAACAGATAGCGAACGTGTGTTCTTTCTTGACTGCTCTTATTATATTACTCGAACACATGTTTGTCAATGACTTTTTTTGTATTTTTTCGAACAAAGGTTTGCATTTTTTTCGAACATATGATACTATATATAGTAGCTGAGAATATATGTTCTGTTTGGGAGGTCAATATATGGCACAGGAAAAGATTACATCGAAGCAGCAGGAAATTTTAGAATATATTAAAGAAACTATTTTAAAGAAGGGTTATCCCCCGTCAGTCAGGGAGATCTGCGAGGCAGTCCGTTTGAAATCCACCTCTTCTGTTCATTCCCATCTGGAGACATTGGAGCAGAAAGGTTATATACGAAGGGATCCGACGAAACCCAGAACCATAGAGATTATTGATGACTGTTTTAATCTTACGAGGCGTGAACTGGTGAACGTGCCTATGATCGGTACCGTAGCGGCAGGACAGCCTATTCTCGCAGAGGAAAACATTGAAAATTATTTTCCCATCCCTGTGGAGCTTCTGCCCAACGAGCAGACGTTCATGCTGAGAGTAAAAGGTGAAAGCATGATCAACGCAGGTATTTTTGACGGAGACCAGATTATTGTTAAACAGCAGGATTATGCGAGAAACGGGGAGATTGTAGTAGCCCTTATAGAGGATTCAGCCACGGTAAAACGGTTTTACAAAGAGAAAGGACATTACCGTCTTCAGCCGGAAAACGACGCATTAGATCCCATTATCACAGATGAGGTGAAAATATTGGGGGTGGTTATAGGGCTGGTGCGCATGATGTAGCTCTTGTTTACATAAATATTTTATGTAAACGAAACGGGCGGACAGGAAAGAGACCTCCGTACTGCCTGAAGAAAAGAGCTGTAGGATCCCCCTCCCTAAAATAAATCCCTCAAACTATGTGGAAAGGCACAGTTTGAGGGATAGTTTGCGTTGCGAAGTATCAAAAATCTTCGGTGATGTGTTGACAAAGCTCAGAGCAGTTGGTTTTCGTCCAAAAGTTTTCCGTCTCTCCATATCCGCTCCAGATCATAGAACAGACGGTCCTCCCGTGAAAACGCGTGCACAATGATATCGCCGTAATCCATAAGAACCCATCCACCGGCACCGTAGCCTTCGATCTGACGGCACTCGTACCCCGCTTTTCCCAGGACTTCTTCTACATTATCCACCATGGCCTGTACCTGATTAGGATTTGAGCCGTCGGCAATGATAAAATAGTCGGCGATCACGGTTACTTCTCGAATATCTATGACTTTGATATCTTGAGCCTTTTTATCTTCCAGGGCTTTTTTAGCCATTTTTACCATTTCTAAAGATTTTGACATATAACCTCCTCATCTATAGTTAATTGCCTTTTTTCAGTGTGCCTGCTGCTCTCTCACTTTCATAGTACGCAAATGCTTCTGCTGTCATCGGGTCCAGACGGCTGCCTTTTTGCTCGAGATATTCAAGGGTTCCTTTCATGATCCGATAAAGTGTCTCATCTAGATCTTCAAACGCAAGTTTTCTCATGGAGGCAAGGTTGCCAGCTTTATCTCTTCGCGCTTCAATGTAATCAGCCACATACAGAATCTTATCCAGAGTTTTCATGGACGGTTTTCCTGTGGTGTGGCAGGCAATAGCCGAAAGGATCTCTTTATCCTCGATACCGTAACGCTTTTTGGCAAGCCAGGCTCCATACTTGGCATGGAGCACCGCAGGCGCTTTAAGCTCTCCTTCGGAAACCGGTATTTTATGCTTTCTGCAGAATTTCAAGATCTCCGCATCACTGTAGCATTTGGCACAGTCATGCATCAGACCGGCCAGTTCTGCCTTGTCAAGCGGATATTCATATCGCATTGCAAGGCATACACAGGTAAATGATACACTTAAAGAATGCTCATAACGGGCATCACTTAATTTCGATTTCATTTTTTTTCTCAGCTTCAAAATCTGAGAGTTCATAGTTCCGCCTCCCGTCAAATGTTGATTCTGCTGCCCTGTAGAGATTGTGGACAGCAATGTACTCTCTTACCGGCTGAGGAACACAGCCTTCAATGGATATTCCCTGTTCTACCGCCTGTCTGATCCCTGCAGATGAAATATCCATCTCTCTGCAGTGGAGCAGATAGATGCAGGCATGGTAGGAGTTTTCTAAGTACGTGATCTGATCCTCCAGAGGACGGTGATCGCTTTTATACTCCCGGTTGGCCACCAGAAAAGGTACACTGGTCATCACCTGTTCCGGATGATACCAGTGTTCGATCTCATACAGGGAATCTGCACCGATAATATAATAAAACTGATGCTGAGGAAAAGCATCTTTCAACAGTGTCATGGTCTGGGCCGTGTACGTATTTCCGCTTCTGAGAAGTTCGAAATCGGAAAATCTGAAAGCTGGTTTATCCTGTATGGCCAGCTTTACCATGGCGCAGCGATGAAATCCGTCGCTTACATGTTGATTCCTTTTGTGAGGCGGTTGTCCGGAAGGCATGAACCAAACCGATTCCAGTCCGTATTCCATGTGTGCCTGTGTTCCCAGAAGAAGATGTCCGTTGTGAATAGGATCAAAAGTTCCCCCCATTATTCCGATTTTAGACATGGCAGAAATATCTCCTTTTAAGGAAGTACAATCTTTCGCTTTTTTTCGTCTTTAGCCTGTTTATAGAGAACAATTTTTTTACCGATCACCTGTACCACATCCGAATGGGTGCGTTCTGCCAGAATCTGGGCCAGTTCACGACTGTCATCCACACAATTCTTCAGTACACTGATTTTGATCAGTTCTCTGGCCTCCAGAGCTTCAGCCACAGCTGAAGTCAGTTCCGGAGTAAGGCTGGACTTGCCGATCTGAATAATGGGTTCCAGATTCATAGCCAGGCTTTTCAGACAGGCTCTCTGTTTTGTAGTCATAGTAAACTCCTTTCAGGCGCGCGGCGGCGCCCTGTACTGCTGCCCTTCCTAGATGAGGGCAAAAAATACTATTTATAATATTCAAAGGCCAGACCATACATGCGCACTGTGTCGCCTTCCTGTATACCCGATTTTTCCAGTTCCTCCAAGATCCCTGAATCCCGGAGAAAATTCTGAAAAAATACAAAACCTTTTTCGGATTCCAGGTTGGTATAACCCAGCATTTTTTCAATTCTTGGTCCCTCTACCACATAGTCCCCATCGTCGTTGCGTTCAACTGTGTAGGGAAGGTTCATCCCTGCACGGAGCTGTGTCGTATCAAACTCTTTTTCGAACACAACAGGTTTGCTGTCCAGAGACTTTAAAATATCATAGACGCCGTAGAGAAGCTCTTTTACCCCTTTTCCGCTTACTGCAGAGATTGGGTACACAGAAATACCCTCACTTTCAAATGCCTGGCGAATTCTCTCCACCGGATTTTCAGTCCCCCCATCCTCATAGAGGGCATCAATTTTGTTGGCAGCGATTACCTGTGGGCGATGTTTGAGTTCTGGGTTGTAGGCAGATAACTCTTCGTTGATAGTTCGGATATCTTCTACAGGATCCCGTCCTTCCGTGGAGGCGGCATCTACCACATGAACCAGTACTTTGGTGCGCTCGATGTGGCGAAGAAAATCATGGCCCAGCCCTACTCCCTGGGAAGCCCCTTCGATGAGTCCGGGGATATCCGCCATGACAAACCCCGCTCCGCTGTCTAGATCCACCACGCCCAGATGGGGATCCAGGGTGGTAAAATGATAGTTGGCGATCTTTGGCCTGGCGTTGCTGACCCGTGACAGGAGGGTGGATTTGCCCACGTTGGGAAAGCCCACGAGACCTACGTCGGCTATGACCTTGAGTTCCAGAGTAACCCACAGTTCCTGACTCTCCTGTCCAGGTTGGGCATACTTGGGAGCCTGCATGGTAGATGTGGCAAAATGCATGTTGCCCAGCCCCCCTTTACCCCCCTTCAGGACTACCTCTCTGCAGCATTCCCCGGACATATCGGCGATCACTTTCCCACTTTCAAAATCTTTGATGACTGTTCCCTCAGGAACCTTGATTACCAGATCTTTTCCGTTGGCGCCGTGACATCGCTTTTTGCCTCCTGGCTGTCCGGGGGTAGCCACATATTTTCGAGTCTGTCTGAAATCGACCAGAGTGTTTAGGCCTTTATCGATCTCAAAGATGATGTCTCCGCCTTTTCCGCCGTCGCCGCCGTCGGGACCACCGCTTGGAACGTACAGTTCCCTCCTGAAACTGACGTGTCCGTCACCGCCCTTGCCGGATTTTATAAATATTTTTGCGCGATCTGCAAACATCGTTCACCGTTACCTTTCTGGATTATCATCAACTGATACGGAAAATGGCTTCATACATCGTAAGTATGAAGCCATCCAAATTACTCGTTGATTGTTCTTGGATATACAGAAACCTGCTTTTTGTCTCTGCCCTTTCTCTCGAATCTCACAATGCCATCAACTCTGGCATACAATGTATCGTCGCCGCCGCGTCCTACATTGACACCTGGATGGATCTTGGTACCACGCTGTCTGTAGAGAATATTGCCGGCCAGCACGAACTGCCCGTCAGCCCTCTTGGCTCCAAGTCTCTTGGACTCGGAATCTCTGCCGTTCTTGGTGGAACCAACGCCCTTTTTGTGAGCGAACAACTGAAGGTTCATCTTAAACATCACTTACACCTCCTTCAAACAGATTCTTATATATGGCTCTCCATACTCTTCTTCAATATCCATAAGACCGAACACCAAAGAATTCATAAGAAGTCTTGATTCTGAACTGATTGATGATGTGAAACGAAAGGAAAATCCTCCTGCCTCCTCATCCTCGTCGGCTTCAAAGCAGTCTTCTGTGAAGTGCTCCACAGAATTAGCCATATTGAGAGTCAAAGCGGAAACTGCTGCACAGACAAGTTCCTGCCCCTCTGCTATAGGAGCAGACGCCGTACCAGCATGTCCAAGCATCTCAATACCGACATATTGATGTTCTGAATCTGTCAATACAGTTACATTAATCATGATTATGCATTGATCTTGTCGATCTTGACCTGAGTAAAGAGCTGTCTGTGACCGTTTTTCTTGTGATAGCCGGTCTTTCTCTTATACTTGTATACGATCACTTTTTTGCCCTTGCCCTCTTTGACGACAGTGGCTGTCACCGTTGCCCCTTCTACAGTAGGGCAGCCTACGGCCAGCTCACCGTTGCTCACTGCAAGGACCTGGTCAAAGGTAACTGTCTCTCCAGCTTCAACACCAAGTTTCTCAACATTAATGATATCGCCTTCTGCGACTTTGTACTGCTTTCCGCCTGTTGCAATAATCGCGTACATCGTGGCACCTCCTATTATCATTACTCGCCAACTGCGGTGTCCGTCAGGACTTATCGACCTCGTTGTGCGGCATACTCAAACATATTACCATCTTACGGCCTGGTTGTCAACCTGAAATTGGAATTTTATCGGTTTAAATTTGCGGATTTAGTCTCCCAGGACGTTGACAATCTTGCATGGAGTTCTGTAGTACATATTAGATGTGGTGATTCCGGTTCTCTCGTTGGAGGCATGAACCACCCTTCCATCACCGATATAGATAGCTACATGGTTTACGTGGCCTCCGCTGCTGTAGAAAACCAGATCCCCCGGCCTGGCCTCATCTGCCGAGACAGGCTTGCCTTGGGATGACTGGGACGCGGCTGTGCGGGGGAGATATACCCCGGCGTAATTACCTAAAATGTACCTGGAAAAACCGGAACAGTCCACCCCTGTATGAGGGTCGTTGCCTCCGTATACATAGGCGTTTCCTACAAATTGAAGGGCGCTTGTGACCAGGGTTTTCCGAAGGTTTTCTTTTCTGGCAGCCTCCGCGGCCTCTGCGGCTTTGATCTCCTCGATGGTGTTTAAGTATCCGTCATACTGGCCGGATACCTCCAAAAGGCTGTTTTGCAGATAACTCAGCTCTGTCTGAATCGCCTGGAAACTCATGATGCGTTCGGTGTGGCTGAAGGACGGAACCATTCCCACAGTGTCCCCGGTTTCTGCGGTCTGCATATGGCTTTCCTCATCGGAATCGGAAGACGGCTCGTCCTCCGAGGCAAGCTGTTCAAGCCCCAGTTCCTCTCGAATCTGATTCTCTCTCTCCACCAGCTCTTCCAGTTCACGTATGGTGTCTTTGGTCCGTTCTTCCAGTTTTTTCAGCTCCTGTTCCTGCTGTTCACGGGCTTGTCTCAAACGTTCGTTCTCCTGGTCGGACAGCTGCTTTTGAGCGGCAAGCTCCAGCCATTCCACTTCCAGCTGTTCTTTCTCCACCTCCAGGTGCTCTTTCTCCAACTGGACTTCTTTCAGCTGATGGCGGGAACCTGCAAAGAAGAGACATGTCCCTGAAAGAACCAAAATGCCTAAAAAGAACAATCCAAAAGTCCAGACAGGTGTCTTGAAATGTATCGGCTTTTTTTGAGAGTGGGGAAGAAGCATGACTGTGTAATTCAGGGAAATGCGTTCTTTTTTAAACTTTTTCCATTTCATTAATGAGTTTTTGCTCCTTTTTCAGGCTCTTTTTGCGGGGATATCTGAGGGGAGGCCTTCTCTTCCACCATTTCCATAGTACAGTTCCCCTTGAAAGAGGCGCCTTCATCGATGACCAGAGTCTTTGTGATCATATCGCCCAGAACACGTCCCGTGCTGGTCAGTTCGATCTTCTCTTTTGCGGTGAGATTCCCGTGGACCGTTCCTGCAACCAGGATCTCCACGGCCAGAATATCACCGGTTACCATTCCGCTTTCCCCTACAATAACAGAACTTTCTGAGAGAATCTTTCCCTCAAGAATACCGTCTACCCTGGTAGAATCCTGGGTAGAAATCACTCCTTCAATCTTCGCGTTATTTCCTATAATTGTGTTTATCATACTGGTATTAATTGTGTCGCTTCTTTTTTTAGAGCTAAACATAATTCCTCTCCCTATGTATTATTGACGAAACAGAATCAACATGTTCCATTTTTTGTATTTTAATACTTTCAGAATAAAAAAGCAACAGAATTAACAATTTTGTAATAAATCTATTACCACCCCTTCCTCCATGTGGAGGGTGAAAACAGAATCAGCATAGGGAAGATCTCCAGGCGTCCTGCCAGCATATCAAACATCAGCACATATTTGGACAGTCCCGACAGCTGGGAAAAATTGCAGGAAGGTCCCACTCCCGCCAGTCCGGGACCGATGTTGTTGAATGTGGCAGCCACGGCGGTGAATGTGGTGGTAAAGTCAAAATTGTCCAGGCTGACGATCAGGACAGAGGCGGCAAATATGAAAAAATACGCGATAAAGTAGTTGTTTACTGAACGCATGACCCCGGAATCCAGAGCCTTCTGCTCCAACTTCAGCACCTTCACGCTCCGCGGGTGAATCAGGGCGGATAATTCGCTTTTTACTGATTTCATCCATATCATGATCCGGGAGACTTTCATGCCGCCGCCGGTACTTCCGGCACAGGCTCCCACAAACATCAGACCGACCAGAAGAGTTTTAGAAACTTGAGGCCATGTGTCGAAATCTACGGTAGAAAATCCTGTAGTGGTGATGATGGAACCTACCTGAAAAGCCGCATGGTGAAAAGATTCAAACAGACTTCCGAAAGCACCGCGAATATTGAAAGTGATGAGAGCCACGGAGACGGCGATGATTCCCAGATAAGTCCGGGCCTCTTCACAGGAGAATGCGTCTCTGAAATGTTTTGTGCTCAGCAGATAGTACACGTTAAAGTTGACACCGAACAGAATCATAAACACAGTGACCACACCCTGAAGGTAATAGCTGTCATAAAAAGCGATACTGTTGTTCTTAATCCCAAAGCCGCCGGTTCCCGCCGTGCCGAAGCTGGTAGCCAGAGAGTCGAAAAGCGGCATGCCTCCCACCAGGAGGAGTATCACCTGGAGAAGCGTCATGGACAGATAGATGACATACAGTATCTTTGCGGTGTCCTTCACCTTGGGAGCCAATTTTCCCACAGACGGGCCGGGGCTTTCCGCTCTCATGATATGCATGGCATATCCGCCGCCGGCGAGAGGAAGGATTGCCAGGATGAACACCAGCACACCCATGCCGCCCACCCAGTGGGTGAAACTTCTCCACATAAGCATAGAAGGTGAAAGTCCTTCCACATTATTTAAAATACTGGCTCCGGTGGTGGTAAATCCAGAGATGGTCTCAAAGAGGGCGTCGGTCATGGACGGTATCTCCCCGCTGATACGAAAAGGCAGAGCGCCGAAAAAACTGAGAACCACCCAGATGAGGGCCACGGCTACGAAGCCCTCTTTTGCATAAAATACAGTGTTTTCCGGCCTTCGGTGGGTGGTAAACCACCCGATGACGACACAGCATGCCATAACTATGAGAAATGCTGGCAGCTGTCCGTCTCCATAGATGAGAGATACGCCACAGGGGAGCAGCATCAAAAGCGCCTCTATGTTCAGTACCCAACCTAAAAAATATAATATTATCTTGATGTTCATGGTCTTCTCTTTTCTACCTCAAAATATCTTTCAGATCTTTTAAGCCTGTGGTAGTGGTCACGATGATCACCGTGTCCCCCTTTTCCATGGTATCTTTTCCACGGGGGGTGATAATCTTTCCGTTTCGATTGATACAGGCTACCAGCAGATTGGGTTTTAAGGACAACTTTTCAAGAGGAACTCCTCTCATAGGCGCATCCGCCCCCACACGGAACTCCAGCGCTTCCGCCTTGTCGGCTACAATCTTGTACAGAGTCTCCACGTTACTGCCCACGGAATTTTGCATGGCGCGGACATACTGGAGGATGATATCGGCCGTAATCAGTTTTGGATAGATGATGCTTCCAAGATTCATATCGTTGATTACACTCTCAAAAGCGGTACGGTTGACTTTTGTGATCAGCTTAGCCTTCGATTTGCTTCTGGCGTAGAGGGAAAGCATAATATTTTCCTCGTCGAAACCAGTGAGCGCGGCGAATGCCTCCGTCTCGTGGAGTCCTTCCTCCAAAAGGAGCTGCTGGTCGGAACCGTCCCCGTTGATGACGATAACGCCGGGAAGTTTCTCACTCAATATCCTGCATTGTTCCATGTCTCGCTCTATAATTTTTAATTTGATGGGAGAATCATGAAGCATCTGGGCAAGATAATATGTAATTCTCCCCCCGCCTATTAAAATCGCGTTTTTAACGCTGTTGTTTTCGACTCCTGCCCCTTTAAAAAAACGCATAGACTCTGCAGGAGGGGCTACAAAGGACACTTTATCCCCGGTTTTTAGTTGAAAATTACCATTTGGAATCACCACGTCTGTCCCCCGCTCCACGGCGCAGATCAGGACGCTGCACCTTAATTTTGAGGGCACCTCCCACACTTTCAGTTCATGGAGAACCGAATTGTCGGGAATCTGAAACTTCATGATTTCCACCCTCCCCTTGGCGAAGGTATCGATCTTGATAGCCGAGGGGAATTTCAGAAGTCTGGAGATTTCCCTGGCCGCCGCGAGTTCGGGGTTGATCGCCATGGAGAGGTTCATCTCCTCCCGGATAAAGTTGATTTCCGCCGCATACTCGGGATTTCTGATTCTGGCGATAGTATGGCAGTTGCCGGCCTTCTTGGCTATGAGACAGCACAGCATATTGAGCTCGTCGGAGTTTGTAGTGGCAATAAGGAGATCCGCCTCATGGATTCCTGCTTCCTGCTGGACAGCATAGACGGCGCCGTTCCCCGCCACCCCCAGCACATCGATGCTGTTGACCACATTTTCCAGCGCCGATGAGTCCTGATCGATGAGAGTGATATCGTGGCCTTCATTATTCAGCTGCTCGGCCAGAGTCACACCTACTTTGCCACAGCCTACAATGATAATCTTCATGTTTCATGTTCTCCTTTTTCCATCTGTTCCCGGAATGGTTTCCGTATTTTTTTCCTTGTTATCTCCACAAGTCCCAGCTTGGTCATGTCGACAACCGTAGTCTTTATAGGATCTTTTTTGCACCAGTCTGTCAGGACGGACATCAGTTTCTCCCGGTCTTCGTGGGTATCCATATCGATAAAATCCACGATGATCATACCTGAAAGATTGCGCAGCCGCAGCTGGCGGGAGATCTCAACCGCCGCCTCCAGGTTGATCTTTAGGATGGTCTCTCTGAAATCTTTTTTTCCGGTATATTTTCCGGAATTTACATCGATAACCGTCATGGCCTCCGTGGGTTCGATGACAAGATAGCCGCCGGATTTCAGCCAGACTTTTTTTTGAAGAGCTTCAGACACTGCCTTTTCCAGAGAATACAGTTTTTTCAGCGGAAGCAGGGAATCCTGATAAAGTCTGACAGCATCGCTGTTTTCCGGCTGGTATTTATCCAGATATGTCTGTATCTGAAGAAAGATTTCCTGATCGTCAGTGACAATCTCGTCCATGAAACCCTGATAAGTGTCCCTCAGGCTGGCGATGTAGGAGGGAACCGCGTCGTAGAGGCAGGTGTAGCAGGTTCGATGAGGGGCCTCCGACAGAAGTCTGTAGTATTGTGATTTCAGCTCCCGAAGTTCCTTTAAAATATCTTCTTCCGAGGCTGTTATGGCATTAGTGCGGACTATAATTCCGAATTCGGAATCTTTTTCCTCTTCCAGGACCTTTTTCAGATAAGCCTTCCATTCTCCGTCCGCAATTTTGGAAGAAAAACCGATATGACATTTCCCGGAAGTGACCACACAGTAGCGGCCTGTAAAACTGATACAGCCTGTGACTACAGGGTCTTTTGTCTTTACTGCGTCCCTGCTAATCTGAACGATGAGTTCGTCGCCGGGACGCAGCCCGGTGCGCGGATGGTTTTCCAGAGGCTGATCCGCGAAAAGATGCCTTCGGTTCTCAGTCAGACTGTAGTAGGACATCTGGCCGCCTCCCAGATCGATAAAAGCGGCGTTGATATTTTTGGAGATGTTTTTGACTTTTCCGATATAGATTTTTCCCAGAAGGAAACCCGTCTCGTTTTCCAGATTCAACTGCGTGACACGGCCGTCGCTGACAGCTGCGGTCAATATTCCGTTGTCCATATTTGTTATGACAATCTTATTCAATGTCTTCACCAAATTCCTCCAGAGGAATCAGCCGTCCACTGTCGTCCCGACCGTAAACTTCTTCCCTCTGTATCTGAAAAGCAAAGCGGGGATACTCCCACTGTCTGCTCTTGTAAAATTCTTCCATCACCAGTTCTGGTTTGATGTTGTCTGTGCTGCCTGTGGATACCTGCATAAAGATCCCGTCTCCCCGTCTCTCCAGACGGTAGACAAGAGGTTTTAAATCCATCTCCTTCTGCCCCCGCTTTGTGGGTTTTACAATAAAAATATGCTCCTGTCTGTAAAAACTCTCAAGATTTTCGAAAAACTCTTCCAGGTTTGCAGGGATATAATTTTCCCGGAATTCCAGAGTATAGTCGGCGGCACTGACGAGAGACATAGCGTTTTTGCTGGCGTCTCCAAGGTGTCGATAACTTAAAATCCGAATTTCCTCCACCATAGCGTTGTTGAGTCGATCCACCATAACTTTAGAAGTGTCTGTAGAGAGGACCTCAATGTCCAGATACTCTCCGCTGCTGGTGATTCCCACGCCCAACGGGGCCGCAAAGGACATGATCTGATGAGGGCTAAAGCCTTCACTGTAGCGTATATTTACCTCTGCCCTGCGCATGACTTTCTGGAAATACCGCATAATGTCCAGATGACCGATAAATTTCATGGAGCCCTGCTTACTGAACTTAATTCTTATTTTCATAGCAGACACCCCCTCCAAATTGTCTGGCTCCGCAGCCGGAGCACTTCTGGCGGCAGTTGGGAGTCACCTTCTGCCCCAGCGCCAGCAGCCACTCTCTTTTTAAGAATTCCTTTGAAACTCCTGCGTCGATGAAATCCCAGGGAAAAATCTCATCCAGACTTCTCTCTCTCACCGTATAAAAATCAGGATCTATTCCGCACTTTTCAAACGCTTTCAGCCAACGGCTGTTGTCAAAATATTCGGACCAGGAATCAAACAGAGCGCCGTTTCTGTAGGCAGCCTCGATCACGGCTCCCACCTTTCTGTCTCCCCGGGCCAGCACCCCTTCCAGCACCGTGACGTCGGCTTCATGCCAGTTGTACTTGAGACTTTTGGAATTTTTCATCTCTTTAAACTTGTTCTTTACAATGTAGGCCCGCTCCAGAAACTCCTCCTTGGTGCACATCCTGGCCCATTGGAATGGGGTGAAAGGCTTAGGCACAAAGAAGGAAGAACTGGCCACAATCTGCGCTTTCCCATGGCGCTGTTCTTTTGGAACCGTGTCATAGTATGTTTCCGCGATTTTTTCAGAGAGCAGCGCGATACCTTCCATATCTTCTTGCTGCTCGGTGGGAAGACCAAGCATGAAGTATAGCTTTACACGGTTCCAACCACCCTTGAACGCTTCGGCGGCCCCCTGAAGAATCACTTCCTCGGTGAGCCCTTTGTTGATCACATCCCGCAGTCTCTGGGAGCCGGCTTCCGGAGCGAAAGTCAGGCTGCTTTTTTTAACATCTTGAATTTTGCTCATCACATCCAGAGAGAATGCATCGATCCGCAGGGAGGGAAGGGAGATATTGACTTTCCGCAGGCTGCACTGTTCGATGAGAAAATCTACCAGTTCAGGAAGATGGGTATAGTCGCTGGAACTGAGAGAACTTAAGGAAATCTCCTCGTGTCCCGTGGTCTCCAGCATCTGCTTGGCATAGCTCTTTAAACAGTCCAGCCCCCTCTCCCGGAGAGGACGGTAAACATTGCCCGCCTGACAGAACCGGCAGCCCCGGATGCAGCCTCTCTGTATTTCCAGAACCACTCTGTCCTGTGTAACCTTTTGAAAAGGGACGAGAGGTTTCTCGATATAGGGTGCGTGATCCATGTTCATGACCAGCTCTTTTGTAACCTTTTCACTGGCATTGATATTATTGGGTTTAAAACCTCTGACGGTACCGTCTTTGTTATAGGTTACATCGTAAAATGAAGGGACATAAATCCCCGGAATTCTGGCAGCCATCTCAAAGAATTTATGGCGGTTTCCCCCTTGCTTTTTATTTTCCAAGTAGGCATCCAACAATCGGTCGTAGACAGTCTCCCCTTCTCCGATGTAAAAGAGATCAAAAAAATCTGCCAGCGGCTCAGGGTTGTAAGCACAGGGACCGCCGCCGATGACGATAGGATACTCATCCCCTCTGTCTCTGCTGTGGATGGGAATCTGGCTCAAATCAAGAATCTGCAGGATATTGGTATAGCACATCTCATACTGAAGAGTGATTCCCAGGAAATCAAAATTTTTTATCGGCTCCTGGGATTCGAGGGCAAAAAGAGGAATTTTGTTCTCTCTCAGGATCTTGTCCAAATCTGTCCAGGGAGAATAGACTCTCTCACAGTAGGTATCTTCCCTGCGGTTGAACATGTCGTAAAGGATCTGGATTCCTAAGTGGGACATGCCGATCTCATACACGTCCGGAAAGCACATGGCAAAACGGATGGCCACATCTTTCGGGTCCTTGACGCACATATTCACCTCGCCGCCGATGTAGCGGGCGGGCTGCTGGATACTTAGTAAAATTTCATCAGGTAAGGCTAGTTTTCTCATGGTTTTTCCTTGTTTTTTGTTTATATTGCATAAATTTTAAGCTGTTTTTGTGGTGCGGAAAATCGGTTGATTTTGAGAAATCTGCTGCAAATAAGGTCCCTACCAGGTCGGCGAATCAGGCCTTTTTTGAGCCGAAAATCGGGTGATTTTCAAAATCTTCAACAATTTTATTTTCACGTACATTCTACCACATACGAAGCTATTCTACCACAGTTTCCTATAAAACAGCAACAACTACTTACATGGCAGGGAAAAATCTTAAGAATCGCCAGTAATTCCTTTCTTCTCAAATCAATCCCACTTTATTGAAACAGACTTGACGAGTCAAATGATACGGTATTTCCGCTGTCGCCAATGTCTCTGGAAGCACTCCAATGAAAGGAGCTCTGGAAAGTCCGCTTAAATAGGCTTCTCTTCCCAGAAGTTTACTGGCCTTCTCTGCGAAAATCCGTCTCTTATGATAAATCTTATAGACAGACTTCCCCAACTTGAAACGGATGCGGGTCAATCTGGATCTGATCAGAAATAATCCTGTTTATCTCCGCATAGGCGGCCTTGCCGCTCATACCGGCAGCGCCGCCTTTCAAAATCCGATAAGTCAGGTTGACTCTTCTGGTTCCTATGACCTTGCATTTTTCCCACTGATTAAGTTCCACCGTATATCCAGACTGTCCGCCTGGCAGTTTCTGCCTTCCTGGCATAATACATCAAAACCAGGTTATAAACATGCCAGGACACAAGTATCAACGGGAAAATACAGCTGGCGGCTCCGATGCCTGAGCTTAAAACCCCACCACCTGCCCGTCCGCCGCTTTTATGGACACCAGCAGATTACGCTTTTTGGCATACTCCTGCAGGGGACTGCCATTTTCCGGTTTATCCCAGTTCTGGTCCGTGATCACCACGTCTCCATAAAAGCTCCACACCGGCTCCAGCCGTCCCCGGTCAGTGGTGTTTCCACGGTCAACCTCATAGGTCAGGAGGTATTCCAGCCTGACCTCCGACACCAGTATATAAGTGCGGGGTTCAGGGGATACGGGGAGCAGCGTGGAAGGCCGGATACTTTCGGTCTCCCACTCCAACGTTGCGCTGTCCGCGGCCTGAAGCTGGCTTTTATCCCCGGCTTTAGCCTTAGTCTTGCCGCTGTCCGCCTCCTGGATCTGGCTCACCTCATCCGCATCAGGAATCCCCGGCTTACTCTGCTCAAAATATGTCTTGGCGTACTGTTCAAAAATCTCAGTGACGGCTGAGAACGGCAGCAAAAAGCCTTCCTCCTCCTGCTCCTTCACCACGGTTTCCCGGTTGATATCCTTGAGTTCCACCAGCTCTCCGTCCTGGGCGTAGACGAATTCCACATACTGGCTCAGAGCCGGGGCCATCCCCCAGGCCGCCCCGCCGCCGGAGGGTTCCGGTATCCCGTCCACATTCCGGCAGTAGCTCAGTTTTAAACCATACCGGCCGTCCGGGACCCACTTGTAATCCGTGGATCTGGACAAAGCCCGCCACTGGCTGCTCCTCAGCTCAAAATGCTCCAGGCCCAGGCCGGTCAGGATTTTCTCCGCCTTTTTCTGCATTTCCCCCTCAATCTGTTCCCGCTCCTGCGCGCTGAGTGTCATATCCGAGAGGTCCGTGGCATCAAAGCTGTCCCCGCTGCCGTGAGAGAGCTGACGCTGGTTCAGCCAGATGAGCGGCGTCTCGCCGCCGGACCCCTTGCTGAAGGACACGAAGTACCGGTCGTCCTCTGATGTACAGCTGTTGAGGTCCGTGTTCTTCTCCGGCGGATATTCGTTCTCATTCCACTGGATTCCCTCTGCCTCGGACACCACTTCCTTAAACCGGGCGAAATCCTCCTCCGTATAGGGCCTTTCCCGCTCCACCCGCAGCACGGGCGCGGCGTACACCTCCGGCACCTTCACCGCAGCGTCGGCCTCCAGCCTCATGGTTTCACCGATCAGCTTCATCTCGTAGAGGGCTGGCGCTTCCGTCTGCTCCGACAGGCGTCTCTCCGGTTTCTCCTCGTCTGCTCCCTTTGTCTCTTCCCCGGCGTCGGATATCTCTTTGCCGCCCCGGGGCTGTTCCGCCTGAGATGTGCGCTCTGCGATCACCGGTTCCCCCTGCTGCGAAGAACAGCCTGTCTGCGCTGCCAAAATAGCGGCGGCACACAAAGCCAGTCCTGCCGGGAGGCAGAGACGCCTCCAGTTTCCACGATTCTTCTTGTCCATCTTGTCATAGCTCCTTTCCCGGGAACCACTTCCTGCCCGGTTCCCTCTCCTGATAACCCCATGATAACAGATATGGTTCCCAAAGAAATCACCGGAATGTAAAATAGTTGTAAAAACCGCATCTCTTCTGTTTTCCTGCGCTCCCATTCCCTCTTCTAAGGAAATGTTACCGACACCCGCGTCCCCTCCCCCGCCTTGCTCTCGATCTCCATGGTTCCCCCGTGAAGCTGCACGATGCGCTGTCCCAGAGCCAGCCCCAGGCCGGAGCCGCCCTCGCTGCGGCTGCGGGACTTATCCGCCATGTAAAATGCCTCCGTCACATGAGGCAGGTCCTTCTCCGGAATTCCGCAGCCCTTGTCCTCCACCGTCACTGTCCGCCCGCGGGCGCTTACAAGCACCTCCCTGCCCGGGTCGGAGGCCTTACAGCCGTTGTGAACCAGATTGACAAACAGGCTGCACAGCAGTTCCCGGTCACCCAGAATCCGCATGTCCTCCGGAAGTTCCACCAGCAGAGTCACGTCCCTGGCGGCAGGCAGCGCCCTCGCCTCCTCCCGCACCTGCTCCAGCAGGTCTCTCAGGGACAGCTCTTCCCTCCGGATGGCCTCGTTCTCATACATTCCCACCAGCGCCAGCAGCTTGGCGCTCATCTGCTCCATGCGCACGCCTGCGCTGTGGATATTTTGCAGCGCCTGCTTCTTCTGCCGCTCCGAAAGGCGCACGCTTAACAGGCTTTCCGAGTATCCCATGATGGAGGTCACCGGCGTTTTCATCTCATGGGCCAGAGCGCCTAAGAGCAGCTCCAGGTTCTCCACCTGCTCCTCCACCTGCTCCGACATACGGTTAAACGCCTCCCCCACCTGGGCAATCTCGTCCCGTCCCCGCACCTTGACCTTGCTGCCCAGTTCCCCGCAGCTGATGGCGGCGGCCGCCTGGCGCAGCTCCTCCAGGGACTTTAAGGCCCGTCCAAGGCACAGGGCGAAGATCACGGCCGCTGTCAGGGAAACGCCGCCGAACACGGTCAAATACAGCCCCGCCTGCCGCTCCAACAGCTCCCAGGAATCCGAGATGTCCCGGGCCGCCAGCACCTCGAAGCCGTCCGGGTATTCCAGGGCCCTGCGCAGCAGCAGGATGTGCTTTTTGCCCAGCTCCTGAACCATGTACTCGCCCTTCAGGCCGCTTAGATTTATGATCTCGTAATCGGTCTGATTGGCGATGCACACGCCGTCCTTGATCAGCGCGTAACCGCTCTGGTAACAGCGGCCGAACTGATACTTCAAATATGCCTCCCGGGCGATCTCGCCCATGTTCTCAAAATCCTCCCGGGTTCCCACCTGCCGGAAGGCCCGACCTGCGATCCGCAGCTTTTCCCGCTCGCTCTCCACCTGCACCGACAGGCTGTACTCCTTAAGGCGTGCGATGGAAAATGCCGCGCAGGCGCCCATGGAGAACGCCAGGATGAAAAATACCAGCAGCACCAGTTTCGTCTTCAGTTTCATAGGCCGTCGTCCTCAAACATATATCCCGCCTTGGGGATCGTCTTGATCGCCCCGGCGCTTTTCAGTTTCTTGCGCAGCTTGGCCACATGGACATCCACGGTCCTGGTCTCCCCGTAGAAATCGCTGCCCCAGACCAGATCCAGCAGCCGGTCCCTGCCCAGCACCACGTTCCGGTTTTTCAGGAACACGGTCAGCAGGCCGAACTCCATGGGCTTTAGGTCTACCTCGGCTCCCCCTTCCCAGACGCGGTGCATGTTTAAGTCCACCACCAGATCGCCATAACAGAGCTCCGGTTTCATTTTCCCGGTCCGCTCCAGCACTTTTTCCATGCGGACCAGCAGCTCCAGCACCTCAAAGGGCTTGACAATATAATCCTCCGCCCCCAGCTTCAGCCCTCGCACCTTGGACGTCACGTCGGCCTTTGCCGTCAGGTAGATCACCGGAATGTGTTTTCCCTGAAACAGCTCCATCAGCGCAAAGCCGTCCATTCCCGGCAGCATGATATCCACCAGGGCCAGGTCCGCGGCCTCCTGCCCCTGTTCCCGCAGAAGCCCGGCCGCTTCACTGCCGTCATAAACGGCCCTCGTCTCGTAGCCTGCTGTTTCCAGATTCATGCAGATCAGATCCGAAATGATCCGCTCGTCCTCCACTACCAGTATCCTGTTCTTCACGCTCGCCCTCCCTGTATGCCCTTTGATATCTTAATTCTACCATCAACCGCACCTAAAAATCTTTACCAAAATGTAAAATACAGGCATCCGGCCGACCACGCGATTCGGATGCCCGCATCTCCTGGGAGATAAATCCCGGGGATCTTTGATTATTCCGCAAATATCACGATCTTCTGCGCAACGCCCTGATCGTCGGACCAGATGAAGCAGGTTCTTCCCTGGCTGAGACCGTCCAAGGTCACGATGTTCTTCGTCAGGTATTTTAAGACTGCCTAATATTTCAACACAAACAGAAAAGGCTGTGAAAAAAGTCCATCCTGCTGTGTTGAAAACAACGGTTTTTATGCGCCTTGCCGTTTCGGTTGCGTGGCAGAAAGGAAATTGATTTCCCCTACGAAGTTGAAAATAATATCTACTTTCTGTACCCGCTTCCCGTCCATTTTTTCCGGCGCATGGACTATGATTTTCTTGATAAATTCATTGACGATTGCGGGGGTAAGTTCCTTTATCCCCACATACTTGCGGATAATCGCAGCGAAGCCGTCAAAATCGCTTTTGTTCTGCTCATAGGTATCGACTTCCTGCTGGTCTGCTCATCCATCAGGCCTGCTGTCTGTCCCTTTCTCCCTCTTTAGGTTTATAGTCCTCCAGGCACCCTAAATCAAAATACCCCAGCGCCTCTTCAATCGCGTCAATCTGCTCCTGATTTCTGGAATATTTTTTAAGCCTCCCTCTCAGGAAATCCGCCTGCTGTTTCAGTGCTTCCACCATCTCTGCCGCTTTTCCTGACCGCTGTGCCTCCAAAAGAAGATCCCCCGGGAGCTTGCCCGCCAGTTTTCCCATCTTAAGGGGAGTGAACGCAGCCGGAACAGAGTTGGCAGCCCTATCCCCGACAGGTTGGGAACATGTCTCTCCCTGGAAATTGACTGCCCGGAAGATGGCCTCCTCAGCGCAGTCCGTGCGCTTCTTTAACAGCGGCATATCCCTTAAGGGAAGGTTGGCCACCAGGGACTGCTTCTTCTCATAGCTGAACAGGGATATCAGGTAAATGGACCGGTTAGAAAAGATATTGAGGAACGGGTCCCCCTCCTCATCCGTCATTTTCTTCAGCCGGTCGATCACGGACAGCCGGTAATTACTCCTTGGGATGTCCACCACCTGCCCCGCATACCCGGTATCCGGAAACGATTTCTTCAGAAAAGCCAAAGCTGCAAGGTTCCATATCGTCATAGAAACAAATGGTTCTGTTTCCCGGCCAGAGAAAAATTTCCCCCGGATGCTCACAGCTTTTCCGAAGGGAATCTTTAAACGTATGATATAGTAACATTAATACTTCCGATTCTGAAATTGCGACCGGGGCGTATCTTTTGTGAATACACTTTCGTCTGTAATAATCCGAAGAGGCAATTCCTTTCCCTGCATCAGATCGGTGATCGCTTTCATCAACTGAGGCCCCAAAAGTGGATTGCACTCCACCACACAGTTCACCTTTCCGGCCTGAAGTGCCACAAGAGCGTCAGATGTCCCGTCAACAGACATAATCTTTACATCCATTCCGGGCCGAATCCCCTGCTCTGCCATAATCTCCAGCGTTCCCAGCGCCATATCATCGTTATGCGCAAAAATTGCGTCAATGTCCCAATTATGTTCCTCCAAATATTCCTGCATAACCCGGCCTCCTTCCTCTCTGGAAAAATCCCCGCAGGCAGAGTAGGCAATCTCACATTCGGGTTCGCCATCGATTACCTCTTCAAACCCGATTTTCCGGCTCTGGGCCGGAGAAGAGCCCTCGGTTCCCGTAAGCTCCAGCACGCGAATCGGCTGTCCCGGTAATTCATGGAGCAGCCAGCGGGCGCAGCGGCGGCCCTCCTCCTCAAAATCCGCGCCAATGAAAGAAGTGTACATTTCTTCCTCTTCATCCACCATACGATCTACCAGGAGAACCGGAATCCCGGCTTTTCTGGCTTCCTCCAGCACGGGCCGCCAGCCCTCCGCTACAACCGGGGAAACCACAATCACATCCATATCCTGGTCAATAAACTTCTGCACCAGCCTGGTCTGCTCCTCCACAAGGGGCTGGGTAAATTCCATGGTCAGATCAATGTCAAAATCCTTAGCCGCCTGACGGATGGAGTCGGTACAGGCTGCCCTCCAGTGGCTTTCTTCATCGATCTGGGCGTATCCAACCCGGATTACGGACGGCTTGCCGGTTATCCGGGATTCCTTCTGATAGTCCGTCACATTGTCCGGCCGGATCCGGTGACTGCGCAGGATGATCTGCTTGGGGATACCACTTACCTGGTTCATAATATCCACCGCGTACCGAATGGCCTCCGTCCCTCCTGTGGGGCAGGTGACCGTAGCGTCAATCGCTCCCTGCTCCACCAGTTGCAAACCACCGTTTTCTCCGGAAAAGCCGTCCAGTCCCACAATTCGGATTCCACTGATTCCCAGCTTATCCAGCGCCAGGCGGGCGCCATAGGCCATATAGTCGTTGTGGGCGAAAATTACATCAATGCCCTCCAGCAACTCAGGACTGGCCAGCAAGGTATCTTCGGCGCAGTCCCGGGTAGCTTCCGGCAGGTCAATGGAGCGGGTAGCTATGCCTGACTCGGATACCGTCTTTACAAATTCCGCGCTGCGGCTCTCACTGGCAAAAGAATTGTTTTTCATTTCCAGCACAGACGCGCCGGAAATCCCGTCCTCCGCCAACAGTTCCAGCACCGTTTTCCCTGCCTGACGGCCAATCAGATCATTGTCCGGGCCAATGAACAGCGAGTAGTCATAGCCTTCCATCGCCCGGTCCAGCACGATCACCGGAATCTTTTCATACGTCCTGCTGATAACCGGGGTCAATGCCTCCACATCGCTGGGGGAGATAATGAGCAGGTCTATGCCGTAACTCATCAGCCGCTCCACATCCGATTCCTGTTTCTCGCTGTCACCGGCAGCGTCCGTTATGACCAGACGAACGCCGTCATATTTTTCCGCTTCTGCTTCCAGTTCATCCTTCAGCACAAGCCGCCACTGCTCCTGGAGGTTGGCCAGCGAGACACCGATTACATACTCTACGCTGGTTTGCCGCACAGAACAGCCGCAGAGAATAGACAATGCCAGACATAAAAGCCCCATGATTCTTCTCCTGAAACGGCTCATCTTGTGCCTCCCTGCTCCAGAATGTTTTTCCGGTATTCTGCCGGAGAGATTCCCAGCGTCCGCTTAAAAGCGCTGCTGAAATAGTGCTGGGAGCCGTATCCGGTTCTTTGGGCGATCTCATACATTTTCAGATTCTGGTTCTGCAGCAGGCGCATGGCCTCCCGAATCCGTCTCCCGGTCAGACAGGCGCCGAAGGTATCCCCCGTTTCCCGGTGAAAAACACGGCTGAGATACTGGGGGGTGACATACAGCTGATTCGCCGCTGACTGTAAAGAAAATTCGCTGTTCCCCCACTGCTTCTCGATCATGCCCAGGACACTGGTCACAAGCTCAGAGTATTTTCGCCGGGCATTGTACTCTGCCAGCGCCCTCTCCACTACCTCCGGGAATTCCATAAGGTCATTTCCCTGAACACGGATCAGCTCCGCCTTTACCCGAATATATGACTCAATAGGCCCGGTTAGTTTCCGGGAGAGGTCCTCCCACTCCTGCTGGGACAGCACCCTGGAAATGATGGCCAGGGCATCCCCCTCCGTCCGGAATGTAAGAATGGGACAGGCGGGAGCAAAGACCTCATGGGCAATGTTGTCACAACTGTATAAAAGAAGATCCATACTCCAGTCGCTTAAGCTGGCCTCCTGAGCCGGATCGCTGCGCAGATGCAGCAGTGTAACCCAATAAGGGGTGGGGATTTCTATATTCAGATACTGCATCCTGTCCTCAATCTCCACCTGATCCAGATAGCTGCGCAGCCAGCTCCTAAAAAAATCGTTGATCAGGGATGAGCGGATTTGCTTCATCTGGCGGGTCACCCAGGTCATATATTTTCTGGACTTTTCCCTGCTCTCCAGCCGCAGAACCGCTTTGTCCAACATCTGGAAAAACGGCTCCTCCATAATGGGCTTGAGCAGATAGTCGGCAATCCCCATCTGAAGCGCCTTTTGTACAAAGGCAAAATCGTCATAGCCTGTGATCATGACGATCTCCACATCGGGCAATCGCTTTTTGGCCTCCTGGATAAATTCAAACCCATCCAGAAAAGGCATATTGATATCCACCAGCATCAGGTCCGGATGGGTCTGATCTGCCAGTTCCAGGGCGATTTCCCCATCCTCCGCCAATGCCACAACCTCCAGCCGTCCATACTGTCCTACCATACTGGCCAGACCCCGGCGAATGATATCCTCATCATCAGCAATCAAAACTTTATACATGGAAACCCTCCTCCTGAACCGGGAGACGGACTGTTATCTGTGTAAAAATTCCTTCCTGGCTGTCGATTTGGATGCCATACGGATTACCGTAAGACAGCTCGATCCGCTCCGCAATATAGGACAGCCCAAATCCCCCTGTTTTCTCCTCTTTAGATCTGCTTTGACCCTGGCGAAGCTCCTCCAGCCGCTCTGAAGAAATGCCGGCGCCGTCATCCCAGACATGCAAAAGCAGCACTTCCCCCTCCGTCCGGGCCGTGACACGGATCTGTCCTCCGCTCCGCTTCATTTTCACACCGTGGTAGATGGCATTTTCCACCAAAGGCTGCAGAATCAGCTTGGGAACCACCAGTCCGTCATATGCGTCCGGAATCTCAATGGAATAACGCAGGCGGTCCTGATAGCGCACCTTCTGGATATACAGATAGTTTGTGACATGGTTTTTTTCCTCCCGGAGTGTAATGTAATCCCGGCCGCTTGAGAGCCCCACCCGAAACATATTGGTCAGGGCATCCACCAGACGCACCACGTCCATGGCGTTTTGCGCCCGGGCCATCCAACTGATGGTATCCAACGTGTTGTACAAAAAGTGGGGCTTGATCTGCTCCTGGAGACTTTTAAGCTGGGCCTCCAGACGAATCTGCTTCTCCTCATAAAGCTCATGAATCAGTTCTCCAATATGCTCCAGCATATGGTTGAATGAGGTGCCCAGTACACCGATTTCATCCTGGTGCATGGCCTCAAACCGGACAGAGAAGTCTCCCTCTTCCGCCTTGGCCATCAGGCGGCTCAGCTTAAGAATAGGGCGGGTGACCGTGTCTGATACGCCGATGGAGACCAGAACCACCAGAAGCAGGCAGACAGCAATACACAGGCTGAGCGCCTGGTAGACCGGGCGGATGCCAGCGGAAAACTCCGTCTCAGGGATCACGCCTACCACCCTCCACCCGGAATAGCCGCTGTACTGATTGGCAATAAAATAAGCGGTATCATGAATCTTTACCCTGTCTGTATCCACTCCGGCCCGCTGATAACTCTCCTGATCAACGCGGTAGACCACATTGCTGGAAGGAGTGTACACCACATCACTGTCGTCCACCACGAAGAGGAACCCTTCCTCCCCGATGGAGACGCGGTTAATCAACTGCTGAATCATGTTATGGCGGATATCGAACATGACGACTCCCTGCTGACTGCCGTCTGGTCCGTAGGAAAAGGACTTGACAAGGGCAAAAATGGAGTCAGAACTGTCGTTGAGATTGCTGAGTACATTTCGCCCCACCACGCTTCCAATGACCCCCAGCTGGCCCTGCCGGGCAATGGCGTACTGCCACCAGTATTCATCGCGGAACCGATCCCGGGATATCCGGTTCATGCCCGCTCCGAAATACTGCTCGTCCTCATAGGCAATGCAGAATCCGGCAATTTCCGGATAGGCATGCAGAATAGAGTTGGCAAGATTTTGGAGCATTTCAATCTGCCCGTCATCCATCGGCGCCGTGCTGCCCTTGTCAATTACCAGATCCATCAGCTTTTCCATGGTATTGATATAGATATCCAGGGATTCACTGGTCTGCCCTACCAGCTGTAAGGTCATTTGTCCGGAGCGGGCGCTGACATCCCGCACCAGTACCGTGGCGATTACCATGGAGAGAACCAGCAGCGGAATCAACGCCACCAACAGGGTGCTCAACACCAGTTTACTGCGAAATTTCAGATTGCCGAAAACGGCGGCGGCGCGTTTCATTCCCTCACCCTCTTTCAAACCTTTCTCCCCCCAATTTTACCAGAGACCGGTTTCTCCCGCAAGCCGCATTGGCTCCCGCAAGCCGCACTGGAGCGTGTTTGAAAATTCATTCCCGCCAAGGCACGCCCCACTTTGCGGGAGATTTGGCCCTCATTCGGTCAACGTAGCCCACTACGCCTCCCTCGTTCGGGCCAAATCTCCCACAAACTGTGACGTACATCTGACGGAAAGCAATTTTCAAACACGCTCTGGCCGCAGACAACAGGCGTCTGCGGCCAATTAGAAATCAAGTTTTTTTCTTTTCCGCCCGAATAGCAATAACCCGCTGAATCAAAATGAAAAAGCACAGGATTGCGGCAATCGTCACCTTTGTCCACCAGGTGTTCAGATTCTGGTAGGTGACGATGGTTTGGATAATCCCCTGAATCAAAACACCCACCATAGAGCCGATTACCGTCCCCACACCGCCGGTGAGCAGGGTGCCGCCGATCACGGCGGAGGAGATGGCGTCCAGCTCCAGCCCCATATTCTGCAGGGAGTAGCCCGCCAACGTGTAGAAGCTGAACAGCACACCGCCCAAGGCGGCGCAGAAACCGCTGATGGCGTACACGCCGATTTTTACGGCGGAGACTGGCAGTCCCATATATTGGGCACTCTGTTCGTTGCTGCCCACCGCATAGACCGCCCGGCCAAAACGGGTGTATTTCAGCACATACCAGGCAATGAGAAGAACGGCAAGGGCCACAAACACATAGTAGTACAGCTTTGTGGTCCCTCCGGAAGACATTTTCCAGGAAATTTTTCCCAGAGCCGCGGCCTTATAGAAACCGTTGTTGATGGGAATGGACACGGTGCTGATGACGGCGCACATACCACGCATCAGGAACTGCCCTGCCAGTGTCACCAGAAAAGGAGCAATCTGGAACGTATGAACGGCGTAGCCCTGGGCAAAGCCCACAAAGGTTCCAATCAGCAGTACCAGGGGGATCACAACCAAGGCAGACCAGCCTTTCTCCAGCAGGAACGCGGAAAACACGCCGGTAAAGGCCAAGGTGGAGGCCACCGAAATGTCAATGCCGCCGGTAAGCAGAACAAAGGTCATGCCCACCGCCACTACGATCAGATAGGCGTTGTCATTGAACAGATTCATAATGGTAGAAATCTGCCCGAAACGGTCATACACGCCAGCCCCCGTCAGATACATGACAATCAGCATGGTTATGGCAATCAGAAGGGATATGTTGCTGATTTTCATCTTTGTCTTCAAAGGTGTTTTGGTCTTCATCGCTATGCCACCGCCTTTCTTTTGCCGAATACAGCCTTCATCCTGGAGATAAAGGCTGGAGACTGGGCCAGGCAGATCACGATTACAATCAGCGCTTTGAACACACGGATAACCTCCGGGGCAACG